>NZ_AP025343.1:0-600000 GCF_021654775.1 Paenibacillus azoreducens | reverse complement strand
GAACAATAACGTGATCAAGCTTTGAACCAAAATAAAAATGGAGTGGTCCCCTTCAACCCATTTGCCTCTAACCAATCTGCGGGGCTCCTCCCCAAGCGTTACGATGCCCCAGAGGGCTCTGCCCAAACTTCCGCTGAAATAGAAAACACTCCATGCCTCGACAAGCAGGAAAACGATGCCTTTCATAAACTGGCGGTTATAAATTTGTCCAAGCCCCATGCTTAAAACCGACAATATCGTCGCCTTGCTGCGGTAATTTTCCATTGGCCTCTCCTCTCCCGAATTTTCCTTAAAACAGAATCCGATGAAAATATATCCCATGTATTCCGTTTGAAAGGAAACCACCCGCCGCTCCATTGAGCAGCGGGTGTATCCGTCCTGAATAACGTCAATCTAGTCTTGATTATTTGGTTGCGCCGTTATTCAAATCCTTGATTTGCTGAGCCGCTTTATCAAAGGCAGCTTTCGGATCCGCATTGTTGTCCCAAATTTCAGGCAGCGCCGCATTTACAGGGCTCCAAACGTTGCCCATTTCAGGGATCGAAGGCATCGGCTGGGAGTTTTTGGTTTGTTCCGCAAAGGCGGAAATGTAAGGGTCGTTTTTGATTTGATCAGCTTCCAAAGCTTCTTTGTTGGTCGGGATGGAGCCTACTTTTTCGTTCAGCAGCAATTGCGCATCCTTGTTGGAAGCGAACTCGGCAAACAATTGGGAAGCATTTGGATACTTCGTAAAGGAGTTTACATACCAAGCCTTGATTCCCGAGAAGGAAATCGCCGGTTTGCCGCCGATGGTTGGAATCGGAGCAATTCCGAGATTATCGCCCAGCGCTTTTTTATAGCCGCCAAGCTCCCAAGGACCATTGATATCCATTGCCACGTCGCCGGAGTTAAACAAGCTGCGTTTGATGTCCGGGTTAATGTCGCCGCTCTTGATAGGCAAAATTTCTTTCAGCTTCACATAGGTTTGCATGCTCTCCAAAGCCCCTGCGGAGTTGATGCCGATATCGTCCTTGTCCGTGCCGTTTTTACCGTAGATGTATCCGCCGGTCGTTGCGATAAACGGATAGTTGAAGTACATGTTTCCTGTTTCCCACATCAGGGCGTATTTTTTCTTGGCTTTATCTGTAAATGTCTTGCCAAAAGCGATAACATCGTCAAATGATTTTGGCGCTTCTTTGACAAGCGATTTATTGTAATACAAAGCATAAGTTTCGGCCGCTCTCGGATATCCGTACAGCGTGCCGTCATAAGTTACGCCTTGGATGGAAGCCTCGGTATTGTTTTTGACCGTTTCATCCTTGTAGGTGTCGTTGGCAAGCAAAAGGCCGGCTTCAACCGCTCTACCCAGGTTATCATGCGGGAAGATCACAACATCCGCAGCCAGACCGGATGGTCCGTCTTGGGACAGCTTCGTCACTTGATCGGTCGGACTTACTTCTTCGACTTTGACAGGAATGTTATATTTGGCGGTAAACTGTTTCGCGATTTCATCCGTGAATGCTCTTTCTTCTTTACTTTCCCAAACAACCAGGGAAGCTCCGTCTTCAGGTTTCAATTCTCCCGGCGACGTTTGCTCATTGTTATCAGTAGTTTTTGCTGCGTTCTCCGTTTCATTTCCCGAAGCTGCCGGCTCCTCGGCTGATTTGTTCGAACTGCCGCAGGCGGTAAGGGAGAATGCCATGGTCAGCGTTGCAGCCAGTGCCATAAACTGTTTCATTTTCATTTTGAAATAACCCCTCTCCAACATTTTTGTTTTGCCTTGTCCTGATTTTAGCGCAAACGATTTCACAGAAAGCGTGAATGACCCATTTATCTATATGTACAACAGATCAATATTCATAAAATGCCTGTTAAAGCTGTAAAAGCATTTTTGGTAAGCGCTTTAATCATGTGTTCATCATACACAACGATAATCGTTTTGTAAAAACGTTTGCACACTATCAATTCGGCCATAATTAGCCAATTACAGTTTATAATGCCTTATTATCTCTTGATATCTTAAATTATCTATTCTTTTTGGCGTTTTTGCAAAGAAATCTATCTGATCCGGTGTATCATATCTAACCCTGTTTTTCATGAAATAAAAACTGAATTTTCGCTAAATCCCTTGATTTGTAAAGGTTTTTCACCAAGTCTTTCATTCGTCGTACTGACGGTTAAAATAAATAATACCTATTCTTCCCTCATGTTTGACTTTATCGATTGTGCAACTTTATGCACGAATTCTGCGCGCATTCTGTGCATCGCTGCAAATTGCACATGATGGTGGAGCCGCCTTCGACGTAAAGATATCCCTGGTATTTACTCCGGAAATTCCGGCAATAATCAAAGGGGACTGAGAGGTCCCGTATTTACAAGCCCCATGCTATCGATTAAGATAGCAAGTGTAAAAATACCGTAAACAGTTTATACAAGTGCGTGTTCAAAAAGGTCGGTTTTCAGCACCGAGAAGGTTGAATGAAGATAGGGACTGAGGAGCGGAGCGTACGTTTAAGTACGTGAGCACCGGAAGGCCCGGCTGAATTCAAGATTCGATGCTGAATCCGCTTCCTGATTCACTTCGTGATCAAAAGCGGACTTTTTGAACAACCTCTACAAGGTTCCCGTTTTTGCAAGGAACACAAACGGTTTCACAGGGAGGTAACAATGTCTGTAACAATTAAAGATGTCGCCAAAAAAGCGGGCGTTTCTCCCTCCACCGTGTCCCGTGTTCTGTCGAACAATTCCAGAATCAGTCGAGAAACATCCCAGAGAGTGCGAGATGTGATGGAGGAGCTTGGATACCATCCGAACATCATGGCCAAAAGCCTTGTCTCCAGAACCACGGAAAGTATTTGCGTGATTCTGCCAAAGCCGGCGGAAGAGCTGTTTCTCAACCTGTTCTTCATGGAACTGATCCGGGGCATCGTCACGCAAGCCAACCGTTCGGGATATGACGTGCTGATCAGCTCGGGCGGGAGCGAACAGGAGGAAGTCGAAGCTCTTTCCCGCCTTCTGAAGGGGAAACGGGTTGACGGAGCCATATTGCTTTATTCCCGCAAGGATGACCAGGTCGTCGAATTTTTAACAAGCAACCACTACCCGTTCGTGCTCATCGGGCGGAGCGAAAAATACCCGGACATCCTGTCGGTGGATAATGACAACGTCCAAGCCGCCTACGATGCGACGAAACATCTGATCTCGCTCGGTCATGAGCGAATCGGATTTGTCAGCGGACCGCCGAATCATATCGTTTCGCGCGACCGTTTAAAGGGTTATGTGAACGCGCTTACGGAAGCCGGGCTTGAGATGCGCAAGGAATGGATCGTCGAAGGCGAATTTTTGCAGGAAAGCGGCTATCGCGCCATGTCTTTTTTTATGAATTTGCCCGAGCGCCCATCGGCGCTGGTGGTGGTCGATGATTTCGTGTCCCTTGGCGTCCTGCGCGGACTTCACGAGCTCGGCTACAGGGTGCCTGAAGATTTATGCATTGTCAGCTTTAACAATCTTTCGATCGCCGAACTGGCGACACCGCCGGTGAGCAGTATCGATATCGGCATTTATAATCTCGGATACACCGCCTCGCAGGCGCTGATCCAATCCATCCGGGATGACGGGAAATTGAAAATTCAACAACGGCACATTATCCCCCATCGGCTAGTCATGCGGGAATCGTCTATTTATACTCCACCTAAAAAGCCGTCGTTATAGGGTACATGTGGGGTTTTGGTTATCGGACGTCGTTGTTTTTTGAAGGGTCCGAAGCACCTTATTCTCTCCTTTTGAGGCCCTTTTCAAAAATTTCACTTGACGTTCGGCCGGTTTGACGTTATTTTCACAGGAGAACCATCTTTTTACCCATTCATTGATGAATTGGGTTGCAAAATCGGGTTCCACAACATATGCTTGAAGAAATAGGCGAAGCATCTCTGGTGCTTCCTTTATTTTCGCAATTTGTTCAAACGTTTGCACAACTAACCAAGGAGGACTTTTTATGACATCTCATACTCCGATCCGTGCCTGCCTATTCGACCTGGACGGCGTGCTTGTCGATACCGCGAAATATCATTATCTGGCATGGAAACGTCTGGCGCAAGAGCTTGGATTTGATTTCACCGAGCAGGACAATGAGCGTTTGAAAGGTGTCAGCCGAATGGCGTCGCTCGACATTTTGCTCGAAATCGGCGGTATTTCGCTGGATGACGAAACTAAAGTAGCGCTTGCCGAGAAAAAAAACAATTGGTATGTGGACTACATATCGCGTATGGATGAATCTGAAATTCTTCCCGGCGCGCTCTCCTTTTTGCAGGAGCTGAAGTCCGCCGGAATTCTGGTCGCCCTTGGTTCAGCCAGCAAAAACGCGATGAAAATCCTGAATAACACCCATCTGGTACCTTATTTTGACGCAATTATCGACGGAACTAAAACGGCCAGCGCCAAACCGGATCCTAAAGTGTTTCTGCTTGGGGCCAAGGAGCTGAATGTCGACCCTGTCGAATGCGTCGTATTCGAGGATGCCGAAGCCGGTATCGAAGCGGCGATCCGCGCCGGAATGCGCAGTATTGGCGTAGGTTCAAGAACTACCCTGGCCCGGGCCGATGAAGTTGTGTCTTCCCTTCAGGAAATGTCGGCTCAGCGTCTGTACGATATTTTCGGGACCAACTAACTTCGGGATATTTCCCTGGAAATCACAATATTACGACAGCCAACATTTGCAAATGATGACATAGCCCCGATTCGTTTATGGAATACTTTACTATAAATGCGAGTTCAAAAAGGTCGGTTTTCAGCACCGAGAAGATTGGATGAAGAAGGGACTGAGGAGCGGAGCGTACGTAAGGGGTACGTGAGCCCCGGAAGGCCCGGCTGAATTCAAGATTAGATGCCGAGCCCGCTTCCTGATTAACTTCGTGTTAGATATAGAATTTATAAGTTATCTAACTACGCTGATGAGATTCTATATCGCAAGAAAACCTACCGTTGAATCGCGGCCCTTTCATCCTTGATTGGCCTCGATTGGTTTTCTTATCAAAAGCGAACTTTTTGAACAACTTCTAAAATGCCTTTAAAAAGGAGCCGGTGATTGTGAAACAATATTTAAAGCTTGATCCATGGAACATCATTGAAGAGGATTTTCAAGCCCATCAACATGAAATCTCTGAAAGTATTTTCAGTATTGGAAACGGTTATATGGGACAACGCGCCAATTTCGAGGAAACCTACAGCGGTCCGTCGCTGCAAGGAAGCTACATGGCCGGCGTTTATTATCCTGACAAAACCCGTGTCGGCTGGTGGAAAAACGGTTATCCGGAGTATTTCGCCAAGGTGCTGAACAGCACCAACTGGATCGGCATCAACATCGACATTGACGGACAACCGCTGGACCTTGCGAGCTGCACAGTGAAGGATTTTACGCGGGTGTTGAACATGAAGGAAGGAACGCTGTCCCGCAGCTTTACGGCTGAACTGGAAGGCGGCAAGGAGATCCGTGTTGAAGCGCTGCGTTTTGTCAGCATGACACGCCATGAGATCGGAGCTATCCGTTATGCGGTAACTCCGCTTAACTTTAACGCCAACCTTACGATCACCCCGTATCTGGACGGCGATGTACAGAACAAAGACTCAAACTATGAAGAAAAGTTTTGGTCTGAAGTCTCCAAAGAATTTGGCGAAAAGGACGCCGTGCTTACGATTAAAACGAAAAAGCTGGATTTTCATCTGACCTCGGTCATGACGTTTGAAATCAGCAAAAACGGTGAGGCGCTTGCGCTCCAGCCTGAACAAATCACGAAGGAAAAATACGTCGGTTACCGCGTGAAGGTTGAAGCTGCGGCCAATGATCAGATCGTCGTATACAAATACGCCGCCAACGTAACCTCCCGTGACCATGGCCTTGGCCAATTGGTTGACGCCGGCCGCGCCGCCCTGCAAAATGCCGTGGCTGCCGGTTTCCAGCAGCTGTTAGAGGAGCAGGTGCAGGCATGGGCCAATAAATGGCGCGACAGCGACATTGTGATTGAGGGCGATGTGGCCGCGCAGCAAGCGATCCGGTTTAACATTTTCCAATTGAATCAAACCTATAGCGGCGAAGACGACCGTCTCAATATCGGACCTAAAGGATTTACCGGCGAAAAATACGGCGGCAGCACTTATTGGGATACGGAAGCTTATTGCCTTCCTTTCTACCTGAGCACGGCGGATGCCTCCATCGCCCGCAATCTGCTGATCTACCGCTATAAGCATCTGGAAAAAGCAAAAGAAAATGCGGCCAAACTCGGCTTCACCAAAGGCGCCCTGTATCCGATGGTAACCATGAACGGCGAGGAATGCCATAACGAATGGGAAATTACCTTTGAGGAAATCCACCGGAACGGCGCAATCGCTTATGCCATATACAACTACGTGAATTACACCGGCGATTTCGCTTATCTCGGCCAATATGGCCTCGAGGTGCTCGCGGAAATTTCCCGCTTCTGGGAAGAGCGCGTCAACTATGTGGCGTCCAAAGATCAATACATGATCCTCGGCGTGACAGGTCCAAACGAATACGAAAATAACGTCAACAACAACTGGTACACGAACCGTATCGCCAGCTGGACGATGGAATACACGCTGGAGGTACTTGCATATCTCCGCGAAAATGAGGTTTCCCGTTACAACGAACTCGTGGAAAAACTGCAATTATCCGAAGCGGAAACGGCAAAATGGCAGGAGATCATCGACAAAATGTATTACCCGCATGATCCTGAACGTCAAATCTTCCTGCAGCAGGACGGATTCCTGGATAAAGATCTGACACCTGTCAAGGATCTCGACCCGAAACATCTGCCGCTGAACCAGAACTGGTCTTGGGACCGCATTCTGCGTTCCGCATATATCAAGCAGGCCGATGTTCTCCAGGGACTCTTTTTCCTGGGCGACCGTTATGACCTGGAAACGAAAAAACGCAACTTCGATTTCTATGAGCCGTTGACGGTGCATGAGTCTTCCCTTTCGCCTTGCGTTCACTCGATCATTGCGTGCGAACTTGGTTACAAGGAAAAAGCTTACGAAATGTATTTGCGCACCTCGCGCCTTGACCTGGATAATTACAACAACGATACCGAAGACGGCTGCCATACGACCAGCATGGCCGGAACCTGGATGTCCGTCGTTCACGGTTTTGGCGGCTTGAAGGTGAGAGACGGCGTCCTGCAGCTGAATCCTTTCAATCCTGGCCACTGGAAATCCTTCTCCTTTAAGGTGATGTTCCGCGAATCGCGTCTGAATGTAACGGTCGGTGAACATGACGTTGTGATTGCCAACGAGTCGGAAGTGCCTGCCGATATTCAAGTGTATGGCAAAGAGTACACGGTTGGCGGCATGGGCAACGTTAAAATCTCTCATTAATGCCGCTTTACTCCCGAACAGATGCAGTTTTCTTTCGCTCAGGGAGACCGTGACCATACCATAAAAATTCACAAATGAATGGCTACGAAAATGGACCGCCCTTAGGTTATTTAACTAGGGGCGGCCTTTTTTGTCTCTCAATCAACTATCCAATTTTTATCATTTTCAGCGAAACAAAATCGTATTTTTTTCGTCATTCATATAGATGGGCAAAAATAACTTCTGACCCAAAAATAACATGTCGAAATTCTATAAGAAGGAGTCATTTTTCATGAAAAAGATCTTTATAGCCGCTTCATCGTTACTGCTCGCTTTCTCGATCAGCAGTTCGGTAATGGCGGCCCCCTCTTCATCAGCCAACCTGAATGTGAACGGAGTTAAACAGGTGGATCAAAAACCCCTCATCATCAATCAAACCACGATGGTTCCTATTCGTGCATTAACTCTAATGCGTATTTTCAAGGTGGAATGGGATGGCAAAACAAACTCTATAACGGTTGCAAATTCGAAATCCAAAGAAACCGTCAAAATGACGGTAAACAGTAAAATTGCATATCAGGGAAACTCGAAATTAACATTGGATACCCCCCCGAAAAATGTGAAGGGTACCGTTTACGTCCCTTTAAAATTCATTGGCGAGTCTTTGGGAGCAAATGTTGTATGGGATGCTGGAACCAGAACGGCCGTGATTTACAACTCAAATACTGAAGGAGCCGAAAACAGCAAAGATATCGTTAAAGCACGAGCCGCCGTTTTATCTTTGCCGCATATCAGTTTATACGACCCAATTCCAACAATAAGCGAAAGCAACATATCGAAATATTATTTCCCATATGGTAAAACTCAACGATTCTTTGTACTTGAAGGCGATATTATAAAATACTATGAAGTCAAAGATCAAGCCGCATGGCAAATTTGGGCAGGCAAACTGAACTTTGCTAAACAACAGGATGACAAAGACATCATCTCAAACCTGTCTCAATCCATTATCCAAGAATCGGGCAAACGTCCGTCAGGCAGCGATCAATACGTCTATTTTACCGACTATTTTTTAGGTGGCATGGTCGACTATGGAGTTGTAGGCAAAGACGGCAAGGCCAAGGAACTTGGAAAATTCAATTATACAGACAGAACCCAACCGTTTATTAAAGAGATAGAGGGCGAAAAGAGAACTGATTAAGTATGATTTGAAGAAAATGCCTGCCGCCATTCATCTGGCTGTGACCCGGGAAACGGACACTAAAAAGAGTCCTTCTCCCGGGTTTCTTTGATTTAACTCATTCATGGCCGAAATCCGCTCATAAAGCGTATGTTTTCGATGCTAGCTTTCCTACGGTAAACTTTTAGGCGGACGTTTCGCTTCTCCGCAAATCCTTCTCCCTCCATGCTTTACCATAACCCAAAAAGCAACCCCTTCCATTTCCACCAGAAATGCGAAGGGATTGCTTTGACTTAAATACATACATTCAAAAACTTAATGCAACAAATTCTTTGCTTTTCATCTTATTTCTTTATACGTTCAAATTTAATACTTTATGTACTTCCTCATGCTACACTGCCCGAATTTGCATTTGAAACGGAGGGCGTTCCGCCGGTTTGCCAAATAAATACCCCTGTGCAAGATGAATGCCGGAACTTCGGCAAAAATCAAACTCTTCCTGCCTCTCGATCCCCTCGGCTAGAACCCTTCCCCCGAATTTCTCCGCTTGGCCCAAGATGCTCATAATTTTATCCTGCTTGGCGGGGTCCTGATCGCAATGGTCGATTAAGCTGCGGTCGATTTTGACGTAATCGGGCTGCAATAAAGACATGACTTCCAGTGTCGAGTAACCTGAACCGACATCGTCCAACGCCACTTTCATCCCATGGTCGCGGTAGGCCTTAAAAATGCGTAAGAGATGATCCATATTGTCGATTTGTTCCGTTTCCACAACCTCGAATACAAAGTCCTCAGGGTCCAAATGCAGTCGGTCTATCGTTTTAAACGTATGGCTCAGGCAATATTCCGGATTGTAAATGGATGACGGGAGAAAATTTATAAAACGTTTTATGCCGCGCGGCAGCCACTTGGCGCTGGTTTCGATCGCGGAAATGCGCGCTGCTCTGTCCAAAAAAGAATGCATGCCGGTCTCCCTTGCCACTTCAAACAAATGGTACGGATTAAACGCCGCTCCCCCGGGCGCAGGCCGAAGCAGAAACTCAAAGCCGATAATTTCTTGCGAGGCGTCTACAATGGGCTGCATATGGCTGACGAAATTCCCCTGCCTGATAATTTCAGCGACATTGGAATGATCCATGCGGGCCTTCATCTGGGATAGAGAAATCCATGGATTTTGGTTGGCATTTTGGCTCAGGCCGGTAATCGAAATTTCTGTTCCGTTTACAATCTGCTCCGGAAGCGTATGCAGACTTTGCATCAGGTCCAACAATTCGTCTTGCGAGCTGTATTCCACCTTCATCATTTCCCTGCTCGATTCCGATGCCAGCTTCTTCTCATGGATTACAGCAGACATCAGATCATGATTGGGCCTGAGCCTGACCATGCCTTGATCTTCTATAGGTTGTATAGCGGTACATCCACGGCAGCTCATGTAGTCCCTCCTTGGCATATTTTGCCGAAAATTGTTGATTTGATTATAGCACGACCTCCTTACTTTGTGTGTGAGGTTTTATGAATTTCCAAGGATTATTTTTACAAAACAAGCTGGCGGTTACAGATCAACCGCCAGCTTGTTTTTCATCTATAATATATGTCACATTTTACTTATGGAATTACGATTTCCTGGCCAATTTTAAGGCCGCGTACGTTAGTGATTCCATTTTCTTTGGCGATTTTTTCCCAATCAACACCGAAACGCAGTCCGATGCGATACAGGTTATCCCCTTTTTTAATGACATAGACCTTGCCGCTGGTCGCAGGCTTGGCGTTTTCCGGTTGTGCGGCCGGCTTAGTGTTTTCCGGTTGTGTCGCCGGCTTGGTTGCAGGTTGGGCAGGTTGGGCAGGTTGGGCAGGTTTCGCTTCCGCTGCCTCTGCTTTTGGCTCCTCCTTAGTCGCTGTCGGAGTCGTTTCTGCTGCCGGAGTCGTCTCTGCTGCCGTTGACGGCTTAGCCGTTTCGGCTGCAGGAGCTTCCGCCTTAACGGACAGGTCCAAGGAATACTTCGCAAATCCGTTTCCGCCGTCTCCTACATATGCCATATTATTGCTCTTCGCTACCAAATCCTTCGCATCCGGCGAAGAAATAAAGGTTACGTTCAGCTTCTTGTCAACCGGCGCAAACGACCAGTTATGGTCAGCGGTAGGATTAATCGTGCCATTCTCGCGGATATAGTCGATAATCACCTGACGGTTTTCGTCCGGAGCCGCCATAATGATCCGTTTGCCGTCCGGATTCGCCAGCTTGGAAGACGAAGCACGGTAGTTGTTTGTAGCTACGACAAACTTCTGCTTTGGATCAATCGGCTTGCCATTGAACTGCAAGTTTTTGATGCGGTTTGCATCCGGATTGACCACATTGCCTTTCAGATCATATTTATTAGGTTGAGTTACATCGATTTGATAAGTCACGCCATCGATAACATCATAGTTATACGTTGGGAAATCGTTATTGATAAGCGGCTGCTCCGTTGATTTGGAAGGATCGACCTGGTTAAATTGGCCTGCTGACCATTCGAGCCAGTTCTTCAATTCTTCGCCGTTTACTACTACCGCATGTACGGTATTAGGATATACGTAAAGGTCGGAAACATTCTTGATGGCGATCGTTCCTGCCGGAATATTGGTATAATACGATGCTCCTGCGCGCCCGCCCGCTTTAAATGGAGCTCCTGCAGAGAGAACCGGAAGTTTTTCATAATCCGTACCTTTCAGATTTTTTTCCACATACCATTTTTGGGCATTCGTGACGATTTGAATGGACGGATCATCTTGCACAAGTGCGAAATAGCTGGTGATTGGCGCTGAAGTTTTGCCTACAGGACCGCGAACATATTCGATCGTTGCCTCATGCTCCGTTTTAACGGCATCGATAATTTTTTGATCGGCATCAACCAAAGCCTTTTTGTTCGCAACGTCATATACAGCGCGGGTCTCGGTTTTGGAGTCAACGACTTTCCATTTGCCGTCTACCTTTTCAAGATCCAAATCGATGATTCCGAGATGGTCCCCCCAATACCCGGGCTCGACGGAAGGAACGCCGTTGATGGTGCCCTTTTCGAGGTCAACGCCTTTTTTGCCTTTAAACTCGGCGCTAGGGAAGGTTTTATGAGCATGGCCGAACATGATCGCGTCAATGCCTTCAACCTGGCTCAGATACAGCACGGAGTTTTCCATCAAATCCGTTTGCGGGATATCCTCGAAGCCGGAGTGAGGGATCGCGACGATGATGTCGGCGCCTTCTTTTTTCATTTGCGGCACGAATTTCTTGGCGGTTTGGACGATATCTTTGGCGATCACCTTGCCGACCAGATTCGCGCTGTCCCACTGCATGATTTGCGGAGGCGCAAAAGCAATCACGCCAACCTTGACGGTTTGCTCCTGGCCGTTTTCGTCAATCACTTTTTTGTTCAGGATCGTATAAGGGGTAAAATAGTTCACGTCATTGCTTTCATCTTTATCCCCGTCGTCTTTGTAAATGTTAGCGTTAACGATCGGGAATTTGGCTCCCTGTTCAGCCAATTTCAGAAAATCGAGTCCGTAGTTGAATTCATGATTTCCTACGCCGCCCGCATCGTAATTCATCAAATCCATCGCTTTGTACACGGGATGAATTTGGCCCGGTTTCAACGGATTGACTTTGGCCACATAATCTCCAAGCGGATTGCCTTGCAGGAGATCGCCGTTATCGAACAGCAGACTGTTTTTGGCTTCTTTGCGCGCCGCGTTGATCAGGCTCGCCGTTTTGGCAAATCCGTATTCATCCGTAGGCTTGTCCCCATAATAGTCGTAATTGACCATGTTAACATGCAAATCGGATGTTTCCATCAAACGAATCTTAACTTTCGAGTTTGATGTGCTTCCGTCGGCATAAGCGACAAACGGAAGTGCCAGCACGTTGATGGCAACGACGGCGGCAGTGATGCTTTTAACTACTTTTTTGCGGGACTTCGACATTTTACCCCTCCTATTATATATACCTGATAAGACAAGTATGCGGACCTGATTGTAACCGCTGCCAAAAAACGTCCAGCGGTTAATTCATCCGGTCCACATTAGTAGTTTATATTGATTTCAGGCCAAAATAAAGACAAATGCATCCATTTGCAAAAAAAATAATACCAGGGACCCTGTCCTAGGCATTATATAAGGTTTTACATATATATTTTGTCCTGAAAAATTGCTATCCGCGGATTCTTTTATTCGATCCATTCATGTTTATCGCCGTTCTCCGAAACATATACAATGCGAACCGGATTGATTTTTAGAATGACGTAATCGGGGTCTTCGGGTCCGGTGAATTTGTCTTTGAACTCGGGTTTCCAGAGATACTCGCAAAGTTCCCGGTCATCTGTTATTGTGCAGGTCCCTTCGATTTCGGCAGATCCTTTGGCACACCCGTTTTCATAACCGAACAACAGCGAAACATGCGGGTTTTCCTGCAGCTCCATAACTTTATGCGTTTTGCGGTCCGTAACGAGATAAATGCTGAGTCCCCTGTTGTAAAGCATCATGTACCGCTGCTTGGGCTTGTTTCCTTCCACGGTGGCAAAGGCGCAGTATTCATGGTGGTCCAAAATTTTAACGATGTTTTGTTCCATAACGATCCGGGCTTCCATATGCACAATTCTCCTTTCAATTAAAAACCGGATTTTTCAAGATTCATGACTTTAGAGCGGTTTCTCCTGTATGATGAACATAATGCTAACCAGCGATTCGGACAATCCATCCGGATAAAAGCAAATATGCCACTAAAGGAGCTATCATGAAACGTTTGATTTGGATTGGATGTTTATCCTATTTTTTGATCGGCTTGGCCCATGTCGTACTGGGCTCCGTTCTTCCGGTACTGCTTGAGCATTATGGCCGCGAATACAGTCAGGGCGGAACACTCATATTCACGCAGTTCGCCGGATTTCTGGCGGGTGTGCTTGTCTCCCCCATCTTGAACCGCCGATTCGGCAAAAGAGGCGGGGTGCTTATCGCAATCTCCCTGCTTTGCGCAGCCGAGCTTACATACATGCTGCTTCCCCCATGGGGGCTTCTCTACCCGATTGCCTTATGCGCCGGCTTTGGTTTCGGCATGATCGAGGCCGTCATCGGAACGATTATCATTGCGGCGATCAAAGACAAGACGGCCGTCGCCATGAGCCGTTTGGAAGTCTTTTTCGGCGTAGGCGCCATGATCATGCCGCTGATTGCCAGCGGCTTAATCACCCAAGGATGGTGGCGCTTCTCTTTTCTTGTCATTTCATTATTTGCTTTGGTGACCTTTCTCTTCTGGTCCAAAAGCTCCTTCGGAGAAATCGATGCCGCGCTGAGGGCAAAAACATCGGCGGCAGGCGCCGACAGTGCCGGCACGTCCTCCGGAAAGAAGCCTTTTCCCTATCAGGGCAAATCTTTTGGGATTCTGCTGATGTTTATTTTATTTTTCTTCCTTTACGTCGGTACAGAGATGAGTCTCGCTAATTTTATGCCGGCCATCTTGATCGAAAAAATCGGCATGAAGGAAGCCGGAGCCGCGCTCAGCGTAACCTGCTTCTGGATCGCGATGTCAGTGGGGCGGATTTTCGCGGGCACCGTCGCCGAACGCATCCATTACCGTGTATATGTCCTGGTTAGCTGTATCGTTACTCTTGGTTTGCTGGCCGTGTTCCCTTTCACCTCAAACATCTGGTCGTCCTTTGCCGTGATTTTGCTGCTTGGCCTGTTTATGTCCGGCATCTTCTCGATCACCCTCGTCTTTGCCAGCAAATTGCTTGAAGGCAGCGAGGAATCCACGCCAAGCATTCTCATTGCGGCCGGGGGCGTGGGAGGTGCGATCCTTCCGTTGTTCACCGGCTGGAGCATGGATCATTTGCATGCCAACCAAACCTCATGGCTGCTCGCTTTGTTTACGCTTTTCATGGTCCTGCTAAGCTTTGCGGCCTTCCGAATTGAGCGAAGACAGCTGCAATACAACGGGCGTCAAGAAGTTTCCGGATAATTCTCATCAGCGGCGGCTGTCTGCATATTACTTCATCTTGGAAATGCCGCCGCTGACCAAATCGACCTTAATCTCGATGTTTTGAATGCTGCTCGGATCAAGCGGAATTTTGCCTTTTTTGCTCAGTTTATGCCAAGCATCCGGCATGCTGCGGCGGAGTATTGCTGACAGCCCGTAAACATCAACATCCATCTCCAAAGCTTTTAAGTAGGTCCCCATTATTTGATCCTTAACTACTTTTGTCGCCTGCAGCTCCAGCTTTCTCTTATGAAGACTCGTGTTTAACGATGGGAGCGTAGCCTGCATGGAGACCTTGATGTCAAAGACCGGCTTGCCGCGTTTCAACTTGGGGTGAATGGAAGATTTAATTTTATTCATCACCATCAACGCCTTTACCTGTTTTTCTTTTTTTATAGGCAGCGGCGTTCTTCTCGTTTTTTTCTCCAACCAGCGAAGGCCTAAAATATCCTTCATTTTCAGGCAGCCCCGATACTGCTGATTATCTAAAAAACAAACTCCCGACATGCTGACATTCGGAGAAGGTTTCTTGCCTTCCGTCCAACCCCTCGCGACTCTCAGATGAGGTATAAGAACGGTCTCCCCTTTTTCTTTCCATTTCCATATAAACTTGTACAAATACAACGGAGCGATTATCGAGCTTTGTTCGTAGGTGCGCATAGGGCTATTCAGCTGAGAATAGATCACCGACAATTGGCTTATGGATGGGGTGTTAAATACTTTTTCCATGGGCTCACTGGTCGCCATGACCCAGACGGTATAACGGAATTCATAATAACGGTCCCACACCTCCGTAACCTGGCGAGCAAGGCTGTGTTTCAGGGCGGATTCGCTGAATACAATTGTTTTTATATTGCTCCAAACGATCCTTTGCGGACTTGTGGCATACAAATTAAAGATCGCCGTATCAAACGAGTCCCCTTCCGCCTTACCGACCGATGTCGTCTGTTTCTGGGCCTGCCCCGTCTCCTTCTTGGCTATGCCGCTAAAGTTAACCATTTGGATATAAACGACGACTTTGCCGTTTTCATAGTCGACCCCGAGCGTATTGACATAGATCATATGCTCGATTTCCCTCATTCCCCAGCAGCCCGTAAGAAGCGTGGTGACCAGCATGATGACAAGGGCGCATTGGATTCGCTTCATCATTCATGTTCATCCTTTATTTTTCGATTTGTCCGTAAAATTCCCCTTGCCCCACGGCATTCTGAACAGAATTTTGTATATATCCCTAAGTTTCGGCGGTGATATAGGAGCCAGATAAGGGGTACCGAAGGAACGCACATTACCCAGATAGAGAACCAGGGTCAATAGACAAACCAAAGTTCCGAACAACCCCAGGATCCCGCTAATCAAGAGCACGACAATCCGAATTAGGCTGATGACGCTTATCAAGGATTGGTTCACCAATGTAAACGTGGAGAGCACCGAGATTGCAATCACAACGATCGTTCCCGGGCCTGCAATCCCGGCGCTGATGGCTGCCTGTCCGATAATTAACCCCCCAACTACTGATAAGGTCTGCCCGAAAGCGGAAGGCAATCTCATACCCGCCTCCCGAAAAGTCTCAAACAAAATCAGCATCACGATTGCCTCTAGCGGAGCCGGAAGAGGTACGCCTTGTCTCGAATTCACTAAGGTTGCAAGCAGCGTAAAGGGAATTTGATCCTGATGGAATGTATTCAGCGCGATCCAAAAGCCCGGCAAAAACACGGAGAAAAATGCGCTGCACATTCTTAAAAACCTCGTAACAGCCACAAAGACATTCACGAAATGCGCATCTTCCGAAGTATTGAGCAAAAAGTTAAAGGTTACCGGAGCCATAAGCACCGTAGGCGAACCACCCATCACAATGACGAATTTGCCATGTAGGATCGAATTGACGGCATAGTCAGGCCTACCGGTATATGTCATCAGGGGAAAAAACGTAAATCCGTGCAAACTTTCTTCCAGCTGCGTATTGCTCACCAATCCTTTGACCTGCAGATGCGACAACTTATCCTTAATTTCGCGTAAAACATGCGGCTTGATCGTATCCTTATGATACAGAAGATAGACTTTGGTTGCGGTTTCGGTCCCGGCCGTATACTCTTCTACCGCGAGCATATCCGACTTGAGCCGTCTGCGGATCAAAGCAATATTGACCAGCGCGTCTTCGATAAAACCATCCCTTGGCCCCCTCGTGGACACTTCCGTATTCGGCTCCTCCGGCTGGCGTTTGGGCGGATCGGCCACCTTCGCGAAAAAGAGAAGATTCATTGGCGTAAAAGCCAGAAGAAGATCGCCTTCCAGCACGATTTCTTTCATCGCCTCTTCCATCTTGTCCATTGGCAGGGGCTCCATGTGAAACGGAACCTTCTGCTGCAGATTCAGTTCATCCGAGCGAAGGATATCTTCAGGGATATTTTTCAATTCCGGAATAATGTATTGCTCCACCTTCTTCACATCGCATAATCCCTGGCAGTAAACCAGATGCACCTCTGCACCCGACAAAGAGATAACCTGTTGTATGATGTCGGCACTTGAACCAAACATTCTGGCAGCCGCATCCTCATACTGTTTGAATGAATCCCAATGTTTTTGCGTCATGCTGTATTCCCCCTTCGGTGAGCCAGAGCGATCAGCCCGGCGATAATGATGGAAAAACCGAGCACTCCCCATAAAGAATAAGGAAGCACGTAAGAAGACAACAATTTCAAAAAATAATAATCGCTAAAGGGAATGGTTGTGAGGACTACAATGACCGCAAACATACTTCCCAGCATCCAAAATTTCCCCTTCCTGCTCTGAACCTGGAAAACTTCGAGTATCAGGAACATACTCAAGGAAATTCTCAGAAAAGCGCCGCTAAACCATTGATAGACGCTGAAAAAATCCATATGCTCGATGTACCGGCCGATCGTCAACAGCCTCCATTCCTCAAATGCCGGAAACCGGAGCTTTTCCGCCTCATCCGGGCCGAACTCAACAATCGCGCCGATTAACGGGCCTATGGTGAGACCCAGCAAGAGAAGGACCATGATCATAAAGGAAAGATAAGACAAACGCGACTTGATATAGTGCTGAAAAAAGAAGAGGATAAATACTTCGACAAAACCCGCTCCTACATAGACGGCCCCATTCCATACCGGCTGCATTCCATGCTCAAGTATCGGCTTCAGCAAGGTGTAATCCTTGTGAGGCGTGTTGGACAGCATGACAAAGAAACCTAAAACAACGACAACAGGCAATAAAACACCTGCCGTATTGGCTATGGAGTGGATTCCAAAATAGGCATTTAACGCGGAGATCAAGAGAAAAACGAGAACGAGGACCAGTATGGGCGTCTCAGGGGAAAAGGTGAGATGGATCCAATATACGGTATCCCTGGTCGTAAGCAAACATATCGCAAATAGGTAAATGCCCGCAAAGAACGCGAGAATCCAGCTTAGAGCAGGATGGTAAGCTTTCGCCAGATACTGAAACAGATGCTTCTGATTGAGTTTGGTAATTCCGAAATGCAGTACAATAATCCAGACCAGCGAAAGCGCGCATGCCAGCAGGGCCGAAATCCAGGCGTCACGATTGGCGGCGTCCAGCAATATAGGAATAACGATGACATGATTCAGAAGACCCGTACTCAGCATCATGATCATGATCGATTGCAAAAACGAAATATTCGTTCTAATTTTCCTCATCCTCCTGAAATAACCCCACAAAGAGTATCGGAAAGAAGTCCGACGCCTCTCAGAGGCGCTTTTGCGTAGCAAAAGTACTGAGAGTATCGGAAAGAAATCCGACGCCTTCCATTTCCTTAGAATGGCATAAATTACAACATTTATACTTCATCCTGTACGGATAGCTTCGGTCTTTCCCGAAACACTTCATGTTGATGATTTGGAAGCGGGACTTGAACGGGTCAAGAAACTTGGCGCCGAGCTGATCTAACCTGAAATCTCCATCTGCCGAACGGCTACAGATACTTTTTATTTATGGTCCGGAAGCGGGAATGGATTGAATTCTTTCAAAGGTAAGGCTATAATACACTTTGAAAACCCATCAACTTCATAAGAATCACCGGGGTGCTGGAATCGGCCGGCTGAGATTGTATCCCTTCAAGATACTGACCCTTAAACCTGATCTGGGTAATGCCAGCGTAGGAAACAATTTGTCATGGCTACAGCCATGCCCATCTTGCGCCTTAAGCGTCCCGAATGCGGGGCGCTTTTTTGTTGAATGATAGAATTACTGAAGATTTTATCGTTCATTTCTCAGACACGGATCAACGATTCTGCCGCCAAATGAAGGGGAGAAACCTGGTAAGGAGAGAGAAAAGCAATGAAAACAAAGAAAATCGGGCTGCTTCTGCTGACCCTGCTGCTCATTCTGGTAGCAGGCTGCGGCAGCAAGGCCACCGAAAACGGCGCGGGTAAAACCTCTGGTGAAACATCCTCCGCTGTAGGCGAAAATGAACCCGAAAAGCTGAAGGATGTAAAGGTCGTTCTTGATTGGACGCCAAATACGAATCATACGGGGCTATATGTCGCCAAAGAAAAAGGATATTACGCAGAAGAAGGACTGAATGTCGAAATCATGCAGCCTGGTGCCGGCGGGTCGGATGCCATGGTGGCATCGGGCAAGGTTCCGTTCGGCGTCAGCATCCAGGAGAATGTAACCCAGGGGCGGACGCAAGGTGTGCCGCTGGTATCGATTGCGGCGGTTATCCAGCATAACACCTCCGGTTTTGCCGCACCGGTTGACCGTAACATCAAAAAGCCGAAGGATTTTGAAGGCAAAACCTATGGCGGATGGGGATCGCCTGTCGAGCAGGCTGTAATCAGTTCGATCATGGAAAACGACAAGGCGGATGCAAACAAGGTCAAATTCGTCAATATGGGCGAAGCCGATTACTTTACGGCGGTAAAACGCGACATCGATTTCGCTTGGATCTTTTACGCTTGGACCGGGATTGAAGCAGAGCTTCGCAACGAGCCGCTTGATATGATGTATGTCAAAGACTTCTCGGATAAGCTGGATTACTATACGCCGGTCATCGTGACAAATGAGAAGCAGATTCAGGAGGACCCTGAGCTGGTCAAAGCCTTTATGCGCGCCACTTCCAAAGGTTACGAATATGCGATCAAAAATCCGGAGGATGCGGCTAATATTTTGCTCAAAGCCGTACCTGAACTCGACAAAGATCTCGTTATCGCCAGCCAAAAATGGCTTAGCCCGAAATACCAGGACGACGCAGCGCGTTGGGGCGAACAGAAAGAGCAGGTTTGGAAAGGATATTCCGATTGGATGTACGAGCATAAGCTGCTCGATAAACCGCTTGATGTCGATAAGGCTTTTACCAATGACTTTTTGCCGTAAAGCGCTCGCTATCCCAAACGTTTCAGCAGCAATCATACTATAAGAAAAGGAAGTGATCAGGTATGGCACATACCCTGCTTAGCATTCAGGTAATTCCCAAAACTCCAAACAACGAGGATTCCATTCCTTATGTGGACCGTGCGATCGAGGTCATTCAGCAATCCGGCGTAAAATATGAGGTACATCCGCTTGAAACGACAATGGAAGGTGAACTGGAGGAGCTGCTTGACGTTGTGCGCCGCATGCATACGGCGCTGGTCGAAGCCGGCAGCCCAAGCATCATCTCCCAGATCAAAATCGCCCATAATCCCAGCGGCATCAGCATGGAGCGGCTAACGGAGAAATACCGTCCATGAAACGCTGGTGGAGTCATGTTTGGCCGCCCTTCGTGGCGGTCCTCTTCTTTTTGATCGCCTGGCAGCTGTGTACTTCGCTTTTTGATATCGAAAAATGGATCCTTCCTTCCCCTGCGGATATCGCAAAACAAACGGCAGAGGGAGCCGGCGGTTTATGGGGGCATGTCTTGGCTACGGTCAAGCTGACCTTGGAAGGTTTTGTGATCGGAACGTCTGTCGGTCTATTGATCGCACTAATCCTGCATATGATCCCTTTTCTCAAGTCGGCCCTCTACCCGCTGCTGATCCTCAGCCAAAACATCCCTACGATTGCGCTGGCGCCGCTTCTGATGATCTGGTTCGGTTTCGGCCTGCTGCCCAAGCTGATCGTGATCACGCTCGTCTGCTTTTTCCCTGTTGCCGTCGCAACGATGGGCGGGCTTAAGCAGACCGACCGGATGATGCTGAACTATATGCGGATGATCGGGGCAAACAAACGCCAGATATTTACCAAGCTGGAGCTGCCGCATGCGCTGCCTTCGATCTTTTCGGGGATTAAAATTGCGGCTACCTACAGCGTTATGGGGGCGGTCATCGCGGAATGGATCGGGGCTGAAAAGGGGATCGGCTATTATATGATGCTGCAAAAGGCCGGATACCGCACCGACCGTATGTTTGTCGCCATTATGATCATTGTCGCACTGAGCCTAATGATGTTTGGATTGATCGCTTTGCTGGAAAAATGGCTTGTACGCTGGAAGCCAAAGCAAGAAAGTTAGTGCCGGCACAAAGAAAGGAGCTGTAACCTATGTCAAAAACAGAAGAAATGCGGTCGTCCGCCCAAGTGGAAACAGCCCAAGCGGAGCCTCCGCTCGCCCTTGAAGCCACTGGTGTCAGTAAAGCATTTCGCGGTAAACGTGACAATCTGCAGGTGCTCAACAATGTGACGCTCACCGTCCGCAAAGGGGAATTCGTCTCTATTATCGGTCCTTCCGGCAGCGGAAAAAGCACGCTGTTTCACATCATCGGCGGCCTGGTCAAACCCGACGCGGGAACGGTGCGCATGAACGGCACGGACGTAACCGGACAGCAGGGGCATATCAGCTATATGCCCCAGCAGCCTGCGCTTTTCCCTTGGCGGACGATTGAGGATAATGTTCTGCTCTCACAAGAGATACAGGGCAGCGTCGACCAAGCGGCCCGGGAAAATGCCCGCTATTGGCTTGACAAGGTCGGTTTGGGCGGTTTCGAAAAGGCCCATCCGCATACTCTATCGGGCGGCATGCAGCAGCGGGCGGCTTTCCTGCGCGCCCTGCTCAGCCCGCAAGAGCTGATGTGCCTTGATGAACCGTTCAGCGCGCTTGATGCGCTGACACGCAGCGACATGCAGCGCTGGCTATTGAATATTTGGGAGGAAAGCCGGCGATCGGTGCTTTTTATTACCCATAACATTGAAGAAGCGCTGCTGCTCTCCAACCGCATTTATGTGTTCTCAGGGCGCCCGGCTTCGGTGCTGCAGGTGGTGGATGTACCGTTTCCGCGGCCGCGCAGCGAGGAGATCATCGAGCATCCGGAATTCATCAAGCTAAGACGCGAGCTATCCGGCTGGATGCGTGAGGAGCAGCTGAAAATGCAGAAGGTTCTAAAAGGATGACTCAGTGGTTAATTGAATGATTTAAGGTTCGTCCCAATGGAATCAAACTTGCCGGATCAGATTGATGGTGGAGTCATCAGGTGCTTAACAAACGCGGATTTACGCTGTGTTTCCTGGAATAATTCGGGCCGCTCCTGGGGATAGTTTTGTACGAGGTGAAAACTATGAAAACCCGAATCCGAGCATTGCTGCTGTGTTTGTGCATGTTTCTGGCCATAGCGGCGGACTTCGCCGCCGCAGCCGGGGAAGAGCCAAAAGAACCTAAACTGCTGCTGTACCAGGACATGGTATTGGAGTTCCTGCTTCCCGATATCCAGAACGCAGTCAATAACTATTATCAGAACCTGCTGTCCGCTAACCCGCTCGTATACCCGTACCAAATCGACATTATTCAGGCCAAAAGAGTCAACGGCGGGCCAGGGGACCGCGGTTTTCACTTCTCCATTACGCTGGAGACCACCCCTGTCCTGGGATCCCATATCGCCGTCGGAAAAGATAGGATGACCTTCGAAATATCCCCCCTTTTTCCCGACAAAGTGAAACTCATCGCCTTCAGGCATCTTCAATCTTATGAGCTGCCTCCCAATCTGGAGGAACTGCTTAAAGGCGCCGGCGAAACAGCAGGCGATACAAGATATCGTAATCTGCCCAAATAATTTTGCGGACTGATTGAAATGAAAATACTAATATCTAAACTTCACAGTTCAGGAGGTGCTTCCATGAACCAGATTGAGGGAAAAGCTTGGTCAGGCCGGGCCCATCCCGAAAATGAGTCTACTCCGGCATATCATGCTGAACTGGCGCCGCTGGTGGATGCGCATATCCATCTGGATTCTTATGATGAAACCCGGCAGCATGAAATACTGTCCGGGCTACAAAATGCAAATGTCGAGGGACTCATCGCCGTTTCCATGCATCTGGATTCCTCCCGAAACAATTTGCGGCTGGCTCGCGAGTATCCGCAGCTTGTCCATCCCGCTTTCGGGTTCCATCCGGAGCAGGCCATCCCCAGCGGGGGCGAGATCGAGGAACTTTTTGCCTGGATGAAGCGGCATACGGGCGAAATGATCGCCGTAGGCGAGGTCGGTTTACCCTATTACACGCGCACAGAAGCGGTAAAAACCGGTCGGTCATTCGATTCCCTTCCTTATGAGGAACTGCTCGAACGGTTTATTGCTTTTGCCAGGGAGGAAGACAAACCGATCGTGCTGCATGCCGTATATGAAGATGCGGATACAGCCTGCCGTCTGCTCGCCAAATATAATGTCCGCCGCGCCCATTTCCACTGGTTTAAGGGGTCGCCGGAGACCGTACGGTATATGGCGAAACAGGGTTACTTCATTTCCTTCACACCCGACATTGTGTATGAAGAAGAAACCCGTGAGCTGGCAAGAAGGTATCCACCTGATCTCGTCATGTCGGAAACCGACGGCCCCTGGCCGTTTGAAGGGCCATTCGCCGGGCAGACGACCCACCCGCGCATGACAGCCGATGTGGCTGCCGCCTGGGGAATGATCCGAGGCTTGTCCCTGCCGGAAGCACGCCGCCAGCTGCTTGGCAATGCCAAACGTTTTTATGGAATATAACATATGACAGAACCAACATCCGTCAATGAACTCATTTATTTTCGCATAAATCCTTTGTCTTCAAAAAAAACCTTCATGTGCAGCCGGATCGGCTCAGCCAGCCTGTCAGCCATCACATGCGACCATGGTGTATCCTTTTTGCCGCCGGTACGTTCAAGCAGGTAAGCCTGCATGACATCGTCATACGCCTTGACCGCCTCAACGCTTTGCACCTTGGCGTATCCGTTCAGATGCAGCACCGACTCGAGCGGCAGGCGGGGACGCTGTCCAGGCTCCTGATCCGCAACGCCGACGCACATGCCAAACACCGGATATACCAATTCAGGCAGGCCAAGAAGCTTGGACACTTCGGCGATACGGTTGCGGACGCCCCCGATATATACGATGCCAAGGCCCAGTGATTCCGCGGCAATCGCGGCATTCTGGGCCGCCAAAGCGGCATCCACCGTCGCCACGATAAAATTCTCCGTCGTATCCGCATAAGACGCGCGCCCCTGCAGCGGCTCAGCCGTTACCTGCTGCAAACGATATAAATCCGCGCACCAGACGAGAAATACCGGGCACTCCCGCACATAAGCCTGATTCCCGGCGAGTTCGGCCAACTCCTTTTTTAGTTCAGGTTCCGTAACCGCAATAACGCTGTACGCCTGAACGTTGCTTGACGTTGACGCCATTTGCGCCGCAGAGATGATCGCCTGCAGCTGCTCATCGGTTACCGGCGTATTTTTATATTTTCGGATGGAACGGTGGTTCATCAGTAGAGACAACGTATCATTCATCTGAAAATCTCCTCCTTGTTCCTGCTGTAAACACGCTCTCGGGTGCGCTTTCGAGTAAGAGATATGAATTTTATAAGCCATATCTTCCCCAAGTATATCTTCCCTTACACCGGGATGTATAGAGTATAAGCTTTGAATACGGTCCAAGCCGTTGACGCATCAAAGCTTTAAATTTACACCAACTAAATATCCGATAAGTTTTCTCCATTTATAAGGCCCCGAAGTCTCGAGATGATTCAGCATCCATTCGGCTACATGTTCATAAGCCACATCGGGCTCTTGAAGGCGACTGAAAACCTGGCCAGCCAGTTCAACTTGCGGGAGCTCCCAAAAAGCTTAGCACCAGTCATGCTATTTTGATAAGAACCCGCTTTATTGTGGGGTCTAACTTAATAATAAGAAAAACGTCTATCGACGTACTTTCACAGAAGACAGACCGCTTTTAGCGGTAGTTTTTCTTGCGATATCAGGATGCGTTTTCCCCGAATTTATACTTTCTGATATCTTCAAAAAGACCATTTTAGGCCTGTGAAATGGCTTTAAATGGTCTTTTCGTTTTTTCTGCCGCATCATACTCGACTTCTAATCAACGACTGCAAAACTCTAACGGACACAGCAGCCGCTATTAAGGTCAATTTCGAACATTATGATTTCTAACGGACACAGACGCAGCTATTTTGTGAAAAAAGCCTCTTTTAGTCTTGTTTTGGGGCAATTAAGCGCCGTGGTGTCCGTTAGTTTTTGAAAGCCGCCGCTTTTAGCGAATTAGGCTCCATGGTGTCCGTTAGAGATAGTATCATTAGGCCCTATTCGGCGAGTCCAAACACTCGAAGGTTTTGCAAAAATCCAAAAGAGACTTCCAGGAATCAATTTTATCGTTCAAATCCCCTTTTCTATTCATTATGAGATTGATTCAGAGCAAATGGTTTAGTTCGTCTATATTGTTCCCGAGAGCAGAATCGAACTTTGCAAAATCCTGAAATAAGCGGGTTACTTTATAGTGCGTACTTAACATCAGTTAACGGTCGATATAAAATCAAGTCAATCTAATAAAACTGAAAGGGAGACACAGAAATGAGAACGGACCAATTATACAATATTGAAAGAAAAGCCTTGAGCAAAAACCGAAATTTTTGCTCAAGGCTTTTTCGTTAGTCCGATCTTTACGGCTTCACCCGCTGCAGACGCAGCGCATTCAGCACAACCGACACCGAGCTGAAAGCCATAGCGGCGCCGGCCAGCCATGGGGCGAGACAACCTGCGGCGGCAATCGGAATGCCGACCGTGTTATACGCCAGCGCCCAGAACAAATTCTGCTTGATGTTGCCCATCGTGCGGCGGCTCATCAGAATCGCATCGGCAATCGCGTTCAGATCGCCGCGCATCAGCGTCACGTCGGCAGCTTCCATGGCGACATCCGTGCCGGTGCCGATCGCCATGCCGATGTCGGCTGTCGCCAGCGCCGGCGCGTCGTTGATGCCGTCGCCGACCATGGCGATCCGCTTGCCCGTCTGCTGCAGCTTCCGCACTTCCTCAGCTTTGCCCTCTGGCAGCACCTCGGCCAAAACATGGTGAATACCAGCCTGGGAGGCAATGGCCTTCGCCGTCCGTTCATTGTCCCCGGTAATCATGATCACTTCGATCCCCATGTCCTGCAGGCGGGAAACGGCTTCCCGCGACGTCTCTTTGATCGTATCCGCAACGGCCACCATGCCGGCATATTTGCCGTCTATGGCGACCAGCATGGCGGTTTTGCCGGCGTCTTCAAGCTGTCGCATGGCAGGCAGGGCCGCCTCGACCGGAATGCTCCGCTCCGCCATCAGCTTGCGGGTGCCGACCAGCACCGCCCGGCCGTCCACCCTTGCCGAAACTCCGTATCCCGGCAAATTGTCGAAGTCCTTCGCCTCCGGCAGCGGCAGCGCTTTGCTGCGGTCGCGGGCTCCGGCGACGATCGCTTCCGCGAGCGGATGCTCGGACTGGCGTTCGACGGCGGCCGTCATCCGCAGCAGCGACTGCTCCGTCATCAGCGGCGCGGGGATGACGTCTGTCAGCACAGGCTTGCCGCTCGTAACCGTGCCGGTCTTGTCCAGCACGACGACCTCTATGGCCTGCGCCGACTCCAGATGCTCCCCGCCCTTGAACAGGATGCCGAACTCGGCGGCCCGGCCGGATCCGGCCATAATGGAAGTCGGCGTAGCAAGCCCGAGCGCGCAAGGGCATGCAATGACAAGCACGGCGATGGCTTTTTCAAGCGCCGGGGCGAACTGTCCCGGTTCCACGCCGAAATACCAAATCAGAAACGTCACGACAGCGATCCCGACGACGATCGGAACGAAAATACCGGAGATGACGTCGGCAATGCGCTGAATTGGCGCCTTCGATCCCTGTGCTTCCTCGACCACCTTGATGATTTGCGCCAGCGCGGTTTCCCCGCCCACCTTGGTGGCCTGAATGCGCAGCATACCGTTCTTATTCAAGGTGGCCCCGGCAACAATGTCGCCCTCTCGCTTGTCAACGGGAATGCTTTCTCCCGTCAGCATAGACTCGTCCACGGAAGAAACTCCCTCAAGCACCTTGCCGTCGACCGGGATTTTTTCGCCCGGCTTGACGATGACGCTGTCGCCCACTACTACATCCTCCACCGGAATGCTGGCCTCCCGGCCGTCCCTGACGACCAGCGCGGTTTTCGCCTGAAGTCCCATCAGGCTTTTGATCGCTTCCGAAGAACGGCCTTTGGCCAAAGCCTCAAACCATTTGCCAACCAGGATCAGCGTAATCAATATGCTGCTGGTTTCGTAATACATTTCTACCGGATGATGCGAACCGGGCCCGGCCGTTTGAATCGTCAGATACAAGCTGTAAAAATACGCGGCGGACGTCCCAAGAGCGACCAGCACGTCCATGTTGGCGCTTTTGTTGCGCAGCGCTTTATAGGCTCCGACATAAAACTGCCAGCCGATCAGAAACTGAACCGGCGTCGCCGCCACCAGCTGGAACCACGGATTCATAAACAACGACGGCACCGGAATCCAGGAAGTGAAAGAGAAATGCCCCACCATCGCCCATAGCAGCGGGAAGGACAAAATTGCGGCCATCATCCACTTGAAACGCTTATGGTTAATCTCCTGCCGGCGCAGCTCGGCACTGTCCTTCGCTGCCCGCTTCGGCATAGCCTTATAGCCAAGCTGCTCGACCTTTTTCATCATATCTTGAACGGTAACCGCACCTGCCGTGTATTCCACTTGAGCTGTTTCCAGCGCCAAATTCACGTTGGCCCGGGAAACGCCGGGCATGCGGCTTAAGCCTTTTTCGATCCGCGCAGAACAGGCCGCACAGGTCATGCCGGTAATTTCAAAATCCATCGTTTCCTTTATCGTTCCATAACCGAGCGACTCGATCTTCTCTTCGAGCTTGCGCAAGTCGGCCTTCTTGGGATCATGCATCACGGTTGCCTGCTCCAATGCCAGATTGACATTCGCGCGGCTGACGCCGTCCATGCGGCTTAAGCCTTTTTCGATCCGCGAGGCGCAGGCCGCACAAGTCATACCAGTAATCTGCAGCGTCGTCTGTTGCTCATGCTCCCGGTTTTCCGCATTACGTTCCATGACCCTTGTCTCCTTTCCGGGAATATACCCTTGCGGGGTATATGATAAATGCTAAAATTCCCCCACAAAGTGAAGTCTTGCTTCAATGCTTATTCCCAATACTTTGCGGGGACCCCAAATAACTTATAAACCTCCTATAAATGCAAAAAAGGGCAGCGACTTCGGACCACAAAAGGGCCCGGGGCTGCCCGGCAATCGTTACGGGATACGTTTCAGCCGATCACCTTAGGAATCAAGCTTAGACTACATCGTAGCCTTGGTCTTCGATGGCTGCTTTAATGGCGTCGAGGCTTACTTTGCTTTCGTCATATTCCACAGTAACCTTATTCCCAGGCAGATCCACCTTGCCGGCGGCACCCGCTTCTTTCACGGCACCTTCAACAGCTCTTACACAATGGTCGCAAGACATTCCTTGAACATTCAGCGTTATGCTTTTCATCTTATATTCCTCCTTTAAGGTTTCAATCCCTGCCTCATGGCATGATTATTTCATCAATTTCTTAACCGTAACCAGCACTTCGTCAATCACGGCGTGATCCCCGGATTCAATCCGTTCCACCACGCAGCTTCTCATATGATTCTCCAGCAGCAGCTTGCCGACGCCGTTCAGAGCAGCCTGGATGGCTGCGATCTGATTCAAGACATCATCGCAATACGTATCCCGCTCTATCAATCCCTTGACGCCGCGGATTTGGCCTTCGATGCGGTTCAGGCGGGTAATGAGATTGTTCTTCGTTCGCTGCGAATGGTGGCTGCGCCGCTCCCCGCCTTCCGTGCCCTTTTCCTGAATTACCGGCTCCTGGTTGGTCTCAGCGATCATTCAATCCACTCCTCCTTGATCGAAGCTTTTATCCACATTATACTATACCCCCTCTATGTATACAAGAAACAAAAAACACTATTATGCTTGTTCACCTACTTAAATACCCTACTTGAAGGATTTCCGAATGATTAAGTCGAATCTCTTATCTTATTATTTCGATTCTCTCCGCTAAACGCTAAATTTAAAACGAAAAACAGCTTCCGGCTTTTAATAAAGATGGCAAAATCCACACTTTTTTTCAGCAACCATTTTCCCATATCATATACTACGTGCGTGTTTCGGCTTCAGAACACATCATGAACGGACAGGGAGTAGATTCCATGTTAAAAAAACACCTGTTTGCGAAGTCCTGGGTTGCGAAAAACATGAACGCCCTTTTATTTTGCGTGCTTGGCATCTTCCTGTTCTGGCTCAGTATCAGACATTTTTCCTTCGCATATACAACCAAGCAGTGGGCGCTTCTCGGATCCATGTTCTGCGCTTCGCTAATTTTGTATTTCTATACATTTCGGATTCCTCCGGACGGCAATAAACAATCCATGGACTCCGCGGTATACTTGGCCACCCTGTTTATGTTCGGGACCCCTGCGGCCCATGCGCTTCTGCTCTTCAGCTCGATTTTGTCCGCTGTCATCGAACGGAAGTTATCGTGGTGGAAGCATTTAACCAATTTTTCCGTATACGCAACCATGATTTTTGGCGCAGGCACCGTATTCTCAGGGTTGGGCGGCGAGCTCGGCGATCTTAAAAATGGCAGTTTATTGTCCTATATAGGGGCGCTGGTTACTTATTTTGTCCTGAATGTTTTATGTCTCGGCATTTACTACTACATGGCTGACCGGAGCAATTTTTACCGGCTGCCGAAGGGTCTGCTCCGGGAATCGGGGCTTGTCTACCTGTGCATTCTGATTCTGTCGCTTGTTCTGACGATTCTGATTAAAAACAACGGGATTACCGGGCTTGTCTTATTTCTCGGCATCAGCATTTTCCTTTCCCATCTGTTTAAAAAGCTGTTCGACATGTACCTTCAACTTCAGGAGCGCGCCATTCGCGATGAGCGAACCGGACTTTTCAATCACAGCTATTTCGAAATCCTTCTCGAACAGGAAATCCGCTTTGCCGCAAACGCAAGCACACCTTTGTCTCTAGCCATGATCGACATCGACGACTTCAAGCGTTATAACGATCACTTCGGCCATTTGGAGGGCGATAAGCTGCTCGGTCTGCTTGGTTCGATTTTCAAGGAAGAGGCCGAACAAGCCGGCGTAACGGCATCCCGTTATGGCGGGGAGGAATTTACACTGCTCATGCCGGGTTATACGGAGGAGGAAGCGCTTGTTTTCGTAGACCGGCTGCGCAAAAAAGTGAATGACACCCCATTTGCCGGAGTGGAAATTTTGCCGCATGCCTGTCTTTCCTTTTCGGCCGGCATTTCCGGTTATCATATCGACATTCACGACAAATCTGTACTGGTGCTGCATGCGGACCAGGCGCTTTACGATGCGAAAAAACAAGGCAAAAACATTGCTTTTATATACGGAAGTTCCGTGCAGCCGGAACAGGAAATCGAAATCGCCCAGGATGTGCGGGATATCGAACAGCTGCTGAAGCTTTTTCTGTACAAGGACATCAACACTTTTAAGCACTCCAAGCGCGTATTCCGCTATGCCATGGATATGAGCATCCTGCTGGATCTGGACGCGATGACGCGCAAACAATTCGTCCTGGGGGCCCTGATCCACGATATCGGCAAGCTGGAAATCCCCTGGGAAATCCTGAACAAAAAGGACAAGCTGACCTCTGCGGAATGGGAAAAGGTCAAAAAACATGTCAATTGGGGCAAAGAGATGGCGATGACCCATGACAAATTCAAGGAGCTCGCCCCTTATATCGAGCTGCATCATGAGCGGTTCGACGGCGCCGGCTACCCCCACGGCTATAAAGGAGCTGAAATCCCGCAGCTGTGCCGGATGCTTACCATCATCGATTCATTTGACGCCATGACCTCCGAGCGCCCCTACCAAGCTACCAAGTCGGTTCAAGAGGCGCTTGAGGAACTCCGCCGCTGCTCCGGAACCCAATTTGATCCCGACCTGACCGGACTGTTCATCGCGTACATTGAAGGAAAAAACGGGAGCTCGCCCGCTTCCTTAACTCCGCCCCTGACCGGCTCTTAAGCAAACAAAAAAGGACTGCCCCATTGTCATTGCTATGACATGGACAGTCCTTGCTCAATTATAGAGGTTGTTCAAAAAGTCCGCTTTTGATCACGATGTAAATCAAGAAGTAACTCGGCATCGAATCTTGAATTCACCCGGGACTTCCGGTACTCACGTACCTATAACGTACGCTCCGCTCCTCAGTCCCTAGCTTCATCCAACCTTCTCGGTGCTGAAAACCGACCTTTTTGAACACGCACTTATAAGGTTAGAGTAAGATCTTTTTTTACAAAAAGCGTTATTTGTTTTCGTTCATTTCATGCGAGGTTTGATGAAGTTCTTTGATCATTTGCTGCAGAAACTTGCTTTGCTGACGACTGATTCCTTGCTGGTTATCCCTAATAAGCAATTGTTGAATATGCTTTTTCAGCATTTCACTGCGACGTTCCAATACAGCTTGACTCATAAAATTAAATCACTCCTGGTTTGATTTTCGCCCTTGCCGGGAATTCACTTTATCATTATAAAGCGTTTTGAAAGATAATGAAAACATGCAGAAAACGCCTCAAACTCCCTTGATCGAGCTGAGGATGCAGAAATGGCGCTGAACGATACCAGCCGAATTATAGCTCCGTATTTCTCTGCCATACCCTTAAAATCATTAAAACAACATCCATTATTCCCCTACATACCCTTATAGCGGATTGTCGAAATTCTCTAAAGCTGCTCTCTTTTGCATGAATAGCCCACACGGGCCATTTTTTTTCGGGGATGCGAACTATAAAATAATTCTGGGCTCAGACAATACCGTACAACTGCTGAGAAGCGGCTTCATTCAAGAGATTTAGCCTATGTTACCCATGAGGCTTTCCGAAGGAAGGTCTAAAAACAATCAGGGACGTTTGCAAATTCAAATTGTTGGATATTCATTTTTGCAAAGCTCTATATAGAAGGTGATGGATTGAACAAAAAATTGCGACTTTGGCCGGCCGCGCTCATGATGATGGTTATCCTTCTCCTGCTGAATCCGGGTTTTGCTGCGGCTCATGCCTACATCGTCGAATCCGTTCCGGCCGCAAATGAGCAGCTGACCGAGCCGCCGGACAAAGTGATGATTCACTTTAACGAACCTCTGCAGAAGGCTTTCCACGCGATCAAAGTGACGGACTCATCCGGCAAAACGGTAAATTCGGGGGAAAGCCGGTTCCCAGACGGGGAAACCTTCATTCTTGAAGCCCCCTTGCAGCCTGATCTTCCGAAAGGGGTTTTTGCCGTTCAATGGAAAGCCGTATCGGCGGATGGCCATCCGATTGAAGGCACTTATTCGTTTCAGGTCGGGGCTGGCAGCGGCGCCGCTGATACCCGCTCCGAAACCGTCGTCTCCTCAGGCATGCCTGGGGCCGATCTGGTTATCATCCGCTGGTTGATCTATACGAGCCTGGCCTTTCTGGCGGGCATCTATTTCTTCCAGTTGTTTTTGCTCCCGGCGGGTGCAGGCATCCGTCCGGACTGGTCACCGAGAAGCAGGAAACTGATGTGGGGCTGCATCGCCGTTTTTGCGGCGAGCTTCCTGCTGAGTCTTCCGCTGCAGACCGGGATCGACGCAGGCGTTGGCTGGAGCGGCGTATGGTCAGAACCCTCGCTGCTGCTCAAAATGCTCCGGATCACCAGTTTTGGCGAAGTTTGGCTGGTCCAGCTTCTGCTGCTGCTTATCATTGCAGCCTTGGCAATATACGCGCCAAAAATCAAAGACAAAGACAATGCATATATCGCCGGCACGATCGCCTTTCTGCTTGTCTTGACCATGCTGCTCGCGAAGTCGTTTATCGGCCATCCAGCCGCTTCCGAGTCCAAAGTCATCGGCATTGCCATGGACTTTCTCCACCTTGGAGCCGCATCGCTTTGGCTTGGCAGCCTGCTCGCTTTCGCCGTGCTGCTGCCCAAAGAGTCGACTTTGCCGAAAGCATCGGAGGAACGCAAACAAAGTTATTTTGCCGTCATCCGCAGATTCGGCTTATGGGGAAGCCTGTTCGTCGGCTTGATTCTGATCAGCGGCATTTACGGCAGCCTGCAAAATGTGCCGACCTGGTATTCGCTGTTCCACACGCCATACGGTCAAGTGCTGCTGGCCAAATGCGTGCTTATGCTGCTCATGCTGGCACTCGCCGGCTGGAATATGCTGAGCGGAAGAAGGGAAAAGCGCAAGCTGGGAGCCGGTGTATGGCTTGAGCTTGCTGCCGGCATAGTCGTTCTGGCGCTTGCGGCTGTCCTAACCAATATGCCGACCGCCATGTCATCACCCGGCCCGCTTCATGTCGAGCGGACGCTTGAGAACCAAAACGTGATATCGCTGCAAATTACCCCGAATGTAACAGGCGTAAACGACTTTAAAGTTCAGGTGCATGACAGTAAAGGGCAGCCGGTTGAGGGGATCCAACAAATCAAGCTCACCTTGACCCATCTGGACATGGACATGGGCAAATACGAGATCGTCATGCCGGGAGGCAAAGCCGAAGGTTATACAGCCCAAGATTTGATCAGCATGGCGGGGAAATGGAATGTCCATGTGCATGTGCTGACCGCCAAACTTGACGCCTGGGACACCGATATCATCATTTATGTCGGTAATCATTAACGCCATAAACTTTAAATTTTATTAAAAAATTTATGTTTTATCATCTAACGCTGACACTACTGCATCCAAAATGATTCTATCTTAAAGGAGAGAAACAACATGAAGAACATTTTCAAGCGTCTACCGGTTATTACTGCTGCAGCAGCGGGTTTGCTGCTGTTCTCGGGCATCGCAAGCGCGCATGTAACCGTAAAACCGGCAGCATCCCAACCGGGAGCTTGGGAAACCTATACGATCAAGATTCCATCCGAAAAGGAAATTGCGACAACCAAAGTTACCTTGAAAGTACCCGAAGGCGTGGAATTAATGCAGTATCAGCCGGTTCCTGACTGGAAAGTTACAACCGAAAAAGACGGCTCCGGCAAAATTAGCAGCATCACCTGGAATGCAACCGGCGAAGGCATTCTGGCCGGGCAATTCCAGCAGTTTAACTTCGTGGCCCACAATCCCGACAAAGAGGCCGACGTAGCTTGGGATGCCTTCCAATACTACAAGGATGGAAGCATCGTGGAATGGACCGGAGACGAAGGCTCCGAATCCCCGCATTCCATGACGAAAATAACGACCATTGCCGGTCAACCGGTCGAAACCTCCGGACATGACCATAACGCCGGGGCTGCAGATCACAAAGATCATACGCAGCAGCAAACAGGCACAAGCAGCTCCGAAACGGCGCAAGCGGGTAGTGAAAGCTCGTCAAGCAATGGCGTACAAACTGCCACGCTTGTTGTATCCTGTGCCGCGCTTGTCCTGTCGATCATTTCGTTGATCGCCGCTTTGATCAAAAAGAAACGTTAATCCGCTTTTGCCTTCCGAGCCCGCACCTGATCAAGATGCGGGCTTTTTGTCTGCATTCGTCACGGGACCCATTTGACCGAAATTTTTTCATTATTCACGCATGATGTGACGGAAATGGAAATACATTGGTAAAGATGTACACAGCTTCCACGGAGATAAACAGCAATGACTTCATGACTTACGAAAGGAGGTCTTCATTATGATCGAGTTTCGCGGGGTATCCAAATCTTATGGCAGCTTTCAAGTTCTGCAAAATATTAATCTTCGCATTGAAGAAGGCGAAGTTGTCGTTATCATCGGTCCCTCCGGCTCCGGAAAAAGCACGCTGCTCCGCTGCATCAACCGGCTTGAAGCCATCTCCTCCGGAGAACTGATCGTTAACGGCACGCCTCTTCATGACAAGAAAGTGGACATCAACCGTTTCCGGCGCGATATCGGCATCGTTTTTCAGCATTTTAATCTGTATCCCCACAAGAAAGTGATCGATAATATTACGCTCGCACCCATGAAGGTTCTTAAACGGCCTAAGCATGAAGCAGAAGAAAGCGCTCTCTCCTATTTAATGCGGGTCGGAATTGCCGATAAAGCGCAAAGCTACCCTTCGCAGCTTTCCGGCGGCCAGCAGCAGCGGGTGGCCATCGCCCGGGGACTCGCCATGAAACCCAAAATCATGCTCTTTGACGAACCTACCTCCGCCCTCGATCCGGAAATGATCGGAGAGGTTCTGGATGTCATGCGTGCCTTGGCCCATGAAGGCATGACCATGGTCATCGTTACCCATGAAATGGGCTTTGCGAGGGAAGCCGCCGATAGGATTGTGTTTATGGACAACGGGCAGATCATTGAGGAATCACCCGCTCCGGCGTTCTTTCAGCAGCCGCGCGAGGAACGCGCACGTCTGTTTTTAAGCCGTCTGATCCGGCATTAGAACATACATATCGAAAGGGGTAGATATACAAGATGAGCAAAAAATCATGTTGGAGTGCCTTATTGCTGTTATTAGCTGTATGCCTGGTCATTGGGGGATGCGGTTCCGCCAAGAAAGGCGGTACGCTTGAAACGATCAAGGCGCGGGGAAAGGTCATTGCCGGCGTGAAATATGATACGAAGCTTTTTGGATTAAAAGACCCGGCCACAGGCAAAGTGGAAGGCTTTGATATCGATATCGCCAAAGCGCTTGCCAAGAAGATTTTCGGCGATGAAAGCAAAGTCGAGCTGAAGGAAGTTACCTCCAAAACCCGGATTCCGCTGCTGCAAAACGGGGATATCGATCTGATTATCGCCACGATGACCATCACGGACGAACGCAAAAAGCAGGTGGACTTCAGCGACGTTTATTTTCAAGCAGGCCAATCTCTTCTCGTCAAAAAGGGCAGCCCGATCCAAGGCCTCGCGGATTTGAAGCAAGGGGTCAAGGTGCTTACCGTCAAAGGATCAACATCGGCCAAGAATATCCGGGAAAAGGCCCCCAATGCCACCGTGCTTGAATTCGAAAACTATCAGGATGCATTCACCGCGCTGAAAGCCGGACAGGGAGAAGTGCTTACCACCGACAATTCCATCCTCCTCGGCATGCAGAAACAAGACCCGAATTACGTGCTGGTCGGGGGGAATTTCACCGATGAACCTTACGGCATCGCCATCAAAAAAGGGGATGAGGAGTTTGCCGGGATCGTCAATGATCTGTTAAAAGAACTGAAATCCAACGGGGAATACGATAAGCTTTACGAACATTGGATGGGCGTGAAGCCGGAGTAAGGAAACCTGCCGCCCGGGGGAGGTGCAGGTCCTTCTCCCCGGGCGCCTTCCTATGAAGCTGGAGATCCAGGAAAGGAGGGGAAAACATGACCGGAACATTCGATATCCATGTTCTGTTTGATCATTGGGACCGATTTCTCGAAGGGTTTGTCCATACGCTCGGGGCCAGTGCTATTGCCCTAGTCGGCAGCTTCATACTGGGAACGGTCATCGCCGTGATGCGCATATCGCCGGTCAAACCGCTAAACTGGCTGGGTACGGCTTATGTTGAATTTATCCGCAATATTCCGCTTTTGCTTGTCGTCTTTTTCTTTTTTCTTGGACTGCCTTCGCTCGGGTTCCCGATTGACGGTTTTACCTCCGGTACTCTCGGGCTAATGGTGTACACCGCTTCGTTTATCGCCGAGAGCATCCGCGCCGGTATCCAGTCCGTACCTTCGGGACAAACGGAGGCCGCACGCGCCACCGGACTCACTTACATCCAGACGCTGCTGCATATCGTGCTGCCCCAGGCAATCAAGATCGTGCTGCCCGCGATCAGCAACCAATTTATCAATCTGGTGAAAAACTCATCGATTCTTGCCGTTGTTGCGGGTTTCGACCTCATGTATTACGCCGATTTAATCAACGCGGACACCTTCCTGCCGCTGACGGTATATACCCTCGTCGCTCTTTTGTATCTGATTCTGACTATTCCGCTAAGCCTTGCCGTGCAACACATGGAGCGGCGATTCCGTTCGGCGGGCCGTTAGGCATAAGTTTTTTGAAAGGAGGTTTTAGGCATGGATTTCGCAGGAGCCTATTCCTGGCCGAACCTCTCCTTTATTTTGCAGGGGTTTGGCATGACCCTCCTCGTCGCAGTCCTTTCGATCCTGTTCAGCTTTATCCTTGGCACGATTCTCGGCATCATTCGTTATGCGCGGATTCCCGCTTTATCCCGGCTGCTTGCCATTCTGATCGACCTGCTGCGCAATCTGCCTCTGCTGCTGATCATTTATTTTGCCTATATCGTGCTGCCTAATCTCGGAATCAAAATGACGCCGTTCTGGGCAGCGATTACGGCATTAACCCTGTTCGAGGGCGCGATGATTTCGGAAATCGTCCGCGGCGGTTTGGCTTCGATCGACCGGGGGCAGATTGAAGCGTCGCGCTCTTCCGGACTCAGTTATATTCAGACGATGCATCACATCATCCTCCCGCAGGCATTGCGCCGGATGGTGCCGCCGCTGGTCAGCCAATTTATCTCGCTGCTGAAGGATACCTCCCTTGCCATCATCATTTCACTGCCGGAAATCATGCATAATGTACAGATTCTGCAAGGACACAGCCCGAATTACGTCATACCTGCCTTACTCCTCGCCTCGCTGCTGTATTTTACGGTAAACTATACGCTGTCGATTATTTCCCGGAGGCAAGAAGCCAAAGAGATATGAGGCCGGTCTGACCGCAGGAGCCGTTTGAGGCAGATCATTTATTCCCGTAAAATAATCTCACAAAGAGTATCGGAAAGAAATAAGGGCGCCTCTCAAAGAGGGGCGCTTTTGCGGAGCAAAAGTACTGAGTGAAGCCTATGCTTCGATGGTTATTCCAAATACTTTGCGGGGACCCCAAATAACTTAAAAAACCCCACAAAGTGACGTGTAGCCTTTGAAGCTTATTCCGATTACTTTGCGGGGACCCCAAATAACTTAAAAAACCCCACAAAGTGACGTGTAGCCTTGAAGCTTATTCCGATTACTTTGCGGGGACCCCAAATAACTTATTATCTTAAAAAAGAAGCAGGGAACCGGGTGTTGATCATCCGCGTCCCTGCTTTTCTTTTTATTTAAGCAATCTCTTTAAACGGAAGAATCCAGCGCTCTTCTTAAAAGGACGGTTCACATCCTGCGGTCGTAAATAAAGTACTCATATATACAGCTGCATACGTTTCAACGGCCATACAGGTAACGATAAAAAGGCTAAATGCGTCAAAATAGTAAATTAGCATGAAGTTACAGGCATTCGTCCTAAAAAAGCTAAAAACTCATTCGAAAAAATATGCAACATTTTGCATACATACCTCGTCTAGGATCGTGAAAGGCAAGCAGCATTAACACTAGTCTTTCATTTCCGGAAAAATTTCTCTGAACGTTCATACCTAAACCGCATATATAGGAGGAATAATCAATGAACAAAGTATACAAAGTGCTCGCTACTGCATCGATTTTGGCCATGGCTGCCGTACCGGTCGCTGCAAATGCGCAGGATGTTCCGTCCGGATCTGCACCTGAAAACAAACAATTGATCCAGAACCAAGTGAAAGTGGTTCCGGGAACGATGGGACAAATTACGAATTTCGTTAACGATAACACAGGTAAATTCATTACGGTAACAGGCCGCGGTTTGGCTCCAACGGATCAAAACCAAATCATTTTGTCCATTACCAAAGATACCAAGATTGTTGACGCCAAAGGAAAACCTGTGGCCCTGAAAACGATCGTCGACGAGAAAAAGGTCGTTAAGGCCTTCTACAATCCGAATATCACGAAAAGCCTTCCAGCCCGCGGCGCCGCGCTGACGCTTGTCGTTCAGGACCAAAGCTTTACGGCCATTGACGGGGCGGTTTCCGAAGTTCGGGAAGGCGGCATCCTGGTAAAAGGAACCGATATTTATAATAAATATGAAGATACGATTCTGCTCCACTTCGCGGACAAGGCTACCATTCTCGACCAGAACGGCAAGGCCATTACAGCCGACTCCATCAAGAAAGGCATGAGCGTAAGAGCTTTTTACGGACCTGCCGTGGCGGAGAGTTTGCCTCCGCAATCCACAACTAACTATGTCATCGTCAATACCGATAACGAAGCAAATGGCCCCGAAACCGGCCAAGAGCTGACTGCAGGCACGGAAGGCATCATTACCGATACGGCTGACGGCAAAATCACGGTGATCGGCAAGGCCATGGAAAAGGGCGGAGTCAACCACGTGATCCTTACCGTGGACGACAAAACGCAAATCGTTGACGAGGACGGCAAGGCGCTGACCAAAGACGCGCTCAAAACGGCAGTTCATGTGGATGTCACTTACAGCGGAATCATGACCATGATTTATCCTGCTCAAACCCATGCGGACAAAATCGTGGTGAAAAAAGCCGAATCCGTTAAAATCGAAGGCACCGTCAAAGCTTCGGACCGCACATCCAAGGATCAAGTGTATGTCAGCGTAGGCTCCGACGATTCCGCAGCCAACGACGTGATTCTGAATATCACCAAAGATACGCAGATCATTCCAACGGTTGGCGGCGAAACCGCACTTCGTGCAGGAACGAAAATCGTCGCTTTCCATTCGCCGATCATGACCTTATCGCTCCCTGGCATCACCAATGCCGAAGTGGTTATCGTGACTTCCGACGACAACGCCATTAAACCACGTTAATCTAGAAGAGCTCCCTTTCGCGATGAGAAAAACGTCTATCGACGTAATCTCTAGGAAGACAGACCGCGTTTAGCGGTAGCTTTTCTTGCGATATCAGGATGCGCTTCCCGGAAGTTTTTACTTTCTGATATCTTAACAAAAACCCAACCGGTTCCATTTTAGGAACGGTTGGGTTTTTTCCATTTTCACGGCTCAATGCCTAGTTGCTTTTCGGAGGGAATCCCGCCACTACGATATCTCCTCCCATTTATGTTGGATGTCCTTGAGATGCATCACGAGTTCTGCGATTAAAAAAGGTAAAAGTTGCAAAAGTAATCCATTTCATAATGCCAATTGTAGTTTGAAATCATGTTAGATAGAATCCACTTCATCATGCCAACCGCTGGTTGATCCAGTAGGTTCAAATACTCGATATCAATCCATGATGAAATGGATTCAGAGCGCAACTTTTTCAGCCAGCTGATCATGTGAAAAGGAAAATGTTGCGAAAGTGCATCCTTTTCAGGCATTTTATAGCGTGAAATGGAAAATTGTTGCGAAAGTGCATCCATTTGACCATGAATCGTCTGTTAATCCCTAAAAGCTGGGGAAAAGATGCACTTTTGCAAGCTTTCTAGCCATCATTGCCAGGAACGCTAAAATAGATGCACTTTTGCAACTTTTCAGATGGAGCAGCCAGTCAGCCAGTCAGTCATTTTTGTCATGTAGGATTTTGCTAAAACCAAAAAACGAATTCAAGAATCCATTTCATAATGCCGCTGTTCAAATACCCTTAATATTATTCATTATGGAATTGATTTAAAGTGCATTTTTTCCAGGAGCATATGATCTGTTTAAAGAAAAAACTTGCGAAAGCGCAGGCTTTCAAAAAATATTCGTTTAGTTCGATAATAATGAGAAAAAATTGATGCGCTTTCGCAAGCATTTATGAAAGATCGGAGGGAAACGCTCTAAATAATTGCACTTCTGCAGTTCTTTAAGTTTTATAAAGATGCTGATGGAGGTACCGAACGAGTGCTGATATGATGCTGGCAGGGAAAGTTATCATTCTTCAATTTTTACTTGGTCTCCAGCTTCGCCTGCTCCACTCTCTTCAGCGCCGCATCATACGTGTCGATCAGCTTCTGTACGCCCAGGCCATTGATTTCCTCCACATATTTATTCCATTCGCCCAGGCTTCTTGTGCCCAGCACGAATTTGGAGAAACTCTCTTCCCGGTATTTTTTCACGGCCTGCCCAGTCACCGAAAGGACTTCATTTTCCGCATCCGTAAAGGCCGGCTTCGGCTGCATGGCAGGCGGATCATATTTGGCGGCCTCTTCATACGCCTTTTTCAGATCCGGAGAAAACAGAGACAGATGCGCGTTGTAATCGATCCACGTATACGTGCCGCTCGTCTGCAGTCCCGTCTCCTTCCGCATTTCCGTCACATCCGTAAATTCGGGTTTGAATTTCTTTTGCCCGTTTTCTTCGGTATACGTTTCGCCATCCTTGCCCCAACTGCTTAACGTCCGTCCCTCTTCGCTGTAGAAAAAGTCCATATATTTCATGATGTCATCTTTATGCTTGGAGGTGGAAGCGACCGTCAAACCGCCCTCCAGATAGTGGAAGTACGGATTCTCAGGTTTCATGCCGGCCAGACCTGCCGGCGGCGCCATAAATTGCAGGCTGTATTCCGGATTGTCTTTGCGCATGGCATTGTTGAAAAAGTCGACGCGGCTGATGTAATCGATCGTTATAAACGACTGACCCGTGGACATGACATCCTGCCACTGCTTGGTTTGGATCGAAAGGAAATCCGGCGGAATGAGCCCTTCCTTGTAGAATGTATGCCACATGCCGACCATCGCCTTGTAATGATCTTCCGTCGGTCCGAACTTCCATTTCTTTTCGTCGAAATTATAATAGACATCCGTGCCGCTGCCGAAGTTGGTCGTCAGATTCGCCATCATTTCATCCGGGATTTGGCCAAAACGCATGGACAGCGGGTAGCTGTCCGGGTACAGCTCCTTCAGCTTTTTCAGCACCTGATGCAGTTCTTCATAGGTTGTGGGTACGGCAAGCCCGTGTTTTTTGAAAATATCCTCGCGGTACAGCCAGATCATCCGGTTCGTTTCCCCGAAGCCCTGGTTCGGAAACATATACATTTTCCCGTCGGCGGAAAGCGCCGCTTTCGCTTCTTCCGGGTACTGCTCCATCCATTTTTTCAGGTTCGGCATCTGGTCCACGTGGTCGAGAATATTTTCCAAAGCTCCCTGGTCGCCGTATTTATTGGAGTCGCGCCGGCTGGACATGTACATCAAATCCGGCAGATTACCCGAGGCCATCACAAGATTAAGGGTGTCGCTCAGCTTTCCCGACGGCGTTTGGACATTTAAAGTTACTCCCGTTTTCTCTTTGATCCATTTCCAGATCGGCCAATCCTTGCTGTACGGGAACGTCGCATTGTTATCCAAAAGAGCGGTTAACGTGACCCCTTCGCTCTGAGGTTTCGGGGCGGCTTCCGTCTCGTTCGGCATCTTTGCCTCCGAAGATTTCTCGGCGCCCGAAGAGCATCCCGCTATCGCCAATACAACCAATAGCACTGCGATCAGGCCCTTATACGGCCACTTTTTCCCCATGAATATAATCCCCCTTTGAACTTTTCGTTTTTTGAGTGGACTTCGAACCTGCATTGAATCCGGCTCTTGATCTTTGTTTCAACTTCCACTGCGCCCGTTCTTTATGATTATCCCTTCACGGCGCCGACCATGGAACCTTTAACGAAATACTTCTGCACGAAGGGATATATAATCAGAATCGGGAGCGTGGAAACCATAATCGTGGCATACTTAAGCGAATCCTCAACCACGAGATTATCCCCGCCGATTTGCGTGACCTGTCCGGAGCTGACGCTCCCGGCAAGAACGAGATTGCGCAGAAGCACCTGCAGCGGGAACAGTTCCTGGCTTCTCAAGTATAAAAGCGGATACAAAAAATTGTTCCAGATTCCCACCGCGTAAAAAAGTGAAATCGTTGCAAACACAGGTTTGGACAACGGTACGATGATCCGAAAAAAAATGCCGATATCGTTCAGTCCGTCGATCCGTCCCGACTCCTCAAGCTCTTTCGGAATCCCGCTGAAGAAGGTCCGCATCAAAATCAGGTTCCAGGTGCTGACGGCTCCCGGCAAAACCATGCCCCAAATCGTATCCACCAGCCCAAGCGAGCGGACAACCAGAAACGTGGGAATCATGCCGCCGCCGAAAAACATCGTAAACACAATCATTAGCGTAAAACCCCGGTGAAAGGTCATGTCTTTGCGCGACAATGCGTATGCGCCCATTGAAGTCACCAGCATGGCGATGGCTGTACCCAGCACCGTGTAAATGATGGTATTGCGGTAAGACGTCCAAATGTTCGGATCGCCCAAAACCAGTTCGTACATCCGCAGGTTCCAGCCTTTCGGCCACAGGGTAACCTCCCCTTTCATCACATACACGTCGCTGCTGAGCGACACCGCAAGCATATACACAAACGGATACAGCATCACGAAGGCGAGCAGCAGCATAAGCAGCGTGTTGAAAATAGCAAACAGGCTGATGCGGCTTTGCATGCGTCCGGTTTTCACCATAAGCTCGTTCCCCCTAACCGCCTGCTGAAATAGTTGGCCGAAAATATGAAAATAAAGCTGATTACGCCCATAAACAAATCGATGGCGGATGCATAACTGAAGTTGCCCTGCTCCATGCCGACGCGGTATACATACGTGCTGATAATATCCGCTGTGCTGTAAACTGCAGGATTATACATCAGGAACACTTTTTCGAAACCGATCTCAAGCACCTTGCCGATGTTCAAAATGAGAACGATCATGATGGTCGGCGCTATGCCCGGAAGAGTCACATGCCACAGCTTCCTCCATCTTCCGGCTCCATCGATTCCCGCCGCTTCATAAAGCTGCGGATCCACGGCCGTCAGTGCGGCCAAGTAAATGATCGTCTCCCAGCCGATATGCTGCCAAATCTCCGAGATGACGTAAATCGGCCGGAACAGCCCGGGTTCCATCATAAAATTGACCGGACTTCCGCCAAAAGCGGTAATCAGTTTGTTCACGATGCCGCCTGTCGGCGACAGAAACATGATGACCATGCTGGCAACGATCACGTTCGAAATAAAATGCGGCAAATAGCTGAAGGTTTGGACCCATTTTTTAAAGACGGCATTCTTGATCTCATTCATCAGCAGCGCGAGAATAATCGGCGCGGGAAAGCCAAACACCAGCTTGTAGACTCCCAGCAAAACCGTGTTCTTCATCAAGACCCAAAAGTCCGGATTGCTGAAAAACATGCGGTAATACTTTAGACCAACCCAATCGCTCGCCCAAATCCCCTTAAAAACATTATAGTTTTTGAAGGTGATGACCAGTCCAAACATCGGAGCATATTTGAATAACAAATAATATACCAGGCAGGGCAGGAAGAGCAGCCAAAGATATTTGCTCCGCCGAAAGGCCCTAGCCATCCGCCCCTTTCCTGTTCCCGGACGGACGCGAGATCGTACCCCCGGTGTAATAACGGCGCCTGCCAGATCCGTCTCGGCCGGTTTCATTTTTATTTCGCACCTCCCTATGTCAAATACAATTTCATTCCTGTACCGACAGCATAATGGATGGCCCTGGGAAAAATAAATCGGCATGTTTGCGGCGCCATCCCCTTTTTTTCGGGTGAGTGTAAAGGTTGTAGAGAATCCTGAAAAGGTGAATATTGTGTGAATGCGGAAATAAATCTTATGATATAGTCACTTTAAGAAGTAGTTCAAAAAGTCCGCTTTTGATAAGAAAACCAATCGAGGCTCAATCAAGGATGAAAGGGCCGCGATTCAACGGTAGGTTTTCTTGCGATATAGAATTTCATCAGCGTAGCTAGATAACGAATAAATTCTATATCTAACACGAAGTGAATCAGGAAGCAGGTTCGACATCGAATCTTGAATTCAGCCGGGCCTTCCGGTGCTCACGTACCTCCATGTACGCTCCGCTCCTTTCGTCCCTAGCTTCATCCAACTCAAGCGTTTTGAAAAAACGCACATCGGAAGCCTATGCTTCGGTGCTGAAAACCGGCCTTTTTGAATTCGCACTTTAAAAGTCCGCCGCTTGCCTTTCCGGCCCATATGCCATGGAGGTGTTCATCTTATGTCGCTCGTTCTGAAAAAGTTGCTCGGGTTTCCCTCGCTTTTTACCAAGCTGTTGTCCGGTTTCCTTGCCGTTATTCTGCTGCTGACCGCTTTTAATCTTGTTTCCTTCTTTTATCTGAAGCGGCAGATTCACAACGAAATCGTCAAATACAACGAACTGGGCATGAACCATGCCGCCCGAGGTTATGAAAACCAATTCCGGCTGACCCGGGAGATGGTACTTGGTTTGAATCAGGACCCGCTGTGGACGGCGTATGTCAACCTGCTGCGGCAGGTGAAGGACAACCGGGCTTACGGTTATGTCAATGACGTGATCGCGGGAATGAAACGTCTGTATACGAATCCTTTTTTCGATATGGATAATCTCATTATTTATTTTCAAAAGGATCATTACGTAGTGGAGAAGGACGGGACGAGCAGCGCAAAAGCAATGTTTGGCACCTATTATGAAAGTCCGTCCTACACGCCGGCATTTTGGAAGGAGCAATTTGATGAGGCTTATGCGTTCAAGGTTTTCCCTGCGGCCCGATTTTTCGAGCAAATGCCGGGTTCCACCCGTTCGAAAGGAAATCTGATGCCTGTCGTAATCAAGATGACCCCGTACAAAGATATGTATCTGATTGCCATGCTGGATGCGGAGGGACTCGCACGGGATTTGCAATCCGCATTAAACGGAAGCTTTTACATCCTTGACCCGGAAGGCCGTCCGCTGTACGCTCCTGCAGCCGGGCCCAGCGTTTCCGCTTTGCCCGACTTTGCCTCGTTTGATGAGAAACAATCGTTTATTCAAACAGGCGACTCTTATTATTTTTACAAGAAAGGGAAGGATACCGGCTTCTTGTATGTCAACAAGGTCCCGCTTCAAAGCATTTCGGCCCAGCTTCTGAAGTTGAATCTTCTCCTTCTGTCGCTGCTGGCCGTCGTAGGGCTGCTTATCATTCTAACTTATGTCTTCAGCCGCAGGGTGCATCTTCCCATTCGCATCATGGTGGACACCCTCCGCAAGGATGAGCCCGAACCTACGCCAGGACCTGTACGGGAAATCGAGCTGATCAGCAGAAGGGTGATGCATATGCGTTCCACGCATCAGCGTATATCGAGGGATCTGGCCCGCAAAAACTCCATTCTCCGCCATTACGCTTATGTCAACCGCTTGAAAAACATCCACATGAATCTCAGCGAGCTCAGGGAGCTGGCGGATGCCAGCCTGCCTTATGTCATGATCGTTTATCAAATCATATTTAAGGAGGGGTATGCCGAATATCATCTGGAGCAGGAGAAGGGCGCTTATTATATCCGGGAATATATCGACCATATTTGGCAGCAGTCCTATCCGGAATCGGTTACGATCCAGACCGAACCGCAGCAAGTGCTTTCCATCGTGTTTTTGCCAAACGAATCCATGGAAACGGATACATCGCTTCGCCATTTGCAGGGGGTATTCAATCTGGATCGCGGATCCTATCTCGTGACGATGGCCGAAAGTCCGGTTCAGCCCGCGGGTGCGCCGTTTACGGCCGCCTATTCCCAGGTGACGAGTATGCTGAGAAAGCGTATGCTCCGCGATCAAACCCAGTGGATTCGTCCGGGGGACGGCGATCCCGAAAAAGAGGGCGGCTGCTTCAAAGCGCTGTGGGAGCAGGAATTTCAAAACCGGCTGCTGAGCGGAAGCGAAGAAAGCATCCAGGAGTGGATTCGCAAAAGCTTGGCCATGCTGGAGAAAAAGGGCGCGCTTGCCCGGGATTACCACCGTTTCGCCAAGGATGTCGCGGGCGAGCTCGACAAACTGCTGCGCAGCCTTAATCTTACCGCCGCCTATGAAGCTGCACACGTTCCGCCGCTGGATGTAACCTTGGACTTCTACAGCCCGGATCAATACGATACTTGGTTCCGCAGGCTGCTCGATCCGGCGCTTCAATTGATCCGGCGCAAGACGGAGAATCATGATCCGATTACTTCCTTTGTGATGACTTATATCAATGATCATCTGGAGGAGGATATCAATCTGGACATGATGGCCGACAAGCTGAACATTACGTCAGGGTACCTGTCCTCCTATTTTAAAGAAAAAACCGGACTGAATTTCAGCGATTACCTCAACGATATCCGCATCCGGACGGCGAAGGATATGCTGCAAAACCTCGATCTCCGCATTCAGGATGTCGCAGCCCGGGTCGGCTACCAAAACGTAAATTCATTTATTCGCATGTTTAAGCGGCAGGCCGGCATGACGCCGGGAGAGTACCGGAAAAAATATGCTTCTTGAGCCTGATCATACGCCTGTGTTCGACATATATCCGTGGACTATAAATTGCTTCATGTATCCGTATCAGCCAATTAATCAAATGCTTATGATCGAAACTGTAATCATGCACCTGTTATTAGTTTGTAAGTTCACCGGTGCCAATGAGACGGTATTGGGATTTGTGGGGCAGAATGGCGCCGGCAAGTCCACAACCATGTTTCCTGCCGCGGATAGCTGCATACAGCTTGCCATATGCAAAAACGGGACTGTCCCTCTGACTTCTCAGCAGGGAACAGTCCTGTTTTTATTAGGGGCGCGAAATGTTATTTAACCCGCATCCGGATGGCGGTACATCAATCGCCCCTGCTTATACGTCTCCAGAATCCGGATTTTCCCCTGCTCAAGCGCAAATATTGCGATATCGGCCGGTGCGCCTGGCGTCAGCCCTGCACTGGTAGGCAAATTCATGAGCCGTGAAGGTCTGACCGAAGCCATGTCCCATGCTTCCCCCAGGCTGCAGATTCCCGCCGACCACATATGACCGATCCCGGCCGCAAGCGGCAAGGCCGATCCGGCCAATAGGGCCGGTTGTCCGGTAAGATGCAGCCGGCCCTGCTCCGTCAGCGTAACATTGCCTCCAACGGGTGTTTCATACACCCCCGGCGGCATACCGGCCAGACTGACGGCATCGCTTACCAGAATCAGCCGCTCGCCTTTCACCTTATGCGCTACCTTTAGGAAGGCGTCGGGGAGATGAAACCCGTCGGCGATCACGCTCGCCCACAGCCGTTCCTCCGCCAGCTGATCCCAGATGTAATGCGGGTGGCGCGGCAGCACGGGATGTGCGCCATTTCCCAAATGGGTGGACAGGCGTGCCCCCGCTGCAGCCGCCAGCCCGATCTGGCCGGCTGTTGCCGCCGTATGCCCGATGGCCGGGACGATGCCGTTGTCCGCGCAGCGGATGATAAACGCTTCGCTCTCCGGCCATTCCGGGGACAACGTCAGGATGCGGATGCGTCCGCCGGCCGCCTGCTGCCATTCTTCCAGGCTGTCGCAATCGGGCGCCCTGACGAAGATGCGGTCATGGGCTCCGCGCGGCCCGTCTTCTCTGGATATAAACGGACCTTCCAAATGAATGCCCGCAATATTATGCATCATGCCGGTGTCGCGCCCTTCCCGTTCAAGCCGGCGGCAGGCCCTGTCAATCGCCTCAAGCCCTCGTTGTATGGACTCATCCGCTCCCGTGATAATCGTCGGATAAAAGGTGGTGACTCCTTCAGCCCACAACCGATCGCAAAGCGCCAGAACCTCCTCTTCCGATAAGTCCGGGACGTTCAGGTCCATGCCCGCGTAACCGTTGATCTGCAAATCGACCAGCCCCGGCGCAATCCATGGCAGCGTCTCTTCCCCATACTTTCCGGCTCCGTCCGCTGCCGCAAAGCTTCTGCAGCCGACAATGATTCCGCCCGCAATATCAAGCGCGATCGGCTCACCCGTCCGGTAATGCCTTCCAGCTAAGAAGGAACCGGAAAACCGAATGTTGTCCTTTTCCATCATTCTACCGTCTCCCATAAGATTTGCTTGTTATGGTCGCGCTACTCTTCCGCTTATCCCCCCGGACTGGAATCCCGGTCCAGATACAGGCGGCAGTCTTGATGTGTCCTGAGAACCGAGGCCGGGCAAGCGGTAGATACCGGCCCCTCCAGCGCTTCCCGCACTGCATGTTGTTTGGATGCTCCCGGTACTACGCAGAACAACTGCTTGGCAGACAACAGAGCAGGGATCGTCAGAGTCAGCGCATGTTCAGGCACATCTTTCAGCCGGGCAAAACAGCCGTCATGAACCTGCTGCTGGCGGCATTTGGTATCCAACCGGACGATTTTGACCATTTCGGGGTCCTCAAAATCAGCTACCGGCGGATCATTAAAAGCCAGATGCCCGTTCTCGCCGATCCCGAGGCAAACGATGTCGATCGGCGCCTCCCGCAGCAGGGATGCATAACGTTCACATTCCTTGGCAGGATCGGCGCTGCCGTCGATCAGATGAACCCACCCCGGATGAACGCGGATGAACAACCGCGTGCCCAGAAAGATGCCGAAGCGTTGCGGGGCGGCTGGATCAAGCCCGATATATTCGTCCATATGAAATGCCGTTACCCGCTTCCAATCGATCCCCTCCGCTTCCCCCAGGTAATGGAGAAACTCATTCTGGGAAGGCGCGGCGGCAAAAACGATCCGGACATGATCCTGCATGGCCAGCTTGCTCCTTAGCGCGGCGGCGGCTTCCTCGGCGGCCGCCCTCCCCATCTCGTCGCGGGTGGCATATTGCCTGATCCGGAGCCTGTCTTGGATCCATTCCTTCTCGGCAGATGGAGTTCCCAGCATATTGCTCCCCCTCCTTTAGATTGTGATATGAACACGAATGTGTTGAACGCGAGACACTGCTTTCAAACAACAATCCCCGGCGAATTCACAGGCTTTTCTGTTCAAGCTGTTTCAGCAGATGAAGAAAGCTCTCCAAGCATTCCTTCGTCGCAGCTTCGCCGCCTGCGGAAAAGTCGTATCCCGCAGGGCGTTTTAATTGCTCTTCACTCAACGTGGATTGAAGCCGGTAATGGGTCTCGACGACAAGCCATCCGTCGTACCCGTCCGCAATCAGCCGGGCCAGCAGTTGTTCATAACCAACCTCACCCGTGCCGATGGCAACGGCTTCCGTCCGGTCATGCTCCCGTACGGCATCTTTCAAATGAATATGGCAGATATGGCCGCGGAGCGCTTCATACCCATCCGGGAAAGGCAGCTCCCCGTCCGGGTCCCATAAATGGTTGCCAGGATCATACAATGCCTGAACCCGCGGAGAACCCACAGCCCGAACGAGCGCTCCGACCTTTGCCCCATTGGTGGCAAACACGGACGGATCCGGCTCCAAGGCAAAGACCAGGTCGTATTCCTCCATAACGGACGCCGCTTGCCGCAATTCCTCCGCAATCGCCGGAAAGACCGCGCCGAAATCACCGTCCGCCCAGAAACTGAAGCCCCGCAGAAGGCGGGCATCCAGCCGCCGCGCCAGTTCGGCGTATTTGCGGAGCATGCGGTGATGGGCGGCCACCTCCTCAATGTTTTTCAAGTGGCTTTTAAACACCGGCGTGGACAATGCGCAGATACTTAACCCTGCGTCATGGATCATGGCGGCGATTTCCTCCAGCCTTCGCTCGCTAATCCGGTGCAGCTGCTTCCCGTCTACCGAACGGAGCTCCAGCCCTTGAAGCCCGTATTGTTTGGCAATTCGGATCGCATCTCCCACGTCTTGCGAGATCTCATCTGTAATTACTCCCAGCCTGAATGGCGGCATCGTGTTTCCGGCCTCCTTTTTCCTTGGCGATGGTTCATTGAGCGGACGTTCCGCGCATGAACATACTACCGCCCTTTTTATGATATTTTTAAGCGGACAGGCTGCCCTGTCACCCTGCTTTCGTTAGCTGCTTCCAGAAAAGCGATCACCTCAAGCGTCTCATTGATATTGATCGGCGGCGTTTGGGTTTGAAACATCCGGATGACCGCCTCCAGCATGCTGGCGTAATAGGGTTTTTGCTGGGCATAGATGTCCACGTGGGCGGTATTCTGCTCACGGTGAAGCAAAGCGCCAAAACGTTTATTGCCTTTCCGGTTCCCGCGGATGGTTCCGATCCGGCCATCGGACCAGACCCCTACCGCCAGATCATGATCCTCGCTCGTCGTCACCCGCACCTCGGTGCAGCCCGGCCCCATACAGCGGTACAGCATATCAGCCATATGAATGCCGTACCAGAAAAACCCCGGCTGCGTCGGCTGCAGCTCCATCGGACCGTAACAGTCAACGCCAAATAGATTCCCGCCTTCCTTTTCCCCGGCTGCTGCAGCCAGATTCTCGGCCCAGCGTACGGAAGAGCAGCTGAGCAGCGGTACATGATGCTCGCGGGCCAGATCGGCGATGATGCGAGCGTCCCTGCTGCTGAGCGCAAACGGCTTGTCAATAAATACCGGCTTGCCGTAAGAAGCTATCGCCGCGAATTGCTCCACATGAAGCCTGCCATCGACAGTCAGCAGCAGCAGAGCGTCCGTCTGCTCGGCAACGGCTTCCACGCTTTCGACCATCCTGACCCCATACCCGTCACGAATTTGCGCGGTATAACCTGCAACCCTATTGATACTAAGCGGAAAATCCGGAGATCCGCCCGGAAATGCCGCCGTCACTTGTCCGCCCGGAATATGATGGGGGTGGGCGGTATCGTTTAGCATCTCGGCAAACAAAGGGGCATGAGATGTGTCCAAGCCGATCATGCCGATTTTCAAGATCTCTGTACTCATGCCGGGTCCCCTCCCGGTTGAAGCCGCACTTCTCTGCCGGTCCTTGCCGACTCATAAATCGCGAGAATCAAATCAACCGATTTGCGCGCTTCTTCTCCCGAGATCAACGGGGCGCGGTTCTCCCTTACTGAATGAATCAAGTCATCGACCAAAATATAATGTCCATCGGCCGAAATCGCCTTCGGATCATCGGTGCCGTCAGCCGCTTTGCGCTGCGCTTGAACTGGAGCCGCGTCGCCGTCCAGCGTTTTCCACACCTTGAATCCGCTGTCCCCGTATATAATCGACCCATGCTCTCCGTGGATTTCAAAACGCGCCTCCTGGCCGGGATTAACGGTTGTCGCCCCCTGGATCACGCCATAGGCGCCGTTTGCATATTTCACGACCGCAACGGCGGTATCCTCCACCTCGATGTCGTGAATCAGCGGAGAAGCATAAGCAAAAACACTTTCTACGTCGCCCATCAGCCAGCGGATAATATCCACGCCGTGAACGCCCTGGTTCATCAGCGCCCCGCCGCCGTCCAGCGCCCATGTTCCCCGCCAGCCCGCGCTTTTGTAGTATTCACGGCTGCGGAAATATTTCATATAGGCATCCCCCATCACCAGCCGGCCCAGTTTTCCTTCATTTAACGCCTTTTTGGTGAGCAGCGCCTCCGCCGCCGTCCGTTTCTGAAACACGGTGGCCAGCTTGACATCGCTGCTGCGGCACGCTTCGATCATCTCATCCATATCCTGCGCCGTGATGCCAAGCGGCTTCTCGCAAAGCACATGTTTGCCAGCCCGCGCCGCCGCAAGGGTGATATCCCGATGCAAACCGCTTGGCACGCAAATGCACACCGCATCCACTTCGCCGTTCTTCAGCATCTCATCTACCGTGGCATATATGGGCGGCGACCCGAACTCCTTGGCCAAAACCTCGGCCTTTTCCGGAACCTCATCAACAATGGCTGTGAGCTCCGCCTCCGGATGGCTGACGATCGCTCGTGCATGAAGCGGAGAAATCACTCCTGCGCCGACAATGGCAAACCGCATATTTTTCGTCATTGCAACCTCCTTACAGGTGAGTGCACCATGGTTTTCAACTCCCATTCTAGAAGCGGTCAACTCTCACGCCAATCCTCCGTTATTACGCTTTGCCCGCATCTTTGGAGGCATCTGCAGAATGGAAGATGAATCCGTAAAGGTGTATATACCGATGTATATGAGGCTTGACTGTCTGGATTTACTGCCTTTTCTCTTTTTGCGGGCAAACAGCCGGCTATAAGCAAAATGGCGGCACAGGATATCATTCCTGTGCCGCCAGGCTGACGAGAGCGTCAGGGCATATATTATGTTTAGAGCGGTTGCGGCAACCTCTTGGGACTGGTTATGGTATCCCTTTGGGCCGGCTTCGGCATCCCTTTGGACTGGTTACTGCATCCCTTTCGACTGGTTACGGCAATTTCCTAACGCGATCTGTGCCTGGATGAACCAGTATTGGAATCACACCGCCCCTAGTCGTGGCTAACGAAACCCACAATCGTTATTCGGGCAAAAACGAGCTTCTGATATTTCTAACGAAACTATGACACGCTATTTGGCTCAATAAAGATTCATTCGACCACATTTCGTCCAAATAACGATATGTAGTTTCGTTAGATTTAAATCGGCGCCGTTTTTGCGGATATAACGCTCCCCAGTTTCGTTAGACGTATTTTCAATTACATTAGGCGCATTTCAGTTTCGCTAGACGCCTTTCAGCCACGTTAGGCGCTTTTTCAGCCACGTTAGGCGCTTTTCAATTTCGTCAGACGCATTCTCAGTTCATTAGGCGCAATTTCAATTATGAAATAGCGATATTCAACGTCTTAATTTCATACGGCGCAAGCGCCACTTCAATATCCTGACCGGCAAAAGACAATGCGGATGGATGTTCTTCCATCAGATCGGTTTCGTCTGCCGAGCGAATCTGTCCTAAATGCGGATTAACCGTAACCGCCGCTTTAGTCCGGATGCCGCCGAATTCGTACAGGCGCACGATCAGCGTTTTGCCGTCTTCGGCTTTTTTGACCGTGTCGATCATGACATTGCGGGCGTTTACGTTCAACATGCCAAGCGTTTCAGGCAGTCCTGCCCCGACTGGCGCGGAAGCTGCCATCAGCGGCGCATTCAGCTCGCAAGCGGCCTGATGCGTTCCCGCTTCATACCAACCCCCGCTGTGCGGGTACAGCGAATATGTGAATTCATGCAGCCCTTGGTCCGCGTTGCCGTCCGGATATACGGCCGACTTGATCAAGCTGAGACGGATGACGTGATTCCGGATGTCATGTCCGTACTTGCAATCATTCAGCAAGCTGACGCCATACCCGCCTTCGGACAGGTCGACCCAGCGCTGGGCCACCGATTCGAACCGCGCATAATCCCAGCTTGTATTCCAGTGTGTCGGCCGCTCCACATTGCCGAACTGGATTTCATACGTCGCTTTGGTCGAGCGGATTTCCACCGGGAATGCCGTTTTCAGCAGCTGCTGATGCTCATGCCAGTCTACGCGGGTTTTGAAGTCAATGCGCGGATGATCGCGGTATACGGTCAGATGCTGCTCGATGGTGGAGTTCTGATAAGCGTAAACCAACTTCAGCACGCCCCGCAGCGGTCCGGCTTCAAGCACCGATACTTCCTGCAAGCCATCAATCACCGTCATCTTATCCTGGTAATAAATATCGATATCCCAAGCATCGTGAGCCATCGGCTTATCTTCAAACACCTGGAGCACGTTGGCAGGCTGGCCTGGTTTCAGCACTTCACGACCGGACTGTTTATCATAAAGCGAAGCGATCTGGCCGATTTCGTTCAGGCTGATGCTGTAGTATGGCGTCTCAATTCGATCCGTTCCGATGCTCCACGATTCAGCCGCCTTATCCGGCACATCCGCAGCGTTTCCGCTTTGCTTCTTCTCTTCGCGTCGCCCGTAAATCGTCGTAAATCCATACGCCGGCACGTCCTGAACCGCCACCATGACTTTACCTGAGCTTCCCGGTGCCGCCTGAACATCCAGCTTCGCCCCGTCCGCGGAATACCATGCGAGCTCTGCTGCGTCATTGGCGTCAACCTCCGCCAGGAAGGAACGCGTCCAGCCCAGGGCATTGAAGATCCGGACCGGGTGGCCTTGATCAGTACCTGCGTTAAGGCCTTGTTCCGATTTACCGCTATCTTTCGCATCCAGGCCAGCAAGGCCGTTATCGATCGCTGCAAGCGCAAGCTTTTCCGCTTCCTCATATTCGAGCTTGCTGTCCTCGTACACTTCATGGATGGAAGAGCCCGGGATGATGTCATGGAACTGGTTGCGCAGCACGATTTCCCAGCTCTCCGCCAGCAGCTCCACCGGATAGGCATGTTCCGGATTCAGCGCAAGCGCGAGCGCATTCAGGAATTCCGCGTTGTGCAGCAGCAGTTCCATCCGGCGGTTCATGCGCTTGTTGTGGGCTTGGGAAGTATACGTTCCGCGGTGGTATTCGAGATACAGCTCGCCATCCCATAAGTGCAGCTGCGGCTCATCCTTGACCTGCTCTTCCAACCGGGCAAAAAACTCCTCCGCTTTTCCCGTTTTAACCTGAGGCGCACCCGGCATGTCCTCGTAACGCCGCACCGCCTCCAGCATATCGCGGGTCGGACCGCCGCCTCCGTCGCCCCAGCCATAGGCCAGCAGCAGCTGGTCGTTGATATCCTTCTGGCGGTAATTGTTCCACAGACCCTGAATCGAAGCACCGGTCACGTTGCCGTTGTACGTATAGAACCAGCTGCCGTCATTATCCGGCGTCGTGATATAATGCGTCAAAATTTCCGTACCGTCGATGCCTCTCCAGGTAAAGGTGTCGTAAGGGAAACGGTTGTATTGGCTCCAGCTGATTTTCGTTGTCATAAAGTAGTCGATGCCGCTTTTCTTCAGAATCTGCGGAAGCGCCCAGCTATAGCCGAAGACGTCAGGCAGCCACAATACGCGGTTGTCCACCCCGAACTCGTCCCGGAAGAAGCGTTTGCCTGTCAGCAGCTGGCGCACCAGCGATTCTCCGGAAGGAATGTTGCAGTCCGACTCCAGCCACATCGCTCCGGTCGCTTCCCAGTTTCCGCTTTGCACGCGGTCCTTGATCTTTGCGTACAACGTAGGAAAGTCTTTCTTCAAGTAGGCATACAGCTGCGGCTGCGATTGAAGGAACACGTATTCGGGAAAACGATCCATCAGCGTAAGCACCGTCGAGAACGAACGGCCCGATTTCTCGCGCGTATGCTGCAGTCTCCATAACCAGGCTACATCGATGTGGCAGTGTCCCACCGCCGTGATCTGCGGCCGCGGACCGCGCGGAATCGCAGCGAGCCGCTCGTTTAACGTATGCCGCGCTTGAGCTGCGGACGCATAAAACGCCTCCGAGCCGGGCCGGCTCCAATCAAGCTGAAGGAATGCCGCTTCCAGGGCTTCTGTCAGCTCATGTCTTTCCAGTTGCCGTTCATCCAGCTGCTTTACGGTTTGCAGCATATGCAGCGCCGTATAATACAAATCGTCCACATCGTGGTCCAATACGGCGACGCTGAGAGAGTCGATGCGATGATCGAACGGCGAACGTCCGTCATGCGCAGTCAGTCCGCTCCAGGCGTAAATGGCCAACTCCGCACGCCCCGCGCTGACCGTGTTGTCCGGGAAAAACAATTCCGCGTGATTGCGGTCGAGCGCCTGCAAAGGTTCCCCGTTCAGGTAAACCTGTGCCTCATAACCGCTGCAGTTGCCTCCGCCTGTTTCTCCCAGCTTGATCAAGCCGATGCAATCGCGCCCTTTCCAGCTTGAAGGGAATTCAATCTCCGTGATAAACCAGGCATACCGGTCTCTGCCTCCCCAGTGGTCGCCAACGCGAACCACTTGGCCGGAGGAAGCCTGCTGCCGTGCCTCTTCCAGTTTCTTAACATCGGGTACGATGCGAACGGAATCAAGTGTCCGCGCCTCCCGGTACCGAAGTCCTGACAGCTCCCGAATCCGGTTTTCCAACTTCTGCAGAACGAATCTCATGACGATAGATGTACTCCTTTCTCATTCCAAGTCATTTTTAATATATATAATATAGCATTTATGATTAACAAAGGATATTAGATTTTACCGACTATTTTTTGAATGCCCCAAATATCCCAGCCTATGTACCGCGGGCATCTGAGCAAGACCTCTTCTGTGCTGCCGCTTGGCTCCGGCGAATCGCCGTTCCAATCGTGAACCGGTATAAAATATCTACGACAACGATGCCGCAGGCAAGCCCTACCGCACCGTAGGCGACATGCAAAAAGACAACCCCGGACGCAGCATATTCCCCTAAAATAAGACTGCGGAAGCCTTCATAAAACGTAATGCCAGGCACGACGGGCGCTAGTCCCGGCACAAAAAAAACCGTTACGGGCATTTTGTATTTACCGGCCGCCAATTGTCCCGCAAACGCCAGCAGCAAAGAACAAACCAGACTTGCAGCAAAAACGCCGCAACCGTAAGCCGACATTCCCATATACCCCATCCATCCGATCATGCCGATCATCCCTCCTGCAGCGATCGACCGTTTAGGCACGTTGCAGAGCATCCCGAACGATACGGAAGAGATAAAGCTAAACATCACATGAAATGCAATTTCTTTCATCATCCGTGCACCTCTCCTTTGCGAAAGCGGATGTTGTATCTCTTACAAGATAAACATCCAGTAGACGCCGGCAATGCCCGCCCCTAAGGCGCCGGCGATAAATAAAGCTTCGATGGCGCCAACGACACCGGAGATATAATGCCTGGCCATCATATCGCGAATGGCGTTGGTAATGGCGATTCCCGGCACTAACGGAACGACGGCTCCCACCATGACGAGATCCAGATGACGGCCTGCGAGGGAAGTCATGCACAACCCTGCCAATCCGCCAAGAAAAGCCGCGCCGCACTCGGAAAGAAAGGGAACCTTTAATATTCGAGTCAGCCACAAACAACTAAGAAAGGCGACGACCCCGGCCGTCATAGCCGCGGGCAAATCATCGAACGCCCCGCCGAAAATAAGCATAATGCTTCCGCTCAAGCTCGCGGTATAGATCAGTTTGTGCCGGAGCTTCTGCCCCATGCTCTCTTTCTCGGCTGCCTGCAAGGCGGCATGCATTTCTTCGAATCCAATCCGGCCTCCCGCAAAATCACGCGATAGCTGGTTCACCTTCGTTATTTTGTTCAAATCATACCTTCGTCGATCAATGCGATAGAACTGCGTACCGACCCGATCCAGCTTTGCAAATATGCCGTTGACGGTTACATACGTGTACGCGCTGAATGTGCCTATGTCGCCGATCGCATAGCGGATAATCCGTTCCATCGTATCTTCGACACGGCTTGTCTCCGCCCCGCTTTCCAGCATAACTTTTCCCGCCAGAAGCGCCGCTTCAAGAATGGCCTGATTTTCTTGTAATGACGGACTGGTTTTCAAAATGCGCTCTCCCCTTTGCTGCTCCCGTTTGCAATAAATTGTTTGCGCGGGCAGTTGCAATTTTATACGTGGATAATTATAATCCATTATAGATAAAAAATGTAGATGAATATGCTATTTTTTTATCACACTATACGGAAAGGCGGTATTGAACATGTTGGAACAAGAGTTGAATGCACGAATCAGCAAATTGCAAGAGGAAATGAGAAGCAAAGGGTTTGATTCCTATGTCGTGTCGTCCCGCGAGGATATCTGGTATTACACGAACATTACCTACAGTCCTGAGGAAAGACCTTTTTTTATCGTGATTTCGCTGGATGACAAACCTGTTCTGGTGGTTCCGAAATTGGAAGAAGCGCATGTCAAAAAAGGAATTCTGGATACGAATGACATTGCTTATTGGGATTATCCTTCTCCTGCAGGCGAAAACTGGTTTGAAGTGCTGAATGACGTGCTCGGGAAGTTTCGGCATACCGGCGTCGAAGGGAACATACCTGCCGAGCATTTTGCCCGCATACAAGGAACCAGCGTCGAGCTGTCCAATCTGGTAGCGAAAGTACGTCAAATCAAAAGCGCCTATGAAATCGAAAAGATCCGGTTCTGTGCAAAAAAGGCCGATGAGACGATGTTTGACATTTTCCAAAAAGCGTCGCGGGAAACCATGGTGCTTGAAATGTCCGCCTTATCGCAGAAATCCTATATGGAGCTAATTAATACAATGCAGCTTGACCCTGCCAACAGCAATTTGCTGGCCGTCGTATGGCCCGCTCCGGAAAGCGCCATGCCGCATGGCGTGCCGAATATTTATAAAAAATACGGGGATGGCCCTAACGTGGCGATGACCTATTATCGAATCAATGGTTATGCATCGGAATGCGAACGCACCTTCTTTATTGGCGAGCCGTCTGCATCCGAAAAGGAAATGTTCGTTCATATGATGAATGCCCGCAATGCGGCGTTATCCATTCTCAAAGCGGGCGTAAAGGCAAGGGATATCGATATGGCCGCACGCAATTATCTGGAATCATACGGCCTGCTTGGCAGCCTGCTGCACCGCACGGGGCATGGTATCGGCCTCAGCAATCATGAGGCGCCGTTCGTGGCGGAAGGAAGCGATGACTTGCTTACGGAAAACATGGTGATCTCCATAGAGCCCGGGATTTACGTGGAAGGCGTCGGGGGGTTCCGGCACTCGGATACCGTTTTGATTACGAAGGATGGCTACGAGTTATTGACGAAAGCTCCGACTGAGTTGGAAAAGCTCATTTTTTGAGACGCTGCAAAGAAGCATACTGCGATAAAAGGCATGGGTACGGGAAAGACGTATCCATGCTTTTTTGTTGGTCTGGAGACTTCAAATTATCTATAATGGAGATAGACAGCAATAAAAGGAGCGTACCGATGCAGATTAAAAGTGGAGTTGAGCAGGCCATGTGCATATTGGTGATGCTGGCGACGCAGCGTAATGGAGAAGCGGTAACAAGCGATACGATCAGCGAGCGTCTGGATGTATCTCCTTCGTTTTTGAAAAAAATCATGAGGATGCTCGTCGTAAAAAAAATCATTACATCGACGTCGGGAAAAAACGGCGGCTTCCAGCTTGCTAAAGACGTGGATGATATCCAACTTCTCGAAGTCTTTGAAGCGATCGAAGGCGTAAGCCCATTCCTGAAAACGACAAATCTGGTTCAGCACATATTTTCGGATCAGAAGACCGCACAAGCCGGCGAAAAAATTATGAAGCAAGCTTTTGACCATGCCGAGCAAAGCTACCGCTCCGAACTTGCCTCTTATTCGCTTGGCGTGTTATTGCGCGAAACTTTCAAGGTGGGGGATTTGCAGCAGTTCGATTGGAACGGAATCAGACGCGTTTAACTTGCAGTGCGAAAAAAATCCTCGATCCGCTTTCGGGTCGAGGATTTCCATTTTTACTGCAGACTTGCAGCCTTTCTTATGCCGGTCTCAACACCGCAGTTCCCTTGTGCTAACTCCGCTCTTATCAATTCAATGGCCTATACGCTTTTTAGGAAGACACGGGCCCGGTGGTGCGATTGGCTACCAATTCCGGCTGCAGAACGATTTTGCTGTATTTCGGGGTCCGGTTCGGGTTCGCAAGCACATCCAGCAGCGTTTTCGCCGCCTCAAACCCCATCTTCTCCTCATTTTGGTTGATGAACGTAAACACGCTGAATTCCTCGAGCATCGGGCTCGGGTTATCGAACGTAATAATAGAGACATCCTCCGGTACCCTCAGCCCCAGCTTGCGCGCCACGGACCAAATATGGACTCCAAGCGTGCAATTCAGGGCAATATAAGCGGTGGCCATCTTGTTTTTGATAAAACGTGACAAGGCGTAGTCCTCCAGGAAGGGTTCGTCCTGAATGCTGAAATCGGTCAAAATCAGCGCAGGATTGATCAGCGCCCCCTTCTGCTTCAGCGCCTCGTTATACCCTTGAATCCGCTCCTCCACCGTCACGGTCGGCATCGGCGTATTCGAGCAGATCGCAATGTTGCGGTGCCCCTGTTCCCACAGATGATCCACGGCCAAAATGGAGCCTTGAAGCGGATCGGACAACACGACATTCGTTTCGACTCCCGGAAGATGGCGGTCCAGGAGGACAAACGGATAATTTTCCATCTTGAGCGCAATAATCTCTTCGTTATAGACTTCGGCATCGACCGGAAAAATGAGCAGGCCATCCACTCTGGAACGCAGCTCGCGGATTGCCTCTTTTTCGAGTTCCTTCGAATTATATGTAAACATCACAATCAACGAATATTTGCTGTCCTTTAATGCTTTGCGGATCCCCCGCACCATCTGAATCGCAAAAAAATCCTCAATGGACGGAAAGATGAGTCCGATTTTGGGCGAATTCGCGGCGTAAGCTTCCTGAATGGCTGAGCTGCGGCCGCTTTGAATGTACTTCTCCGGAATGCCTTTGACGTAGCTGCCCCTGCCGGGTATGCGGTATATCCAGCCTTCATTCGCCAGATCCGCCAATGCGTTCGCTACCGTGATACGGCTGACCTGAAACTGGTCAATCAATTCCTTTTCGGTCGGAATCCGGTCGTCCTCGACCAGTTGTCTGGATGAGATCAATTGCTTGAAGTGGTTTTGAATCTGGATATAAAGCGGTTCCCGTTCCTGACTCATTGTCTAGTCCTCCAATAGCTATTATTCCTCGCTTCGATGCCGCTTCTTTTCATTCCCGGCATATATATTTAGCATTATATCATTGGAGCTATGAGACTAGTCAACGAATTGCGGCCGCTGCCCGCTTCGCAGCTCTCTGGGGGTGTGGTTGTATTTCTTTTTGAAGGCTCGCTCGAAATGGTTTAATGTTCTGAAACCTGACGCCAAACATACCTCCGTGACAGGCAGCTCCGTCAGCTTCAACAGCGCATGGGCGAACTGAAGCCGCTGTTCCTGCAGAAACACCTGGAATGGGGTGCCAAGCTGCCTGCGGAAGCATTCGCTGAAATAATTGTCCGACAAGCCGGCATGTTTGGCGACATGATGAAGCGTGAGCGGTTCGCGGAAATGATGCTGGATATAGGTCACCGCTATCCGAATGGATGGATGCACATGGCCGCTAGCCTGGTAATCCTCTCTATCCCGGGCTCCCATTCGCGCCATATCGATCAACACGCGCTCAAGCGCTCCCTGCGAGACCCATTCGCTTCCGGCCTGCTGCAGCTCGCTCTCCTCCCACATCCGGTCAAATTCTGCGCGGAAAGCCGCAAATACGGTTCCCGCCAAGTCGCATGCCCGCTCGCCAGAGCTTTGGAACAACCATTGAAACAGCTCCTGCCGCAGCACATGCTGGGTAAACACGACATCATACAAAATGATGACGCTGCCCGGATCGGGAATGATTTCATGAAAATCGGCAGGCGTCACGAGGAATAAGCTGCCTGGCGCAAGGCGCATGCTTTTTCCGTTCAGCACATGAACGCCCTCCCCTTCAAGCACCAAAGCCATTTCAAAAAATTCATGCCAATGGACCTCAATGCTCCCTTCGATCCGGTGCTTGAAAATGCGAAAGGGAGCGGACTCGGACAAATATTGCTCATTTAACAGCCGCTTCGGCTGGTTGCCGTTCATCGTCCGCCCTCCCTTTTGATCATGTCCGCTTCCGGCTTTAAATTATCTGCACAGAAACGGATCATACATTATTTTAAATATTGATAAACGGATTTCCCGCAATGTCCTTTCCGCGTGCAAGCCAGATTTTGAATCCCGGATTATTTTCCGGTATCACCTTGGCTTCCGTGGAAAAATAGCGCATCGTATAACCGCAGCGGCGGTAAGGGCTCGTATTCGGACGCGCCCCGTGAATAATGCGGGAGTCATGCACAGAACATTCTCCGGGCTCCAGCCCGAAATATACGGCTTTCGATTCATCCACGCCTTTGATTTGGGTTCCGAACGTATTGGCTTTGCCGTCTACATTCTCATATTCGGAAAATCCGTTATGATGCGTGCCTGGAATGACGCGCATGCAGCCGTTTTCCTCCCAACTTCGGTCGATGGCCAGCCAGACGGTTACGATTTTGTCAAAGCGGTCAAGCCGTCCTTTCCAATAAGCGGAATCCTCATGCCACGGCGTCGCGCGCCCCGTATAAGGGTCCTTGCATATAAAATGGCTCGACCAAAGCCCGATGTTCGGTCCGATCAAAGGCTCTACCAAGTTCAGCACTTCATCGCTCATCAAAAAGTCAAGCAGCCGTTCGTCGCGAAAATGCGGCGTGTCGAGCTCATCGGAAAGCTTGTCTCCCTTTTCGGCCAGCTGCTCTTCGAATATTTGCTTCAACATGCCAAACTTATCCGGGCTGAACAGCTGCTTCTTGTATAGTGCGTATCCGTCTTTACGGTAACCGTTAATCTCTTCCGCTGTCAACTTGCTTTGTTTCATAGTCATTCATCCTCCCGATCGGGTGTGATATTTGTTACACCTCTAATGGTACGGATGCCTGAATCAAGGCGCTTCGTTTATTGCCGGGAAAAGTGTGCATATTTTCGGATTATTGCCATAAATACGGCATGCACGCGATGTGTAAACCACCCCTTCTAAATCAATTTCATCATGTCCTATGAACCCGTTATGAAATTGATTTTACTAACAGTTATAATGGAATTTATGATAAACGATGAGCTGGGGAGTTGACCTTATGATACATATTTTGGTGGCGGACGACGATGCCCATATCCGCGAACTGCTTAGGCATGTCCTGCAGCATGAAGGATATGCCGTTTTCGAGGCATGCGATGGCATCGAGGCTACGGAAGTGCTGTCCAGGGAGCATATCAACCTGGCGGTTATCGACGTGATGATGCCTGGCAAAGACGGATTGCAGTTGTGCAGCGAGATTCGCCAGGATTATGATTTTCCCGTCATTCTGTTGACGGCTAAGGATCAGCTGCCCGACAAAGAAAAGGGATATTCCGCGGGAACGGATGATTACGTAACCAAACCCTTTGAGCCAAAAGAGCTGGTGTTCAGGATTAAAGCGCTGCTGCGTCGTTACCAGATGGTGAATGAACAGGTCATCAAGCTGAACGACACGGTCATTGACGCCAAAAATTACATGGTATACTGCGGCGACAGCATGTTCATGCTGCCCATGAAGGAATTCGAGCTGTTGACGCAGCTGGCGAGTTTCCCGGATCGCACCTTTTCACGCGAGGAGTTGATCCAGCTGATTTGGGGCGCGGATTTCGAAGGCGACGACCGGACGGTTGACGTCCATATCAAAAGGCTGCGGGAGCGTTTTGCGGATATAACCGATGATTTCAGCATCCGCACCGTGCGCGGGGTCGGCTATAAATTGGAGGTGGCCAAAAAATGAAATCCCTCTACCTTCGGATCGTCCTTACGACGATCGCTGTCATGATGCTCAGCAGCGTGCTTGCTTTCGTGCTGGCCAACGTTTATTACCAATATAAACTCAAACCTGTCAATGACAGCAAGATCACGCAAGTGGCGGAAAATATCAAACTGTTCTGCGAGAGCCATCCCGCCTCGGCACGGGAACCGTATCTTGAGAGCATCGGAGCGCTGGGCTATCAAATATACGTCGTGGGGCCAAGCGGCAAAAGCAGCTTTTACGGCGGGGCCTTCCGCAATGCCGAGCTTGCTTCTTCCATCATAAAACAGGTTCAGCAGGGGGAAGTGTATCACGGCATCGGACAATTTCCCTCCAAGGCGTTTATTACAGGTTTTTTCGATAATACGCTGGTCAACACAATAGGCGTTCCATTGCATTACGACACGGGTACCTATGCCCTATTCGTTCGTCCCAATATCGATATGCTGTTAGGGGAGCTGCATATATTTCTGGCAGTAATCGTTGTGCTGATCATTCTGCTCAGTATTTTGCTGGTCGTCGTCAGCACCCGCTATATTGTAAAACCGATCACGAAACTGACCGAAGCGACGCAACTGATTTCGCAAGGTACCTACCATTTGAAACTCAACGTAAACCGGAAAGATGAGATTGGACGGCTTGCCAGCCATTTTGCCCAGATGGCCAAAGGACTCGAGCAGTTGGAGGCCATGCGCCAGGAATTCGTGTCCAACGTATCGCATGAAATCCAGTCGCCGCTTTCCTCCATTCAAGGTTTTTCGCAAACGCTGCAGACCGGCGAGGTTAGCGAGGAAGAGCGGAAGCACTATCTGGCGGTCATTGAAAGCGAAGCCAAACGCATGTCCCAAATGAGCAGGCAGCTGCTGATGCTGGCATCCCTGGACAAAGAACAGGATGCGCTCGAAAAAACCACCTTCAACATGGCCGAACAAATCAAAGAAGTGCTGCTAACGACCGAATGGAGCTGGCGCCAGAAAGAACTGGCTATAAATATGCAGCTGCCCGAAGTCCTTATTAGCGCGGACCAAAGGCTGCTGCACCAGGTATGGGTCAATCTCATGACCAACAGTATCAAATTCACGCCGGAAGGCGGCACCATTTCGATCCGGCTGCATCAAGACGATAAAAACGGCTATGTCGATTTTAAAGATTCCGGGATCGGCATTGCCGAAGAAAATATCCCTTATATCTTCAACCGCTTCTACAAAGCCGATAAAGCCCGCAGCCGCAGGGAAGGAGAGACGGGGAGCGGGCTGGGGCTGGCGATTACGCAAAAAATCATCAGCCTGCACGGCGGCACGATTACCGTTGAAAGCCGGGTAAATGAGGGAACCGAGTTTCATATCAAGCTGCCGTTAAAGTGAATTCATAAACATGAACCAAAGTACCCCCGCAAAGAGTATCGGAAAGAAGTCCGACGCCTCTCAAAAAGGGGCGCTTTTGCGGAGCAAAAGTAATGAGTGGAGCCTATGCTTCGTCGCTAATTCCAAATACTTTGCGAAGACCCCAAAAAACTTATACATTCTATAATCGTAAGAAAAACGTCTATCGACGTACTTTCTAAGAAGACAGACCGCTTTTAGCAGAAGTTTTTCTTGCGATATCAGGATGCGTTTCCCCCGAAGTTATACATTCTGATATCTTAAAAAAAGCCGGGCTCAGCCCGGCTGCAAAGAATGGGTTAACACAATACAATTGTTCGCGTTTATGGAATTCCAAGCCTTAGCCGCGGTTTTAGTGCACCAAGCTGGTAATCTGTCTCTTTTTCCAGACCAGCCAATAATACGTATACACCAAAATCATGCTGACGATAAACGCCGCCGGATAACCGAGCCAAATGCCGCGAATGCCGAGGCTTGTATGGTAGGAAAGCACGTAAGCGACCGGCACCTCGACGCCCCAGATCGAAATGATGCTGAAAATCATCGGCCACAGCACGACCCCGCTCGCGCGCATCGCTGCCGAAATAATCTGCACATGGCCAAAAATGAGATAGCTCCATAACGTAATCATCAGCAGCTGGTGGGCGATGTCCAACGTTTCCGGGCTCGTAATGAACCAAGACAAAATATTTTTCGAAAAAATATAAATCGGAATCATCAACACAATGCCGATGATATAGTTCAAGACAATTCCGGCGCGGATGACCTCCTTCAGACGGTCGTTTTGTTTGGCGCCAATGGACTGCGCGGCCAGAACGGATACCGTCATCCCTAAACTGATCGCCGGCATCTGGACATAACTGACGACCTGGTTGACCGATCCGTATGCTGCGGTGGCATTCGAACCGAAACGGTTGACGAACACGATGACCGCAATTTCGGACAGAGAGACGAGAATCATGCTGACGCTTGACGGGATGCCAAGCTTAAGCAGCAGCTTCAGCATCTCTTTATTCATGCCCAGATGCCTGCGGACGGAAGCGTCCAGGCGGAGCGGGCTTTGCTTCCAGTGCAAATAAAAAAGCAGCAGTATAAACGTAATGACGGTAGAAATCAGATTGGCATACGCCGCGCCGTAAATCCCGCATTTAGGCAACCCCAGCCATCCGAAAATCAGCACCGGCAGGAAGATCAGGTTCAGCACCGTGCTGACGATCAGCGAATAAAAAGGCGTTTTGGAATCGCCGGTTCCCCGCATAAACGTCGTGTATACCATGTACAGAAACATCACAGGCAAACTCCAGAACATAATGCGTGCATAATGGATCGTTACATCCATAATATTGGCCGGCGTTCCGACCATACGCAAAATATCTTCCGTAAAAATGCCGCCAACAATGGCAAGCACGATTCCCAGCAGGAAAGTGAAGGTCAGCGTCGTGCCTACGATGGTTTTCATCTTTTCTATATTGCCTGCCCCGTAAGACTGACCGATCAAGATCGCACTCCCTGAACCGATTCCAATCACGAACGATACAAGCAGGAAAAAGAGAGGGAAAAAAGCGGAAATGGCCGCCAATGCGTCTACTCCGATCCAGCGTCCGACGACAATCGTGCCTGCCAACTGGCCGACGGATTGAAGGGCATTGCTGAGAATGAGCGGAATGAGGAACGCAATCATGGCCCGGTATACGCCGGGCCCAGTTTGAGGGGCTATTCCAGGCGCTGCATCAGGCCTTCGGGAATCAGCCGCATGATCTGCAGATTGGTGCTGAGAGTTCATTGCAACATCTCCTTTTATTAGACAAAGTTTTCATCGGTTTGAAATTTACTTAGACATTATAGTTTATCGTTTATTAATTATCAATAGAAAACAAAAGATATTTTCAGTTTTTTTCACCCGTCGCATATGCTTTTTCATACATAAATTTTACCTGAATTCACCCAAATGAGGATCAAAAAAGTCAATCGACGTATTCGCACAGAAGACGGGCTTTTTTAACAAAAGGATACTGTGTGTGTATGAACAATTTTGGATGTCCCTACGCACCAACCTTGTCAATTATTTTGAACTACATATACTAATTTAACACCAAAAAGCCCAAACCCATTCAATGAGATTTGGACTCTATTTCTGTCATCATCTATCCGGCATATGAGCATTAAAGAATCAAGCAATGCAAAATAACATACTTACATGTCCCTTCGAACAATACCAGCCCAGCCCGCACAGCTTCCTGCAGCAAGCAACCCAAGTGCGCCGGATACCCCTCCTTCAAAAGTTGAAAGGCTCTCAGAGTAGTTTTCCAACCCCTCTTCTTGTATGTTTTTCTTTACACTATCCAAATATGACTTGGAGGCTGCCGGGCAAAGATCACAGTTGGCAGTGCCGGGTCAAAGACCCGGATGACAACCGGTTCGAGTTGATGGAGCTGTATCCCGACTCGCCGGAATGAAAGCCTAAGATCAACCGGCCTCTTGATTTTCTAAAAAAAGAGCGTCTTTCTCCGTCATACGGATGAATGACACTCTTTTTTATATCTTACTGCGTATCGCTTTTTTCCATGTCTTGCGTACCTGGGACTCCGCTATTTGTACCGCCATCCGTCATATTTTGCATGTCGGTCGATTGCGTGCCGGTTGATTGTGTATTGTCTGCGGGCGGCGCCGTTTGCCCCAACTGATCTTCTGAAATAATCACATAAGGTACGTTGTCGATCAGCACCTCACCCACCTTTTTCAAATCCAGCTTTTTGGTGAGTTTAAGGTTGACCGTGCTGGTATATGCATCTTTACCGCTAGGGTTGGTTGTCACATCTGCGCTGCCAGTATCGGGATTAGCCGAATCCAGCGTTGCTCCGGTTGCAGCTTGTCCGGCAGTATTTCCGTCCGCCGCCGTACCGTCAACCTGTGCACCATCCAAACCGGTCATTTCCCCTGAGGTACCTGCTGCACCCGTTCCGTCAGTTTGCCCTGCAGGAGACTTGGTTCCCGTGGTGGAATCCGCCCCGGACTGCACAGAATCTGCCGCGCATACATGCTCCAATTTAGGCGAAGACATTCTTACCATCACGCTGCCTTCTTTATTCTTGACGACGACTTCATCCACTTTAAAATCGCGACAGGATGCGGCCTGCTTGAAGTGGAATACGAGCTGGGTAACCCTGGATTTATCAGCATTTCTGACCGTCTTCGATGTAAGTGCGGGTACTTCTTTCACCACTTCGGGTTTTTTCGGCAGAAGGACCATGGCCGGCGGCGAACTTTTAACTTCCTCCGGCTCCGCTTTTGGCTTGGCAAATCCGCCGTTCACTTTGAGGATGATAAGCATGCCCCCGATCACGACGATCATCAGCGCGAGCACGGCCCCAAGTTTCATCGCCTTCGGGTTCCCGCTCAAGAACTTGATCATTGGCGAAGCCAGCTCGTTTTTGACCTTGGCATATACCGGCTTCAGCACGGGAGCAGCCGTGTCAAAATACTTGCGGACATTCTCCTTGTTTCTGAATGCAGCCGGATCATATTCCGTAAAATAGTTGATGATAGCCGTTGCGTAAGCCGGAACAAGACCGCGCGGCCGTACAAAAGCAGGCTCCTTCGCCGACCATTCGATGAATTCGTACACCGTTTCCGGCTGCGGAGCATGTTTGTACAGAAAGTCCATCAGCCCGTTATAATCCACCGCTTCACTATCAACGTCGTAGCAGAAAGCCAGCGTAATACTGCCGAAACGGGGAAGTCCCACTTCCGAACGCAGCCAATTTTGTCCCAGTTTCTGCACCTCATCCCGTTCCTCCGGAGAAAGCCCTTTGAGCAGGGAAGGCTCAGGATACGGATTCGAAAACCATTGATATGCCGCCAGCATAACCTCCGCTTTGGAGCGGGTCCGCGAATCAAACCGGGACACCCAGGAGCGGAATTCTTTCGGGTTGTTCAGGAACCCGATTTGCAGCAGCTGCTCCTTCGTAATTTTGTTCAGCTGGACGTCCTTCAACATGAATAAATTCGCCGCATAAAGCAGCCTGTCCACAAATGTGGAACCGCCTTCTACCAGTGCAAAACCATACTGCGGGTCCTGATCCAGCTCCATCAGCTGATCAAGCACCTGATTGGCCGCTTTGATCGGTTCGGCTTCCTTGCGGAGCTTGTCGATCAATTGGGCTTCCGCTGTCTGGGTGAAGAAAGTGCTGTTCAGAACGACCGGGTGCGTAACCACCCAGCGATGGATGAGTTCAACGGCATCCCGCGACTTTGCCGCTTTTTTCAGCCGATTTTCGATATAGGGATCAAACAGCAGCTTCGGTAAACCAGGGCTTGAAAGCACCCTTCCAAAAAAGGCGCGGTTCAGCTCCGGATCGCTTTCGATCATCGCGTAGATCGCCGACACCAGATCTTTGCGGTTTAAGGAAATCGCATTGTTCAATGAGCGGATAAAATACTCCACGATTTTGCGTTCGCTATGTTTCCGGTCCACCCGGTAATAGTCCTTGATGCATTCCATGACCTCGGACTCCGCAACTTCTCCTTGCTTGATGCGGTCAAACTCCAGGTCAAAGCTTGCCAAAAACAAATCATTCAGACGCATTTTGGTATGCAGGCTATCCGTTGGCGACAAGTAATCCAATATGCTGCGAAGAACAGACAGCTTGTTAGGTTCATACAGCTCGACCTTGCCTTCTTCGATCTGAAAAAGAACGGCAAGCTCGTGATAGCTGGCAATCGCAATCTGGCGGATCGGCTCCATATCTTTAAGCATCCGGGCGGCAAAATCATAAAAACGCTCCGCCCGGGCCGGATTTCCGATGTTATCCCAGGCAAAATCCAGATACGGCTGGTCATCCCAATCCAGATCGGCATTAAACACCCGTCCTGCCGCGAGCTCGAACAGAAAATCCTTTTCGATGCTCCGGTCGTTAAGACGCAGGCCGCCTTTTTCGACAAACATGATCTGTATGCCCTTTTTGCTTTGCGTCTCTTTGGCATAGGTCAAAAATCCGAGCTGCCGGCGGATGCCGTAAGGAAGGCTGGCAAACAACAGCTCAAGCAGCTGCTTCGCCTTTTTGGACAACTGCTCGATTTCGACATCAAGTACGATGTATACCTTTTTCTTGCCGGAAACCGATGCCATCGCCGCAAACAGCAGCTGCTTGAATACCTGCTCGTCGATCTTCAGCTCCTGCAGCAGGCCAAATGCCTGGTCGCGCGAGAGATGTCCGCCTTGTTCCATGGCCGGAATCGACGGCAATTCAGGCAGATCCATCCCTTGCTCGATGTCATACGTTTCAGCGAAGGAAGCATTCAACCAAGTGCGGTAATCGGACTCGGGTGCGTCCTTGAATTCCGCCGGAATCACGTAGTTATGCGTGAAAAAAGCGCTTCTTAGTCCGGTAAAGTCAGCCGGCTGGTATATACTCCGGCCCACGATCGTCTCGCCGGTTTCCAAATGAACCACATGCAAGGCATCCGGGTATTCTTGTCCTTCCTTGTCCGTTCGTGCCGTCAGCTCCGCCGGAGCGTCGTATTGGCAAAACGGATGCAATACTTTTTTGATGAAATTAAGGTCCAATCCTTGTGATCGCGCTATCGTGTCGAAACCTTCCGTCGTACGGAAAATACCGCGCCGCTCACGTGTATACATTTGCTGTTGGACCGTATTCGGGGTTAACATTATAACTCGTCTCTCCCCTCAATGTACTTCAATTTATACATCAGCCAAATAAACGGCTCATCCACGCGGATCGGGCTGACAACAGACTGCATTTTCTGATGTACAGGATTGCTGCCCAGCGCGGAGACCGCAAAATAGGCCGTATTGGAAAAATAAACATCCATCGTGCCTTTAAACGGACGGTCCACCTTTTCGATAAAGCGGCGAATCTCGCCGTCGATATTGGCAGACTCCGTCAAATTAAGCACCTTGCGGTGCACCATATTGTTAAATACATTGCTGTTTGATTTGATATACTCGCCATCCTCATCCTTCAAGGAATGAAGCATATCGCTTTTGGTCAATACGACGGCGGTGGGAATGTCGGTTTTCCCCTTATCCTCGTACGCAATAAAATCGCCGAACATGGTCAGGACCACATCCCGCGGTTCGTCATATTGCGATACCCATTCGCCGGGCTCGTCACCCATCTGGATGCGGATTTTGTCGCGAATGGATCGGATCTGCAGCGGGTCGACCATAAAAAGAATCCCCGCAGAGTTTTTGATGTGCTGGCCATGCAGGCCGAGATAATCCTCGTCAACCATCCCTTCCCCGGCAACATCAAAAAACACCAGCGTTAGCGGCGGTTTACTCTCATCCTTAAACACGAACTGGAAAATAAAAGGCTCCTGCATTCTCTCCTTCTGCGTGGAGGCCAGCAGTTCCCCGCGCTCAAACAGCGGTTCCTCATACATCGTCCGGAATTTACGGCTAATCTCCGCATTCAGCGGCATGCAGGCCGCATCGAAATGATCCGCCGTCGAGTGTTGAAGCGTATGGATCAGCGAAGTCATATATACTGATTTGCCCACTTGAGAGGCGCCGATAATCGAGATGATGTTGCTCGGCACCTTGCCGGATGTGACCGGCAGCTCGTTATGGCATTTCGGACACAAACGATGGCGCGTCACCACGCCGTACCGGTCGTTCAGGCCGACCAACACATGATCGGAATAAATATGGTGTTCAACAGGGATATCGTCCGGACGCAATATCGCCTCCATGTCATACACCGAATCCAGGCCAAAACGTTCGCGGTAACGATTGAGCACCTCATCTTCCTGAAGGGCGTAATCCTCATCGTCTTCACGGCTGTGCGCCGCGCGGAATACGACCTCGTCGGGCGCAAACTTGCTGAAGCAGAACGGACACACAATATCGTAAAAAAGCGGCTTTGGCTCAGCGGTCGGTTTCTTTTTGAACATATCGAAAATGCCCATTGGTTTCTCTTCCCCCTTTATGCTCATGGGTTATGCATAGAAGCCCCTCGGTTACGGATCGTTCTTTCGAAAAAGCATATGCTTACGATGTTAGCTTTCCTACGGAAAGCTTTTAGGCGAACGCAGCATATGCTTCCGAAGCAGCTTTTTTTCAAAAAGCTTTTAGCTTCTTCAGAATCATTTCTCCTAGGTTCAATATTCTAAAATGGTCCTCCTTTAGAATATTGAACCCTCTTGCCTATTTCGTATCCTTTTATTTAGTTCAACTTATATAGCTTTCCTTTGGAAAGCTTTTAGCGACCGCTGCTGCTTCTTCAGAACGATTCCGTCCCTCCGCTCCCTATGCATTTTTTATATAATAATTCCAAAACGAGACTTCTTAACAATCCCGTTGACAAAATATTCATGCCGGTTCATAGATGAACCCGTCAGCCGCTATTTTAATGAATCGGATTATATACGATTCTTCCTACTAATTATACTCCGAAAAAGGGGTAAAACTCTCGCACAAATCATAGAAATCCCTTTATGTGTCCAAACTGCCCAAAGTTTACCCTCAAAGCACCATCACTTTATAAGCCGTTACGAGTGCTGATTCCGCTATTAGAATTCAGTCACGAAAGCAGGTATCTCTAACGAAACTACAGAGCGCTATTACCTCAAAAACAAGAGCAAATGAAATCTAACGAAACTATAGATCGTTATTTGGGAGAAAATCAGGCTTGCAGGCACTTATCGAGCTTAATAGCGATACCCTGTTTCGTTAAAATTTCAAAAAGCCCTATTTGTTGTAAATAGCGATATCACGTTTCGTTAGAGATGAATCAGCCGGCTTCCTTCTCCTTACACACTCCCAGCCGAAACGTAGCTTCCCTAACTACGATGTCTTCACGAGTGCTGATTCCGTTTGCTGGAATCAGCCACTAACCTTCTCCCGAAATACCAAGCGGAATGTAATTTCCCGGAGAGTTTACGGGCTTCCTTTGAAATCGTGTTATGTCCTTGCGCTTCAACGGAGCAGGCGGAATCATTCTGGAGAAGCGATAGCGGTCGCCTAAAAGCTTTCCAAAGGAAAGCTAGCATCGGAAGCATATGCTTTGTCCCCGAACTTCGATGTCTTCACGAGTGCTGATTCCGTTTGCTGGAATCAGCCACTAGCCTTCACCCGAGATACCAAGCGGAATGTAATTTCCCGGAGAGTTTACGGGCTTCCTTTGAAATCGTGTTATGTCCTTGCGCTTCAACGGAGCAGGCGGAATCATTCTGGAGAAGCGATAGCGGTCGCCTTTGTCCCCGGATTCCAGCCTACAATTCAATCCAAAGGAATCCGGGGGCAACAGCGATCGGAAGAATGATCCGCATGCGTAGTGATGTACATTCATCCCGATAACACGATTTCAACAGAAGCCGAAGGGAATTACATGGAGCGCCCAAAATTACGTTTCCGGCACCAACTCATATAGCTGCCCATACCTCTTCCCATCGGTAAAAAACAGCCGCACATAATCGTTTTTGCCCACTTCGATTACCGGCAGCACATTTTGTCCGGCTTCAAAATCCGTCACAAAAGGATATAAGGTGCCGTCATCTTTATTCGCCGGGTAACCGCCCTCTTTTTTTACGTAACAAAGCGCTTCTTTAGGGATAGGGATTTCCGCCGTCACCTTGATCTGGACTGTTTTGTACTTTTGCAGCCACCCGCTTTTGTGGCGGATGGAGAACCATACCTTAGCTTTGCCGGTGCTGAACTCCCTTCGGTTTTGTCCGTCATGCTGGCGGATCAGCGCCGGTCCGTCCTCCGTTTCGGTGAATGCATATATGGTATACACAACCGTGCCGACGCCGTCGATCCGGTCATGATAGCCGTTGCTCGCTTTGTATTCATTTCGAGTATACAGCTTCAACCTGCTCATATTGGGCCGCCGGGCGTCCGACAACTGCTCTTCCCCTGCGATGCTTCGTTCGATGTAGACCGCCGAAATATCCTCCGGCCAGCGCCAGCGAAGCGTACAGCGGTCTCCATCCAGTTGATGGGTTACACCGCGAATGAGCAGCGAGCTTATATCCGCATCGATGAACCTCATCTTCTTCGCCTCCCGTGTCAAAATCCTCTGCTGCCGTTATTTTTGGATCGCCCCGCAATACCGGTTTGCGCACGTCCGGCCGAACCCGGGCGATGAAGTCCGGTTTCGAGCTTGCCATTCTCTTTGACCGGTATAACAAGCGTGAACAAGGCCAGCACGCCTGCAAGCACCAGACAGGATAACAGGCGGATCATTGCATCCTTCCAGCCTTCTCCAGTCAAACCGAATTCCAGCATCAAACCTGCCAACAGCCCGGACACCGTTCCCCCAACGCCAAAGCTGCGGGCCAGATACCGGTTGTCGAAAATAAGCCCCAGCGCCAGACCAATACCTGCACCGATCAGGGCCAGCGAGGCTACGCGCAGAATCAGGTAAACCATGCTGTCCTGGAGCGGTCCTGTCCGCTCGGTGACAAGCGTGCGTTCTCCCGCGTCTTTATAAATTTTCTGAAACACCGGCGACAAACCGTCGGCATTTTGCACATCGTAATACTGCCCGCCCGTTTCCTGAGCGATCTCTCTCAGCAGACTCGAACCTTGGGCTTGCACCAGACTGAGCCCGATGGTGTTCACTTGGATATGCTTCTGCTTGTACGGAGCAAGAGCCGTATTCAGGTCAACTTCGCTAAAGCCGTCGGAGAGCAGCACAACCATCGTCCCGCGGCCCTCGCCTTGACCTTCGATATGCTTCATTGTATCAGCTAAAGCCAAACTGATGTCGGTACCGCCATCCGTTGCGTCCAGCGCGTCGATTTCACCGATGACCTTATCCTTTGCCGCCTGATTTTTCAGTTTCATAAAAGGCTGCAGTAACGTTGTCCGGTCATTAAAGACCATAACGGCTACCCGATTGTCGCTGTCCATCCTGTCGATCAAATTTTTTGCCGCCGCGTAACGCCCGTTATCCGGGTCGGTTTCCTGCATGCTGCCCGAATTATCGATGACAAGCGCTATATCCTTGATCGGCTTCGATCCTCCGGCATTGATTTCATAAGCAAACTCCAGCCCTAAGCCGAGCACGAAAATCATAACGAGCGTGGCCGGCACGAGCAGCTTCCAAGAAGTTCCCGTATAACGCTGTCTCCAGGAAGGGCCGTTTAAACGCGGGGAAATGATTTCCGCGACCAGACAAGCAAGTCCGATAAACAAAGCCAACAGCCCGAAGTATAAGCCTATCACCACAAACCAAGGCCACTCGCCGCCCCACCGGCCCAAAATGACTTCCCCGACGGCAAAACCTACGGCGCCGCCAATCAGGCTGAAGAGCAGCAGGAGCAAATTCAATTTTCGCTGCATAATCGCATGCTTCCTTTCCATATTGGGATGGGAGCTATTACCTTAGCTCCGGCAACCGCTCAGGCTCGATGCCGTGGAATTCGTAACCGTTTTGGACGTACGTTTCGTAGTAGACTCTGCCGTTGCGGTAGTACATCAAGTCCTCCAGATGAAATCCGCCCATGATGTTCAGCTTCTCCACGCCGCTGCTTCGTTTCTCATGAACGACTCCCAGCTTATAGATGCGGGAAGTTTCGTCCGCGGAAAGGGCGTACCGGATAAACTCGCTTTCGGCATCCCCAAAAAAGTATTTCTCCTCATACCGGTGCTCCTGGGTATATTCCAGAAGACGCACATTGATGACCGCATTCTCCTCCAGAGTCCGGTACAGCTTTTTGAACAGTTCTTCTTTCGAAAGAACCTGCTTATTATTGTAATCCGTCGCGACATTGGCACGGTTCAGCAGTTCCTCTTCGAAGGTCTGATCCAAAGCGTCTGCTTCCAGCAGTTCCTTCCGGCACACTTCGGCAAGCCGCGTCAATACACGTCCCAAACCTTCTTCCAAAAGCTCCGCGATGCTTCCCATAAACCGTTCTTCAAAGAAGGTACCTTCGCCGCGCCGGGATTCCACATCATACATCATTTCAGCCGTAACGACCCCGTAATATTCCATAATGTTCTGGCCGATATAATCATCGGCTTGCCGGATGCTTGCGCGGGCAACATTCAAAAGCGTTTCCTGCAGGTTTTCCAGCTCCCGCGCTTTCCGCTTATATTCCGAATGAATCCGCTCAAGCTCCGCCTCGTAGATGCGGTAAAGCTTGAGTTCGGTTTCAAGGAGGAGAATTGCCCGTTTCCGCTGATATGCCGTTTCGAAGAAAAAACGGATAAAGCTGCGGATATTATGTTTCTCCATCAGCGGCCGTTTCGGAAACGGCTGTTCATCCACCCGTTCCTCGTAAAATCCGGCGAGCTGCCCTCTCTCCGCTTCCAAATGAGCCGACAGGTCCCGGATGCGGTTCTGCACTGCTTCAAGCACGCTGCCGGCGTTTTTTTCATCGGTCCATTCGACAACCGCAAAAATAGCGGCCGCGGACGGTTCATTAAGACGGGAACGAACCCAGGCCCGCAGCCGTTCCCCGGAATCCAGCTTCTGAAGCCGATGTGCGGCTTCCTGTACGTAATTGCTATGAAAGTAAGCCGCGCAACCGTCTCCGAACAACGCGTTCTCCGCTTCGCGCAGCGTCATGCGTTTCAAGGAGCCGTAGCTAACCGGATGCGTCATCATGCCGGTCATTTCCGCAATTTTGGTATCATCAGGCACAAGCTCCGCCGCACGTCCCGCTACGGAAACCGAGTCCAGGCCGAAAAAGGCCATCTTCTCCTGCATGCCCCAGTCCGGCAGGTTTTTCATCCGCTGCAGCAGCCCGCTGTAAAAATGATAAAGCACTGCGAGGGCGATCGATTCGTTAGGCCGCTTCACGCGCGCGAATCCGGCCGAAACATACCCCTGCCGTCCGGATTCGGTCATGATGTTATTTTTAAAGGAGGTATTGTTATATCCTCCCGTATTCATATCATAATGGCCTTCCTTTTGCTTGCGGTTCTTCAGCAAGCTGAGATGACAAATCATTTCATAGTTGCCCTGCATGCCGCCAGAGGCCGAAATGCCGCGTTCGTTTTTGTCTGAAAGCACATAAACCAGATCAAAAAGCGGTGCTGCATGATGCGTGACGGGAATGGACAAACCATCCTCCGTGAGATGCAGTTTGGCCGAAAAGCTGAAATCCGAACACTGCATCAGCTCCAGTTCTCTCAGAAAAGCGATTCCCGCCGCGCTGCCGTACCCGAAGGCCTCCATCTGTTCCCGCTCGCTGATCAGCACGTACAGATCCATCTGTACGGATTTGAAGGACTGGCTGAATATGGACTGCGCCAGCAGCGAAATTTCCGGTATGAACACATTAAGCGGGTCGTCGACCCGCGTAATGACTGAGAGATGAATACGGTCGAATGACGAATACAGCCGTCCGTAATCCGCTATGTTATAACTGAGCTGCCGCAGCGCGCGATTAAGTCCGTAAAGCTGCTCCTCATTCCGGTAAAAGGATTGATACATCTCCTTGCGCAGCCGTTTGGCGTCGCCTGCAGCCGGCGCTGAAGCCATCGTAAAACGGCTCAGCCGGAGCTTGGCTTCACGGGAGTCTCCCGGACTTTCCTGCAGGAAATCACGGCCAGGTGCATGCGCAAGGCCGGAGGCTTGGCTTTCCGATGCAGCCCCCGATGCACCCGTGCCGGTTCCCACGTGAAAATACATGACGCCGGCGCTGTTATCCCATTTTTTATGGTTTATTTTCATTATGGGTTCAATCGCACCCGCCGACTTGTCGCCGATGAACAGAAATACGGCCGGGTAATGGATGGTGCTCTGATCATCCCCTTTACCCGAAAGCCGATCCTGCTTAGCGGCATAATCCGCAGCGAACCGTTCCAATAATTGCTCCATCGTTATTTCAACCTTCTGAGAATATCATTTAATTTGGAAGATACCTGCTTGTAGAACTGATGGCGTTCTTCCCCGTCAGCCAGCTCCACTTTTTCGTATTCCAAACGGTCACGCGCTTCAAGGAACGCCTGAGCGAGCTCCTCCAGTTTGATGAGCAGCGGCGAAATATCTTCGGAGGCCGTCAGCTCGTTATCGCGGCGGGAGGCTTTGCGCAGCAGCGTGCTCCGGCTTTTCTCATCCAGCTCGCGGAAATGCTTGTAAACCTCGTATTCCACGTAATTGACGCTTTTCATCAGATTCGCGAACGGTTCCCAGGATTCTTCCTCCGGATCGCGGTCATAAACGTATAAAGCGCCCTTCTTGCAGATCGTTCCGGTGTACATCGCTTCGATAAAATGATCCAGCCATTTTTCTTCGTCCTGATTCCGGCTTATCACTTCTTCAAGCTCCCGCAGCTTGGCCGCAATCTCACGATACTTGGCCAGTTCGGCACGCATGCGCGTAATTTGCTCCGGCGAACGGATCAGATTCTCTTTGGCCATATCCTCATTGATGCTGCCGAAGATATCTTTAGTCCCTTCTTTTTCGAGGCCGGCTTCCAGTAAAGCCTTAAGCTCGATTGCGGCGCGCTTCACTTCCCCTAGATTCGGCTTGGAAGCTCCAAGCTGCATATCGAACGCGCGCAAAAATCCATTCAGGTCAAACGGTTTGGTATAGACCAGCGCATAGCGGTTGCTTGTGTTGTGATCGATATCTTTTTCCACAATAACCTTGTAACCAAGCGCCTCGATGAATTCGGCGCGAACGCGGGCGTTATAGCTCTGAACGCGTGAGTTGACGTAGGTCTCGCCCCAGGATTTTTCCGGAATCGGCGAAGGCAGATACGTCCAGTTGGCGCGGTCCGTTTGCACCAAGTGGCGGCCGACGCCTTCCTTGTCGAGAATTGTGCGTTCGTAGCTTTCTTCATAAACCTTCAGTGGCGTATAGACGAACAGCGGCACGCCGTTTTTCGTATTCAGCCAGAAGATCCGGTTTTTCACTTCGCTTTCCTTGACCGTAAAATTCGATTTGCCGACCGAGTTGTTCTGATAATTGCGAATCCCTTTCAGGATGCTTGGTGCTTGCACCGGCACGGATACAAACCCCCAGGAAGGGAAATACAGGTTGCCCGCGCTGTTGCTCAGATGGAATACCGGCACGGCTTCCTCATCCAGCTTGCTGGCAATTTTGCGCTCTACAAACTTCTCGATGGACTCCTCCTGGCCGAATTTCATCACCAGGAAATCCTCCATCGATTTCGTGATCAGGTCGCCGAATTTTTCCGTCAGGAAGTCCGAGATCGAGCTGACGATGTCGATTTCCTGCTCCTTGACCCATTGGTTGGAATGCTCCAGAAGCTCGCGGGCAAAATCGCGGATGAGATCCTCGACATCCTTTTGCTCCATCATTTTGTTAATGACTTTGGAAATATCAGGCACGCTGACAATGTTCCAATAGTAAGTTTTATTGCCTTTATGATCCTGCTGCTCTTCGCCGCTCAGGAGGATGTCCCCGTTTTTGGCAAAGATCGCGTTCAGGGCATTCAAAATTTCGGTATATACGTTATAAATGCGGTTATTTTCCTGATTCAAAAGATTATACAGATCCTCATAGAACTCGATCATCTGCTCGGTGCGTTCCACGTCCGCCATCAGCCAGTATTCGTTGATTTTGGCTTCAATGTATACGTTTTTCTTCTTATCCTTTGAGACAAAGGCGCTTTTCGCATCGCCCAGGCGTTCGTTCGCCTGCTCTCTCGCCGCTTCGATATCGCGCGGAATGCGGGTCAGGTTCTCACGAAGCGTCTCGATATAGGACAGCAGCATCTTCAGGAGGCAGAAGCCTTTTTCCGTGTATATCAGACGCGATACATAAAATGGTCCCTGCTCAGGATGCAGGAAAATGCGGCGGATCTGATCGCTGAACTGCTCCACGATTTCGCCCGGCAGCTGCTTTTTCGCCTTGATGTATTCCTCGCGGGCGCGGGCCAGGAAGTTCTGTTCCAGCTCCGTGTCCATGTTGACAACCTGATTTTTCACCACGTTGGTGTAGCTCAAACGCTCGCTGTTCTGATAGCCCGGAAGCGGCTCAGGCACGCGGGATTCGAACGTCTTCATCATCGTATCGAGATCAATGTTCAGCTTGCGGGCAAATGTCTCGACATCCTCCTGGCTCGGCGCCTTCTCGAACATCGTTTCCATTTTGCCGAACAGGCGATAGGCCAGATAGGTCGTCATTTCCTCGATCGGCAGCACCGCCGAAGACGCGCCGATAATGTTGTAATCATAGTTGGCCGGATAGGCTTTGTTCATTTGCGCGATATTGGTCCGGATATTGCTGATATAGTCATGAATGGCGAATTCTTCGCCGGACTGTTTTTCTTCGCTGGCCATAAAGTTGGTAATGTTCTCTGCGGTTACGTTCATGCAGTAGTCATACGCATTTTCCAGCAGCTTGCCTTCGGTATTCGTCGCCGAAATCAGATGGCACAGATTAAACGGCGGCAGCGGCGAGTTCACCGTCAAAATGTTGCCGTACTGCTGCTTGAAGCGTTCGCCCCGCGCATCGACGTTCATCCAGTAGTCAAGCTCTTTGAGCGCTGCATAGCCGTTTTTCTTAATGTATTCGCGCGTATGCTCGCTCAGACTCTTGTTCGACAGGTTGACGTCAGGCGTGAACAGGTAACCGAGCGTATTAACGCGGTCGATCCCGGCCGAGCCATGGTCGCGCTCGATGATGCCGCGCACGATATAGGCGATATCCAGGAAGCAGCCGCTGCCGGTACCACCGGAGAGGCCGGTAAGCAGAAATACCATCAGCTTTTTGTTCGTGCCGACGGACAATGTTTTGATCTTTTTGTCGATGGCCTGAACGACCTGGTTGATCTTTGTGAACAGAAGCAGGCGCCCCGCCTGACGCACGCCGGCCGCGCCGTTCATGCCGTCCGTGATGCTGAGCTCGGGAGAGAGCCAGTTTGTAATGTACGGCTCCAAAATGCTGCGGTTTTGCAGCAGCCCGCCGATTTCGGCGTTGGACAGCAATACGAATTCGTTGATCGAGTCCAGTCCCACGCCTCTATAGCGTTTATTCCGGTCCTGCTCATTCGTTTCAAAAGCCAGAAACTCCACATTGGACGGCTTCTCCATTTTTTTCTTGGAAAGCGGGTCCTCCGGCAGCCTGAAGCGCCGGTTGATCTGGTATTTCAGGCGCAAAAGCGCGTCGATTCCCGTACCTCCAAGGCCAATGATGAGAATCGGATTGTCGATCGTATCGACCCGGATTTTCTCGCTGACGATCCCTCCGCCCAGCGATACATCGAGCTGCTGTATATGTTCTCTTACTACCGGTTTCATAGTTTCCCCTCCTGAGAATGCCTCTAGGTTTTTTATGTCCGAATACTCGCACTTAAACCAAATATTCAATCAAAATCGTCTTATCCACTTGCGGCAGCGATACGCTAAGGCGGTCGCCGCTTTTAAGTTCCGCTCCGCGGGAGGCATCCACCGCCCGGCCCGATTTTTCGATCAGGCACGCCGAATTGTTTTGGATCATCAAGCGGTCGTTTTTGCCCGGCGTAAAAATCACCTTATCCGTTTCTTTGAGTTCCGGCGCCAGCTGAAGCAGCTGATGCAGATTGAACTTGCCCTTGAAGCCGGTCAGCTTCTTGTACTGCGGATATGTTTTTTCGCCCGTGTTCTCGTCGCGGATCTCCACAACCATCTGGCCCACAAAACCTTTATTCGCTTTGCGGACCGCTCCCAAAACGAAGTAGGCTGCCGCAGCCAAAGCGGCCAGAACAATGGCACCAATCACTACGGGCCATACTGGAAAAGGTTTCTTTTCCTCCTGACCCGCTGCGGGCGCACTTCCCGCGCCGCCAGCTTTTGCGCTGATGGTTACCGGCTTCGATTCGCGGTAAAAGCTTTTATCCTCGGCGCGTACCTTGAGTTCATATTGATGCTTTGCCTCGACGGTATAAGTACCTTCGAAATGGTCCCCTTTGTTGGCGAGTTCCACTTCTTTCGCATCTCCGGAATCGAGATCCTTGACGATCAGCTTTCCGTTCATATGTTGATAAAGCCCGTTATCTTTCAGCTTCTGGCCATTGCTGACCAAATAGGCATTGATGTCAATCGTATCGCCTTTCTTGACGGACTTCGACGCAAGGGGCGCCATGTCCAGTTCAAGATCGTAGTTGAAGATCAGGTTGATATCGATTTTATCCTTCGGAACGCCCTTCACCTGCAGCTTCCAGTCGCCCTGCTCCGGCTTTAGCAGCTTGATCAGGGAATAAGTTTTCGACTTGGAGCGCAGCACGTTTGCGGACGGAATCGGTTGATTGTTGCCCGATGGATCGGTTAACTTCACATCCACCGGTTTGCTCGACATCAGCGAAATATTGGCTTCGAGCACATTCGCATTCGGAACATTCACCGTGACTTCCTGATAGCTGCCGTTGGCCGTAATCGCAGTGACCGGCAGGATTTTCAGCTTCTGGTGGCTGGCGAAAATTTCGCTCAAAATATGCGGCAGATCATCAGCGGAGCTTGTCGAAAACGACTTGCCTCCGGTCTGATCCGACAAATCGGCCAGAGCCTTTTTGTTCAGCTTGCCATCTGCGTTCAGTCCAATCGTATAAATCGGAATGCCTTCGGCGCCCGCTTCCTTAACCGCCTGGCTCAGCTCCCGATCGGCCTGCGCTTCGGTTCTGCCGGACTTCGGATCAAGCTGGTTGTTGCCGTCCGCGAGGACCACGATCATCGGCTCATGCCCTTTTTCCGTCCCTTGCTTGAGCACCTTGACCGCTTCCTTCATGCCGACGGAAATATCCGTATACGCTCCCCGGTCAATCTGATCGATAAATTGTTTAAGATCGGCTTTGTCCGCGTCGGACTGAATTTCCAGCAGCGCTTTTTCACGCTGGATCTTATCGGTATAAGAGACGATGCCGACCTTGTCGCCTTGAGCCGACAGCATATCGATGAACATTTTCATCGCTTCGCCACTGAGATGGTGCGGGTCGCTGGTTTTCATGGAGTTGCTCGCATCCATGACCAGCACGGCGTCGATATGGGACGACTGCTGTGCCGCCGCTGCCGCCGCTGGCTGCAATCCTTCAGGCAGAAGCAGCAGGACGACTAGCAGCAGACTGAGTGCTATTTTATTTTTTCGAAACATAGATTTTCGTTACTCCTTCTCAAGTAAATTCAACTATTTTTTTAATCTTCGTTTATACTCTAGGAAAAAAGTCTTAAAAAATCCTTAAGAAAACCATAATTCGACTAAATTCTCCAAAAGATGCACTTTCCCAACGGACAAATCATTGTCCAGCTCAAGCCGTTCTATGAAAGCGGAAATCTTAAAAACTATGACTCCAGTGACACGGTAAAATGACGACAACGATAAGTTTGCTTCATTTTCCTACGAACTGGCGCAGCCGCAGGCAAGGCGACTAAAAACTGCCAATACTTTTATATTATGATATAATTAATGCTGGCAAAGTTCAATCACTGCGCCTTTCATACGGAATTTAGGAGAATAGTCCTAATCATATTTTTTTAATTTATTCCCCCCCAGAAAGGAACCCGAATTATGATTGCATACGGATGCCTCGGCATTTTGTTTCTCTTTATTGTGATAAAAATCGCTATCTATTTTAATAGACAGAAAAAGGCGCCCACGTCCGAGGATCTTGATGAAACATTGTTGACGATTTCGAACCCCAGGGGTGATCAGACATCATGACGAAGAAAAAACCGGTGCGCCTGCGCCCCTATTATAAGACAAGATATGCCTATGAAAAGTTAAGAGTTTGCAAACATTGCGGCGCGTACACGGTGCTGTGGGAAGATAAGTGCGCAAACTGCGGCAGGCTGGCCCTGATTCCTGTCATGAACCAAGCCCGCATCAACGCCAAACGTTCCATGCAAAACGAGCGGCTGATCGCTCTAGCGATGACGCTTATAGCCGTATTGTTCAGCCAGACCTTTCTGCAGATCGTTTCATGCCTGCTCGGCGGCATTGCCTTGACAGTGCTGCTTTGGCGCTTCCAGCGCAAAATGCTTGAGCCCGAAACGAGACGCCAACTGAACAGGCTGCTGCGGAGCAGCGAACGCCGCATTATCGAAGGCATCTATCTGAATCTTACGACAGCCTCCGCCGCCATTCGGGATGATGAGCAGCTCGGGTACGAAATTTTGCGGGAAATCGCCACGATCGTACACAATGACCGGATCCGGCTGCAGCAAATCATGCTGCTCCAGTCGTTTATGCTCCGCAAAGACATGGAACTTGTGCTCGAACCGCTGATGCTGGAGAACTTCGAGCCGGCCCTGGCGGAATACATCGGAGAGCTGGCCAAAATCAAGCGCGAGCTGATTAAGCACCAAGCGATCCGGTACGTGCTGGCGTACGAGCATGAAATTTTGCACATGAAAAACGGCGAAAACATCATGACAGCCGTCGCGGGCGCTACCGTACGCATGAAAACCTATGTTGACGCATATCCCGAGTTTATCCTCCGGTATGCCCGCAAACTTCCCAAAGACCGCTACCTCCGGCTGTATCGGCTGGTGCGCCGCAATCCGAACCAGTCGTGGAACGGACTGCGCGACGAAGTTTCCGCCATTTATAATGAAAAATACCGTTGGGATCCCGAATTTCAAAATTGGGAATAGGCATGTGTCCAAATTTTATTAAAGAGGCCATGAATATATGACGATAAAAAATACGCTGACCCTGCGTAATTTTCTCATTTTGTTCTGTATCGCCATCCTGGTCCTGATCGGAATGAAGGGAATCGATATCAACCGCAAAATGACTTGGGTCAAAGAAGCTGAACGTTATTATCAAGAAAACGACCTGCTTCAAGCGGAGGAATGGTATCAGAAGGCCGCAGGCAATAACGCCATTCATTATAAAGAAGATCTTATCGCAAAGCGTTTAAAAGAGCTGACACCCATTACCCTTATGAAACAGGCGCTCGATCGTTTGGCTCAACGCGTGAAAGAGACAGGTTCAAGCCAGGATTTCACCGGCTTCCTCCAGGTGTACGGCGAGCTCCAAAACGCGAAAAAAGAATACATGGGCAATGGCGGCCGGTTTGCGGATTATTATCCGAAGATTTCGGCAAGTTATGGGCTTTCGGATGATATTACGCTTTATTTCCAAGCGTTTAAAGTTATGTTCGAACGACAGTTAGAGGATCAGCTAAACCGCGGAGCGACGGATGAAGCCTCGTCCAAGTGGAATTTGCTGGCGATTCCGTACGCCTTTTACGGGGGAGAAAAAGAAAAAACAAAGCATCTTACCGCTAAATTCAAGGAGTTTGACGAAAGACTGATGTCCAAGCTGGCCGGAAACGGCCAATTTTCAGAATTTCTGAACCTGTCGGAGACCCTGTTAAGCCAGTATCAAGCGAGGGATTGGAAAGCTCCATGGGTCAAAAACAAAACGGAGGAGCTTGCCCGCATCATTTTAAGCAAGGATGCCCGCGGCGATCAAATCGCAAACTACGCCCTCCATGCCAAAACATATGAAGCATATGCAAAGAGCGCAGGAATCAAATCGAATTTGCTGAAAGAAATCGACCGGCAAATCCGAAAATGGATTGCATCCGCACAGCGGAAGGCCAAAAATAACGACTATGAAGGGGCCATCGCCATCTATCAGGCGCTTTCCGTCTACATGGATACAAGCGATGAAGTGAAAAAAACGAAACTCGCATGGACGGCGCATGATCCGCTGCGGCTGCTGCAGCAAGCAGACCCGACCAAAAACTTCTATCATGTGAGCGGCGGCGGCGACCGGTTTGGAGGAAGTGCTTATGCCATCGGTTCGGATGATCGCAATACCCTTTATTTTGCCAAAATGAATGCTGACGAGTCCGTACAAATGGCGTTTACTCAGGAATTCCCTTCCAATATCCCGATCCGGGGGATTTCCATCGAAAAATCGCTTAGCACAAAAACAGTGCCGGTGATTCTCGTAGAAGGGGAATCCGCCACCAGAAAGGCGCTATATGCGGCTTATGAGGTCCGTGACGGCAGCATGTCCCAGCTCTTCTATTTTGCAGCTGATGGGTATACGGTACAATCCGATCAATCGCTGCTTGTTACGAATCCGGAAAGCGTGGATGGGGAAGGAAGCCAGTCGCAGGATGCCATCTACACGTACCAGGGCGGCAGATACCAATTTTCAAGCTTTATGAGAGATTACACGGATATCTCCGTAGACGACTTGCTTGCGCACTCCAATGAAAAGGTACGCTTCACCAGCTTAATCGTATATGGCGGGGAAGGAGAAGCTTTGGCGCAAATGGGCAACTCTTATGTAAAGCTGCACGGCAACTACAATTTCTTTGCAGGGATGAACGTAACGGTCATCGGCCGTTTCAGCCAATTTGAAGATGTTTATCCTGGCGGGGATCCATCCGCTGAACTCGTCACAGTACCTGTTTTTGAGGTGGAAATGATGGAATAGGAACCGACTCATGTTGGAATGGAAACACCATTTTCTCGTGAATGATCCGGATACAAAAACGGGCAGTCCCAAGAACATTTCTTGAGCTGCCCGTGTTTTATTTCATAACATTAATCCTTAATTTATTTAACATTGACGACCACTTTGGTGGATTTGCCTCCGAACGAAACGGTGATCGTCGCTTTGCCTTTGCCTGTTGCTTTAACTACGCCGTCTTTGACGGTCGCGGTCAAAATACGCGAGGACTTCCACATGGCCGGCTTCGATACATCCACTTCGCTTCCGTCGCCGTACGTGGCGGTTGCAACCAAATTATACGTTTGGCCCACGGTCATATTCAGGCTAACTTCATTGGTTTGCAAATATTTCATCGTATCCACTTGTACCGGAATCCGGATGGATTTGCTGCCGTATTTGGCCGTAACCGTTGTTTTGCCGCTGCCAACAGCTGTGATTTTGCCCCCGGATACGGAAGCAACCTTGTAATTGGAGGTGCTCCAAGTCGCTTGGGAGCTAACATCTTTGGTGGATCCGTCACTGAAGGATACAGTGATGGTGACCGTAGCTGTTTTGTCTTTGGCGTCGCCGACAGTCTTCAAGGAAACAAAATCCACGCTAGCATTAATTTTCGAGATGACATCGACTTCGACCTGTATGGTCACCTTTTTGCCGCCGTATTCCGCCGTAATCGTCGCTTTGCCGTTTTTCATCCCCGTAACGACACCTTCGCTGTCCACGCTTGCAATGGAAGGGCTGCTGGATTTCCAGGTAGCTCTTTTATTGAGGCCATCCGAAGAATCGGGATCGTTTACGGCATTCAATTCAATTTTCTTTTTATCGCCGGTAGACATGATGATCAGGCTTTGCGGTGAAGTTAAATCGGTGACCAGGCCTACCTCAACGGTCATCGTGTATGTTTTGCCTTCATATTTCCCGGTAATCGTGGCTGTACCTGAGCTGACGCCCGTAATGACGCCTTTTTCATCCACTTTGGCCACAGCTTCCTTGCTGGAGCTCCATTCCACTTTATCCGTCAGCTGCTCCGCAGGTTTGCCTTCGCCGTAATCAAGCACAAGGCTTGCCGTATAGGTTCCTTCAATCTTCAAAGAGATCTTTTTCGCAGCAATATCGATTTTAAGCGGCATGTCCACCGCAACACGGGTGGTGACGGTTACGCCGCCATATGTGGCGCTAACTTCCGCTTCGCCTTTCTTGTAGGCTGTCAGCATGCCGTTTGAAACGTATACGACATCCTCCTTGCTGGATTTCCATTCAGCCTTGCTTTGCACTTTTTCCGTTTGGCCATTGGCATAGGTTGCGGTGAGTTCCAGCTGCTGCGTTTTCGTTCCGCTCAGGCTGAGAGCCACTTTGTCTACCATATCCAGGTGGCGCGGCACATCGACGTCCACGTTGATGCTTACGCTTTTATCGCCATATTTGGCCGTAATGACAGCCGTACCCGGCTCATTAGCCGTAACCGCCCCTTGCTTTACAAAGGCTACTTTCTCGTTGCTGGATGTCCATACCGCATCTTTCGTAATATCTACGGCGCCTTTATCCGGATAAACAGCCTCCAGCTTAATCGGCGTTGTCAGCGACTCATGGGCATGCAGAAAAATATTTTGCTCGCTTGCCTGCAAACGGATCGCCTTGTCGACTTCCACTTGAATCGTTGCCGTCTTGGTTCCGTATTTGGCTGTAATCGTCGCCGATCCAGGACCGTAAGCAGTGATTTCCCCTTTGATCACGTCCGCTACCGTCGGACTGCTAGAGCTCCATTCGGCTTGCGCCGCCACATCCTCCTTCACGTCCCCGTCGGGATAGGTGGCTTTCAGGGTGATCTTAACGGTCTTGTTCTCGTTGGCCAGCATCGATACTTGCGTCTTGCTTGGGTCCAATCGCTTAACCATTTCCACGGTAACAGGGATCGTAACCGATTGCTTTCCGTAAGTTGCCGTGATGGTCGCTGCACCGGAACCGACCGGTTTTACTTTACCGTTAACGACCGAAACCACGTTGTTGTCATCAACCGTCCACTCCGCTTTGTTCGAAGCATCTGTGTCTGTCGAGTTGTCCGTATAGGTTGCGGTCAATTGGATCGTTGGGCTGTCGCTCATTTTCAGATCGAGCTTCTGCACATCTTTCGTAAGGGCTTTGACTTTCTTCGTTACGGTGACCTGCACCGACTGGGATTCGCTGCCGTACACGACCGAAATGGTCGAGGTACCTTCTCCCACCGCGGTAATCGTACCGTTGTATACGGTAGCCACCGCATTGTTTTTGCTCGTCCAGGTTGATTTTATCGTCACATTTTCAGTTGAATTATCCTTGTAAACGGCTGTCGCTGTCACAGATGCCGTATCGCCGATCTCCAGCGTGACCTGGGACTTCGAAAGAACAAGCTTGGTCAAATCGGCCAGATTAGCCGCCCAAGTGACTCCGGAGTACGCCATGCATAACGCCATAACCAGCGACATGACCAGCATCTTTTGAAGCTTCTTCAATGTAAATTCCCTCCAATTCCTTTTTTTGATAAACCCATCATAAATCACATATCGGTCAAGCGGGTGATGATTTTTAGCTTTTTTCGATGTTTTTTGAGTTTTTTTTCGAAAATGTGGGGATTATTGCCTCGATTTCCCTGCTTCTTTTACGCGATATATTTTTGACTGAAAAAATCCCTTTGCGAGAACAACTATTCCAAATCATGCACGTCTAATATATTGGAGGTGTCCATTCTATGATCACAACCGAGCCCCCAATCATAAAACAGGCCGAAGCGCTGGTGCGTGAGCATTATGGCCGGAAATCACCATTGACCCTGACCGTCGGCATCCTGGAGCATGGCAACCAGTACTGCTGGGGATATGGCCAGCCGCAAGGCTTCGATTATGCTTCGGCAATTTATGAAGGCGCATCCATCACCAAGGTTTTTACAAATACGCTGCTAACCTTGCTGGAACAGCAGGGCAAGCTGAAACGGACGGATCCGATCAGCCGATACATACCTGAATGCTCATCAAACCATCAAGTCAGCGCAATCACCCTTGAACAGCTTGGTTCACATACTTCCGGTCTCCCCCGCCTTCCGGCCAGTCTGAGATCCGTCGTTACCAACAAATTGAATCCCTACGAGCACTACTCGGAGGAATATCTGCTCAAGGATTTGCTCCAATGCCGGCCCGAAGCGCCCGGGCGGTTTGCATACTCCAATTTTGGAGGAGGTCTGCTCGGCTATATCCTTACCCGCTGCACCGGCCGAAGTCTGGAGGAACTGGTACGGGATGAAATTTGCCGCCCGCTATTCATGGAAGACACTGCATTCGAATTGAATCCGGACCAGCAGCAGAGATTCCTCCCCGTGTATACCGCCAACGGAAAGGAAGTTCCGCACTGGGACTTAGGCATTCTGGCGGGAGCCGGAGGGCTTCGCACCACGGCAAGGGATTTGCTGCAGTTCGCCAAAGCCAATGTCGGCTTGGGAGCCGCGGCAGTGACTGCCGCCATGAAGGAAACCCAACAGCCAAATTGCCGTATCCGCCGCAATGAGGAGGTTGGCTTGGGCTGGATCATCCGGACCGGGGTCTATCATGACAAGATTCATTGGCATAACGGGGGAACCTTCGGGTCGAACAGCTTTATCGGCTTCCACCGCGAAAAAAATATGGCGGTCGTTGTCCTCGCGAATAATAGCGACTTTGCGCTGAAGCTATTTTCCCGGCTTCGCCCCCAGAAAAACCATGTGGATGAAATCGGTTTCGAGCTGCTTCGCGCCCTGACCAAAACGATCGATTAACTCTTATGCCCCTCGGACAAACCAAGGGTTGTATCCTACCGTGTTAACGGCTGAAACTAGACTTGACTAGACTTGACCAACAAGCTAACGAAACTAAACTCATAATCGCTATTCGGGCAAAACAGAGCCTCTAACACTACTAACGAAACTGGGACACGCTATTTAGCTCAATCGGGGTTCATTTCACCGTATTTCATGCAAATAACGATTTGTAGTTTCGTTAGACTTGGATCGGCAGCGTATTTGCACCTTTAACGCTCCCCAGTTTCGTCAGGCGCATTCAGATAAGCTGAGAAGCGCGAGCAGGGCCTTGAGAAATAGGGATAATCCCTGCATTCCAGAATTTCATAAAGATTTGGAATGCAAGCAACCCTGTTCCTTTAACAAGGACAGGGTTGCTCTGCAATCTGAGGAGGAGGGAATAGACCCTCCTCCTGTTGTTTCGGGCTATATTTTAAATTGTCTCAGCTTTTGCATGAACATCTTAAGCGCCATCGTTCCCTTAATGGAACGGGTGTCCTGTAAAATAAAGAAGTCCCGCGCAAACCGTTTTCCCTTCATCGGAATACAGCATAATTCCCCTGCCTCCAGTTCCTTGCGGATAACCCAGCGCGAAAGCAGCGTCATCCCCAGGCCTGCTGCCACCGCTTCCTTTACTCCCTGGCTGCTGTTGAATACCAAAGATCGCCGTACCCTTAGCTTCGAATCCTGAATGAACCGGTCGGTGAACGCCCGGGTGCCTGATCCGTTTTCCCGGAAGACCCAGTACTGATCCTGCAGCATTTCCGGCCGAATGGCATTCCGTGAGCAGAGCGGATGATCAAGAGGGGCCACCAATACCATTTCATCCTCCATAAACGGCGGGTTAACCAGAAGGTCCGGATGGTTCACCTCGCCTTCAACCAGCCCGATGCCGAGCTCATTTAAGCGAATTCCCCTCTCGATTTCTTCCGTATTCCCGATCACGGTCTGAATTTCGATTTGGGGGTACTCATCAATGAATTCGGCCAGTAGCCGCGGCAAAATATATTCGCCGATCGTAAAACTCGCCCCTATTTTGAGCGATCCCGTAATTTCATTCCGAAGCAGATGTATCTCCTCTTTGGCGGCATCGTACATCTCCAGAATTTGTTTCGCTTTGCTGTATAGAATTTCGCCCGCTTCCGTCAGCTTAACGTGCTTGGAAGAGCGGTGCATCAGCTTGACATCGAATTCATGTTCTAAATTTCGTATGGTTTGGCTTACTCCAGGCTGTGAAATGCACAGCATTTCCGCCGCCCTGGAGAAATTGCTCATTTCCGCTACCATCACAAACACCTTTAACGTATCTACCATCATTTTCAGACACCTCCGCCATCCGAACGAACTTCAAAATTGGATACCAACCACATATTCCTGTTTTCAAATCATCGACAACTCATGACTGAAATCACGATTGTCCTTACGCAAATCATGAACAATCCCGGCGCAAACCGCAAGCTATAACTTTTCGTAATGCTAAGGATTGCATATTCGTATTTCACTTTAGAGACGCCGCATCCTATAGTTGGTGTTGTAAACATGCATGTTATTTTCAGGATTTTGCAAAATCCGATATAGATGCCTTACCAGCCGGGTTTGGAACAAATCCGGGAGGCGAAAAGATGAAGGAGTGGGTTAAAAATATGGGCCAATCACAAGAGCTTCGCTCACCGCAGGGAGAACAAAAAAATTTAGGTGGCTTTTTGCTTGGAATCGGATTGACCCTGATCATTGCCGTTATCGCTAAATTTCTGGCAGGCATTCCGTTCCTGAGCATTATGGGGCAGCTGGTGATCGCCATTCTGATCGGAATCGTCTGGAGAGCTATTGTCGGTGTACCGGAAGTCCTGGCGGCCGGAACGAATTTTTCCAGCAAAAAGCTGCTCCGCCTCGGGATTATCCTGCTCGGGATGAGGCTTAATCTCATGGATATCGTTCATGCGGGACCCAAAGTATTCCTGATCGCCGTGATCGTCATTGCATTTACGCTTTCGGTCGTTTACGGATTGGCCCGTTTGTTCAAAGTGGAGAAGCGGCTCAGCATCCTGACGGCCTGCGGAACTGCCATTTGCGGCGCCGCCGCCGTCGTTGCAATCGCTCCCCAAATCAAGGCCAGAGATGATGAAACCGCCATTGGAGCGGCGATGGTTGCTATTCTGGGGACCATTTTCACGCTGCTGTACACCTTTTTGTATCCCATACTGGGTTTCTCTCCATTAGGATACGGCATTTTCTCGGGAGCGACGCTGCATGAAATCGCCCACGTGATCGCAGCGGCGGCGCCGGGCGGCAGCAATGCGGTCGATATGGCGGTCATCGTGAAATTGACGCGGGTTGCCCTGCTGGTTCCCGTCGCCATTCTGGTCGGCATTTGGGCAGGCCGGGCGGAACGCAAGGCGCAAGGAGGAAGCTCGAAATCCTCATGGAAATCCGTTCCGCTCCCTTGGTTCATTCTTGGCTTCCTTGCCGTAAGCGGCATCAATTCGCTTGGCATTATTCCTGGCGCGGCAGCGAATTTTATCGTTACATGCGCTTATATGCTGATTGCGATGGCGATGGCGGGACTTGGCCTGAATGTCGATCTGGTTACGTTCAGAAGACTGGGCATGAAGTCGTTTGCCGCCGGACTCATCGGATCGGTACTGCTATCCTGCCTTGGATTCGCACTGGTTCACCTGTTGCATCTTGCGTAAACACCTGCAAATTTATACCCTGAAATTCCGCATAATACCAACTTATAAGGAGCGTGGTCCCAATGATCAGTCCAATCGCCAAAAGATGGCTGGAGGAAGGGCATCTGCACTTCCCTCCAATCCAGTACAGCTCGATATTGGTAGCGGTAGACGGATCGGCCCCGTCCATTCAGGCGACGCGTCACGCAGTGCAGCTCGCCAGTCTGACGGACGCCCGACTTACGGCGGTTTTCGTAGACTATGACGGAGAAGATGAAATCATCTCCGAAGATCGCTGGCACCGTTATGCCGAATTGGAGGAAGAAGTCATGTACGGCCTGGCAGGCATAGACGCGGCGCGTTTCATGGCCGGAGAACGGAATGTGCCGTTCAAAGGCGTTTTTATGCGCGGCAGCCTGACCAGATCCATTCTCTCGCTGGCAGACAAAGAACGCGCCGATCTGATCGTCACGGGCAATACCGGGCTGACCGGCATCAGGCATCTTCTGCTCGGCAGCTTCGCCGAAAGTTTGGTGAAGGAGTCCCGTATTCCCGTTCTCGTGGTTAAACAGGACTCGTTGAATATAAACGACGGCCATCAATGATGAAGAAACCGAAAATGACGAATGTGAGCAGTGGAAATGTCGGGGCAACAACGGCTCATTTGACTTTACTAAAGGCGCTTGGCGATGTAGTTCTGTATGATATCGCTAAGGGGATACACCGGGGTAAAGCACTCGATCTGCAAGAGTCCGCCCCGGTTGAAGGCTTTGATTGTCTTGTCGTCGGAAACACACACAACAAATCACAAAAAGGAAGCAGATTTCCCACGGTTTCTATAACCACGGAATTCTGCTTCCTTACGGCTGTTGCGTATGTTATTCCTTATCGTTTGGCAGCGCGCAGGAACCGTCTTTGCATGCCAGATCATCCGAGCCGTCCACCATCGTGAGCGGATGCTCTTCCTTCCAGATTTTATCGAGCGCATTCACGAACACATCCTCCGGCTGGGCGCCGGAAATGCCGTACTTCTGGTTGACCACAAAAAACGGCACGCCCGAGATCCCCAGTCTGGAAGATTGGCCTTCATCCTCGCGGACATCCTCTTTATATGCATCGCTTTCGAGCATTTTAGCGGCTGCCTTTTCATCAAGTCCGATTTCGCCCGCCAAACGCGCCAGAACCGCATGGTCGCCCAGAAGTTCCGATTCTGTAAAATAAGCTTTGAACAGACGCTCGGTCATTTCGTAACGTTTGCCGAATTCGCCGGCCCAATGCGTTAAACGATGAGCATCAAACGTATTGGTAGGCCGCATCGTATCAAAATAATAATCTAGACCCACTGCCTTGGCCTGTTCGGTCAAGTTATCGTTCATCTCTTTTGCTTTTTCATAACTCATGCCATACTTGGAAGCCAAAATACTGTGCATGTTTTCTTCCGTCTTGCGCGGCGCATTCGGATCGAGCTCGAAGCTGCGGAAAACCACCTCAACCTCATCTTTATGTTCAAAATGTTCCAGAGCTCCCTCAAACCGCCGCTTGCCGATATAACAGAACGGACATGCAAAGTCAGACCAAACCTCAATTTTCATTCGTACTCCTCCTTGGGATGATGTAAATATAGATTATTGCTAACTGATACTTTTTTATACACAGTATAAACTAAAAAGAAAGGCAGGAATCTCCTACCTGCTAACTGTAACTATTTTATATACATTATATATTGAGTGTTTGTTTTTCGCAAGCTTGAAAAATCCTATCCAATAAATCAATCAATTTCATAATGAATAATTACGGGTATTAGAACAGTGGCCTTATGGAATGCCTTCCGGTGCTCACGTACCTACTACAAGCAGATGCTTACGATGTCGTTTTTCTACGAAAACGTTTAGCTCCGCTCCTTAGTCCCTATCTTCATTCAACTGAAGCGTTTTGAAAAAACGCACATCGAAAGCATAAGCTTCGGTGCTGAAAACCGACCTTTTTGAACACGCACTTGAAGTCGCTTTTTTGATTTATGAAGATTTATATAACAAAAATGAACGGCCTGCTCCATCTCCATCCGGAAAGTTGCAAAAGTGCAGCTATTTTTAGCGTTCCAGGCAATGATGGCTAAGAAGCTTGCAAAAGTGCATCTTTTTTCCACCTTTTGAGCATAAACGGAGGATTCATAATTAAATTGGTGCACTTTCGCAACAATTTCGCGTCCCACACCATCAAAGACCTGAAAAGGATGTACTTTCGCAGGCTTTACTCTATTTCACATGACCAGCTGTCTGAAAAAGATTGTACCCTGAATGGGTATTATGAAATGGATTAAATGACTGAATTATTCCAGGCTTCATTTAGCCCGCAGTCGTTGCGGTCGCCGGAACCGGATCCGGCTCTACTGGCTCAACAAGCGCATGGCGCTCCCAAGCCCGGCTCCTCCACCGGAAATACATAATAACGGCACGGGTCCATTCATCGGCGGCGATGGCGAGCCATATCCCGGCCAGGCCGAGATGAAGGCGGAACACAAGAAAATAGCCCAGCGGCAGCGACATGCACACCATCGAAATCAATCCCATATAAACCGGAAAACGGGCATCGCCCGAAGCGCGGAGCGAGTTGATGATAACGATGTTGACCGTCCGCCCCGTTTCGAGCAGGATACTGAGCAGGAGCACCTGCGCCCCCATGCGGATAATCGCCATATTATCGGTAAACAGGCTCATCAGCGGAACCCGGAACGCTATAATGATCAAATCGATGGCGACTGTAGCGGCCAAAGCCCATTTGACGCTTTGAAACACGCGCGTATAGGCGTCCTGATTCCGGCGCGAGCCGACATAGTGGCCGACGATAATCGCCGTGCCCATCCCGATCGCCATGCTGAACAAATAAATGTACATCGAAATATTGTTGGCATACTGCCGCGTAGCCATGGCTTCGGCACCCAGGTAAGTCACATAAAGCGTAAAAATCAGCTGGCACACCTGATATACAATATTTTCAAAAGCCGACGGAATGCCGATGCTTAGTATTTTTCGAACATACTCTTTGGAAAGTTGGATATAGTACCTCCACTCCACTCGGACCTCCATTACGCGATACATCAGCCAGAAGAATATCAACAGGCATGCCAGACGGCTGAACACTGTCGAGATGGCCGCTCCCTCAACGCCCATGGCGGGGAATCCGAGATGGCCGAAAATCAGCAGATAATTGCCAGCCACATGCAGTATATTCATAAGAAGGGAGACAACCATCGTTTCCTTGGTAAATCCGTGGGTCCGGATCGTCGCGGCCAGCGCGTTGATGAGCGCCTGCAGGAAAATCCCGCCCCCGACGATTTGCATATACGACTGCGCATAAACGAAAATATCTCCATGTACGTTCAGCAGCCGCAGCATATGTCCCCCAAACACCAGGAAGATGATACTTAGAAGAATCCCCACGGCCAGGTTCAGCGTCAAAGCGTTTCCCGTTACCTTGGCGGCCTCCAGTTTTTTCTTGGAACCCAAATACTGCGCTACAACGATCGCGGCTCCGCTCCCGATCACTTCCAGCAAAAGAATGGCTATGGATATGATCTGATTGGCTGCGCCCACCCCGGACACGGCATTATCCGAAACCGAGCTGATCATGAATGTATCCACGCTGCCCATTAACATGAACAGGAACAATTCAAGAAAGATCGGCCAGGTTAAATGTACTAGACTGAGGCGTTTTGATTCTGACCGTTCCGAAGCATCAGCGGCATGTGTAGTCATAAGTCAGAAATCACCTTTCTTCCTTCAGGATTTGTCATATTCAATCGGGGTCTTTCGATCCATCATATCGACGGACCTAAGCCCTTTCAATTATTTAAAAACAAAGGTATGTTAGCACACTTTTCTGTAAATTACAGTCGTTTTCCGAAAATTCTTTTAAAGATTTTTATTAAAAAATACCGGGTTTGAAAATCAGCCAAAAACCGCTCTGCGCAAGCCTTTGACGCATGTCTGGTCCACTTCCGTTTTAACCGGCTTAGGTGAACGCTTACATTCGAGCAAAAAAAGAGTTGATTCTTGCGAAATCATCCTCTATGATTATGTCATCAGGCCGGATTCGAAAATTAAAGCACTTTAACTTTAAAACGCTAACATCTCATGAAACCTTTTATATAAAGGGGTACATATCTCTAAAAGTTAAAGCGTTATAATTTTTAGAACAATTAGAAAGGTTGGTGTTTCCGTGACCCATCGCGAAAGCCGGCGGCAGACATTTTATATGTATCTCTTCATCTCCCCATGGCTGATCGGGTTCCTGGTATTTGCCTTATATCCGATTCTGTCATCGCTTTATTACAGCTTCACGGATTATGACATTATCCACCCGCCGAAATTTGTCGGACTCGCGAATTACACCGAGATGTTTCACAATGACCTGTTTTGGAAATCCGTCGGGGTCACCTTGCGGTATACGTTTATCAGCGTGCCGGTCCAGCTGCTTCTGGCGCTCGGATTTGCGCTCCTGCTCAACCAGAAGATACCGTTCCGCGGATTTTTCCGCACCGCGATGTATTTTCCGAGCATGGTTTCCGGGGTAGCGATGTCCCTCTTATGGTATTGGATTTTTAACCCGTCCATCGGCCTTTTCAACTACGTGCTGTCCTGGTTCGGCATAAAAGGTCCATCATGGCTCATGAGCCCGGAATATGCGCTTCACGCGCTGATCATTATGTCCTTATGGACGGCGGGTACAGGCATGATCCTGTTCCTCGCGGGGCTGCAGGGGGTCCCTGCCAGCCTGGTGGAAGCCGCCAAGCTCGATGGCGCGGGACGATTCCGGATTTTCCTGAACGTCACGATTCCGATGATTTCGCCGGTGCTTTTGTTCCAGCTGATTATGGGGATCATCGACTCGTTCCAGGTATTTACCCAAGCCTATGTCATGACCCAAGGCGGACCGAACTACTCGACCTGGTTCTATGTTTACAACTTGTACACCAGCGCCTTCAAGGAATACCGGGCAGGATACTCTTCCGCGCTCGCGTGGGTGCTGCTGATCGTGGTCATGCTGTTTACGGGGCTCATCATGAAATTCTCGAATCGTTATGTTCACTATGAAGGAGGTGGACGCAAATGAGTACGATTCCCGCTGCCGGTCCTACCGCTTCGCCTTCTTTAAAGAAACCCCGGCGCAAACTCGATGCCGTCAGCATTGTCAGCTTCATTACTTTGATCGTCACCACCTTTCTGATGCTGCTGCCATTGTTTTTCATGGTCTCGACTTCGCTCAAGTCGAAAAAGGAACTTTTGAAGTTTCCTCCGACATTCCTGCCGGAATCCTGGCAGTGGAGCAACTATAAAGAGATTTTCGAGACGCTCAACTTCGGCCAAATGTACGGCAACAGCTTGCTTATCGGAGTTTTGACTGTGGTCGGCACGCTGATCTCGTCATCGCTTGCGGCATACGGGTTCGCCAGGTACCGCGGCAAAGGCAGCAATATGTGGTTCATGCTGATGCTCAGCACCATGATGCTTCCTTATCCGGCCATCATGATTCCGCAGTTCATTCTGTTTTCCAAGCTGAACTGGCTCGACACCTTCCTGCCGCTGATCGTGCCTTCATTTTTCGGATCGGCTTACAACATCTTTTTGCTTCGCCAGTTTTTTGCCACTTTACCTGAAGAATTGTTTGACGCAGGGCGCATCGACGGCTGCACCGAGCTGCGGATGTGGCGCCAAATCGCATTGCCGCTTTCGGGGCCTGCACTTGCAACCGTTGCCATCTTTGCCTTCATCTACAGCTGGAACGACCTTCTGACACCTGTGCTCTACTTAAGCTCGTCGGATAAATTCACGCTTCCGGTCGGCATGTCTTCCTTCACTTCATCGCGGTTCCGCATTCCGCCGTGGCATCTGCTCATGGTTGCCTCCGTGCTCGCCATGCTGCCGATCGTCACCCTGTTTGCAATCGCGCAGAAACGTTTTGTGGAAGGTATTGTACTAACAGGCATCAAGTAAAGACCCCGTCGCGAGTGGCGGCAAATAAACTTGAAATATGGGGGTTAACGTTCATGAAAAAGAAAGGGATGAAAAAATCTTTTACGCTTTTGCTTTCGTCGGTCATGCTTCTGGCGCTGGCTTTATCCGGCTGCAGCGGCGGCAAATCGGCCGGCGATGTGGCTCCTGGGGCTGAAGGCGATAACGGCAAAAAGGAAGCTTCCGGCGAACAGGTTACGATTACGCACTACACGATCGATTCGGAAGACCGCACCTTTATCGAAAAGCTGATTCCTGATTTTGAAGCCAAACATCCGAACATCAAGGTCAAGCTGGAAAAGGCGCCTTACGAGCAGTTCGACAGCAAGCTGCAAACCTTGATCGCGGGCGGCAAATCGCCTGACGTCACAAGCCATTACGGCTACGGCGGTTTCGCGGAATATTACAACAAAGATATGCTGCTCGACTTGAACGACATCATCAAAGAAGACGGCTTTAAAGCATCCGATTACAACATCCCGGAAGATCTGATGAAAATCTACACGGTAAAAGACCATGCGTACGGTATTCCGGTCAATATGTACGTCACGTTGATGCTGTATAACAAAGACATGTTTGACGCCGCTAACTTGCCTTATCCTCCAAGCGATTACGAAGATAAGAGCTGGACATTCGACAAAATGGTGGAAGATGCGAAAAAACTGACGCATGTGTCCGACGACATCACCAAAACGCAATATGGCGTGGACTTTACCTGGTCTGAGCGCGATATGCGTCCACTGTATTTTGGCGTTCAGCCTTACTCTGAGGATACCTGGACGAACGGCGGCGTGCCGTCCGAAACTCATTTTGATTCTCCGGACGTGATCGCTGCCTATAACAAACTGTTTAATTTGATTTTGAAAGACAAGGTCTCCCCGACAACCGAATGGAGCAAAAGCGTAGCCGGCCAAAACGGCGATGCCTTCGTCACCGGAAAAGTCGGAATGACCGTCAGCGGCTCTTGGAGCCTTGCCGGCTCCAACGACTTCCCGTTCAAAGTCGGCGTGGCAGCCGTGCCGGCCGGCGGCAACGACAAAGTGCGCAGCGTGCTGTTCGTCGATCCGCTGATGATCCTGAAAGGCTCCAAACATCCGAAGGAAGCCTTCGAGTGGATCAAATATTTGGTCGGCGACGAAGTTCAGGAAAAATCCATCGATCTGAGCGGCGGCAACCCGCCTGTAAATACGAAAGCCGCAGAAGCCTATTACAAGCATTTCGACGGCATCGATCCTGCTGACGTAAAAAAGGTTTATGAAGGCGCGGTAAAATACGGATTTGAGTCCTATAACCATCTGGTCACCAACTATTCGCAAATCAATGACATGTTCATCAACGAGATGCAGCCGATCGAAACCGGACATAAAACCGTCGAAGAAGTCATGCCGATCATTCAGAAAAAGGTTACGGAAATTATCAAACGTTAACGGCTTTAGCATGTACCGTCCCGAAAGGGGCGGTGCATCTGTTAAATTAGCTTCGCGGCCAGGGCTCGTACATGTATACTATTGTTAAGCTCATGTAAAAATGTACGGAAAATCTGCCGCAAGGAGAATAAATCATGAAAGTTAGCATATTTGATGTAGCAAAAAAATCAGGACTTTCCGTTGTGACCGTATCCCGCGTATTAAACGGCGCTGAAACCGTGCGCGAAAAAAACAGGCAAAAAGTGCTGGAAGCCATCAAGGAGCTCGATTACCGCCCGAATGCCGCCGCCCGCAGTTTGGCCCGCGGGAAAACGGGGATCGTCGGTTTGATTGTCACCACCCTGCAGGATTCCTTCTTCGACGCCGTCGTCAAGGAGCTGAACGAGGTGCTCGCGCTGCACGGTTATTTTCTCGCCGTTTCGGTCTCTACCGGCATCGGGTCCGATGAAGCCCATTATCTGATTCAGGAAGACCGCGTAGACGGCCTGATCCTGCTCTCGCCGATGGAAGAAGACAATTATATCGTGGAACTGAAGCGCCGCAATATCCCGTATGTCCTGATCGACAACCAGAAACCGGAGAATGACGCGTTTTCGGTCACGGTCGACAACTTCAAAGGGGGGTATGCCGCGACAAAGCATTTGCTTGATCTGGGCCATACCTCGATCGCCCATCTAAGCGGGCATAACATGTTCCGCAGTACGAAGGAACGCCGCAGCGGCTTTCTGAAAGCACTGGAGGAGCAAGGCTTGGCGCCATTCGAGCTGCTCACCGGCGAGTTTGAAATCGCATTTGGTTATGACACCTGCCGCAGATGGCTCCGTGAGGGCCGCCTCCCTTCCGCCGTATTTGCCGGCGACGATAACATCGCGCTCGGTGTCGCCAATGCGCTTATGGAAGCAGGCATCCATGTACCTGATTCGGTTGCCATCGTAGGTTATGACGATCAGGATATATCCTCGAAGCTGCATCCGTACCTGACGACGGTGCGCCAGCCTGCGGACCGGATTGGACTTGCTGCTGCGGATATGCTGCTGAAACGGATGGACGGCACGATGAAACGCGGGGCCAGCGTACGGCTCGATCCCGAACTCATCGTGAGGGAATCCACTGTGACGCCAGCGGAGGAAACGTCGGGTTAAATTTCTAGCAGGCAGACCACTCCAGGCGGGGTGGTTTGACCTGACGATTATAGAATGATTCAGCCTGCGCTCCGCTGAAAGTTCGAATTTTATAATCTACACACAAAAATATATCCTTTATAGGAGTGACGACCATTGAGTTACTATTTGGGGATCGATGGGGGAGGAACCAAAACTTACGCTCTGCTGACCGATGACCGCGGCAGGGTGCTGGGCAAAGGCGTAGGCGGCAACGGGAACCACCAGATTGACCGTGAGACTGCCGCGCAAAGCATCCGTGCGGCGGCGGAAGGCGCGCTAGCGGAAGCGGATCTTCAGATTCATGACATTTCGCATGCTTACTTTGGATTGGCCGGAGCTGATCGCGAAGTGGATTATCGCATCCTGCATCCTTTGATTCAGGAAATCGGGTTTACGCGGAATTATTCGATTAATTGCGATACCATGATTGGCCTGCGGGCAGGCACCAACCGCCCATACGGCGTGGCTTTGATCTGCGGTACGGGAACCAATTCCGCGGGACGCAACCCGCAGGGCGAACATATCCAGGTTGGCGGATTCGATTATATGTACGGTGATTTTGGCGGTGGCGGCTCCCTTAATATCGAAGTGTTCCGTTCCGTTATCCGCTCTTGGGACGGCCGTGAACAGGCAACGCTTCTGACGCCGCTGCTGCTTGAATTTCTGGGATACGACAGCGTAAGCGATATGTTCAACGACTTTCAGGACCATAACAAACGCGTGCCTGTGCATGCGGTAAAACTTCTGTTCGAAGCCGCTGTACAAAACGATGCCGTAGCTTTGGAAATTTTAAGCCACCAAGGCATCGAGCTGGGAAAATCGGCTGTTGCCGTTATTCGCAAGCTCGGCATGGAGAAGGAGACGTTTGACGTTGTTTTGGCCGGAAGTCTGCTAACAAGGGGAGATCGCGGCTGGATCCGCGGCAAAATTGAAGAAGCGGTGGCTCCTGTCGCTCCGAATGCAACCATCGTAACATTGTCGACAGAGCCGGTTGTCGGTGCCGTATGGTCGGCCATGGAAGCGGACGGCCTTGAAATTAGCCCGGAAGTATATAAGGAAATGCAGACCTTCCGCGATTTTGAGCATATTCAGCCGATGGTCGGAAAGACAGCGGCTGATGCAGATTAATCAAATGAAGGAAAGTTCTCCTGGCGTTATCGGAATTTCATTTTTCAAGGCTTAAGACGTTCAAAAAAAGATTTAGTTCTACTGCAATAGGGTAGTTGGCTCCGAATCTATTTCCAGATTTTTCACGGAGCTTGAAATATGATTTCAATACGATCCAGATAAGGAGTGTGTGCGAAAAATGGCAAATGAACAAGGATTGAAAGTAGCGGTAATTGGCGGCGGGTCTTCTTATACTCCGGAGCTTGTTGAGGGATTCATTCTCAACTACGACAAATTTCCTGTACGTGAATTGTGGCTGGTGGATATCGAGCCCGGACAACGCAAACTGAACATTGTCGGCAATTTAGCCAAACGGATGGTCGAGAAATCCGGATTGCCGATCCAGGTTCATCTGACCTTGGACCGCCGCGAAGCGATCAAAGGCGCGGACTTCGTCAGCACCCAAATGCGTGTCGGCATGCTGGATGCCCGCGGCCGCGATGAATCCATTCCTTTGAAATACGGCGTTATCGGCCAGGAAACGACGGGGCCTGGAGGCATGATGAAGGCGCTGCGGACGATTCCGGTCCTGCTCGACATTTGCCGCGATATTGAGGAGCTGGCTCCTAATGCCTGGCTGCTGAACTTCACGAATCCCGCAGGCATGGTTACCGAAGCCATCCTGAAATATACCAAAGTGCGAAGCATCGGTTTGTGTAATGCCCCGATCGGGCTGATCAAGCAAGTATCCTCCAAATACAACGTGGCAGCGGATCGCATTTACGCCGAGTTCGTTGGTTTGAATCACCTGCATTGGATCACGCGGATCGATGTGAACGGCGAAGACAAGCTGGATGAAATGCTGACCGACACTGCCGGCTACAGCGCGAAAAACGTGCCCGCCAGAGAGTGGAATCCGGAATTCCTGCAATCTCTGCGCGCCTTGCCTTCATATTATTTGAAATACTTCTACATGACCGATGCGATGCTTGAAGAGCAGCTGGAATCCTTCGAAAAAGGCGGCAACCGCGCCGAGGTCGTGAAACGCGTGGAAGAAGAGCTGTTCCAGTTGTACAATAATCCTGACTTGAATGAAAAACCAAAACAGCTCGAACAACGCGGCGGCGCCTTTTATTCCGAAGCTGCCGTCAACCTGATGTGTTCGCTGTATAACGGAACGAATGACATTCAGACATTAAACGTCGCGAACAAAGGCATCATCGACTTCCTGCCTGACGATGCCAGCATCGAAGTAAACTGCGTCGTGACGAAAAACGGCCCGCTGCCGCTGCCTTTGACGAAGGTTCCGCCGATGGCTGTCGGATTGATTCATGCGGTAAAAACGTATGAACGCCTTGCCATTGACGCCGCCGTCACCGGCGACCGCGGCCTGGCCATCCAAGCGATGGCGCATCATCCGTTGGTGCCTTCGGTTGAAGTCGCGATCAAGATGCTGGATGAAATGCTGGAGGCCAATAAGGAATATTTGCCGCAGTTCTTCAAAAAGTCTGCCGCTAACGCTTAATTAGAAGTGATGCATACTGCTAACAGAACAGCCCTGCCCGGATTTATCCCGCGGCAGGGCTGTTGTTTTTTCATGATCGTCCCGTATTCATTTGGCTCCTAATATGGCTCAATACTGAAATTAGTTCTTGACATTGTGCAAGGTGACCGCTGCGGTTACGGATCGTTCAGCCCGATGTTTACATTCCCTTATTTTGTGCGTTTGATACTTTAGCCACGAGCTTTTTGCTTCCGGTACTGCGGACGAGCAGTAGATAGCATAATACGGAACAGATATCTGCGCCCGCAATCACCAGGCCCATCGGTACGCCTGACGTGCCGTCGCCAATCCCGACCAGAGGGCTGACGATGCCGCCAAAGATATAAGATAGCAGTCCGAGCAGCGCCGACGCGCTGCCTGCCGCATGGCCGTAATCCTGAAGCGCCAGGGAGGAACCTGCAGTGCCTACAATGCCGACGCAGGAAACGACCACAAAAAGCGGCGGAAGAATGGCAGCAAGCGGAGCTTTGGCTATCAGCAGAACCAGGAGCGACATGCCGCCAATCGTAGCCAAGGCGATCCCGGATACCAACAGTTTTTTCTCGCTGACCCGTCCAGCCAATCGGCCTGTAATCTGCCCGGCGATAATAATGCCCACCCCATTCATGGCAAAAATGAAACTAAACATCTGCGGGCTGACTCCGTAAATATTTTGCAGCACAAACGGGGAACCGGAAATATAAGCAAACATTGCAGCCGTTATAAAACCCGAACTTAACGCAAGGCCCATGAATTTGCGGTCTTTCAGAAGTACGCCGAATGTTCTAAGCGTATTCATCGTTCCGCCGCTGGAGCGTTTTTCAGGAACGAGCGTCTCCGGCAATCCAAAAAGCACGGACAACAGCATCGCTACGCCGATCAGCGCAAGTACGATAAAGACCCCGCGCCAGGACGTGAACTGAAGCAGCTGGCCGCCCACAATCGGGGACAAAATCGGCGCCGCGCCATTCACCAGCATCAGCATCGAAAAGAATTTGGTCAACTCAGACCCGGAATACATATCTCTGACGATGGCACGCGAGATCACGATACCGGCAGAGCCGGCAATCCCTTGAATAAAACGCAGCGCGATCAGCATTTCAATCGAGGTGCTGAATGCGCATAATAAAGATGAAACGCCGTAGACGACCATGCCGATAATGAGCGGAATACGCCGTCCGCGCACGTCACTGAACGGTCCCGCAAACAATTGCCCCACCGACAGTCCGATCAGGCATGAGGTCAAACTAAGCTGTGTCAGCGAGGTCGTTGTATGCATCGTTTCCGCCAGACTTGGCAGCGAAGGCAGATACATATCCAATGAAAACGGGCCAAAGGCCGATAATGCCCCTAATATAATGATCATCCACAGCCTGCTGGTACTGGGCCGGGCAGGTTTTTCTTTCGTTACTCCTTCGTTTCGGAGCGTTTGTGTTGGTTTATTCATAATGTTTGTATGTGCTCCCCCTTATCCACTTTACAGCATAAGCTCAGTCAACGTTTCCCGCCACCGCTCAAGTACGGATGATTTGTCCTTCAGATCAATCTGAATCCCCGTTGTGAGATCGGCATACACCGCTACATCCGACCGGGCCGAAATAATTTCTGCTTCAAACCGCTCCCGGGGATATTTCGCACCAGACAGCTCTGGCAATCTCCGCAAAGCCAACTTGATATAATGAGCGGCTCCGCCATAAACCAGCGCCAAAGTCGCCTTCTCCGTGCGGATCATATTATTCGTGGTCGTTGTATCCGGCCAAATCGCCAGCCTCAAGCGTTTCGCATCCACAGCGATCACTTCGCCGACACTGATCATGGCCGTATGAGGCCAACCTTCCTCCGTAACGGTTAACAACATCATGGCTTCATGTTGCTTGGTTTCGAGGTCCCTTCCGTTCAGCAGCTCGTACAGTTCCCCGGATAATTCACTGCGTAACGTCTGCCTCATGGGATGGAATGCCTCCTTTTCAAATTGGTTTTCATTCTATTGTATCTCATTTCTCCCTTGAAAAAGAACCCTAAAATTTTTCATGTGATGGTTCCATTAGGATGCAGGCAGAAAAAATGCCGGACCTAAGGTCCGGCGTCGTAGTAATGATTATAAAGGCTTTTGTTGGTTATTTATTTGCTTTTAGAGTTTTAGCTCCAACTGGATTAAGAGCAACTGGATCTGACCATGATACATTCGTGTCGCCCATACTAATAATGTAGACATTGTATTGACCGTTAGATTGCAACGAATCATTTTTAACATCTTTGTTATTAGGCTCTTCAAACTTGAATTCGTATGGTTGTTTTCCTATTTCCAGTGTCATTGTCTTTTTAATAGAATCATCAAGTTTACCAAAGTTATTTTTCACTTCAGCGTCGCCCATGTTTACCGGAGCAGCCAATACAACATATTTTTTGATGTTATTCTCATCTTGAGCCTTTTCAAATTTCACCACAAGCTTATCACTGTTCCAGCTTGCTACAATATTTTGGGGAGCAGTCGTATCGATCAGATTTACTGCTTCCGACAAAGCATTGTTCTTTTCTAATGCATCTTTGCCTACTGTCAGGACATAAACCTTGTAAGATTTATTTTTAGATACAGGGTTTCCGTCCGTATCCTTTACATCCTTCAAAGACTGATTATATACCCTGTCATTAGCTTTGAGATCAACCTTGGTATATTTGTCTTCCGTTTTATTAAGGGCATCTCTTATAGTAAAGGACTGATTATTTTTTGCATCAACGATGAAAATACGATATTTGCCTTCACCTTGTTCGCTAGTTGCACGCTCAAAAGAGATTTGCATATCAGCAAAAGAAGCTTTTGTAATGTTTACAGGTTTAACTTCAGGAGCAGCTGATTTATTCAGTTGAACCTTTTCAGAAGCAAGCGAAAGTACATTGGTTTTTTTATTTCCAACGGAAAGAACAAAAATCTTGTAGGTGTTGTTATTATCAATACTGCCTCCGTCTGTATCTAAGACCCTGCTATTCAAGGTGACTTCATAACTTTCTTTTTTTCCTTTTTCAACGACTTCATAACGTCGTTCATCCTTCAAGTTTGATGCAATACCCGTAGTAAATTGGTCTACACTTCCTAATTTAACCACCATGATTCGATACTGTCCAATATTGTCGTCGTTTTCTGCAGGGCTAAAGGTAACCTTCAGATCACTGGCGTTATTGTTGTTACCAATAACCTCCACCTTTCTTATTGTAGCTGCTCCTACTTTAGACAAACTGAAGACTTCAGATGGTTCAGACAATTTATTATATTCATTACCATCCGTGGCTAAGGATAAAACAAATGCCTTATACTTGACCCCTTCGCGAATCTTATCACCATCTGTATCCCGTGCATCTTGGGAAAGCTGCCTAGTATTTTTTCCTTTGTCAACTGGTGTGTATTTTTTTAGATCGGTTATATCAGTAGCAGTTTGCACCTTAAAAGAAACTGCAGAAGTCTCTTTCACGATAAAAATTCGATAACCGCTCAATTTGCTTTCATCAGCAACTCTAAATGAAACCTCTAGATCGCTTCCATTTCCGTTATCCGCGACATTTTTTACTGTCACACCTGTTGCCGGAGCTACATCCTTCTTAGTCAACGTAATCGGTGAAGGAGTCGAAGCTAGGTTATTTCTACCGTATGAACCCACTGACATCACAAATACACGATAAGGTTCTCCAGGCTTAATCGAATCACCACCGACAACTTTTGTTCCCGAAGTAAGTTTAAGACCAGTGGTAGAACTTGATTTGCTAATAGATGTGTAGTAAGTGCTGGACAGGTCTTCTGCTTTGGATACAGTGAAATAACCAGCCTCATTTTCCTTCACAACAAAAATACGATATCCGCTTAAATTACTTTCATTAGCCGCTCGATTGAACGATACCTCCAGGTCACTGTAATCCCCGTTATAAGCAACTTGTCTAACACTCACACCCGACGCCTTATCCACACTAGAATTATTCGACAAAGTAATCGCTGGTGAATACGAAGACAACGTATTATTGCCGTATGCCCCTACCGAAAGGACAAATACGCGGTAGCTGACATCGTTACGGATCAAGTCGCCGTCCACGTCTCTTGCGTTCGAAGAGAGCGGTTGGCTAATGTTGTAACCCGTTTTATAAACTTCGGTGTAGTAATAGCTGGACAGAGAATTCGCTTTGGATAAAGTGAAATAGTTAGCGTCCCTGGATTTTACGACCATGATACGGTAGCTGTACAGATTGCTTTCGTCAGAAGCACGCGTGAATGAAACTTTCATGTCGCGGCCGTCTCCGTAATCGGAAACATCGCTGGCGGATACGTTCGTAGCGGCATATACGTAACTTCCGTTACCGTTACCGTTGCCATTACCATTTCCGACTCCATTATAAAGAACGATCGAAGATGACGATCCGGAAAGCGCATAGCTGCCCGAGTAGCTGCCTGTGCCTACAGCCATCACGAACACGCGGTAGCTGACGCCGTTGCGAATCAAGTCGCCGTCTACATCTCTTGCCCCGTAGGACAGGGTTTGATTAATGTTGTAGCCCGTTTTGCTGACAGAAGTATAATACGAACTCGATACGTTTTTCGCTGTAGACAAATCAAAGCTGCTCGCTTTGTAGTCTTTTACAACGAAAATGCGGTATGAGCCGATCCGGGACTCATCGGATGATCTGTCGAAACGCACCATCAAGTCGCGGCCGTCTCCATAGTTGTTGACATCTTCCACTCGGGTAATGACCGGAGCCGAAATCGCGCCGGAAGACAGCGTAATCGTCGAAGACGGAGCGGAAAGCTCGGATGCGCTGTAGCTGTTGCCAACGGCAAGCACAAAGACATTATAGGCGATTCCGTTTTTGATGTACTCTCCGGAAGTGTCTCTTGCCGTCGAGCTTAACGTTGTTGTAATCGTTTTGTAGCTGGCTTTGCTTACGGTTGTATAATTTGAGCTTGATACCGAATTCGCGGTATTGAGATTAAAGCTGCCAACATCTCTGTTTTTCACGACAAAGATGCGGTAATTCTGAACATTGTTTGTATTCACCGGCTGATCGAAGCTGACCTGCAGGTCGCGTCCATCGCCGTAGTCATTAATGTCGTTTGCTTTTACGTTCGATGGTGCATTAGCAGATACCGAAGTCGAAAGCGTAAAGGATGACGACATGTTGGACAAAGCGTTGGATCCATTTTTGCCCAGGGTTAATACATAAGCATTATAAGACTGATTGGTTCTGAGCAAGTCGCCATTCACGTCTTTGGATTGCGACGTCAAATTCACGTTTTGATCTCTACCGGTCGGCCATGCCGATGTGTAGTAAGCATTCGAAAGCGCCTGAGATGTCGTAAATCCATAGCTGGAAGACTTGACGATCAGAACGCGATATTCCCTTACATCCGATTCATTGTATGCTTTCGGGAAGTTGATCTGTACATCGCGTCCATCCCCGTTTCTGCCAACGATTTGTGCATTCACGTAAGAAACCGCGCTTACGTTCCCTGATGAAGGCGGATACGGGTTGGGATTTGGATTCGGATTCGGATTGCGGTTGGAAGTTGTAATGGTTACTACTTGGCTTAAACCATTCCAATCCACCTGCGCTCCAAGCGTTTCGCTTACGAAACGAACGGGAACCATCGTAGCCCCATTTAAAATTTGTGCAGGTGCATCCAGCGATACATTCCGATTGTTGACACTCGCTGTTTTGGACCCGACTTTCAGAACAACTGTAGTGTCATTGCTGTATGCAGTGACGGTTTTGGTTTGTGCACTCCATTGCACCGTGGCGCCAAGCGCCTCAAAAATGACTCGCATCGGCAGCATCGTTCTGCCTTTTATCATCGTGGGCGCCTGCACCGGATTCAATTTGACTCCATCGACAAACACGCTGATTCTCTTGGATGCAGCGGCCCCCTCTACCTGTGCCGGCTGCAGGGACAATGTTACAACCATCAGCACCGCCACAAGCGTAACCCAAAGTTTTTTCACGGTTCTCCTCCTCTATCTTTCGTAAAATGAAAAAATGCTTCCTTATATTTGACGATACAGAGCGCAGAAATGTTTTCCATTTTGAAAAAATTTTTTTTATTCCATGTCACACAAAAAAATCCCCGCCCAATAAGGCAGGAATCCTTCATGTCAAGATTTGTTTGTTTGAAGCTTAATCAGCTCTTTAAATGTCAGAATAATCGACCAGATCACCAGGATGAAACCGATAAATTGCAGTAAATAAATGAGGTACGGCTCTATTCTCGAGACCGTCCCGAAAAATGACTTAAAGAGTGAAAGCGGTTCCTCTGCAGAAAGCTGCATCAACATAAATCCGATAATAAAGCTGATAATAATGGTAACTTTTTTCTCCAATGAAGATGGGCCTCCCTATCATGCGCAGTGCGCTTACGCGTTTATATGTTTCAATATACCTTACATGGTATTTATTGTCTATCGCCTTATAAGAAAAACGTCTATTGACGTACTATCACAGCAGACAGACCACCTTTAGCTGTAGTTTTTCTTGCGATATCAGGATGCGTTTCCCTCGAAGTTATACTTTCTGATATCTTAAGAAAAACGTCTATCGACGTACTTTCTAGGAAGACAGACCGCATTTAGCGGATGTTTTTCTTGCGATTATAGGATTTCTTAAGCTCCGCTTAAAATTTATAAATTCTATAATCTTAAAATAAAAAACCGTTTCCCAATTTAAATAAGGGGACGGTTTTTGTGTCATGAAGAGGGTTAATCCTGCCTCCGCAAAAATTTTTGCAGCATTACATAAACAGCCAGCAGATGAACTCCCGTGCCTGCCAGCATGAGCAGCAAAGCCTGCCATTGTCCGCTATCTCCCCGAAGAATCTCATAAATCCAAAACGCAGGAAAAATGCCGAACCCATACTTTATTGGCGGGCCGATAAACCAAGCTGCAACCGGAACGGCAACCATGAGACTCGCCCCCTTGGACAAAGCCAGCCCCTCCACTTTATTGGACGCAAAAGCAATCAGGAATAAGGCGATCAATGGCGCCTCAAGCGCAGCCATCGGCAGCAGGTACAATATATGGGTTATGGGAACCGGTTCCGGGGCCGCAAACAAGAGCAGCACTGCATCATAAAAGACCGACAGGATCACAGCCGTCGCAAGGCGGCAAACCAGATAACCTTTGCGTGACAAAGGCGTTACGGCAAAATACTCGATGAGGTGATCGTCCCGTTCATCCAGCATCATAAACCCGCACATACAGCCCAGAATCAGACTAACCAGTAAAAGCGAGACACCCGTGATCAAACCATAATATTCGGATAAGTCAAAAGCAAAATAGGCGATCAGAACATCATTAGCAGCCGGTACCCCGAACCATAAAGCAGACATAAGCAGCAGCGGAGCGATGAGATAGAAAAACAACATGGCGTCCCGGCGGACGAGCCTCATATCGCTCTGAAGCAAACGCAGCGCGGAAATCATGGACCATCGCCTCCCATCCGCAGCATAATAAATTTCCGAAAAGATACCCGCGTCCAAAGAAAAGCCAGACCGCCCCAGCCTGCAAGCAGCAGAACGGCATATAAAATTTGCGAAGCCGGAATCTGTTCAAAAGCCGAACGGAGAAGTATAAACGAACCTTGAGTCGGCAGAACGTAATAAAGCGGCGTAGACCAGATGTCGAGAAAACCGGAAATCGGCAGCAAAAACACGAACGTGACCATTGTAGACAGAAAAAAGAATCCGTTTAAAGAGCGGCAGCGAAAAGCCACCCCCATTCCGGCAAAGGTGAAAAATACGGATGTCAGAACCACGCCAAGCATAAACAGCAGCGGATTTGTCGTAAATCCGAACTCGCTGATATGAATCAAATAACTGCTGATTGCCGATAAAATGGTGAGAGACAGCGTTTTGGACAGAATATATTCCTCCGGCTTGTAAGGCGTAACAAACAACGTATTGTGAATGTCCTGTCCTTTCTCCAGCAGCACCAAACCGCCGATAAAGAAAAAACCAAGCATGCTCGGATCGGTAAATGTCAGCAAAATATCCGCCGTCTCGCGTACAGAGGCAGGAAGAAACCGCAATAAAACAACGTAAAATGCGCTGATCACCAGATATGCATAATAAAACCCATGCCTGTACTGCAGTTTGATATCATAGGCAATGGCACCCGCCAATCTCATCCCAGGCTCCTCCCCGTCGCTTTGATAAAAATATCCTCCAGCGTCGCTTCCTCCGTATGAATCGTTTCAATTTCTTCCTGAAGCAGCAGGTCGATAAATTCCTTGCTCTCGCCGAGTCCCTTCAGCTCAAAATGCTCCTGCTTCACTTGCCCATCATGCCTGTACTCCACCCGGACGCGTCTTTTCCCATGCTGTACCTTCAATTCGCGCGGAGAATCGATCAAAACGATTTTTCCATCTACAATAAAGGCGATCCGATCGCAAATATCATCTGCAGCCTGCATATTGTGAGTCGTGATCAGCACCGTTTTTCCGGCCGATTTCATTTCCAAAATAATCTCTTTGATGAGCCGGGCATTCACCGGATCCAGACCCGAAGTAGGTTCATCCAAGAATAAAATATCCGGCTGATTCAGCAGCGCCCGGCATAGGTTGAGCCTCATCTTCATGCCCTTGGAGAAGTTTCCTACCTTCGTATCGGCATATTTTGTAAGTCCCACCATTGCCAGAAGTTCCTCGGGTTTGCTCGTAGGTCCTTGATATAAGGAACGAAAAAGGCGTAAATTTTCCAAAGCGGTAAACCGGCTGTAAAAGTTGGGAAACTCAAAAGCTACGCCAATTTTTTCGTAATAATCCGATTTTGCCTCGCAAACATCCCTCCCTAAGACAGTCACTTTTCCTTCATATTGTTTCAAGATGCCGATCAAAATTTTCTGTGCTGTGCTTTTACCTGCTCCCGATGGCCCCAGAAAACCGAATATTTCTCCTCTTGGAATCGAAAAGTTGAGTCCGTGCAGAGCCCATTCGGTACTTCCCGGATATCTATATCTTAAATTCCGAACTTCAATCATGCTTTCTCCCACTCCTTCCACCAGGCTTGTAAAAAGCCTGTTTTTCGCGCGATTTTTCAAATTTTCATTCAATAGCGAATTATAATTCACTTTTAAAATACGCCGATCCGCACATGAAGTCAAGCAAATTCTTCCGGCTATTTAGAGCGTGTTGACAATGCAATTCCGACAAGCCTATATTTAAAAGCGAATGGAGGTTCATCTTATGCAGGTATTAAAAGAAGAGCTGCGGCAAGCCATGCTGCAAACCGCCCGGAATATGTTCCTTGATCCCGGTTACGAAAAAACTTCCATGAAGGACATTGCTGCAAGCGTGGGCGTCTCGGTCGGCAATCTATATCGTTACTTTCCCAATAAAGAAGCGATATTCGAGGCCGTTACGATGCCTGCCTATGAACGTTTGCTTGAGATGGTGGAGAGCAGCGAGGAGATTTCCGAAAGCAGCATGCCTGTCATCCTGAACCGGCTGGAAGGACTGCTCGCGGAATTTCTGCGGGAGTACCGGCAAAGCTTGCTGATTTTATTGTATGAAAGCAAAGGCACCCGGCAGGAGAATGTCAAAAACGCCTTTTTCGACCGTTTTTCCCGGCATGTCGAGATGCATTTTGCGGATTACAATCGCAGGCATGCTCCGGCGCAGCAGCTTCATTCCGATGCCGCGCGTCCGATCGCGATTGCGTTTATGGAAGGTTATTTTGAAATCATCCGGCTTTACAGCGATGAAGACCAGATCGTTCAAGCCGCCCAGCAGTACATCTCCATTTGGTTTACCGGTCTGCAGCAGCTTTTATGATAAAGCGAATTCGTCTGATAGCTAAAAACCGCTCCTCGCGAATCCGCAAGGAACGGTTTTTTGGGCTGCAAATGTTGGCAGCGTCATCTATGTGAAGATAATCCCAAAGTTACTGCATCCGGGACAAAAACGGCGCCAAATCCACTCGCAGCGCAGCCGCAAGACGTTTGCCAAGATCTTCGTCCGCCCGAAAGAAATTGCAGATGGCAAGAAGTTTCGTTGGCTTGGCTACACCCTTCAGGTCCGCTGCCAGATTGCTGATCAAAGTTTCCTGGACTTCAGGGGCGTAGCTGCGAAATACTTGACCCGCCTGGCCGAAATCATTGGGTTTATCGATTTTTTCACGGGAGATCATGCCTTTCACAGGCTGCGGTACGTCCCGGTAGGTTGGATCCTCTTTTGGCGTATGCTCATAACGGTTTGGCTCATAGTTGATCCGGTCCGTCTGCTGCTTGAACGGCATGGCCCCGTCGCGTTGGTTATTGCTTACCTGGGCAAACGGGCAGTTGATCGGAAGCTGCAGGTAGTTTGGTCCGATCCGGTAACGCTGGGTGTCGGAGTATGAAAACAATCTCCCTTGCAGCATCTTATCTTCCGAAGGTTCGATGCCGGGGACGAGCACGCCCGGATTAAAACCGACGGACTCCGTTTCCGCAAACACATTGTCGGGATTCCGGTTGAGCGTCATCGTTCCCACCAGCTGATACGGAATATCCTCCTCAAGCCAATCTTTAGTCGCATCAAGAGGGTTAAAATCAAAGCTGTCCAGATCCGCCGGATCGAGCACCTGCACATACAGATCCCATTCCGGATGCTCTCCGCGCTCAATCGCTTCAAACAGATCCCGGCTCGCATGGTTGAAATCATCCGCTTGAATTTGTGCCGCTTCTTCACGGCTTAAGTTTTTTATCCCCTGCTTCGGTACCCAGCGCAGCTTCACATATACCGTATTGCCGTATTCGTTGATCCATTTGAATGCATGAACGCTGGAGCCGCGCATATGGCGGTAATCCGCAGGAATGCCCTCATCCGTAAACAGGTGAACCAACATATTCGTCGATTCGGGAGTCAAAGTCATAAAATCCCAATAACGGTCTGGATCCTGAATGTTTGTGCGCGGATCGGGCTTGAGCGAATGCACCATATCCGGAAACTTCATCGCATCGCGGATAAAGAATATAGGCAGGTTATTGCCGACAAAATCATAATTGCCTTCTTCCGTATAAAATTTCACTGCAAAACCGCGCGGGTCCCGCAGCGTTTCCGGGGAATGCTGTCCGTGGATAACGGTGGAAAAGCGGGCAAACACCGGCGTTTCCTGGCCCTCATTTTGCAAAAACGCCGCTTTCGTATAACGCTTCATGCTGTTCTTCACCTTGAACACGCCATGCGCTCCGGCCCCCCGGGCATGAACGACACGTTCCGGCACGCGTTCCCTGTCAAAATGGGCGAGTTTCTCTAGCAGCTGGTAATCTTCAAGCAGTGTAGGTCCGTTTTGCCCTGCTGTTTTTGAATTCTGATTATCCCAGATTGGAGCACCCTGATTCGTCGTAAGTTTTGCCATGCTCTTTTCCTCCTCATATATTTAAATTAGAATTATTCTAAATAATCTGATGTGATTCATTGTAACCCACTCATAATTGAAAATCAATATTAAATTATAATAATTCTAATTTATTTGAGGATATTTATTTCTCCACAAAGTTATGAGTGAAAAGTTATCATTCCCCGCCATGCTTATCGCTTGAACACAAAATAAAAAACCGCTGCAACGATCAGGAGCATCAAGGCCGCCCACATTTGAATTCGCCGCGTTTTTGAAGGAATTGCAACACCTGCCTTAGCCATCAACTGCCGGAATTCCTCATCTACAGCATCGGGTCGCGCCTTTGCAAAAGCTCTCAGAACTTTACGGGCCTGTGCTTTCTCATTTATTTCAAGCTGCAGCTTCACAAGCTGGCGGTAAGGTTCGTCATGCCGCGGATGGAATTGGATGATCCCGCTGTATGTCTCCATTCGATGGGCGACATAATGCTGCGGATCTCTCTCCGCTTGCTTCAATAAAGAAAGGTTCGTTTCTGCGGTCGGATCCATGGGGTTGATCTCTAACGCCTGCATCGTATATGTTTTTGCTTCTTCCAGTTCCCCCGCATAGTAAAGAAAATTACCGTATGATGAATGATTGATCGAATCATTAGGCGCAAGTTCTATGGCAATTTCAAATTCTTTCCGCGCTTCCGTGTACAATCCCCGATTCATGAGTAAAATGGCAAAAAAGCCGTGGTTAAGCGCATCGTTAGGCCCCAGTTCTATGGCTTTACGCATCATCGGCACAACCTTTTCCTGAAACTTGGGTTCTGCGAGCAAGCTTGCGTTATGAGCGATACCGCTGTAATATCTCTCGTTTTGCGGATTCAGTTCAATCGCCTTTTCATAGTGGGCAATGGCTTCTTCATACTTTTCGAGAGATTCAAGGACGCCAGCTCGCAAACTGTGGTAATTCGGATCGTTCGGATCCATAGCCAAAAGCCTGCCGGATATCTCCAGTGCCTCCGGATACCTTTCCAACCTATGATGAGTCCGGCCCAGATAATAGAGTGTAAAGGGATCGTTTAAGTCCATTCCAAGCGCCATCTTCGCTATATCAATTAACAGATCGTATTTTTTCAGATCAAACAGGACTTTAACCCGCTGCTGCAAGCTTTCCAAGCTCGCTTCTTGAATTCTCCTGTCTTCCGTCAACCGTAATCATTCCTCTCAAGACTGAAATTTTTTGTCTTCCATCTCTTGGGTGTTTCCGAAAAAGTGTCCATTCCTTGATTATCGGAAATAATATGGAAATATTAAACAGAATGTAAAAAGTAAGTTTCCAGGATGTAAGAAAAACGTCTATCGCCGTACTCTCATAGAAGACAGACCGCGTTTAGCGGTAATTTTTCTTGCGATATAAGGATGCGAGATCTCCGAAGTTTATACTTTCTTATATCTTAAAAAATACGCCGCTTATCTTTCGTTTTTGAGAAGGATGGTTTACATTTTTGAAGTTAAGCATTTTACATGGATTGATAGCTAAATCTTTTGAGAGAGCACATCATGTTTTTAGGAAGCAAGCAGCGTGTATAATGTTCACAAAATGACTTTCCACTTATGGATCGACGGAGGAGCTATCCTTATGTATAAAATTCTAATCATTGAAGACGACCCAAAAATCGCGGAGCTGCTGCGCTCCCATATTGAAAAATACGGAGATACCGGCATCGTCATTGATGATTTCGATCACGTGCTGGAGCAGTTTGAGAAACATGCGCCCCATATCGTTTTGCTGGATATCAACCTGCCCAGCTTTGACGGGTATTATTGGTGTCGACAAATTCGGCAAATTTCGACATGTCCGATCATTTTCATATCGGCGCGCAGCGACAAAATGGATCAGGTCATGGCGCTGGAAAACGGAGCGGATGATTTCATTACCAAACCGTTTTATTTTGAAATCGTCATAGCCAAAATCCGCAGTCAGCTTCGCCGGGTTTACGGGGATTACGCCGCAAAAGGCCAAGAGCGCACCGTGGAACGGAACGGCCTGACCTTATACCCCGAACGAATGGAGCTGCAGCTCGGAGATCAAACGGTAACCCTGAGCAAAAAGGAAGCTATTTTAATGGAAACGCTGATGGAACGAAGTCCCCGGGTTGTCAGCCGCGAAGTGATTTTGGAAAAATTATGGGATGATGCCTTCGTAGACGACAATACCCTCAGCGTCAATATTACCCGCGTGCGGAAAAGACTTGCCGAACTTGGCATGGAGCAAGCTTTGGAGACAGTAAGAGGCCTTGGTTACCGGCTGAATATGAATTGGAAGGATCGAAAGCAGGGATGAAGTTATTTATCCGTGAGCATCTTCCTCTGCTGGCGTTTACTCTGATTGAACTGCTAACCGTGCTGGCCGTTTTCTGGTTCGATGGTTACGATCACCCGCTCACCGCCTTATACGCCCTTGGCCTGGGGCTGTTTGTTTTTGCCGGATATCTTATTTTTCGTTACGCCACTCACCGCGGCTTTTATAAGCGTCTTTCCCATCCGGTCGTTTCCCTCGGCGAATTCGAGCAGCGGCATGAGCCGTCTCCGCTTCCGTCTGCTTTGAGCGAGCTTATGGAGACCCAGTACAAGCAGTACCAAACGATGCTCCAAGGCTGGGAACGCAAGCATGAAAACCATCTGACCTTTATGAACCAGTGGGTCCATCAGATGAAAACTCCCCTTTCGGTGATCGAGATGATCGCCCAGGAAGAGGAGGATGAACGGACGCGGAGCATTGCGGAGGAAGCCGAACGGATGCGAAGGGGGCTGGAGATGGTGCTGTACGTCGCCCGGCTCGATACCTTTGAGCAGGACTTCAGCGTTGAAAATATCGCACTGAAACAGCTGGTGAATGAAACCGTGCATGAATATAAACGCTATTTCATCCGGAGCCATGTGTATCCTGAAGTGCGGATCGAAGATGGTCTATACGTGAGAACCGATGGCAAATGGATGCATTTTATTCTCGGACAGCTGCTGAACAACGCGATTAAATACTCGGCAGGCAGCGGGCAAAAGGTAACGATCTCCGCCAAAGCCGACGGCCATGAGGTGATTTTGGATATACAGGACCGCGGCGTTGGCATTCCGAAAGCCGATCTTCCCCGCGTGTTTCGTCCCTTTTATACCGGTGAAAACGGCCGACATTTTAAAGAATCCACCGGGATGGGGTTATACATCGTAAAAGAGGTCATCGGCAAGCTGAACCATCAGATCGAGCTGGATTCCACAGAAGGAGAAGGGACGCTGGTTCGCATCCATTTTCCCAAGTAGCGCGGGTGATGTCTTTACGAAACCACGGCATGGATGTTTATCTTTCAATGTTGTAAGGCAGATGAAAGCTGATTCGATAGGAGAATCCCCGCCTATAGCGTAGACTGAAGAGCGTTAAGAATGAAAATGTAAGGAGGCATTCAAAGCCATGGAAATTCTGTCTGCCCAAAATCTCGGCAAAATATATAAGGGCATGGTCTCCTATGAGGCGCTCTCCAATATCGATCTATCCATTAACCGCGGTGAATTCGTAGGGATTATGGGGCCTTCCGGCAGCGGCAAAACAACCCTGCTCAACATGATCTCCACGATCGACAAACCAACCTCGGGCGAGATCCGCATCGGAGGCGAGGACCCTCACAGGCTGTCGCAGGATAAACTGGCCATGTTCCGGCGGCGGGAACTCGGATTCGTGTTCCAAGCCTTTAATTTGCTGAACACGCTCACCGTCAAAGAAAATATCATGCTGCCGCTTACGCTGGACGGGGCCGCTCTCAAGGAAATGAACGAGAAGGTGGCGGTTCTGGCAGAAAAACTCGGCATCGCCTCCATCCTGGACAAGCGGACGTATGAAATCTCCGGGGGACAAGCGCAGCGGACGGCGATTGCAAGGGCAATGATCCATGAGCCCAAGCTGCTGCTTGCGGATGAGCCGACAGGCAATCTGGATTCCAAATCAGCGCGTGAAGTGATGGAAATGTTGGAGAAGCGCAACCGCGAAGACCAGGTGACGATGCTGCTCGTAACGCATGACGCAGTCGCCGCAAGCTACTGCAGCCGCGTCATTTTCATCAAGGACGGACAGCTGTATAACGAAATATACCGCGGCGACAGCCAGGCCGCATTCTACCAAAAGATCATTAATGTCTTGTCGCTGCTGGGAGGGAATGGGCATGAATTTCCGTCAGTTCGCGTTTAACAACGTCTTCCGGAACAAGCGGACCTACGTCGCCCACTTCCTGAGCAGCGCCTTCTCGGTCATGATTTTTTTCACTTATGCCATGCTGGCGTTTCATCCCGATCTCAAAGGGCAGATCATAGCGGACAGCATCACGCTGAGCGTGCTCGGCACGATGGGAATGAACATTTCGCAGTATATCGTCTTCGTGTTTTCCTTCCTGTTCCTGCTCTATTCCGCCAGCTCTTTCGTCAAGCTCCGCAAAAAGGAATTCGGCATCCTGCTTATGCTCGGCATGTCGCGCAAACAGCTCAACCGGATGCTTTTTATTGAAAATATCGCGATCGGCGCTGCAGCCATTATCACGGGCATCATCGTTGGCGTCGTATTTTCCAAGTTGATCCTGCTGATCTGCGCCTCTATGCTGGCTGTTGAAAACGGACTGCCGTTCTATCTGCCGGTAAAAGCGATTTTGCTGACCGCTGGCAGCTATCTGGCGCTGTTTATGGTCGTTGCCGCGTTTACGTCGCTCATAACCAAAAAAGGCATGCTTGTTGAGCTGATCAAAGCTGAGGACAAACCAAAGCCGGAACCGAAGGCGTCCGTGAGCCTTTCCATCCTGGCTGTTCTGCTGATTGGTTTGGGTTATGCCTGTGTCTTCCTGTTCGCGCTGCGCCGCATCTTCTCGTTTGCCTTGCTGTTTGGGGGCGTGATTCTGGTCATTATCGGGACCTATTTCCTCTTCACACAGCTCAGCGTATACGTCATGCGGACCTTAAAAAACAGACCCCGTGTCTTGTTCAAACGAACGAATCTGCTGACTATTTCCGAACTGGTCTACCGGATGAAAGACAATGCGGTCATGTTTTTTATGGTGGCGATCATTTCGGCGATCGCTTTTACCGGCATCGGGACGGCCCTCGCCATCGGTGATCCCGGGCTTGCGGCGATGAAAAACCCTTATGCTTTTACGTATACCTTCTTTCCCGGGCCTGATGCCAATCCTTTATACGGAGAGAAACATGTCCGTCTGATCGAGCAGACCCTAAAAAGAGAGGGATTTGCCTATCGGATGGCCTCGTACACTCCAACCTACGCGGATGACGGAACAACATTGATCCGGCTGAGCGACTATAACCAACTTGCCGCTGCTCTTGGCTATCCCAAGGAGACACTTCGCAGCGGAGAAACGATGGTATCCCCGTCGTCGGTTACTCAAAACAATAAGTACAAACTGGAAGGACTTCAGACCGACCAGGTTACGATAACAAAAGCAGCGAACACGTTAACCCTGCATACGGTCAAGGCGCTGCCACATATTGTGATTCCTGATGCGTCATATGGCGGTTCATTGATCATTGCGGATTCGGATTACGGGACGTTGACAAAAGATGAGGGATACATGCCGAAAACTACCGCATTCGCGGTGAAGGAGTGGCGTCACTCACGCGCGGTTGCCGAGGAAATATCCAAAGCCCTCGATTCAGAGGCGTCGGGCGGGCAAAACTCCCCCTTTAACTTTAATGCGCTGGTCTTGGATTGGCTGCATTCCAAGCAGCTGAACGGCATGCTGCTCATCGTTAGCGGACTGATCGGGATCGTCTTTTTCACCTTTGCCGCAAGCTTTATCTATTTCAGGCTTTATGCCGATTTATCCCGGGACGAAGAACAGTATCGGATGATTGCCAAAGTGGGGCTCAGCCGCAAGGAGCTTGCTACAACCGTAACGCGCCAGCTTATACTCATGTTTTTCCTGCCGCTTCTGGTGGCTTTCATTCACAGCAGTGTCGCTTTTACAGCGCTTCAAGGGCTTGTCGAATTTTCTGTCGTCTCCCATACGCTGACTATCTTCGCGACGTTTCTCGGGATTCAAGTCATCTACTTTTTCGCGACACGCTGGCGTTATCTTGGGCATTTATATCAAAAAATCATGTAGTATCTATTATTTCTTAGAAGCTGCAGACCTGCCGCACCCGAAATCCTACCAGCAGCCAAAAACGCGCCTCAACCGCTGTACATGTCGGTGATGGGCCTGTACCATGGTCGGTGCGTCATTTCGAAAGACGCTAGAAAACGCATAAAGCGACTGTCGCATTTTATTGCGGCAGTCGCCTTTTTTGGAGGAGTGTGCTGACACTCGCTTGTGAATCTGAAGCGCATAGGTGAAGCGGCCACCTAACGCCTTGTGAAAGGGCTGAAAATGATGGAGTATTGTTCTGTAAGGTAGGAGCTATATGCTGGAGAAACAACAAACGAGGCGAAAAATGCGGGCGTGGCATCAACAAGCACATCAATCAAGGTGAAAACCTCAGGTGGGGCATCAACAAGCATATACAATCAAGGTGAAAACCGCAGGCGTGGCATCAACAAGCATATACAATCAAGGTGAAAACCGCAGGTGGGGCATCAACTATCGAGATGAAAACTGCAGGCGTGGCATCAAGCCCTGTATAGTGGAAACTATAGTGTGTGGGAAATGCTGTTGCAGCAATAATTTTAGACGTGATGCGGTTACGCACAACTTTCTGACATTGAAAGGCCTGCGTGATACAGTAAATTCCTGCGTTTGTGCATGTATTTCGTCGATTTGGGTTCCGAATTGGAAAATTGATGCAATTATGCATCCTTTTCTACAAAAATCCTGAAATCAGGCCTCAATCACCTAAAAAAACTGCACTTTCGCAAGCTTTTATCGCTAAAGCAGCTAAATCACGAAAAAAAGATGCACTTTTGCAGGCTTTCCCATCGCTTAGCTAATAAACAGCACCAAACGTCTTTTATCAAGCAAAAAATAATATCCGCCGACTCGCATACAGTTGCGGTTGCATCACCACGTCATATACAACCCCGCTTAACTCCGGAATCGTGTTGCTAAATAAGGCGCTTCGCATCCATTGAAAGTCCCAATATCTAACTTGGATCAATTCCCCAAGAAGAACCTCCGCTTAACCCGGACTTTTGAGCGGCTACATCGATAATGTTTTCTTTAGATAGCATAATTCCCAAGGGGCACATCCTGATATCGCAAGAAAAACATCCGCTAAGCGTGGTCTGTCCATCTATCGGAGTACATCAATAGTTGTTTTTCTTCTGCCTGCCGTAATTTCTTCTCTTCACTGGCTGAACGAGTTGTGCAGGCTGTGCAGTCGACGGCTTTGCGGCATGAAGAGGCATACATACCGTTATCGCCGTACCTTCCCCGAGGCGGCTGGACACCTGGACGCTACCCTGATGCATCTCCACGATTTTTTGAATAATGGAAAGGCCAAGTCCGCTCCCTCCGCCTGAGTGGGTCCGCGATTTATCGGCCTTATAAAATCTTTCGAAAATATGGGTCTGATCCTCCTCCGAAATTCCGATTCCCGAGTCCTCTACTATAACGGCGACCTGCCGTTCCCCGGCTGCCAGACGAACCTGAATGCTGCCTCCGGCCGGGGTAAACTTAATGGCATTATGCAGCAAATTGACCCACACCTGGCTCAGCAGATCGGGATCGGCTTCAATCGTCACCGGCTCCATCTCTGCGGTCATATCCAGTTCCTTTTCCTGCCATTGCGGCTCACAGGCCAAAATCAGTTTCTGCAGCTGTTTATCCAGCCGGATGGGGACGGGATGGAACGGGTGCTGCTCGGAATCGAGAGAAGCAAGACGCAGCATATTTTCCGATAGACGCGACAGCCTTACGCTTTCCTGTTCTATGATATCCAGATAATGCTCCCGTTCCTCCACGCTAAGCTGCTTCTCCTTCAGCACTCTTGCAAACCCGCTGATCGACGTAAGCGGAGATTGAATCTCATGGGAAACGTCCGAAATAAATTCCTGACGCATGGATTCAAGCTTATTCAAATCGGCAGCCATGTCATTGATGCTTTGAATAATCGCGGTAAAACGTCCATCTTCCATCCCTTCAACCGGCAGCGTTACAGAAAAGTCCCCTCTCGAAATCCGCTTCAGCGCATCGATAATCGACTGGTAAAACTCCAACTGCCGATCCCGGCCAAACCTTGAGATGATCGAAATGCATATGCCGAAGATAATAAATCCAAGTACAGAATTTGCCAACTGCCTAACCAATCCGCTTATGCGCCAGCCAAACAAATGAGTCAAATAATACGCCGCCGTCCAACAAATGCATAATGCCGCCAGAATCAACAGCATAAAAAACGCAACCTTCAGCTTGACCCTGATCCCATCATGCTTCCTCATGCCATCATCTCCAGCCTATAGCCAAGGCCGCGGATCGTCCGGATTTGAAACGAATGTCCTTCCGCCGGGAAACGTTCACGAAGGCGTTTGATATGCACATCCACCGTCCGCTCGTCCCCTTCGTAATCAAATCCCCAAATGTGCTCGATCAGTTGGTCGCGGGAGAAGGTTTTGCCAGGGTAGCTCGCCAGCAGAAACAGCAGTTCAAATTCCTTCAGCGGCAGTGTGACCGCCTCCTCGCCGATATAACATTCATAGGTTTTGCGGTTCAGCCGCAATGAACCTATTTGAATCTGCTGCGAAGCCGCGATGCGGTAGCGTTTCAGCAAAGCTTTTACCCGTACGATAAGTTCCGGCGGATCGAAGGGTTTGACCAGGTAATCATCCGTCCCAAGCTCAAACCCTTTCACTTTATGCACGGTTTCGCCTTTGGCGGTCAGCATCAGTAAAGGAAGATCCTCGTAATCTGCAGTCAGTTCCTTGCACAACTCCCATCCGTCCATACCGGGCATCATAATATCCAAAATGACCAAATCCGCCCGCGCCGTTTCCAGAACCTTTAGCGCTTCATGGCCATTGGCTGCTTCCGCAGTTTGGAATCCTTCGCTTTTGAGCAAATGGCTGACCAGCTCGCGGATATGCGGGTCATCATCAACTACAAGAATGAGTGGCATCTTACCGGCTCCTTTCTTTGAAATCTCTGAAGAATTTCATCATACACAAACATATGCACCTCGCTATGAGGTACCAGAACGGTCCGGTTGCAGAGTCTTTAGTCTCTACCGCCATCTACAGTCCGGTTGCAAAGTCTTTAGCCTCGGCCGCCATCTACAGTCCGGTTGCAAAGTCTTTAGCCTCGGCCGCCATCTATTTTCATTATAATAACCTTCTTCGTATGCAAACAGCCTACTATAGGATGCTCCGATTATAAGCCCTTCTCTAGCGGCTCCACTCCGATATCGTAAACATTAGCGTACCGACAATGGTGAATACAAGGAAAACCTGCCATAACCGTAAGATCCATCATCGGGCGATATGGCACATCTCTGCTGTACATCAATCCCGCCCAGGCAAAACGCCTCTCGCCAAAACGCCGCCCTCGACGAATCCTTCGCTTAACGGACACAGCGGCCGCTATTGAGGGCAATTCCGGCCAATATGATTTTTAACGGACATAGATGCAGCTATTTCGTGGAAAATCTGCATTCACCTGTGTTTCGCAGCATATAAGCGCTGTGGTGACCGTTAGAATTACAAAACAGCTATTTTTAGCGAAATAGCGTCCGTGGTGTCCGTTGCTATGAACGTTTATGCTAAGCCCTACGTTTTTCACAGCCTGAGCATGGGCACGAGAGCAAATATAGCGGGCGACGGTTGCGCGCTGCTATCCGTGGGTTGGTTTCCACAAATGCCTACGTAAAAGAGAGAATTACAAGCTAGAAAACGCATACCACACAGCACGCCTAAAAAAAAGCTTCACATCTGATTATCAAAAAAACTCCCTCTCCCACAGCTTCCTCCTTCTGCTCGCTTCATAGCAAGTTCCTTGCGACGGACCTAGATTACATCAAGTTTATGAACTGAATATGAACAGTGGAGGGAATCGCAAGAAAAACTTCCTCTAAAAGCGGTCTGGCTACTGTGTGTTTTCTTCGATAAAGTTTTTCTTTAGATATAAAGTGCTTTTACTTCGAAGATACCTCTTCTTATATCGCAAGAAAATTTTCCTCTAAACGCGGTCTGGCTTCTTTGAAGGTGCATCGATAAAGTTTTTCTTTAGATATAAAGTGCTTTTGCTTCGAAGTTACCTCTTCTTATATCGCAAGAAAATTTTCCTCTAAACGCGGTCTGGCTTCTTTGAAGGTGCATCGATAAAAATTTTCTTTAGATATAAAGCGCTTTCGCTTCGATGATTCATCTTCTTATATCACAAGAAAAACTTCCTCTAAACGCGGTCTGGCTTCTTTGAAGGTGCATCGATAAAAATTTTCTTTAGATATAAAGCGCTTTCGCTTCGATGATTCATCTTCTTATATCGCAAGAAAAACTTCCTCTAAACGCGGTCTGGCTACTGTGTGTTTTCTTCGATAAAGTTTTTCTTATAATCAATCTTTATCTTGAATCGTTTCCAAATTATTGTATGATGGATATTATTTGCATCCGGCCAATGGAACGGGCGAGGGGCCGGAGAGAGCAAATTTAAACCTGAAAGAACATTATGTTTGCTTCTTGGAATTGGGGGTTTTTCGCATGCAACAACCTAAACAACAATCGATGTCGTGGCTGCTGAAGTATCTGCGCCCGGTTGCGGGCCGGCTGCTGGTCTTGTTACTTCTGCTGCTTGCTTCCACCGCAGCGCAGCTCATCAATCCGCAGATTGTGCAGCGGTTTATCGATACGGCCGCAGCAAACGGCATCGTATCCAGCCTGCTTGTGCTCGCGGGCGTCTATCTTGTGTTCGCCGTCCTCAATCAGATCCTGACGGTGGCTATCAGCTATCTCGGAAACGACGTCTCCTGGCGCGCCACCAATCAGCTGCGCGGCGATCTGCTGAAGCACTGCCTCCGTCTGGATATGCGTTTTCACAATTTGAAAACACCCGGCGAAATGATCGAACGCATTGACGGCGACGTTACCCATATGTCGAATTTTTTCTCGATGTTTATCATCAAGGTTATCGGCAGCTTCGTGCTGCTCGCCGGTATTCTAGGCTTTATGTATACGATAAGCTGGCCGATCGCGGCGGTTATGACTCTGTTTACGCTGGCTTCAATCGGCGCTATGGTCTTCATCCGTAATATGGGTGTGAAGTCATCCAAGGATGAGCGGGGAGCAAGCGCGGCCCTGTTCGGTTTTATCGAGGAACGGATTGCGGGGATCGAAGATGTTCAGACAGGCGGCAATGTGCCGTATGTCATGAACCGTTTCTACCGTGCCATGCGCACCGTATTTTTGAAAGGGCGCAAAGCCTGGATGCTGCGGGTGATCCCTTGGAACACCACCGTTGTCCTCTTCGCGGTCGCGGTTACGGTCGTGCTGCTGCTAGGCGTTCATTTTTATCTGACCAAGCAAATCTCTTTGGGTACGCTTTTTCTGATCTATCAGTACACGCAAATGCTGAATGACCCCATTGAGCAGCTGGGCGATCAGGTGCAGGAGTTCCAAAAAGCCAAATCCGGCATGATGCGTTCCCAGGAGCTCCTTTCGTACCGCAGCGAAATTATCGAAGGCAGCCAAACGACGTTACCTGAAGGTGCCCTCGGCTTGGAATTTGACCGCGTCAACTTTAGTTACAACCCGGATAAGCCGGTGCTGCATGACATTACGTTTTCGGTTCGCCCGGGTGAACGTTTAGGCATTGTTGGGCGTACGGGCAGCGGCAAGTCGAGTCTCAGCCGCGTGCTGCTGCGATTATACAACATCAACAGCGGCGTGATCCGCGTGGGAGGCCAGGACATCCGGGATCTGAAGCTCGAGTCTTTGTATCGCCGGGTCGGCATGGTCACGCAGGATGTGCAGCTGTTTGACGGAACGCTCCGCGATAACTTGACTTTGTTTGACAGCAGCATCTCAGACGAATACATCCTGGAGACGACCGCAAGACTTGGACTGAAGCAGTGGATCGATTCGCTGTCCGAAGGCTTAAATACACATGTAAAAGCAGGCGGGACTTCCCTTTCCGCCGGCGAAGCACAGCTGTTTGCCCTGACACGGGTATTCCTGACCCAACCGAGCCTGGTCATTCTGGATGAACCGTCATCGCGTCTGGATGCGGCTACCGAAGCCATGCTGCAAACCGCCGTAGACCAGCTGATGATGAAATACACCGGCATTGTGATCGCACACCGCCTGTCTACGCTGGAGCAGGTAGATCATATTATGGTGCTGGGCGACGGCCGGATTCTTGAATTTGGCGAGAGGGAGGCATTGGCCAAAGACCCTTCCTCGCATTACGCGCAGCTGCTGATTACAGGCAAAGAGGAGGATTTAGCATGACTGTATCCCGATTTATACAACGCCTGTTTACCTATAACATATCGTTGTTTATCGTTAACGGCCTCCTTTGGGGCCTCTTTCACTCCATTCCCTTGCTCCTCGGGCTTGGAATGCAGTGGTTTTTCGACAGGGCCACAAGCCAGTCGCATGATTACCTGTGGCTCGCCGTTCCATTAATTTTTATCGCACTCGTAAGGATCACCCGGGTAGGCGTCTTTTTCGGGGCGTTCTTCAAATGGGTAACCTATATCTACGACATTCAAGCCATTCTCCGCACCAATATGCTCAAGGGCATCATGCGCTGGCCCGGCCGCAACCTCCCCGCCTCGCCTGGGGAAGCGGTAAGCCGATTCCGCGAAGATGTGGATGAGGTCGTCGAATATGTCGAATCATGGGTTGACTTCTGGGGACGGTTCGCTTTTGCCGTTGTCTCCCTCGTCATTATGGCCCGAATCAATTGGCAAATTACGCTGGTTGCCATTTTGCCGCTGCTGGCGGTAACTTTCCTCAACAACCTTTCGGGCAACCGGGCCAGACGGTACGGACAGCAAAACCGCGAAGCTACCGGACGGATTACGAGCTTTATTGCGGAAACATTCGGGGCGGTACAGGCGGTTAAGTTGGGCCAAGCGGAAGAGCATGTTCACCGCCGGTTTGCCGAACTGAACGAAACGCGCCGGCAGGCCGCGCTGAAAGATAATCTGTTTAAGCAGTGGATGCGCTCGCTCAACCAACATGTGTTAAGCATTTGTACCGGCATCATTTTGCTGATGTGCGCGGCGGAGATGAAAGCAGGACGGTTTACAGTAGGCGATTTCGCGCTGTTCACTTCGTATTTAACGAATATCGCATTCAGCATTTCGCTGTTTGGATATATGGTCTTTCAACATAAACGCCTAAAAGTATCCCTGGATCGGATGAGCATTCTTTTTCGTCCCGGGGAACAAGAGCGGCTGATGGATTTCAGTGAAACTTATCTGTACGGCGACCCCCCTGAGCCGCCCGCGATCCATAAGGATCCTAAAGAGCGGCTGCAGACGCTGGAACTTAAAGGACTCACCTACTTTTATCCGAATTCGGAAAACGGGATTAACAATGTGAGCTTCAAACTGGAACGCGGAAAGTTCCTGGTGATTACCGGGCGGATCGGTTCCGGCAAATCCACGCTGGTGCGCGCCCTGCTCGGGCTGCTGCCGAAATCCGGCGGCTCCGTATATTGGAACGGCCAAGAGATTGACCCGGCCTCGTTCCTGGTTCCTCCAAGAGCTGCCTATACGCCGCAGGTGCCTCGGCTGTTCAGCGATACGCTCCGGGAAAATATCATCCAAGGAAGTCCTTCCAGCGAGGATCAGCTTGCACATGCCATCCATCTGGCCGTCATGGAAAAGGATGTCGAAGATCTGGAGAAAGGACTCGAAACTTTTGTAGGCCCCAGAGGGGTCATGTTGTCCGGCGGCCAGATTCAGCGCGCAGCAACCGCGCGGATGATGATGACGGACTCCGATCTGTTCATTTTTGACGACCTGTCGAGCGCTCTGGATGTAGAAACGGAAAAACAGCTGTGGGAGCGGCTTTTTGAGGAGCGGGACGTGACCTGCATTGCCGTATCCCATCGCAAGGCGGCCTTGGCGCAAGCCGACCATATCATCGTGATGAAGGACGGCCGGATCGAAGCGGAGGGAATCCTGTCCGATCTGCTGGCAACAAACACAGAAATGCAGCTGCTGTGGCAGGGTGAAGCCTCGGCAGCGGAAGATACGGATGAAAACCTCGTCACATCCAAATAACCAACAATTATCCCTTTTCGGCAAACAGTGTAAAGTCTATGAACCATAGACGAAACACTGTGGGCTGGAAGGGGATTTTTCTTAGATATACGAAAGTAAAAGTTCCGGAGTCTCCGCTTCCTTATATCGCTAAATAACCCCACAAAGTGGAGCCTATGCTTCGATGCTTATTCTAAATACTTTGCGGGGACCCCAAAAAACTTATAGATTCTATCATCGCAGGAAAAACTCCCGCTAACCGCCGTCTGTCTTCTTATGAAAGTACGTCGTTAGACGTTTTTCTTATGCCGCAGAAGTTATGAAGTTATTATGGAAAAAAGAAGGTACCGGCGGTTGCCAAGATGCGTTATGCCGCAGTTTTGAAAAATAGAGTTCAATCATTACGCCACGGAGCCGTTCATGATGCTTGAAAAAACAACTCATACATGAAATAGTAGGAGTACGTGTTTAAAAAGGTCGGTTTTCAGCACCGGCAAGCCATGTTCCAATCGACTGTAGAAAGGAAGTGCTCGGTTACATGCAAATCAAGATAGGCATCATCGGATTGCAGCAGGTTGTAAACAGGCTGTTAAAAGTGATTAAGGCATTCCCGACATTTATGCCGATTGTACGGATTGTAAAGGATGAGGATGAAATCCCCGCCACAGCCGCGGCGTTGATGATGGAAGTCGAGGTGCTGCTTTTATTTGGCGCGAACTCCCATCGCAAGGTTAAAGATAATGTGAGCATCACGATTCCGGTGCATTATGTGCCGTTAACGGGAACCGGGTTATATAAAACATTATTTCAAGCACTGCAGACCAATCGCCTAAGCGGCGGCATTTCAATCGATTCGCTTACGAAATCCATGGTGATGAACACCCTCAAAGACCTTGGGATCGAGCATACAAAGGCAGTTGTCTTTAACGGTCCCGCACATGCCTCGCCTGACAAGCTCTTTGAATTTCATCGTAACCTTTCGGACTCCGGGGATTGTTCCTTGGCCATTACCGGTGTGGAATCGGTTGCCCGCAGGCTGTCTGGGGTTCAAGCCGCCAATGAGTGGCTCATCCCCTCGGACCAGGATATGAGCGTAACACTGGAACGCGCGCTCCTCTCCACGGAGTCCCGCCGCATCAAAGAATCGCAAATCGTCGTCGGTATGATTAAGGTCGATGATTTCGGCAAGCTGGTCATGAAACGAAGCAATGAACATGAGGTGCAAAAGCTTAAGCTGGATATTCATCGCATGGTACTGGACTATGTCGAATCGCTGGACGGCTATCTAACATCGCTCAGCGGGGATGAATATTTATTTTTCACAACGCGGGGCATCTTTGAACGGGAGACCGGAGGTTACAAAACGATTCCGCTTGCCAAAGACGCAAACCAATCTTTTGGGATTTCCTTAAGCCTGGGGGTGGGGTTTGGAACATCGGCCAATGAAGCGGGAACCAACGCACGGGCCGCGCTCCGCAAATCGAAGGAAGCCGGGGGCAATACCTGCTTTATTATTCGCGAGGATCAAACCTTGATCGGTCCGCTCGAGATGGCGGATCCCTTGCATACCGTGCTATCGGCAACTCATAAGGCATTGATCAAAAAAGCCGAGAACGCCGGCATGACAAGCGCTTATTTAAGCAAGCTGCTGTCCCATACGGCGAAATACGATACATATGAATATACGGTTCATGAGCTTGCCGCTTTGCTTGACGTGACGGTAAGAAGCGCCCATCGGCTATTGTTGCTTTGGATCGATAACGGGCTCGCTGACATCGCCGGCATGCAGAAAGTCCCAAAGGGAAGACCTCGCCAAATTTTCCGGTTTACTTTTTTGAAGGATAAAACATAACAGCATTTATTCGCCGATTTAAAGACAATTAAAAGATTTGTCTTTTTATATGCGATGTCGTTATGATGGAGATGAATCCATACCAAGAAAGGGGCAAATCGCTTTGAAAACACTGGAGGAATTAGAAGCGAAATTGGCGGAACCTTCTCAGACGTTAGTCGAAGATTTATCTTCAGTAGACGGTGATATTCTGATTCTTGGAGTAGGCGGAAAAATGGGGCCGAGCTTGGCCCGGCTGGCTCAAAACGCCATCCGCGAGGGCGGATTAAACAAGCGCGTGATTGGCGTATCGAGATTCTCGAATAATGAAGCAAGACGCGAGCTGGAGGACGCAGGGATCGAGACGATTTCATGCGATCTGTTAAATGATGACGAACTGAAGCAATTGCCCCATGCCGACAACATTATTTATATGGCAGGCAATAAATTCGGGACTACAGGCCGCGAGTATTTCACTTGGGGCATGAATACCTATTTGCCTGGCAGAGTGTCGGAGAAATATAAGGACTCCCGGATTGTCGTATTTTCTTCAGGCAACATTTACCCTTTTATGCCTGTCGGCAGCGGTGGAGCCAGCGAGTCGGTAACGCCTGAGCCGATCGGGGAATATGCGCAATCAACCTTGGGGCGCGAGCGCATCTTTGAATACCACTCCCATAAAAACGGGACGCCGATGCTGTTTTACCGTTTGAATTACGCGATTGACATGCGTTATGGCGTACTGCTCGAAATCGCCAAAGCCGTCAATGAAGGGCGGGCGATTGACTTGACGATGGGCCATGCCAACGTGATTTGGCAGGGTGATGCCAATCAGATGGCGCTGCGTTGTCTGACGGAATGCACAAGTCCGCCCAGCATCATGAATATCACGGGTCCTGAAACGATGTCGATTCGCTGGGCTGCCGAAGAATTCGCCAAGCGGCTTAACAAAGAAGCATTGTTCGAAGGCACGGAATCGGAGATAGCGCTGTTGAATAACGCATCAAAATCACATCAGCGCTTCGGCTATCCTTCGGTCTCTTTGCTGCAAATGATCGATTGGCTGGCGGAATGGATTCAAGCCGGCGGAACAACGTGGAATAAACCGACTCATTTTCAGGAAAGAAAGGGGAAATTCTAGTGGCTGCTACAACGCTTTCGCCTGAACTGTTTCAAGCGCTGCATGAAGGGCTGGTCATACCGGCGCATCCGCTTGCATTGGATGGGAACCGCCAATTGGATGAACGGCATCAACGGGCGTTAACCCGATATTATGCAGCATCGGGAGCAGGCGGCATCGCGATTGGCGTTCATTCTACGCAATTCGAGATCCGTGATGAACCTTACAATTTATATGAACCTGTGCTCCGCATGGCGGCTGAAGAGATTGCAAATGCCAATATAAATCGCCCATTTATCAAGGTAGCCGGCATTTGCGGGCCAACGGACCAGGCCATTCGCGAAACAGAATTCGCCCAATCTCTTGGTTATGATGCTGCCCTGTTGAGTATGGGGGGCCTTGCCGACTGGAGCGAACATGACATTTTGGAAAGAACGAAGCAAGTCGCGGCCATTATGCCCGTGATCGGCTTCTACTTACAGCCATCAGTAGGCGGCCGGATTTTCAGTTTTGACTTCTGGCTCAAATTTGCGGAAATACCCAACGTTGTCGCGATTAAAATGGCGCCTTTCAACCGTTATCAGACGATCGATGTCGCCCGTGCGGTGTGTTATTCAAGCAGACGCGACGAAATTGCGCTGTATACGGGAAATGATGATAATATCATCAACGACCTGCTGACGACATATCGTTTTGAGGTGGGCGGCGAAACGGTGGAGAAGCAAATAGTCGGAGGGCTGCTGGGGCATTGGGCGGTTTGGACGCAAAAAGCCGTTGAACTGCTGGAGGAGATTAAGCGCGTCCGCACAAACGGTGAAATATCAACAGAATGGCTGACGAAAAACGTGCAGGTAACGGATTCGAATGCCGCATTTTTTGATCCGGCGCATCATTTCGCAGGCTGCATCCCGGGCATTCATGAAGTGCTTCGCCGCCAAGGCTTGCTGCAGGGCATATGGTGCCTGAATCCGAATGAAACCTTGTCTCCGGGACAAATGGAAGAAATCGATCGTGTATATCGGGAATATCCGCACCTGAACGATGATGCCTTTGTATCCGCGCATCTTGCAGAGTGGCTGGGTGAAGAATAAAACAGACTCGCTAAAACTGGTCATAACAAGGAATTATAAACATATCCGTAGCAAAACGACGCCCCTTTTCCAGTGTTCAACCGAAGAAGGGGCGCCTTGTTTTATTTGCAGAATCGCATTGATGCAGCCATTCGTCTCCACCAACGATCATAATTAGTATTTGACCGGAGGCAACTGTAGCGGAGGAGACGGAATGGATCCTTACGAAGCTAAAAGCTATTAAAAAAACTGCTTTGGCAGCATATACTCCGGTCGCCTAAAAGCTTTTCGAAGGAAAACTAGCATAGAAAGCATATACTTTCGGCTTCGAATTTATACGAAAATGTGCTTTTGCGTTTTGAGACAAAACCCATAACATTTTCATCGTTGGTGGCGACCGTGAGGTCATGCGGGCTTTTAACGAAACCTGGTATCGCTATTTGTGCCAAAAAAGACATTTGAAAATTTTAACGAAACTGGATATCACTATCAAGCTAAATAAGTGGCTATATACCTGGAATTGTCTTAAATAGCGCTTGGTAGTTTCGTTAGATTTAATTTGTCCTTGTTTTTGAGGTAATAGCGCTCTGTAGTTTCGTTAGAGACTATATCCATTGGTTTTCAAGGGCCGCAGCGGTCAACCCGCTTAATACGGTCTCATTTAGGAGACGCTTAGCCCCTATTTCATGGACTCCAACGTTTTCAACACAACCAGCGCAATATCGCTGATATCAATAACTCCATCTCCGTTCAAGTCCATCATTCGGTTGCTGTCGTCAAGCTTCTTGCCCAATTGCTTGGCGATGAGCGCGACATCCTGAGCGTCAACTTTATGGTCTTTGTTGAAATCCTCCACATCGTATCCAAACTGGATGCCAAGCTTCACGTCTTCCGAAAGCATGTAGGACAGCTTGGTCAGATCTCCATTTTTGTCGGTAAAAAAGGACTGTCTGGCAAGCACTACTTCCGCGGGATCGCCAATTTGCTTCGCCTTCACGGTTATATGCGCAATATCCACGTTGCCGCCAAGCGCCCGATCTCCTAACTGGGTGGCGATGATGTTGATTTTGCCCTTCACGCCGTCTTGGTTCCACCCCAGGTGAGCGGTAGCTGCGGAACCGAACTCGTCTGCCATCCGAACATCCACCACTTCGAACAGCGCAGGGTCAAATGCCAATGCTGCCTGCACCGCATACAGGTCGGTAACGTCCTTGGCCTGCAGGATCACGTCAAACGTATCTCCCACGGACACTTCGCCCGCAGCCTTCAATTGCAGCCCGCCCGGAGACTGACCTTCAAATGTTACCTGATCATAATATCCGATCATCATGTTCCACTTCGAAGAATACAAGGCAATTCGTGCGAATGCCGCCCGCTCCGGAGCTGCGCCGGTCGCAGAGATGTCGATCCATTCCTTCTGCGGCATGCCTTTAATTAACGTGCCAGGTACCGTGCTGATCTGTGCGCCGGATTTATCATAAAAATATAAAACGATGCCGGAATCATCCGTTCTCGAACCTTCAATCAGTCCCTGCTCGATATAAAGCTTCGCCGCTGCCGTATATTCACCGCCGCGGACGACCGGAATCGGATCGCTAAGATAGCTGCCTACGCCTTTATCGCTTTGCGACTTGTCAATAATTTTCAAACTTTGCCCCGGTTCTCCGCAATAGCTCTGCTCCTTCGAAAGACTAAACTCAACTTCCGTTCCAGATTCCGCGTTGCTCCAGCCCGGGATGCTTCCGTCCGCATTTAGCGGTTCCTCGAAGCAGCCATTTCTAACCGCCGTCTTTACGCTGTCAGACTTGGAAATCGGGATCATCATCAATTTCGTGCCATCGGTATAATAGATTTGTTCATGCCCGTTCGCGTCCTTGGCGAGCGTCATGAAGCTCATTGCAAAGTTGCTTGGGGTTAGCGTACGATGCTCCATCGTGGCCGGATCCACAACCGTCATCCGGTTCGCCAGCCCGATATAGAGAAGGCCATCCTCGCCCCAACGGGAATAATACGGACGCCACATTCCGTAATCCTTCACATCAGGATAGATGTTTTTCTGCTTGACGACTGAAAGGTCATCCGGATCTAGAGCAAAAAGAATACCGTCAACGCCGCCCCACAACAAACCATCCGGACCAAAAGCAAGGCCGCTGATCATCCGGTGATTTCCAAGCCCTGTCAACGATGTAAGCTGCGTATGCATCGTCATTTCCTTTTTCGCCATATCCCAAACAAACACTTCCGGGTTATTCGCAGGCATCGTTGTGTTTAACCCGCCGGATTTGGTGGTTGAACCATAAATTTTGCCGTCCTTATAGGCAAGGCCTACGATGCTGTGATCCTTGATGATATTGCGGTAAACCTGCTTTTCCCCGCTCGCCAAATCGTAAATCGTTAATGCTCCGCCCAATTGCCCATAATCCGGAATCGTACCGATCAACAGCTTGCCGTCGGCATACTCCATCTTATAGGGTCTATCTTGACCCGATCCAATCTGGAACAGCAGCTTGGGCTCGCTCATTTTGCCACCGGAAATATCAGCTTCATATATGTACCCGCCAGGGTATATCCCGTAATATACCTTGTTTCCGGCAGATACGATCCCTTCCGCTTGCCCCATCAAGAAGTTGGATGATTCAAGGGTTGCCGGATTAAACACACCGCCGACCCCGCCGGGATAAGCGGACATATACAGGCGTCCGTCCGTTCCCCGCTCCATATTATGAATCGGAATCGGTCCGCCTTTCGCAGCAACGCCAGGCAAATCTTTGCGTACCCCTTTCTTCACGTCCAGTGCCGACAATTTGCCATTGGCCTGGATCGTCACGATCGTGCGGTCAGGGGTTAGTTCAGGATCCTCCATATTGATCCAGGCCGCCCCCCGCAAGGAAGTGGCAAAGCTGATTCCGGTATTTCTCGTTGCCAGTGTCGCCAAATCGACCTCAACGATGCCTCCGTGAGCAGGCACATAAGCTTTGCCGTCCGCGACAGGGATCTGGTTATAGCTCATTACTCCTTTACCGCTAACCGGGTCAACGCCTATATATTTATCCTCCCACTTCTGTTCCTGCAGATTGTAGTAGACCATCATCAAACCTGCTTCTCCGCTTGCTTTGACGAACAGATATTTATCCACTACAGCCATATCATAGGCGAATTCCAGCTTTTCATGTTCTATGCCAAGAATGCCCGGTACTTCGTCGGAGATCAATTCCGAAGCCCCCGTCTCCACGTTTACCTTCACGACTTCGAACGGAAGCGCCATGCCGGCATAAATGTATCCATCAACGTAAGCCATGGAGCGTATATAGTTGTGGTTAGCGAGCAAGCTCCCGTAATCCCTTAATTCTTTGGTCTTCGGGTTGTATTGGAACAGCTTGCCATGATCATAGGTGCCGATATAGACATTGCCTGCCGGATCGGTCGTCATGGACCATACCGATTTCTCGCTTCCGATGACCTTGAGCTTCTGGACGGTTTTGGAAACCGGCGAGTAGCTCCACAGCTCTCCCGTACCTGATGAAGTAATGGCGCCAATATAAACGGTGCCGTCAGGAGCAATGACATGTCTCCACGATTGGGCGACTCCTTCAAGCTCAAAAGTACGGATATACCCATTATTTTTGACATCAATCACGTTAAATACGGCCGGGGTAGTCGATGCCGTCGTGTACAGCACATCCCTCCCGTCTTCCTTTCCCATCACGCCGTCGTTGATCGACACGGAACGGATCGGATACCCAAGATTTATGGGCGTTCCAAACTTTAATTTCGACAATTTGCTCTCCTTCTGCGAGGCTGCCTGCGCCCCCATCGGCAATAGCAAACTCAGCCCCAGCGCCAAGACAAGCGCCAAAGTGATTGAACGGTTTCTCATACCGCGTGGTATCATAGAGCATGCCCTCCTTCGTCCTAATCCAGCAGCTTCGACAGGATTGCGTTGGTCAGCGCTTCGACATCCGCTTGATCAATTCTGCCGTCATTGTTGATATCATATTTCCAGTTGTCTCCCGTCGCCATTTGACCGACCATTTTGGCTACAGCCATTACGTCAAACAGATCCGTTTTCCCGTCACCGTTCACATCCAGCGATGCTCTGCGGATCTGGGTGCTGGTCCGTTCATCGGATGTACTAATATAAATCTTGTTGTTCTGGACACCCTCTGAATCCTGTACGCCGGAACCCTCCAGCAGCGTAACGTCCACCCGCTCCGGCTCACCCAAAACTTTAAAGGTGACAGTTAATACCTGTTTGTCATCACTAACGGTGGAACCCGCCGGTTTGAGCGCCTCGAATTTAAGAATCCCCGACTCATGACTCCAATCCAGTTTTGCTGCCCCGCCTGCATTAAAATCACTTGCTGCGGCTGCATCTGCAACCTCCAGCACCGCCGGATCATAACGCAAGCTGCCAAATGCCTTCTGCACGTCCTGACCGCGGCTCAGCATAACCTTGGCTTCAAGAAGCCGGCTTCCCGAAAAGCCTGTCGGCATTTGCAGATGCAAGCTTCCCGGCGCTTTCTCTTCTTGCGGTGAGGTTAAGGTGAAGTCATCGTAAAAAGCACCCGACTCAGCCGTAAAGTAGTTCGAAATAGAGGCTGCCATTCTGGCATTTACGGCATTGGCTGGCGCAGTACCCGTAACCATAACCCGTGTCCATGACCCGACGGTTCTTAAATGAACGATGTTCTCGCCATCCTTATCCGTGTTGACCTGTTTCCCGGCTGCATCATAGAAACGAAGCACCAGGCTCGCTCCGGCCGCATTCCCCGCATTCGGGGCAATATACATCATGGCCGACCCATTATACGTATATCCTGGCGTTACAGGGCGCGGATCGCTTTGCAAATAAATCGGCAGCGTATTCGATTTGTCTACCAGCTTCAGGCTTGAATTGCCGTAATAGCGCATATCCTGCGTTATTTCATGGGAAGTCCCTTCATTCGGAGCAAAAAACATGCTCCAGCCCGGGATGCTCCCATCCGCATTCAGCGGCTCTTCAAACCCGTTATTCAACAGTGGTTTCATATGATGAACTTCTTGTACGGACGGGTCGCCCGTTCCTGCGGGATCATCGAGCGGATCCTTTTCTTTTCCTTCCGGGATCAAAGAGCCATCCACGGGATCTTCCTGCGGTTTGTCGATCTGACCGTCAGCCGGATCACCGTCTCTCCCATCCGACGGCACATCAACTGAGCCGTTACCAGGTTCGCCAACATTACCGGATCCGTCAGACGGCCCTTCAGCGGGTTCGCCACTTGGCTGATCAGCTGGATCACCGCCCTGTCCGGCTGATATCGCATGTGCGCTTGCCCAGGAAGCCTCGACGGTCCCGGAAACAAACATAATCGGCTGCAAGGCGATCAGAAGCGCCAACGCGGCGATTCTCCCCATTCTCCATGTTTTTTTCAATCCGGAGTTCAACATAAGCGACTTCCCCCCCTATTTCGAATGCTGAAGCATTTTCCAAACCAACACGGCCGTATCGGCACGATTCGAAGACTGTTTCGGCATAAACATGTTCTGGCCCGTACCCGAGATGATCTTCATTTCTTTTGCCTTGTTTACCGACGATTTAGCCCAAGAGCTAATCGCCTGTTGATCCGCAAACGGCTCGCCTGAAGCTTGCATATTGCCAGTCGGAACCTGACCCAAGGCTTGCAGTGCATTCATCATCATGACGACCATCTGCTCGCGGGTCACTGGATCATTCGGCCTGAACGTACCATCGTCGAAACCTTTAATCATTTGGAGCTGCTGCAGAGTTTTCACGTCTTCGTAATACCAATCGCCTTTCCTAACGTCCGAATAGACAGTCTCTCCCTTAGGATCCGTCACAAGCGGGCCCAAGGAAAGCGCTCTCACGATCATGGAAGAAAATTCGGCGCGGGTCACCGGTTTGCCAGGCGAAAATATCGTCTCCGACGTCCCTTTCACGATATGCTTCGCAGTCAAGACCTCAATCGCATATCGGGCTTCCGCATAAATGCCGGAGATATCCTCATACGACTTGGCATACTCCATTACACGGTAAGTCCCGGCCTGCTTTACAACCAGCATGAATTTCCCGGCCTGCACCTGATGGACGGCTTCCCTGACATATTCCCAAGCAGCCGTATCCGCGTTGTAACGATATACGCCCAGTTTATTGGCATCGCGTCCGCCCAGCGTATATTCCATCACTGCATTGAGTTCGATCTTGTTGATTTCCGCCGTATTCATCTTCCACTGAGCCAAGGATGCTTTCAGACCCGCCAAAAGCGTTTTCCGTTTGCTCACATCCTCTGGAGCTATCACATAGGTATCTGCGACCTCTTTGTTTACAGGGACAGACGATAGCTTTTCCAGGATGGATAATGCAGCCTTCTTCACAACCTCCTTGTCCGCTGCAGCCGGTTCCGATTTCAACCCATTCAGCAAGGCTTGCAGCATCTCTGCGGCACGTACCGGATCCTTTTCCTTCAAAATGGCATCCATATTCAAAACCGGTTCCTTGCTGGAGCCCGGCGAAGCATTGGTTCCGGTCTGCCCGCTTGTGCTGCCTGATCCCGAACCTGACCCCTGGCCCGGAGACGGGATTCGGTCGTCCTGCTTCGAGATTTTAAACGTTATCGCTTCGCCCACATCCGATGTAAGCACTTTCAAATCTTTGTATCCCTGCTCATTGACAAATCTTTCGCTGTTCACGGCTTTCACATGCCGAATCTCGACTGCGGCCTGTTTCTCCTGCAACGCCTTAAACGTAATTTCAGCCAGGCGAACAGAGGCCTGCGGACTTCCTTGCAGCTGTTTTCTTAGCACGGGAATATAAAGCTTTCCCTTATTGGCATCATCCTCGTAAGCGCCAAAAGTATCGTACCCTTCACCGCCCTTTACATCCAGCACCCGCAATGCCTGGGAATCATACGTTAACGAAACCTCAACGCCAAATAAATCATTGAAATTTTCCCCGCTCACCGGCACCTTGAACGTGTCACCGACTTGAACGCTGTTTGCAGGGCTGCCGAGGGTAACTCGAGGCCCCTCAGCCGCTTTGGCGTCCATACTTCCGAAGGTGAAAAACGTCCCGCTGAACAGGATCAGACAAAGGGCGAACATCATTTTTTTCATTCTGATCTCTCCTATCTTCGGATCAAACTTTGGGGTTGGAAACAGATTTAAATAAACCGGATATGCATTCACCTCATTTGGGTTAAATCCTTCGTCTTGTATAGTTTGAACCAATGATTGTTTGAATGAAGGCAGCCTGGTGGTCCCTTATCATTTTCCTTTAGTTCAACTTTAGAATCGATCCGTAAGATAAAACACGAAATTTTGCTTGGGAAAAAGAACCTCGAGCACGGGATAACCCCGCGTTTCCACATCTGTGCCGCCATACCCGTGCAGCAGCAAACTTATGAACTGCTTTTGGGTTAAGCCGATATGCAAGTATTCAGCCCCTTTACGTGGATTCGGCTCGACTGCAGCTTCCCCGTTTAAATAATGAAAATAAGCCTTTTTCCCGTCACATTCCCATTCGATCTCAAGGGATACATCCGCAAACACGCCGCTGCTTTGCAGCCTTCTCCGGAAAACGGGAGCCAGTTTGGCCAACAGGGGCTGGAATCTGATGATTTTCCACATCATATAAGGCAATGTCTTCTTCGCTGCTCCCCATGAGGAGAGGCTTTCGATCAAAGCATGATCGCCCGGAAGATTGACCCAAATGCGCTCCGCTTCCGGACGCTGTTTGGTTAGTGCATGAAATAAAGGGATTGCCGCCTGGTCCTCGCCCTTGGCATAACATAATTCATCCAAAAAAGCCGCACCGTCCGCCGCTGTTTCGGAAATATGCCCGTATGCGACAACAACTCCGTTTCGCACAGCCAGCAGGCAGGAAGAAGCCTGCCATTTCGGCCAGTTCAAACGGTCGTGCCAATGACCCCGCGGCCGGATCACCGTACCGGCATTACCAGCATTAAACTGTTCGTAAATGCCGGAAATGACTTCCGTATAGGACGGATCAAATGGAATAATTCCATACTCCCGGCTGGTTTCGGACGTGATATCTGCCCTGCGCATTTCATACATCGTTTCCGGTACGGTATGCCAACCCGCCTTCTCATAAAATGGATTGATGACGGCAAACAACAAGGATAGGTCATATTCCTGCTGTTCCATCCATGCACTGAGATTGCGCAGTATTTGCCTGCAGTGCCCTTGCCCGCGGTACGCGGGAACCGTAGCCACACTCCCGATCCCCCCGATTTTCACCGCTGCATCCCCAATGCGGCTGGCAAAAGGGAAAACTTGTACCGTTGAAGCGATATCTCCCTGCTGCATAGCGATCCAAGTGGTAGTTAAATCGTAAGCTGAATCATGATCCAAACGCTTTTGAAAAAAATCCCTTCCATCTGGAAATACATCTCCCAAAATATCGTAAACGGCCTCCAGTTCCGCACGGTTTGCGATATGGCGAATTTCTGGCTGATGGCTTGTCATGAAAGCAGCCCTCCGGTCGTATGGAATGGTTTTTTATATAAATTGAACCAATGATTTGCACGGATGGAGGCAGCCGGGTGAAATGTTCTTTCGATCGCTGTTGCTCCCAGATTTCTAAGATTTGAACCTAATCTATGGAAGAAATCCGCTCACAAAGCATATGCTTACGATGCTAGCTTTCCTTCGGAAAGCTTTTAGGCGAACGCTCCGCTTCTCTAGAATCATTTCTCCTAGGTTCAATAATCTAAAATAGTCCTACTTTAGATTATTGAACCCTCTTGCCCTGTCCTTATCCATTTCTTTAGTTCAACTTATATAGTTGCTTAGTATTTAAAAACGGTCCCAATCGTTTCCGTTGGCCTTCTATAATTCTCATAGGCTTCCACAGCCTCATCGAATGAATAGACGTTCGTGATCAATTTCTTGATGGAGATGCGCCCCTCTGCCAATAAACGGATATATTCCTCCACGTTTCGCCCTTCCGTCCAGCGTACATAACCAACCGGATAATCCCGGTTGTCCCGCTCATACCCAACATCATACCGGCCCGGACCGCCTGCGCGCGATATAAGCACCTGCGCTTCTTTTCCGAACATCAATTCTCTGGAAAACCGGGCCGTCAAATCGCCGACAATGACAATTTTCCCGCGATCGCGAATCCAACTTAGCGAACTGTTGATAAGCTGCTCTCCCGGACCGCTCGCGCAATGCAGAACCGCATCCGCTCCGAAACGTCCGACAGCATCCGGAAGCCGTTCTTCCATTTCTGCCTGGCTTTGATATACATGAGTTAGTCCACGCTCCTGCAGCATGGCAACCCGGTCAACCCTTACATCCAGTCCCATGGTTCTGTATGCGGCCGCTTGGGCGATCTGCGCGATAAGGTTGCCGAGGATGCCAAGCCCGACAACGATCACCGATTCCCCAAACCGCAAATCCGCCACTCGAAGCGCATGAATGGCAATCGCCCCGAGACCGGCAAAAGCAGCCTCCATGGGATCGACATGATCGGGAACGGCAGCAACCAAATTGGCCGGAACCGCCAGCCATTCCGCATGATGCACATACGGCGCGCCATAACAAGCCACAAGCTGGCCTACCTTAATATGTGTGACCCCTTCACCTACTTGTTCTACGATCCCTACTGCATTGTAGCCAAGCGTAACGGGTTCATCGGATGCCTGCCTGACAAAAATCATTTCCGTGCCGGGACTGATGGCTGAATACGTTGTCCGAACGAGCACATGACCTCTTAGCAGCTCCGGTTTTTCCCGCTCCGCGATGATAATGCTTCCTTTTTGTGTCGTAATCGTCTTCATCTTGTCGTTCACTCCAAATTATTCATTTGCATGCTGTTTCCGAAATTCGCTTGGAGAAATGCCGTAATATTTTTTGAAGGTCGTCGTGAAGGTCGAGGAGTTCAAATACCCCGTTTTTTCCCCGATCTCGCCGATTGATAAGGTGCTGTCCTTCAACAGTTCCTTGGCATGCGACAACCTCACCTTGTTGAGATACTCGACATAATTGATGCCAAACGTCTTTTTAAAATAACTCGAAAAATATTTCGGCGAAGTTTCCACGATCTCCGCGATATGATCCAAATATAAATTTTCCATATAATGCAGCTCGATGTACTGCGAAATAAATCCGGGATTCAACTTGTTCGTCTCCTCCGGTTTGCTGTGCTTCGCAATATGTTTGGCTGCTTCGATCAGGGCTTGCTCGATCTCCAGATAATCATGGGCGCAATCGATCTTTTGCAAAAACCGCTGCTCCAGCTTATACATCTCATCATCTTGATTGGCGTTAGGATGGACATGCCTCAGTATGTACAGGAACATGGTTTTCGCGATATGCGCCATTTGGTGTTGATGGACATTGCGGCTTGCGTTTTCCCGAAACGTCTCCGAAATAATCTCCCTGCCTTCATGCAGCTTGCCGTTTGATAGATAGTTGGAAAGCTTCTCGATTTTGTCAAAAGGGAAATACATGCTCCATCCGTAATGAATTTTCTCTGCATCCAGCACATGGGACGTTTCATTCACGGCTCTGTATAACAAGCCATTCATGGCGCTGCGGTAGGCCAGCTTATAATTTTTCAGTTCGGCAGCATATAGCTCGCTTACGCTCGCCCATACCGAATAAGCCGACAAACTTTCCTGCCCAAGACCGGCAAACAGTCTTTTCAAGTCTTTTAGCAAAATAGCGCGATCCCCGGGCTGCCCCATGCCAATAAGCGCGACAAAATGCAGGTTTTTGTCATAGAACACCTGGACGTCATCATGCTCCTTCTGCAAAGCCGTATGCAAAACCGCGGCGATTCCCTCTATCGGCAAAGGCGTCTGCCCCTTATCCCTCAGATCCAAATGAACCATCATCAGGACAAAATATTTCCCTCTCACCAGATCGCTGTAGCTGCTTTGCAGCTGCAATCCATGCTGGGAATCGAAAGCGTATTCATCTACGGCCTGCAAAAAAACGCTTCTCCGCGCTTCCGACTCCGCGTCTTTCAGCTGCCGCCTGGTTGATTCAATCTCCATTTGCATTTTCACGACGCCGCTTAAAATTTTGCGGAAATCATTGCCGCGGCTGGTGCCGCCAAGCTGACGAATGATTTTTTTGACCGGCCTGTTCAAATAAATGCTGAGCAGCACGGATAAGAGAATCGCACAGATAATGGCCGTTAACATAATCATTTCGTTGGCTTTGATCACGGAATCGATATTCTGGAATTGGTACGGCACTTTATTGATATAAACAAAATCGTTAAAATCCGACTTATAAAAATGATATTGGTAATCTTCTTTGGTTAAAGAAGCCTCGCTGGCCGGATTGAAATATACCTCGTCGAGCACCCCGGATAAATCGGAATTTGCGTCCGTGCTTAGCACAACGCTGCGGTCCTGATCAAGCACGATGAACGATGCTCCAGGAATCATTGCCTTCTGGTTCACGTGCTTTAGCAAAGCCGCCTCATCGATCAGGATGATGATATGTTTGTTCGAGATGCGGATCTTGTTGCCGTCAACGGCCACCATCAGCTTTTTCCTTTGCCAGGAGGAAGCCGTCGCAACTTTGAAATCCTGTCCGGGCAGTACTTTAAAAGCATTTTTTCCTTTCATGTACGTGCGCCAATAAGTCTCGTTATACAAATCATGTTTGTATTTCCTTTGAAACAGATCGCTCAGACTGCTTGTGCCCAGCGAGGTAATGGCAAGATCATAGTCATCGTAAAACACGATCGCTTCCTCGATAAAATCCACCGAAGAGACGAGCGCGGCGATGCTGTCCTGCATCGTGTACACCTTCACCATATCAATACGCCCGTCTTCTTCCGACTCCAAACTGTCGTATGGAAGCCCGTGAATGGAATGGATCATGTTATTGATCGACCGAAAGCTGTCGTCAAAAGATTGAATCATCGTTTTGACTGCAAGATTGTTGTTTTGCGCGACCTTGTCGTAAATTCCCGAGATGGAGTTCCGGTATACAAAATAATTGGATACATACATGATGCCGATGACTAAGAGCAGCGAACAAAAGATTTGCACGATACCCAAATTCGTAAAGAAGCGCTTCAAGCGGTAGTCATCCTTTCTCAGTGTCGTTAATCCAATTCATTATACAGGAAAAAACGTTTAACCCTTCTCAGAACCTAACATAACGCCTTTAGCGAAGTATTTTTGGACAAAGGGATAGATCATCAGAACCGGTATCATCGACAGTACGATCGTCGCATTTTTCTTCGCCTGTGGAGCAAGCGCCGCCGCATCGACCAAACTTTTGCCGCCGCCTTCATCAAATATGAGCATATCCCTGAGTACGACCTGCAGCGGATACATGCTGGAATCGTTCAAATAAATCATCGGGAGGAAAAAGCTGTTCCAGTGTCCCATGAAATAAAAGAGCCCGATCGACGCCAGCGCCGGTTTGGATAGCGGAATCAAAATCTGGAACAGGATCCGGTATTCCGAAGCACCGTCAATCACCGCCGCTTCACGAACCTGCGAGGACATATTCTCATAAAAGCTCTTCAAAATGATGAGTTCCATCGTCCAAATCGCATTCGGAATGACCAGCGCCCATACCGTATCCGTCAGTCCAAGCCCCTGCACGATCAGATAGTTTGGAATGATGCCTGGATTGAGGAACATCGTTAATACGATGCCAAACATCCAATATTTGCGCCAAATGAAGTCAGGGCGGGACAATGGATAAGCTGCGATCGAAGTTAACAACAAATTGATGAAGGTTCCGAATCCCGTATAGAAAATCGTATTCAGATAAGCTCTGGGTATCCGTTCGTCCTTCAACACCTCCATGTAGGCGTCAAAGTTAATGCCCTTGGGAAACAAGGTCACTTTCCCCTGCACCACGGAAGCCGTGTCGCTGATGGATATCGAAAAAATATAAATAATCGGATAGACCGTCATTAATGCAATGCAGCATAGGAGCAGACCGTTGATGATGCCGAACAGGTTGACTTTTGATTCTCCTACCATAGCCCTTTACCCCCAGCCTTTCTGCTTATGAAGTTTGCTGTCAGCAGCATGGTCATCGCAACCAAGGCTTCAAACATGCCGACAGCGGCAGCATAGCTATAGTTCGATTCAATCAATCCTTTTCTGTACACATAGGTGGAGAATACATCCGCCACTTCATACGTCGTCGGAGTATAAAGCAGCAATACCTTCTCGTATCCAATCCGGATCATGCTGCCTGTTTTCAGAATGAACATGACAAGGATCGTCGGCATCAGGCTTGGAATCGTAATATGCCACAGGCTTTTTAATCTGCTGCATCCATCCACTCTGGCCGCTTCATACAACGTCGGATTAATGCCGGCGATCGCGGCTAGATAAATGATGGCTTCATAACCCATGGTGGCCCAAATATCCGATGAGACATAAATGGTGCGAAACCATTCAGGCATAATCAGAAAATAAATTTTCTCGAATCCGAGCGCGGCAATCAGCTTGTTAATCAAGCCGGTGCTTGGAGACAAAAAGTCAATGACCATGCTGCAAATAATGACGACGGACAAAAACGCCGGCAAATAAGTAAGTGTCTGAATGGATTTTTTCAGCCACTTCACCCGCAGTTCATTCAGCGATATCGCAAGCAAAATCGGAACCGGAAACCCGAAGATCAAAGTGAAGAAACCGAGCGCCAGCGTGTTTTTGAACAGCAGGACGAAATCGTTGCTTGAGAAAAACTTGATAAAATGCTTAAGACCTACCCATTTACTGCCCATGATTCCTTCGAACACGTTGTAGTCTTTGAATGCGATAATCAAGCCGTACAACGGCCCGTAACGAAAAATAATATAAAATACGAGGCAAGGCAGAAAGAGGAGCAATAGCTGTCTATCACGCTTGATATGTTTGAGCGTTCCCATAAGTGACGCGGATATCCGTGACGATAGCGTGGTTTTGTTCACTGTAAGGATCTTCTCCGTGTTAGGGTTTGGCACGTCTCTTCTCCTCCTGAATGATTATAAATGGCACTTGGAACAAAAGTGTTCTTCGTGCCATTCATCATCCTGATCTTTCTATGTTATAAGTTGGGCTCATTACTGAAATTAGTTCTTTAAAAGATAGTAATTCGGAGACAGCGTATGCTTTCGATGCTATATAAGTTGAACCAATAATTATGAACGGAAAGAGGCAGCCGGGTGTAATGTTCTTTCGATCGCTGTTGCTCCCAGATTTCTATGATTTGAACCTAATCTATGGTAGAAATCCGCTCACAAAGGCGAACGCTCTGCTTCTCCAGAATCATTCCCCCCTCTTGCCTATCCCTTTTCATTTTTCTTTAGTTCCACTTATATAGCTTTCCTACGGAAAGCTTATAGGCGAACGCTGCCGCTTCGTAAGAATCGATTCCGTCCCCTCCGCTACTTTCGCTTTTTTATCAGGTACTAATCAAGGTGTTGAGCCAGCCGGGTGAATTGTTCCATTTATTTAGTCCAACTTATATAGTTTTTACTTACTTGTTATTGGCTTCAAAACGCTTTTGAGCTTCGTTATACACTTCGGCGTATTTGCTTGCGCCCATCTTCTCCGCCGTTACCAGCCAGTCATTCCATTCCTTGTCCCCATACTTTTTGTTAAGAATATATTTTGCATTGAATTCATTCATCGATTTTATAATCGCGGTTTGCAATTCCGAAATCGTCGCGCTTTCCTCTTCCGTCAAATTAAGCACCGGATCCAGCGGTTCAAATTTGTTAGCAGATACGATCTTGTCCTGAGCCTCTTTTTCCTTTTCCGTATAGTTATAGTACACAGATCGGTGATCCGGATTCAGATACATACCTTCTACCCACATGCCGTAATTCTCTTCCAATGCTTTGATTTCTACCGCAGGAAGATTTGCCAGTTCCGGGTATACCGGTTTGCCGTTTGCGTCAAAGTTAAAGTTTACGCCTTCGACGCCAAGCGTAATCAGCTCGGAGCCCGATGGACTGGTCAGGTAATCCAGCAGTTTGAGCGCGGCTTCTTTATTTTTGTTATTGGCTACAGCGATTCCGAAATCGGCATCGATTTTCGGCAAGGTACGGACATGGCCAGTAGGTCCGACCGGATTGCCGTAACGCAGGTTAAATTCCGGATTTTTCGAACTTACTTGGTTGTAGAACAGGTCCATTCGGCCGATCCAATCCCATGTGACAAATGATTTATCCGTTGTCATCTTGGCGCTCCAGGATTCCATCGTATCGGTCAGGAATTCTTGATCCAGCAAACCTTCGTTGTACAGCTTTTTCAGGAAATCAAGCATCTCTTTATGCTCGGGCTGCACGCCGGCGAATTTCCATGTTTTATCGGATTCGGAATAATAAGCGGGGTAGCTCGCGCCGCCGATGCCCCAGCCGTAGGAAAGATCGCTAAAGATATTTTCTTTTGTCTTGGAAGCCATCGGATAGGAATCCGGATAAATTTCTTTCAATTTTTTCAGCGCCTGATAGAACTCTTCCGTGTTGGTCCACTCCGGAATATTGTTCTTATCGAAGATATCTTTTCTGTACATCATGCCGTGGTTAACGTCCCGGTTCATGTTGTAAATCGGCCATGTATAAATGTTGTTGTTCTCATCGCCGAATGAACTGGCCACCCATGGATTTTCATCGACATACAGTTTTTTGAAGTTTGGCAGTATGTCGACATAGTCGTTAATGGCCACGACCGCTTTTTGCTGGCCGATTTTCTTCAGTTCTTCCGGTCTAAGCCCGTGGAAAATATCCGGGAGTTTGCCGGATGATACCACCAACCGAAGCTTGTCTTGGAATGTCGCCGAGGAATAGTTTTGGAAATCGACCGTAATTCCCGTACGTTTCTCGATTTCCTTGGCTACCAGCTTGTCGTTAAGCGGAGTATCGCTGACGACCATCCAGGTGATCGTTGTCGGCTTATCCACGAGCGGAAGTTTTAACCCGCCGGTATCACCATATTGGTTGGTGGTCTCTTCCACCTTGGTGGTCGGAGTTTCGGCCGCTCCGCCTGATGCTTTCTCGTCTTTACTGCCCGACCCTGAACCGCCGCATGCTGAAAGCAGCGTGCTTGCTAACATCAGGACGAGCGTCATGCTAAGAAGCCTTTTTGACATTTTATACCCCCCTTGGTCTTCGATAAGGTAAGATTTGTTGTTGTTTCCGAAAGAACGCTTCGGACAATTCACATTGTAGACGGATGGCATTTTTTCGTAAATAAAGCGTTTTCATTTACTGTGTTTTATCGGCCTTCATGACAAAGCAATATCCGAAAAGCCCTTATGTATCAAGGTTTTTCTCGATGTGGAAAAAGCTAAAGTGGTGGAAAATGCTATAAAAATGGTTTGGTTTTTTCTCATTTTCCGCATTTGCATGTTAGATGGAACTGCGTAATAAGGCAACTGTTCTTTGATCGAACAGCTGCCGGATCATTGGGTTCGCGGGCTGGATGCTACGGTTACGGATCGTTTATCGCTGTCCGTCCCAAGCTGCAACCTTTGAAAACCGATGTTTTTAAATCTCTAACGAAACTACAGAGCGTTATTACCTCAAATACAAGAGCCAATCGAATCTAACGAAACTGCAAAGCGTTATTTGAGATAATTTCAGGCCAAAAGCCACTTATTTTGCTTAATAGCGATATCCAGTTTCGTTAGAAACCCACAATGCTTATTTGGGCACAAATAGCGATATCACGTTTCGTAAGAAAATATGTAAAGAGAACATCAGTTTATATACGACAGTCCAAGCGAACAATTGCCGTTTCCCCGTCCGGCTCCAGTTTGTGCTGATGACCAAGGGTGTTAGTCCAATCATTCTGACTTGGCCATGTGTACCTTGTAGGTACATTAGTCTTCAACAAATGTGGAGCTGTGGTGAAGAAATCTGTTGTATCGGAAGAAGTGTTTTCGAATTACTGTCCGTCGAATTCTGGACAAATATGAGGGACGAATGATCGAATATAAGAGGAGGATTTCACTATATGGGAATTCGTTTTAAAAAACAGAAAGTACCAACGACGCCCCCACCAACGCCGATGCCTATAACTACACTTACAACTTCGCTACCACCAACATCAACATTAACAACACCTACACGAACGCCTACGCCAGCACCTACACTAGCACCTACGCCAACGCCTGTACCTACACCTACGCTAATACCAACACCTACCCCGACGCCAGCACCTACCCCGACGCCAGCACCTACACCGACATCTGCACCACCACCTACACCGACATCCGCACCTACACCTGCACCGGTACCTACGCCATCGCCAGCACCTACGCCAAAACCATTAGATCCAACGACTATCCCTAAATACGTCAACCAATTATCCAAACCACCTGTACTTATGCCCGCTGTCATAACAAATCCAGACACGGGAGCTGTAGAAAGTCACGATTATGAAGTGAGTGCAGCAGTGTTTCAACAACAAATTCTGCCGCCAGGCTTCCCGATGACAAACGCCTTCGGTTATGGAGGGATCGTTACAGATCCTGGCACCGGAAATCCGGTTTTCTTTCGCGGGATTCCGGGGCCAACCTTTGAGGCTATCAGAGGAATACCTATTCATGTACAGTGGATCAACGATATTACTAGTCCGCAACCCTTTCCTGTCGATCCCACTTTTGGTTGGGCGAACCCTAACGACATACCGACGCCGGTACCGCCTTTCCCGCCATTTCCTCCAGGATTTCCTGAAGCGCAAAGTCCCGTTCCCATCGTTACGCATCTGCATGGCGGAGAAACACAATCTGACTCTGACGGTAATCCCACATCTTGGTTTACAGCCGGTGAGATGAAGACAGGTCCGGGCTTTTTCAAATCTCTGTACACGTATCTAAATACCCAGCAACCAACTACTCTTTTTTATCATGATCATACGGATGGCATAACCCGTTTAAATTTGTATGCAGGACTTGCGGGATTCTATTTGTTACGGGATCCAAATGACCCGGTGGCCCCATTCCTTCCCAGTGGGAAATTCGAAATTCCATTATCTATTTTGGATCGTTCATTCAATGATGATGGTTCCTTGCTGTATCCAAATGTGGGGAATAATCCAGATATCCACCCCTACTGGGTTCCTGAATTTTTTGGCAACACGATTGTGGTGAATGGCAAAGTCTGGCCTAATTTGGATGTGGAACGTCATCAATACCGTTTCCGCATTGTCAACGAATCGAATGCCCGTTTTTATAACCTGAAGCTCTCAAATAACCAATCCTTCATCCAAATCGGTTCAGATGGGGGATACCTGCCAAAGGCGGTGGAACTTTCATCGCTTCTAATAGCTCCAGGTGAACGTGCCGATATTCTCGTTGATTTTTCGTCTCTAGTCCCTGGCACGAAAATCCTGTTGTTAAACGATGCGAATACACCTTTCCCTGGCGGTGATGCTCCGGATATCAATACGGTCGGTCAAGTTATGCAATTTACAGTGCTCGATACGCTGCCCGTTCCTCCACCTGCTCTGCCGGCAACTTTAAATATCATTCCGGCATTGACGCCGAATGCGCCTACCAGAATATTAACTCTCAATAGAGTCCAGGCAACCAATGATTCCAAACAACAGCTCTTAAATGGACAAATATTTATGGCGCCTACTTCCGAGTTTCCCGTAGTCGGATCAACCGAAGATTGGCAAATAGCTAACCTGACGCCTGATACACATCCCATCCATTTGCACTTGGTAGAGTTTCTGCTGATAAGTCGCCAAAGCTTTGATACTGCCAGATATTTAGCCGACTGGACAGCGCTTAACGGAACGTTGCCTTTAGATCACCCTACGATAGCACTGCCGGTTGGTCCTTATCTTCAAGGCGATCCTGTTGGACCGGATCCTAATGAAAGCGGATGGAAAGATACCGTTCGAATGAATCCTGGCGAAGTAACAACGATCAGAGTGCGTTTTGCACCGCAGGACGTACCGGTAAACGGAGTTGTTCCTGGGGAAAATCTATTTCCCTTCGACCCAGCCTTCGGTCCTGGTTATGTATGGCATTGTCATCTTATCGAACATGAAGACAATTCTATGATGAGGCCATATCAAGTGATATTCGGCCCTAGTCAATCCGCAATGCATGATTAAATAACCCCACAAAGTGACGTGTAGCCTTTGAAGCTTATTCCGATTACTTTGCGGGGACCCCGGAAGTCTATACTGTCTGATATGATGGCAGATCCCCCTTCTGGGTGCAGGGCTTCTTTCCGAACTGGGTTTCATGGAAGATTCCACTCCTAATTGAAGCAGGACAAACAAAGGCAGCTCCGCGTTGAGCTGCTTTCGTTTTGTCCACAAGGACGGTTGACGGCAACACGTCTGCCTGCTTTGTATCATTTACTTGCATCTCTCCATCGCTTCATCAGCTCCGCCCGGGCTGCAGCCGCCTCATCCGCGCGATAGCTTGTGAGCAATTTATCGATATGAACGTCGGCCAGAAGCGGATTAGGCTCGATACCGGGGATGACCGGGAGGGAGAAAGCCGCATTCATATAAGCCGTTTGCGCGTTTTTGGACAATACGAAATCAATCAGCTTTTTCGCCGCCTTCCGATTGTCCCCGTTTTTAAGAATGGACACACCCCCGATTTCCCACCCGGCTTTAGGCGGAATCGAGGAATGAATGGCATAACCGGAATTCGCAAATCGCAGCTGATCGCCAAGAAAACAGACAACCGCGGCGACATCTCCGACAGCCAGACGCTGGGCCGAGGTAATGCCGGAGAAGGTGGTGGTTGAGCTTTGCTGCTTTAGCGCATGCATCAGCTCTATTGCTTTTTCCGGACCGCGTTCCTGCGCTAACGAGGCCAGAAGCGTATAGCCGGTTCCGGAAGTTTCGGGATCGGGAATCTCAATCTTGCCCTTTAGCTCGGGACTGAGCAAATCTTCATAACGCGTGGGATAAGGAACTGAGGCAAGCTCGGGATCCCCCTTCCATACCCTTTCATTGACGCCTATGGAAAGCGCCCCCATGTACATGCCTGTCCAATACCCATCCTTATCCTTATAGGCTTCCGGGATTTTGTCGCTCATACGCGGTGAATAACGCAGCAGTTTGCCACTATTTTTCAATTGTTCATGCAAGTCCGCGGTTCCGCCAAGCACCACATCGACACCGGTCTTGTCCGTATCCAGCAGGTGATAGCTGGCTTCTCCGCTGGACATCCGGATCACTTGATACGCCTGACCGGTTTCCTTTTTGAATTTTTCAAGCAGCATGCGGGCTTCATCCTCCTGAAAAATGACATACACCTTCAGCGGCGGGTTCGCAGCCTTGCCCGGCGGGTAGATCCAGATCAAAATCAAACACAGCACCAAGACCGCGGCCAGCACCAGGATCAAACTCCCTTTTCTTATCATGTTGACTTTCCCCCTCCTGCATGAGCGTTCTATTTGAAGTGAGGTTCTGCAAGCAAGCCTACAAAAGCCAAAAAGGAAAACAAATTCGTTTTCCTTTTCAGGCTCAATCTATAAATTAGTGTTTGACATTGTGCGAGGTAATCACTACGGTTACGGACCGTTCTTCAGATCGATTCCGTCCCCTTCGCTACTTTCGCTTTTTGCAACACAAATTATGAAGTTGAGTCCTTTTTTATATACTTTATTCTTCACCTTCATCGTATTGAATGATATGCAATTTGTCCGCCTTCGCCGCAAAAGTAACCTCGCCGTCAAATGAAGTTTGGCCGATATCATAAGCGTCGATGATCCATTCCTTGCCTTCATCGTCCATAATATAATACCTTTCCTTTTCGCCAAGGAACATGGAAGCTTGAACTTTGCCCTTCATATGAAAGTCCAGTGTTTCCGCAGGATTGAGCCGCAAAGATTCCGGCCTTACGCTGAGAATGACCTTTTCCCCCGGGGACCAGGAACCTTCGGTCGGAATCGCCACCTTTTGTCCTTTTCCATAGACCACGTTTGCGGTATTTCCGTCCTGACGTTCAACCACGCCTTCGATGAAATTGGTCGTTCCGATAAAATCGGCTACATAGCGGGTACGCGGCTTATAATAAATGTCATGCGGCGTGCCGTATTGGTCAATTCTGCCCCGATTGAACACAACGATGTAATCCGACATCGACAGCGCTTCGAGTTGATCATGCGTTACATAAATGACGGTGAGGCCGAGATCCTGCTGGATATTTCGCAGCTCGACGCGAACCTCCTCGCGCAGCTTGGCGTCAAGGTTGCTCAAAGGCTCGTCAAGCAAAATGATCGGCGAATTCATCACCAGCGCCCGGGCCATCGCCACACGCTGCTGCTGCCCGCCGGACATTTGATGCGGATAACGCTCCTCAAGTCCGGTCAGTTTAACCTGGGTCAACGCCGCCTGCACCCGTTGCTGCACCTCTGCCTCCGGCACCTTTTTAATGTCCAGCCCATATGCCACATTATCAAACACGGTCATATGCGGGAAAAGGGCATACTCCTGAAACACCATCGGCGTTCCTCTTTTGTACGGCGGCAGATCGTTTACGATTTTCCCGTCGATCCACACTTCCCCCTGGTCCACCGTATAAAAACCCGCTATGGAGCGAAGAAGCGTCGTTTTGCCGCAGCCGCTCGGACCCAGAAATGTAATGAACTTGCCCCGTTCGATTTGCAGATTGATATCTTTAAGGACATGGTTTTGCCCGAATACTTTGTTTACATTTTTCAAATCAAGCAGTACCTTGGATTCCATAATCTACACTCCCTGTATTCTTCAATTTTGCCGTGGAAACCTATTGCTAAAGACGCATGTTCAAAAAAGCCGTTCTTATCAAAAGCGGACTTTTTGAATAACCTCTAAAAGTGCATGTTCAAAAAGGCCGGTTTTCAGCACCGAGAAGGTTGAATGAAGCTAGGGACTGAGGAGCGGAGCGTACGTAAAAGGTACGTGAGCACCGGAAGGCCCGGCTGAATTCAAGATTCGATGCCGGATCCGCTTCCTGATTCACTTCGTGTTAGATATAGAATTTATAAGTTATCAGCTGAGCTGATGAAATTCTATATCGCAAGAAAACCTACCTATTCATCGCGGTCGCTCAACCTTGAGTTGCCTCGATCAGGTTTTCTTATCAAAAGCGGACTTTTTGAACAACCTCTAAAAGTCGAATATTTTGACCTTGGAGCGGAAGATCAGCTTGATGACGCCAAGCGTGCCAAGCGTCGCCCCCATCAGGCCCACCGCAACGGCCGCCGCCCAGTAATAGGTTCCCGTTTCCGCGTAGTTGAAGATTGATACGGCTGCAACGACCCATTTCGGAGTAATCAGGAAAATGATAGTGCTCAAGGTATTCATATTTTTCATAAACGCATAGACAAAGTTGGCTACGACGGTTTTTTGCAGCATCGGAAATACGATGGTCGTCAGTGTCTTGCGGCTGTTTGCCCCGAGATTTGTGGCCGCCTCTTCAATCGATTTGTCCACTTGCTTGAAGGATGCGGTCAAACCGCGGTATCCGACAGGCATCTGTTTCAGCAGCATCGCGATGACAATCAACGCCGCCGTTCCTTGCAGAACAACCGGGCCCTTGCTGAAGGTGACGATCAGAGCCAGACCGACAAAAGTACCCGGAAGAGCGATCGGCAGAACTGCGCTGAAATCCAGCAATTTTTTGCCCGGGAACGGTTTGCGGATGACGATATAAGCCAAAACCAGCGCAAACGCAACCGCCAGAATCGCACTCACAAGCGAAAGCACCAAGCTGTTCAGCACCGCCGGACTGGAAGAACTGAACACGACCTTCATCAAATGATCAAGCGTAAACGTGTTGTCCCGCCCGAAGTTTTTCGTAAAAGCAAACAAAATCGTAATCGCAAACATGGATATGATGAAAATGGATATGATCGTATTAAACGTAAACAGCAGCACATCCGTTTTTCGGGATGTCGTGACCCGGTTCAGGCCGGACACCGGCTTGCCGGTCACGGTCGAATATGAACCTTTGGACAAAACCTTGTTTTGCAGCCAGAAGACCAACAGGGCCGGAATGACGAGAATAATCCCCATGACCGAAGCCAGACCCGGCTCATTGTTAATGATCTCACCGTAAATTTCCACCGCGAGAAGCGAATAGTTGCCGCCGATCAGCTTCGGATTCCCGAAGTCGGCAAAGCAGTTGATCGCCACCAGCAAAAATGCGTTGATCACGCCTGGAAGCGCAAGTTTAAACGTAATCGTCCGGAACAGGTAAAAGCCCCGCGCGCCCAAATTTTGCGCCGCAATTTCGAGGTTCGGCGAAATGGAGCGCAGCACCCCGGTAATCGTCATGTATGCCAGCGGGAAATAGGAGATCGTCTGCACGATCCACAGCCCCGGCAGGCCGTACAAGTCCAGTTCGATATGAAACACGGAATTCAGCCAATGCGAAATCATGCCGCCGCGTCCAAACAGCAGCAAAAACGCCAGACCGCTCATGACCGAAGGAGCCAGCAGCGGGATAAAGGCGATCACGCGGAAAAATTTCTTGCCTTTAATATTGCTGTAGTGAATCGCGTAAGCGTAAATAAAACCGATGATTGTGGCCGTTACGGCCGACAGCGAAGAGCTGACAATCGTATTCAGAAGCGCCCGCCCATAGCGGGGTTTGCTGAAAAAGGTCCCCCAGTTGTCAAAACCGGAGGTGAACACGACAACAATCAGCGGATAGATCACGAACAAAATCAATACGATAAAGCTGGTCAGAACGAGTGCCAATGATGACGGATCTTTCAGGAGTCTGCCAAGCGACTCCCCGATGCCTTTTTTCTCTTTCATCCGGGCGTCACACCCACCTTTCTTCTGTCTATCCATAAAAGGGCGGTGCGGATCGAGATCCCACCGCCGTAAATAGCCCCAGCCGGCTTTCGATTATCTCAGACTTTTCAAAGCATCCTGCAGATCCTTGCGCTGGTCGGCTGCTTTCCAAAGATCGTAATCTTGATTGTATTTTGTCGATTTGATATCGATGCCGCCTGGCGGAATAGGTACAGAAGGTTTGGTTGAAACCGCATATGCGGATTGCGTATAAATTTCACCCGGTGTATTTGTCAGCATGAAATCCATCAGTTTTTTTGCAGCTTTTTCATTCGGTCCGCCTTTTACGATCGACAGAGCCCCAATTTCATACCCGGCTGCTTCGGGAACGATGCTGTGGATCGGATTGCCTTGGTTTTTGATCTTGAGCTGGTCGCCAAGGAAGGTCACGCCGATCGTATATTCGCCTTTTGCCGCTTTCTGGATCGGTTCGATGCCGGATTTTGGCCTTTCCTTCAAGTTAGGCAGAAGCTGTCTCATGTAGTCCAGCATTTCCTGCTCGCCCCAAACTTGCGCGAGGGAAGCGAATGCCGTATAAGCTGTACCTGAAGTTGCCGGGTCGGACATACCGATCTCGCCCTTGAATTTCGGATCAAGCAAATCTTTGAATGTTTCCGGATACGGATCGCTGCCGTACTTTTCTTTCCAACGTTCCTCGTTGACGCCAATGGCGATTGGATTCAGATAAAACCCGGTCCAGAATCCATCCTTATCTTTCATGTTGTCCGGAACATCGGAAGCGTTTGAAGAAGCATATGCTTGAAGCGCTCCCGCTTTTCTCAGGACTTCATGCGAATCGGCAGGGCCGCCCATCAGGAAATCCGCTTGCGGATTCAGCATTTCATTCTGCACGCGGGATACGGCCTCGCCGCTTGGCAGACGCAAAATGTCGTAGTCGATTCCTGTCTCTTCTTTGAATTTATCCAGAATTTTACGTGCCTCTTCCTCCTGAAAAATAGAATAAACCGTTATTTTCTCTTTACCTTTACCGCCGAACACCCCTGATTTGTATAAGAAAAATCCGCCCACCAACACGACGATAACCACGGCCAAAATGATGACCGAGCTGTTGCTTTTTTTCCTCGCCGCCATACTTCAAACCATCCCTTCATTGTAATCATGAGGAAGCGTTAAGTTTGAAATAGGCCCTTTGGTTCGTTTCATCCAGCAAGTCGTACACGACCATGTAAGCGCTGTTAAACCGGTCAATGTGAAGCCAATGCTTTTTCCCCTCCTGGGTATCCGGCAGGGATACGACAAAATGTCTGTCCGGTTGTCTTTCCAGATCCTCGAAATGGCTGAAATCGATAACGCGGGCCGCAGTATGAACCTGCTTCATTAGCGCCTTTCGTTCGGCCTCGGACAGCGGCGTCAAAACGCCCTGTTCCAGGGAATATACCTTATTGGCCGAGTTCTGCACCGCCGCTCCGATCATGGATGCCGTAAACACCTTGTCGATCAGCGTGCTTTGCAGCTTGCGAATACTTGCGCTTACGTTCAGCGAATTCACCGAGACACTGCCGAATTGAAAAGCATTGGTCTGCACCTGGAACGGGACATCCTCCTGATCCAGATACGCGATGCTGCCGGTCAGCAGCAAACGCGGCTCTTTGACATCCTGATCTGCCTTGCCTGCTGTGAGCAGGGTGGAGAACGAAGATTTCAAGCTCAGCAGTTCCTTCGGATCATCCAAAATGACTTTTCCCAAGCCGGGATAGACCAGATCGATCCGCATCGGAATCCCTGCAAACCGTTCCGCTTGATCCTGCTGGGATGAAGCCGTAATCACTTCGTCCACCGGAATCCGGAAGGTATAGGAGCAAATGCCGATCAGCACGCAGCCGATGATGACTTGCAGCACGATGAGGCGAAACCATGAAAGCCCTTTCTTATCCTCTGGCATTCACTTTATCCTCCTTTTGTCTCAAAAGAATAGCAGCTTTGTATCAGTTTTGTAACAGCGCTTTCATAGGCATCTCTTTGCTGAACACAAGCTTCACTTCCGTCCCTTTGCCGGGGCGGCTGGACAATATGAGCTCCCCGCCCTGGAGCTCCATCAACTGCTTGCAAAGCGGCAGCCCGAGGCCATGGGTCTCCTTGGAAATGGCGCGGTCCTGCTTTTCTTCCGGAGGAAGAAATAGCTTGGGCAAATCCTGCTCCGCTATTCCTACTCCGTTATCGATAATACGGACGGTGCCGCTGTTTTCCTGCTCTTTGACTTCAAAATGCAAATGCGTGCAATCACTATGCCTGACCGCATTGTCGATCATGTTAAACAATACCTGCTGCGTTCGTTTCGGATCCAGGCATACTTCGAAATGCGAACCGTTTACCGTCGTCGAAATCATCGATTTCTCCAGCGTCGGCTTCATAATCCGCAAACAGTCCGTTAGGAGGACGCCCAAATCAACCTTTTCAGGCCGGATGCGCCAGGCTTCATCCCCTTTCAGCGACGTTTGCAAAAGCTCCTCAACCATATTCAGCAGCCGCGAGCTTTCCTTGCGGATGTAATGGTTGCATTCCTGAATGTCTTCGATGCGCTCCATTTTGGAGATCAACTCGGAGAAGCCGATAATGGATGTGAGCGGTGTTTTGAATTCATGGGTGATATTGTCGTAAAAAGCTTTCTGCTTGCCCTGCTCGTAATGGAGCAGTTCGATGTGATGCTGGAGCGCATGGGACATTTGGTTAAAATTTTCCGCAAGCTCCCCGATTTCATCTTTGGTGTTTACCTCGATTTTATGGTTGAAATCCCCTACCGATACGCGTTTCAGCGCACGCTGCAAAGCATGCAAAGGCTGCATCAGAAACGATGCGAACGAATAGCTGGCAAGCAGGGACAATACAAGGCATCCGGCTGCAGCGCCAACGAACCAAACCCGCATGCGTCTTAGGGTTTCCACGTTCTGGCTCAAGTCCAGCAAATACCGGAAACCGCCGACGATTTTGCCTTCATACCAAAACGGTGCGGAGAAAACCATCGTCTGCACGCCTTCCCTTTCCGTGATGACGCTCGCGCTTTCTCCTTGCAGTGCCGCCCTGATATCATCCCGCTTCAACAGATTATCCTTATCGCTGCTGCTGCCGACAATGGTTTCATCCAGAGCGAACAGCTGCACCTGGAAGTTGCTGTTGGCCGCCAAATGCGACGCGATAAAAGGCGCGTAAGTCCCGGAAAAAAGCTGTTCCATGCTTATTTTTTTGTCGCTGACAATTTTCAGCGTCTCGATCCGGTGCAGCGTAAAATATTGGCTGAGCGTCTGGGTGTCCCGTTCGATCATGCTTTTGTTCAGCGTGTAATTGGCAACGATGTACATCGCCGCGAGCAGCATGATAATCGTGACCGCATGCTGAAGAAACATCTTATTGCGCAGCCCCATCCTTTATACCTCCAGCTTGTAACCGGTGCCATGAACGGTGGCGACCAAGTGATCATGCGGTTTCATCTTCTCTCTTAGGCGGTTGACCATCATATCGACGGAACGCGTTTGGCCGTAATATTCATAACCCCAGACCTGATCCAGGAGCTGTTCTCTCGTAAATACCGTTTTCGGATTCGTGCAGAGCAGCCACAAAAAATCGAATTCCTTGCTTGTTGTCTTTAGCGGCTTGCCCGCAATTTGACAGGACCGCTCCCTGCGGTCAATCTCTATGCAGCCAACCTGGACGGTTTCGGATGCGGGCGCCGCTGCCTTTGTTCTTCGCATGACGGCCTTGATCCGCTCCACCAGCTCCCGGGTTTCAAACGGCTTGGTCAAATAATCGTCGGCGCCAAGCTGGAAACCGAGGATTTTGTCATTCATTTCATTTTTAGCCGTCAGCACGATGACAGGCACGCTCCGGTACTCACGCTGCAAAATTTGCAGCAATTCAAAACCCGAACGATCCGGCAGCATCAAATCCAGCAGAATCAAATCCGTCCGCCGGTTTGTAAGCACTTTCAAACCTTCGGACACGCTTCCAGCCGTCTCGGTCCGATAGCCCTCCACTTCAAGACTCAGCTTCAATAACATCTGTATACTGCTATCGTCCTCAATAATTAAAATGTTCATCATGACACCCCTCCCGCTTATCCCTAAGCTGGCATCTTTATCTTTAGCTCGATTTCCCCAAATGGCTTGCAGGGCATTCCACCTGCATTTTATGCTACAACCCAAGTTTAATCAACTACATTGTCAAACATAGTAATATGTGATACATTATATTCGCGAGGTGAATGTGAATGGGCGAGAGCAGCATCAGCAGCGATTTGATCCGCGGCAGCATTGATACGATTATTCTGCGCGTATTATACGAAGGCGACAATTACGGTTATGAAATCATCAAATCCATATCCAAATACAGCGATGGCCAATATGAACTTAAAGAGCCGTCGCTTTACACCAGTTTGAAGAGGCTGGAAGCCCAGGGGAACATTACATCATATTGGGGAGACGAAAGCCAAGGCGGGCGTCGCAAATACTACACCGTTACGCCGCAGGGTCATGAGACATACCGCCGTAACGTGGACGCATGGAAGATGGCAAAAAAAATGATTGATCAGCTGATCGAATCCGGGGAGGGATAAGATTGAATCCATTACAGAAACATGTGGAGGAATTATTTGCCGGATATAAGCCGACCCGCCAGGTACGGGAATTGAAGGACGAAATTTTGAGCAATTTGGAAGCCAAGGTAGCGGATCTTGCGGCAGACGGGATGGAATACAGCCAGGCTGTCGAGCAAGCCAAAGCCGGCATCGCAAGCATTGAGGGCTTGATCGAGGGCCAAGTTTTTTACGACGTTTCAAGGTATCGTGCAGAGCTTGTGCAAACCGCTTTGCTGTATTGTCTGGCCGCATGGATCGTCACCATTCCGATGCGACTCGTCGGCATCGCCGGGCAGCTTAGCCTGCTGCTGCCGGCGATCGCAGTCATTTTGGGTATCATCTATTTTGCGGTTCGCAAGCCCGCTGCCGGCGATAACCGCAGGATCGAACCATTCGACCATGCCGCCGCCGCGCGCAATCGCAAGCTGGCATGGATCCTTTGGAGTATTTTCATGCTGGCCATGACGGCATCCACCACAGCGCTTCATATGGGCAGCAATATCTGGTTTGGCAGACCGCTGCATATTTCCGGTCCCTATCAATTTGGCGTTTTGGCGGCCAGCTACGTCCGGCCATTGGTTTCCATCGTTATACCGCTGCTCTTTAACGCATCGATCCGGCTGAAACTTAAATACGAGGCAGGTGAAAACCATGTCGGCTAAAAATAAAATCATCATGCTTTTGGCGGCGGCAGGCATTCTACTGTTCGCGGCGGTTCAAGGCATTGTGCTGCCAAAGCAGGAGTGGGACCGGCAGGCATACGAAGCCGCGCAGCAAAACCCGCAGACCCATGATCTGCAAAGCATCGCGAAGTATCAAAACAAATACATGGGCAACGCAAGCAACTTATCCAATCTGATGCACAGCCTTCCCTTAAACGAGGTTCGGAGTACGTTCGAGCTGCACCCGGATACGCTGACTGCGGATATCGTTTATCATGCGGATACCGCAGATTTAAACTCCGAAAAGCTTGAACGTTCGTTAATTTACAATGCTACCGCCGCCTTTGCATTGATCGAAAATCTGGAGCAAATCCGCTTCAAATTCGAAGATCGGACATATACGGCCAAGCGCAGCGAACTTGAAAACTGGTATGGCAAAAAGCTTCCTTCCCTAACCGACTCGCCAAAAATTTGGCAGCCTGTCGTGCAGGAGCCGCTCGCCAATCCGGACTATGTGAAAAAAGGAATCTCCAGCCTGTTTACCGTTGTGGAGGTATGATTTTTAAGATCGCAATCCGAATATTATACCATGCATAAACTGGCATCGATTTTCAAATCGGTGTCAGCTTTTTTGGGTTTCCGTCAGGTTTCCCTGACGGTATAAAGGACAGCAATATTTTTTCAAGATCCTCATGTGGAAGGAATGTTTGTCTCCATGTCCGAATTATTTATAATATAGGGGTACCATATTTTTCAAATGAGGGAGCTTATTTATGTACGCAATTATGGCTATTTCCGGCCTGTCTTTCCTGCTGGTGGCGGTACTGATGCCGCTGCTGATCTGGACGCTGCGCAGGCTGAGGCTTACGCAGCCGATTCGCGCCGAGCTTCCGGCGGACCATCAGGCCAAACGCGGCACGCCGCTTATGGCGGGGCTCATCCTGCTTGTTGGGGTAGCGACTTCGCTGCAGTTCCATCCCGTGCCGCTCATGCTGCTGCTTTGCGTTACGTTTCTGTTGTTCAGCTCGATCGGCTTTCTGGATGATTTCAAAAAAGCCTTCTGGCAAAATCCGTCCGGCATCTCAGGCCGCACGAAGCTGGTGCTTCAATTCCTTTTTACGGGAGCCGTTTTGTATGTGCTGCTCCATTCGTTCGGCCTGACAAGCGACATCGCGTTATTTCAAGGGTACACTCTGCACTTGCCGGTATACGTGTATGTGGCGGTCATGCTGCTGTTTATAGTCGGCTCCGCAAATGCCATCAATTTTACGGACGGACTGGATGGGCTGCTGATCAATGTGTCCGTTCCAACGTATTTCTTCTTTTTCATGATTTCGGACAAACCTGAAGTGCAGACATTTTCGCTCGTTATGATCGGCTGTCTGCTCGGACTTTTTCTTTACAACATTTATCCGGCAAGAGCGTTTATGGGGGATACGGGGTCGCTGGCGATCGGAGGTTCCCTTTCCGTATTGGCCGTCATTGAGAAGGTTGAGATTTTGATTCCGATTTTGTTTTTCATCTATTTGGCGGAACAACTGTCGGTCATCTTGCAGGTGTGGTACTATAAACGGACAAAGCTGCGGTTGTTTCGGATGACTCCGATCCATTTCCATTTCAGCCTGAAATACGGATGGAGCGAAAACAAAATCGTCATGATCTTCGGTTTCATTTCATGGATATCCGTGCTCGTCTGCTGGCTGATCTGGAAATATCTCATGCACTAGGGTGCGATTTTTGGCAAAGCAACAATCGGGTTTATACATAAGGATTTTTCAACAACAGGCATACCCGGTTGAAAATGCATATCACAAAAACGGTGAAAAAAGGCGGTTGGGAGATCATCTCTCTGCCGTCTTTTTGTTTGGGTTAATGTCAAAAATTATCTGATTGAGCCACCGTTGGCTTCCGTTTATATAAAACCCAGCCGACTCCCCCCCAAACATGCTCAGCATCATGAAGGCCCGACTAGCTCTAAAAACAAGCCAATCGGGCCTTCAGCTATGCTCTCGTCTTCAAATGATCAGTACTTAGTACGCCCACCAGTTTCCGGACATCATGATCATCGAAAACAGCTTGATGCTGTCTTCATAGTAACCTTCATTGGAACTGCCTGCCGTTTTGGACCACACGGAGTTCAGCCAGCTTTGGTTGGCCGAAGATGTCATGGCGCTGACGCCGAACGGAGCATAAAATGCGCCGCTGTTATAGGAGCCGACGACGCTGCCGTTCAGCTTATAGCCGTCTTTCACGCTGCTTGGGTTGCTGCTTACTTTCCCTTTGATCCAGGTGTTCATTTGGTTCAGCTGATTCAACGCGCGGTTATCCCCTGTTATCAGGTAATCGGTCGTGATCCGCCAAGGCGTGCGGCAGGAATTGTATTCGTAGTTTCCGTCATTGGCGCCTTCCAGGAAATCGGCTGGAGCAGGCTTGTACGCCCCGCCCGACAAGACTACGAAATCCGGAAGCAGACCCGTCGACGAGCTGTAGTTATTGTAAATCGAATTAATGATGGTGTAAGTTTTGTCGATGACGTTGTTCCATCGCGAATCTCCGGTGGCAGCCTGGAAACCCTTCATATGATTCAACATAAAATCCGAAGGACGGGTCGCATCCTTATACTTGCTGTCCGTCGCCCAATCGCCAAGGCGCAGCGTCCATTGAGTCTGGTTCACATCGCTTTGCATAATGGCATTGATCATGTCTTTGGCTGCCTGGAGATAATTGATGCTGCCGCTGCTGCCCCACTGCTTGTCCGCCAGCAGGAGAGAGTATGCGATGTCCATATCTCCATCGGTTGCCGAATCGGCGCCTTCAATGTTCTGGAAGCTGCTGTTTTGTTTCCATGCCATCAAATAAGGATTGTTGTCGCTTGGATGTTCCTTGTAATATTTATAAAGTCCGTCAAAATAGACTTGCGCGTTGCTGTCATACCCGGCCATCAGAACAGTAGCCAGCATGCCGTAACCGTGGGCTTCGGACACCGTATCGCCGTTGGACTGGTATTTCACATAATACTTTCCGGTGCCGGCCGGCTTCAAATAAGCCGATTTCCAGCTATCCCATTTGGATTGTACCGCGCTGTCCATCGTGCTTTGCGAGACATTGTTTGGTTTGATCGTACCGCTCGTATATGTCGTATGCTGCGGAAACGGCTTGTTAGGAGAGGCGAATGCGAAACCTGCCGGAATCAGAAGGAAAGCGAGACAACTCAACATCACAGCTTTGCCGCTAAGCAAAAACTTTCTGTTTTTTCCCATTTTCTTACGCTCCTTTAACGTCAATTTTTTTGGTCATGACATAACCTTTAAGCCGGATTGCGAAATGCAGCATCTCGATGAAAATAATAGCGGTTAAATAAACAAGCTTTGATTTAACACCTCCCTTTAGTTAAAGCGCTTTAATTGAAAGCGCTTGTATTTATTTTAGATCGAGTGCTAAAATTTGTAAATAGATCCAAAAAAGATTGAATCTAAAGTCCTGAATCGACATTTTTCTATGGGAACCTATGGGCAATACGGTAGTAGTCCTGTGGGATCTAAGTGAAGATTAGTGGAGCCAACCGCGATTTCTAACGAAATCTTCAATCGTTATTTAAGCAAAAAAGGGCCTCTGGAAAACCTAATGAGACTAGGAACCGCTCTTGCTTAAAACAGAGATTTCCAAAACATCAGAAAACCGGGGCCAAAAAGCCCCGGTTTTCTGGATCCGATCATGTCGGATCTGTCCCTTATCCCACTGAAATGTTCGCAACTGATGCAAGATGGCCCGTCAACGAATATCAGATTGCCCTAATCCGATATCCCAAGCCATACATGCATTCTCCATTCTCTTTACTGCAGATCAGGTACTGTCTACTCAATTCCAACCGTTTTCGGGTACCTCCCCATCACGTCGTTAACTCTTTTAAGCATTCAACTTTCGAATCAACGAAATCTGGCCGGCATGCAGTCCATTATGGTACAGCACCCTGCCCATCGCCTCGCGCGGTGTGGACATGCCCATTTGCGAAGCAACCGGAGTGTCCCAAGCATCGTCCGGAAGCAGGCGCATCGCCATCGTAAAATGCCTGTCGGATTCCTCAAGAAAATGAAGGAGCCCCTTAAGATTGGCATAATCCGGATGATCTTCCGGGCCGCCGCCGGTTATATACTTAATGCCTTGAGGTTTCTCCGCCTGAAAAAACCATTCCGCAAACATATACTCCACCTCGGCATTGTGACGCAGCATCCAGCCGATGGTAGGCCCTTGCCCCGGAGCCGTAAGAAGAAGTTCCTCCTCACGCAGACCTGCCGCCAACTTCTGAAACCGGTCCCGCACAGCTCTCCACACCGGCAGCATAGTTTCAAAGGACATGAGCCCTCCTCCATTCTTTAGATTCTCTTACAATTTAAGACGAGAATAAATCGAAACGGTTTAAAACGACTGCAAAACTCTAAGGGACACAGCGGCCGCTATAGTAGTCAATTTCGTGCATTATGATTTTTAACGGACACAGATGCAGCTATTTTGTGAAAAAGCCCCTTTTATCGTTGTTTTGGGAACAATTAAGCGCTGTGGTGTCCGTTACATTTATAAAGTGGCTGTTTTGGGCCATTTAGCGGCCGTGGTGTCCGTTAGAGTTCGCGCACCATTTTAACCTACGATGTGTAGCAAATACGGAGGGCTGTCGCTTTTCGTACGTTCATCATAGTTAGAGTTCGCGCATAGCTCTCAGCGAGCGGTGTGGCACTGCATGACGGAAATCCACCGTGTTTTATTTCCCTGTCTTATTCGGCGTATCCAAACACACGATGATTTTGCAAAAATCCAAGAAGCGACTTCCAAGAAACATTTTTCATATTGTTACTGTTCTCGAACACCCGTATTTATTCTTTATAAAATGGATTCAATCAAACAATATATAGATCGAAATAGTTCGTTCGTTATATATTGTTCCCGAGCGTGTCTGGAATCGAATCGAATTTTACGAAACCCTGACCGAAGAATCCTATAACTCTAGTCGTGTAGAAGGTCACTTCCCCTGTCCTTTATCGACAACCACATGCTCAAAACGGTCGCCCGCCAGGTCCACATCAAACGCCTGACCGAAACCGATCACATACCGGCCCGCAGACGGAGTCAGCTCAAACAGCGAAAAATCTAAACCGCGCAGCATATTCATCATTTTTTCGCCGAACTTCCGATTGAACTGTTCAAAAATATTTTCATGTCCCTCGCTTCCGAGATTCTCCGTGGTGCAAGCCCATCGTGCCCGCTCACGCGCAAAAGCATTCGGGGTCTGCGATTCGTCGGCAATCATCATCACGAGAATTTGCTTATTGTTCCCTACATAACGGTAATGGTCGGAAATGCGGCTGATATAGATGTACAGCTTTCCGTCCAGTTTCACGAATGGGGCATAGCCGGCAAAAGGAAATCCGTTTTCATCCAGCGTGCTGATGATCAGCGTATTGCAGCTGTCCGTAAACGCTGTATATCGGCTTTTTGTTGCTTCAATATCGATCGTTTTCATGTCTGGTCCCCTCCTGGTCAAATTCCATCAATAGATTTCCTGGTATGGTTCAAACCGCCCGGGTTTGGCGATGATCATTTGTTCAAAAAGAGGCGGTCTGCGCCCGCCGAAGCGGATGAATGCGTGGATAAGGCGCGTTACGAACATAGGGGTCTGGTTCGATTGGGAGAGGATGCACATCAGCTGCGAAATTTGCTTGTTTGGCATCATGCGCAGTTCCCTGCCCGCCAGGCGCACCGTCCCGCTCTCGCAAGGAATCAGGCGGGACAAGCCTTTCAGCATGCGCATGGCTGTCGATTCGGGGAGCAGCTTGCCAAGGCTCCAGGAAGTAAAGCGGACGTTTTCCGGCTCGACATCGTTCCCCCGTCAACCCGAAAAAACCCAGCTCTTCAGCTAGGTCTCCGGCTTTGTTTATTTACAGATGAGATCCGCCGCTTGCATCGATCAATTGACCGGTCACCCAGCGGCTATCCGATGCGGCAAGAAAAGCGGCAACATCCGCCACATCTTCAGGCTCTCCCCATCTGTTGAAGGTTGAAAGTCCGGCGGCAGAATTGCGTCCAGCGGGATTTTGCAGCGTTCCGGCGTTCATCTCCGTATTGATGATGCCAGGAAGGATCGCGTTCACCGTAATATGGCGGTTTCCAAGCTGCTGGGCCAAAGCAAGCGTAAGCGTGTTGATTGCCCCTTTCGATATGCTATATGCAAACACACTTGGTGAGGCTGCCCGTGTGACAAATGATGAAAGATTGATAATGCGCCCCCCATCCGCCAGACGCGGCAAAGCCTGCTGGATCACGAAAAATGGCGCCTTAACGTTCGTATTCATCACCTCGTCAAAGGACTCTTCCGTTGCCTCTTCAAGCGTTAGAATTTGCCCGATTCCGGCATTATTCACAAGAATGTCAAAACGGTTATTGCCTGTTCGTTTCCGAAGCTCTTCGTCCAATGCCGCATATAAATCGCGAATCCCGTTAAGTGTGCTAAAATCGGCGCCGATCGAAAACGCAGAACCTCCATTTTGCTCAATTTGCCGAACGACTTCTTCGGCTTCATTTTGTCTTCTTCCATAATGCACCGCGACCAATGCGCCGTCCCGCGCCAATCGCAGCGCTATGCCGCGGCCAATCCCCCGGCTTGCACCGGTTACTAAAGCGATTTTACCTGTCAACTTGCTCATCTCTCCATCTCCTTGTCTGCTTGAGTACAGTTTTGTTATATCACGGAGGGTATATCGCAATGTTGCTCTCTCATTCCCTGTCCCCAAATTTACGCCGGGATCATCCTTTAACCGCACCTGCGGCAATACCGTCCACGAAGTACTTTTGCAATAAAATGTATACGAGTATGCTCGGAATCGCGGCCAGAAGCGAGCCGGCGGCAATCCAGCCGATCTGCGCGCTGTTCTCCCCGAAGAAGCTGGACAAGGCGACCGTAATGGTACGCGAGTCAGGCTTTTGCAGAAAAAAGAGCGAGAACTGGTAGTCATTCCAAATCGAGTTCGCATTCATGATCACGATCGTAGCCGTAACGGGCTTGAGAAGCGGCATAATAATGCGGAAAAACATGCCCGTTTTGGTCGCCCCGTCAATCATCGCCGCCTCATCCAGTTCCCGCGGGATCGTGCCGATAAAGCTTGTGTACAGGAAAATGGCCATCGACAGCTGAAAGGTCACATGCAGCAGCACGATTCCGAAGTAGGTATTCATAAAGCCGATATCCACGAAAAACTTATACAAGGGCACCAGAATGGTCAGCGGCGGCACGATCAGCGCACTGACGAAGATGCCGTATACCCACTTGTTCAGCTTCGATTGGTACCGTGCCAGCGGAAAAGCTGCCAGAGAGCCGAAGATCAGAATCAATGCGACGGACAAAACGGTGATGACCCCTGTATTCAAGAAGGCTCGGTCCAGATGGGCATTTTGCCAGGCGCTAATAAAATTGCCCGTAAACCAATAGCCGGGAAATGCCCACTTGGAGCTCATATCCCGCATATCCTTGAAGGATACGGTCAGCAGAATGTAAAACGGAATGATATGCACCAAGGCTACGAAAAGGCCGATAACCGTATAAATAATCGTGCGTTTTCGCTGCTTCATTGCGACAGCTCCTTTCTGCGCAGGAAGTACAGGGATGTGAGGCTGATGACAGTAATAAGCAGGAACATCAGATTGCCGAGCGAGGCCGCAAGCCCTGCATCCTGTCTGGCGAAATACAGCTGGTACATCATCGTCGACAATGACGCCGAGGCGTATCCAGGGCCGCCGTTCGTCAGGGCCGCAATCACGTCAAACAGCTTCAGGCCGCCGATCAGGTTCAGAATGATGCTTGTCGTCAGCGCAGGAGCCAGCAGCGGGAAGGTGATGTTGAAAAAGCGGTTCATAGTCGAAGCACCGTCTATTTCGGCCGCTTCATAATAGTCCTTGGAAATGCCCTGCAGACCCGAGAGGAATATCATCATCGCGACCCCCAGGAACTGATAGGTGTTGACGACCATAATAATCCAGACATTCACCTTGGGATCTCCCAGCAGATTGACAGGATGACCCGCAAAAGCCGTAATGATGTCATTAATGGCGCCGCCATTATATTGAAGCAGGAAATACCAGATATAACCCATGATGATTGGGCTGACGATGGCCGGAATGTACACGATAACCCGGACGAACGTTCTGCCCTTTCCGTGTTTGTTCAGCAGCAGGGCATACAGAAGCCCGATGATATTTTGAAAAAGCGTACTGCCGAGGCCGTAGATAAGCGTATTGATAATGACGGTGTGGACGCGGCTGTCGGACAGCATTCTTTTGTAATTGTCGATGCCGATATAATGAAACATCTGGGAGTAGCCGTCCCAATCAGTAAAGGAGATCAGCAGCCCCCGGAAAAAAGGATAATAGATAAAAACCGCGAACAGCAGCAATGCAGGCAGGTACATCCAGTTCAGCATCACCGGCGATTTGGCCAGGCGCCTCATTCGGGTCGTTTTGCGCGGCCCTGCCTTGGTGACAACAATGTTTGGTCTCATCTCGCCCTCACTCCTCGCTAAATAACCCCACAAAGTGACGCGTAACCTTCGATGCCTATTCCGATTACTTTGCGGGGACCCCGGAAATTCAACCCCACAAAGTGACGCGTAACCTTCGAAGCCTACTCCGATTACTTTGCGGGGACCCTGGAAATTCATACTTTTTGATATGTCAAGGCGGCAAACAGCGGGGGCATGACCTCATGCCCCGCCGCCCCTGAAGTTTATTTTTTGGACAAACGCTCGACTTCGGTCTTCATTGATTCGCTGAACTGCTCCGGCGTCATGCGGCCAGCCAGAAGCTCGGTGCCGTTTTTACAGAGTACATCCCACATGCCGTTCGGCAGATACACGCGGTCAAAGTAAGGGAACACGCGGACCTGGGCATATTTTTCATAATAAGGCGTCAATTCATGATTGGTTTTGATATCCTTCAGTCCCGGAGGATTCTTGGATACGTTCGAGAGCTTCGCCATATTTTCAGGCTTTGCAAAATATTGGAGAAGCTTCTTCGCTTCATCTAGATGCTTCGAGTCCTTCCATACTGCGAGCGTGTTGCGCTCCCCGCCAGCAAAGGTCGGTTCGTCGCCCGCCACCATCGATGGTAACGGCATAAGGCCAATTTTCATATTCGGAGCGATTTCATGCACGGAATCCATAAATGCCGGACCGACTAAAGCAAATGTGACCTTTTCTGCGGCAAAAGCAGCTGGAAGGTCGCTGCGCTTGGCGGTCAGCACGTCTTCATTGATCAGTCCCTTTTCCTTGAGGGTGAGGAGACTTTGAGCTAGCGGCGTGATATGGGACCAATCGAAAGTTCCCTTCAGCAGCGCGTCTGCTTCATTATTCTTCGCCGTAATCAGGAGCGGATTGGCGAATTGGTCCAGATACTGGCCGATCGTACTGTCATCAATACCGGACAGGTAGAACGGAATGGTTTTACCTCCGCTTTCCTTCTTGATCTTCTCCCCTGCGGCCACCAGCTCATCAAATGTGCGCGGCACCTCAATGCCGTACTTCTCCAGCATATCCACGTTATACAACATGCCGTCCTTCGCTTCGGTCAGTACGAGCGCATAGACCTTGCCCTTCTCGTCAGTCACGACATTACGGATCGTATCGGTCAGTTGGGAAGCCCAAGGCTCGTCACGCAGATCAGCGAGGTATTCTCCATAACGAATCTTCGCCCAGCCGTGGGTATCGAAAATATCAGGCAGGTCGTTCGCAGCCATTTTAACCTTCATCGTATTCTCATAGCCGTTACTGTCAAACTGCAGATTGACGCTGATATCGGGATTTTCCTTCGTGAACCCATCCACGATTTCGCGGTAGGCCTTGGTCAGCGATTCATCCGAAATGTTTATCATCATCGACAGCGTTGTTTTGGCCTTCCCCGAGCCAATTTTGCCGGAGCCCGTTTCGGCGTTGTCGCCGCCGCTTGCGCTGCTGCTTCCGCCATCGGGACGCGACGAGCAGCCGCTGAATATCACCAGAAGCATGGCCAATGTCATGAACCAAAATGCGCTTTTTTTCATATACCCACCTCTTCGTCTTTTTAATGATTCGTCGATTTGTTGTGCAGATTCAGCTTATCACACGTAAAAACGCTTACATATGACTCATTCCTACGATGAAAGCGCTGTTTTCTATCTATTGCCTAAGCCTTGTCCTTCAAGTAAAATGAGAACCGTTACCTCTTCAAAGGTCAAGCAAACGGAGGTCGTTCTCGCTTGAAAAACAGAGCTTTGTCCATCCGCGCCAAGCTGATGATACTCTTTTCATTAACGATTCTGTTCCCCGTTCTGATTATCGCCTATGTGCTGCCCGCATATTATACGAAGCTGATTACCACAGAGACCGAAAAGCTGACCGAATCCACGCTCGTCGGCTTAACCAGCAATATCCAGTACTATCTGGATGAGCTCGAGCGCGTGACCACGATCCCTTACAATTACAATGAAGTGATGTATGCCCTGAAAATCCGCTCCGCAGGCATTTATAAACAATCCGATAGCTATACCAAGTATAAGGCCGATTATGCGCTCTATAACACGCTGCCGGGTGTGCTCGAAAACATGCACAAAGAAATTTTGGGCACGCTGCTGCTGCCGCTCGATGGCTCGATTTTTTATAAAGACAGCCGTTCCACGCTATATAAAGCCCGCACCGATTATCCTTACCAAGAGCAGGATTGGTACCAAGAGGCGGTCAAGGCCAATGGCAAAGCCACCTTCGTCGGGGTCCATCCGCAGGACTATCTCGATATTGACCCGGTGCAGAGCGTGTTCTCGGTTGCGCGCCTCATCCGCGATATGGATTCCCGGAAGCCGATTGCCGTGATCTTGTCGGATGCCGACACGGTCGTGATCGACCGGATCGTCCGCCAGCTGATCAGCAATGACTCCGTGGTCGTGATTACGGATATCAACGGGCAGCTCGTCTATACCAGCAGCGACGTTCCCTCCGAAACGCTGAAGGAGCTGTCTGCGTCATCAAGCGCTGTAAACTATCGCGGGGAGCCTTATGTTCAGGTGTCCAAAACGGTGCCCTCCAGCTCCTGGAAAGTGACCTCCCTCATCCCGCAAAGCCGCTTTACCGATAAGGTACGGTGGATGCATACGACGGGGCTGATTTTTGCTTCGGGCGGCTTGATTCTGACCCTGTTCCTGTTCCTGGCTTACTCGCGCAAGCTTTTGACTCCATTCCGCGAGATGATTCAGGTTATGCGCCATGTCCAGCGGGGGGATATGACGAAACGGGTGGCGATTCACGGCAAGGATGAAGTTGCGGAGCTCGGCAGCGCGTTGAACCGGATGATCCGGAGGCTGGATGATATGGTGATCAATGAATACCGCGCCAAGCTGAAACAGCAGGATGCGGAAATGCAGGCGCTGCAATCGCAAATCAAACCTCATTTTCTGTACAATACGCTGAGCGGCTTTATCGGGCTGAACCGCAGGCGCGACCATGACACGCTGGACCGGGCGATCCGTTCTTTAAGCGGGCTCCTTCGTTATATATTGTCATCGGATACCTGTATTACTCTCGCGGAAGAATTCGAGATCATCCGCAAGTATGCGGACCTGCAGTCGATGCGGTTCCAAGACCGCCTTTCCTTTCATTTTGAGCTGGACAATGCTTTGGAAGGCTTGCGAATACCCAAGCTTCTGCTGCAGCCGCTGGTCGAAAACTCGGTCGTTCACGGTTTTGAACCCTGTGAGCATCCGTGCCTGATCGAGGTCGTTGCTTCCGTGCAGAGATTGGATGGATCCCTTCGGGCCGTCATCGTTGTCAAGGATAACGGCGTCGGATTTGAACCGACGGCTATAAAAAACAGCGATCGCGTAGGCATGCGCAATGTGGATGAACGGCTGGCCCTCTTTTGCAAAGGAATATCCGATTTCAATATCCAAAGCGCTCCGGGTAAGGGAACCGCAATTACGATCACTATTGACTTGCATGAGGAGGGACTGCCCAATGAACATCATTGTGGCTGACGACGAAATGCTGGCAAGGGAAACGCTCATCGGCATTCTGGAAGATGCCGGACCGGAGCATGAAATCCGGGAAGCCCGCAGCGGACAGGAACTGATCGATTTGGTCAGGCAGAAACAGCCGGATATCGCATTTGTCGATATTCGGATGCCGGGTAAAAGCGGGCTGGAAGCCATCAAGGAGTGCTTGCTTTTTGCACCCTCAACCCAGTGGGTGATGCTTACTGGTTACGCGGAGTTTGAATATGCCCGGAAAGCCCTGCAGCTTGGCGCTGTCGATTATCTGCTCAAACCGGTTGATCCGGAGCTGGTGGAGAAAACGATCAGGGAAGCGAAGGAAAAAACAGGCCAGGACTGCCTCTCCCTTTGCCGGGAATTCGAAGCACGGATGGTGCCCGTTTTCCATAACCAGCATTCGGCGGAACCGCTCAGATCCAGCCCTGCCGAAGCGGATGAAAGCTGGCTGGCCGTCATCATTTATGAAGACAAACCGGTGGCGGTTTCGGACGCAGAAGCTTCTATTCCCCGGCTTCTGCGTGGCATGATCCGGGAATACTGCTCAAGGGAGCTGCTGCTTGCGCTGGTAACATCGGGGGAAGAGCATATTCTTATCGGCAAAGCTGCTTGCAGGCAGGAAAGGCGCCATCTTCTCCGACTGTCCGAGCAAATCGCGGAGCTTACGCGGCAGGCCCCGGCTAGCATTAGCATGTTAACACGGCTGAAGACCAAAATGCATTTTTCGCTGCAATCCTTGCGGGATGAAGTCACCCGGTTGAGAGGATTATCCTATCTGCGCAGCGTCGCCGGAGGTTCCGCACCCTTAAGTCTGCCGGAATTGGAGGCAATCGCAGCTAATCAGGCATACGCCAAAACGGCCAAAATCGCCGCCAATGTGGCCCGGGCCTGCCAGGACGGCGATTATGTCCAATTAGTCAGCGGCTGCGAGAAGCTTCAAGGCCAGTTGGCAAACATGCCTTCCAGCCTTGCAGTCATGAAGGACCGGCTTGTTTCATATCTCCGATGCATGATGCACCCCCTACCGGCACAGGATTGGGAGCTGCATGATCCAAAATGGCTGGAACGGCTGCCGGAAACTGCAGGCGCTTGGATTTTGAGAAAAAGAGCCGCCGAAACGCCGGAGAAAGAAGATTGGCTGGATGCGGTCGTCCGCTACCTGGAGGCGAACTTCTGCGGCGACATTACCGTCGCCGGGGTGGCGGAACGGTTCCAAGTATCCCCCAACCATCTAAGCGCTTTTTTTCATAAAAAGATGGGCGTCACCTTCAGCCAATATGTCACCCGTCTGCGGATGCTGCGGGCGAAGGAGCTGCTGGCCATGCCCGGTGCAAAGGTCAATGAAGCTGCCGAGCAGGTCGGATATTACAGCACGCGCCACTTCACCAATCTGTTCAAGGAATATGCAGGCTGTTATCCGTCGGAATATATAAAAAAGCATAAACTGTAACTACCATGGGAGCCGCTTTCCCAGTATCTTACGTTAGCTCATGCAGGCACAGGGCCTCGAACATGAACAGCCCACCATACCCGTGGTGCCGCAAAAACAGCAAAAGCTCATACAATTGAAAATCCCCCGCCTTCTTCTAAATGCGAAGGCAGGGGATTTAGGATGTCAGACCGCATAGAGCTATAATGCAGCTGCAGAGAAGTCAATTTCATAATGGATTTAATTCGAGGGTTCGAACCTTGATATTGAATCAAACAGCAATAATTGACTTGAAGATAACGGAATAGTTCCGAAGAAGCTTAGCGATCGCCGGAATAATCCGTAACCGCAGCGGATGCAAAGCAAAAGCGCCTTTATTTAAATTCAGGCAGCCAACCGCCGTGAGCCTCGATCAAATCGTCGCACAGCGCCACGATGTCGTCCAAGGACAGCTCCGCGGCCGTATGCGGATCGAGCATCGCTGCATGATATATATGCTCCTTTTTGCCGGTTACGGCCGCTTCGATAGTCAGCAGCTGCGTGTTGATGTTCGTCCGGTTGAGCGCAGCCAGCTGCGGCGGCAGATCGCCTACATAAGTCGGGGAAATGCCGGAACGGTCCACAAGGCAAGGCACTTCGACGCAGGCTTCCTTCGGCAGGTTGGTGATCAGGCCGGTATTCATCACGTTGCCGCCGATTTTGTACGGTACATTCGTTTCGATGGCTTCCATGATGTAAGACGCATATTCTTTGGAACGCTGATGTTCGATGTTTTCGCTGGCAAAAATCTTCTCGCGCATTTCCTTCCAGCCGTTGATTTGGTTAATGCAGCGGCGCGGATACTCGTCCAGCGGAATATTGTATTTTTCGATCAAATCAGGATAGTTTTTCTTGATGAAATACGGATGATATTCGGCGTTGTGCTCGGAGGACTCCGTCACATAATATCCGAAGCGCAGCATCAACTCGAAGCGAACCATGTCATGATGTTTTTCTTTTTGCTTTTCGGCGGCGCGGCGTTTGATTTCCGGATACAAGTCAACTCCATCCTTCTTCACTTCCAGCAGCCACGCCATATGGTTGATGCCGGCGATTTTGGATTCGACTCCGGTCGGGTCCATCCCCAGCGATTCGAACAAATGAGGCACGCAGACCTGCACGCTGTGGCAAAGGCCGACAGTGTTGATGCCCCCTACCGTATTCATCACATTGGTGAGCACCGCCATCGGGTTGGTGTAGTTAAGGAACAAAGCATCCGGGCACACTTCCTGCATGTCTTTGGCAAAATCGAGCATCACGGGAATCGTGCGCAGATTCCGGAAAATGCCGCCGATTCCGAGCGTGTCGGCAATCGTTTGGCGCAAACCGTATTTCTTCGGAATTTCAAAGTCTGTAATGGTACATGGATCATACCCTCCGACCTGAATGGCATTGATAACATATTTGGCGCCACTAAGCGCCTCTTTGCGGTCGCTGTAGGCTTTGATGGAACAAGTGCTGCCAAGCGTATTTTTGATGCTGTTCAAGAGCCGCTCGGAATCCTGCAGACGCTCTGCGTCAATATCGAATAAGGCGAGCTCAAAACCCTGCAAAGCAGGCGTGGTCATCACGTCGCCGAGCACATTTTTGACAAATACCGTGCTTCCCGCACCGATAAACGTTATTTTGGACATTGAAGAATACCTCCCCTTCGGATTGGCTTGAACTTGATCTAAATATACCCTTTAGGACCAACGCAGGAACATGGAGGAAATCCAGCATTACATGTCATAATCCAAGTTGTGGATTCGTTTACATAACATAAATATGTGATTTTACCTGTTATAATATGATTAAAACTTACGGATATTGAAGGGGGCTTTGCGGCCATGGCGCGTTTCAACGAAAACCACGTCACGCCTGCGGTGCAGGGACAGATGGATCTGAATTTGCTGTTTTTCGGCATGGAGGAATGTATACCAGGCCATACATGGGGTCCGGGACTGCGCGACTCGTATGTCCTGCACTACATTCTTAGCGGACGAGGCGTGTTTCGAACAAGCGAGACGGTGTATGAGCTTCGGGCCGGACAAGGTTTTGTCCTTGTCCCGGATACGCTTGTCCATTACAGCGCCGATCTGGAAGACCCATGGACGTATGCGTGGATCGCCTTTAAAGGACTAAGCGCCAAGTCACTGCTGCAGCGGGCACAAATCAGCAGCGATGATCCGATCTATACGGCATATGGCGAAAACCGGTTCGCATGCTTTTATGAGGATCTGAAGTCAGCGGGGGAAGACCGCGCCAGCGACGTGCTTAGCCAGAGCATTCTGTACCGTATTCTTGCCGATCTGATCCGCTGTTCTCCGGAGAAAAGCGACAGCCACAAGCCCCAGCACTCCCGGGAGGCCTACATCCGCAAAGCTATCGAATATATTGAAGGCAGCTACAGCCAAAAGATGACAGTGCTGGACATCGCCCGGTCAGTCGGTTTGGACCGCACTTACCTGTCCAGCCTGTTCAAGGATCAATTCGGGATATCGCTGCAAACCTTTTTGCTCGAATACCGGATGAGCCGGGCGGCCGAGCTGCTGGGAAATCCGGAGCTTACAGTCAGCGATGTTTCGCGTTCCGTTGGATATAACGATCCGTTTCTGTTTTCGAAAATGTTCAAAAAGGCGGTCGGCTCCTCGCCGCGGCAATACCGGGAGAGCATGATTGCTTCCAAGATCATACGGTAGCCGGAAGGAAGAGGAATCTTGGGCTTTTGCTTGTTTAGGAAGTCTGCCGCCTATATATAAAAAAAACGTCTATCGACGTACTTTCACAGAAGACAGACCGCTATTAGCGGATGTTTTTCTTGCGATTATAGAATGACTTAAGCTCTGCTTAAAACTTATACATTCTATAATCTTCAAAAAAGAGCCTTACCGGCCCGAGTTGGATTTTACTAATTTGGTTATAATTCCAGGACGTTTGATATGGTGGGGAAGGTTGTAGCTGTGGTTTGCGGCTGCATAACCCGAAAGCTTCACTTTCCCCGGTTTCAGTTTGTTTCTGTCCTGAATGCTTTTGATTTGCGGTTTATTGTTGTTCTCCAATTTATTGATGTACCGGAGCCGCCCGTTTTCCAGGATCTCCTCGGCCTGCTTTGTGTACAACGCTATCTCCAGCCTCGTTCTGGCATTTCTGATCTTTTGCTTCAACCTGTTATATTCATTGATTTCATCATTTGTTAACGTGATCTTACCAAGGGTCATTTACTTCTCTCCTTTACTGTCTGAAATGGCGAGTTCAAATGTCACCTCCTCGGGACCATCCATCCCTTGCGCGCTGGACGCAATAATGGTCGGCAGTTTATCCTGGGAAGAAACCTTTTCTTCCGCAGTCAGCTTCGCTTGCTTGGCAATAAAACTTCCGCCTCCGAACCCTGCGATAATGGCCAGATAGATGTATTTCGGAAACTCCAATCCGAGGGGAAGCGCTCCAATGAGCCCGGCGCCGGCACCAAGGATAATGTCTGAAAGAAATCCGATGTGATAATTTCTCCTTTTGGTTCCGTCGCTGAGTTCAAGTTCAATTCTTTTCGGCAATATAAGGGCACCGTCATGTATATACAAGCTCGACAAAAGACCGCCAAATGAACCTGACGATATGATCACTACAAAATCAGTCCAATGCATGATTGGATTCCCCCATATACCTTCTAATATGTAGTTTAAAATGAATTGGTGATTTCAGGAAGTAAAAAAAGTTACTGACATATTCAGAAGGTTCTTAGTGTTGCTATTGTATGCTCGCTTTTGCGCCAACTTGCAAATATTTTAGTCATTAGCCAATTTTTGGTATAAATGTCCTATTAAAAAACCCCCTCAGATCCTGAAGAGAGCACTCCGCCAAAATTACCCCACAAAGTGACGTGTAGCCTTTGAAGCTTATTCCGATTACTTTGCGGGGACCCCATGTCAAAATAACCCCACAAAGTGGAGCCTATGCTTCGATGCTTATTCCAAATACTTTGCGGGGACCCCCAAAAAAACTTATAAATTCTATACTGTCAAAAAAAGAACGACTGCCTTAGCAGCCGCTCTTATCGAAACATCACGTATTGATTTTACCAGCCAAAATCCAGCGTATTTCCGGTTTCCGCCACGGTTTTGATATTGCTCAAAATCATCCACCAAGAACTTTCTGCATTTTGGAAGGAAGGATGATTTTCCGTCCATTCATCATTCACGAGCGTTAATTTGGTGCATTTGCCTACCGTATCCAGCGTAAATGTAACCCGAGATGTGTGTTCCTGATGATTGGCACGATAGGAAGGTCCCGGATGCTCAAGGTAGCTGAGCACCTTCCGTGGTTCATATGTCAAAATGTCGCCGTACACATGCACCGTTTCATCGCCGGCATTACCCGGCCCCACATAGGCAAACGGCTCACCAGCCTTAAAGCTGGATTGAAGCACGCAGTTAAAAAAGGTTTTCTTCGTACCTTCCGGCGTAACCAGCAGGTCCCATACTCTGTTTGGCTCCGCCCCGATATAAAATTCATATTTCAGCTTCTTGTTTTCCAATTTTGCACGCTCCTTTTCTGTCGCTTCATTTGGTATCGGCTTGTCTTCTGTGCTTATGGTTTTGTGCTAAACTAATCCTATCTCGAAAGACATTTTTTTGTATTGTAAAAACACGACAAGAACGTCTGTTCCGAAAAAAAAAGGAGAAAGGAGCCGTGACTCTCTCATGCATGCCAAATTGCCGAGTATGGGTGTTCTGAATCTTGCGGGCGGTGAGGGAAAATTCAATCTAACTCGTCATGCCGCATCGGATGCGTTAAGTTTTTTTATCAAACATTATTGGATTGTCAGTTGGAATTGTACGGACGAAGTCCCTTATTTCCAGCATGTCGTGCCCAACCCTTGCGTCAATCTGGTCGTGGAACCGGAAAAAACACTCTTTTTCGGCCCGTCCCCTCGGAAATTCTCCTATCCGATCCATGGAAAAGGGATGGTTTTCGGCGTAAAATTCAAACCTGGCGGCTTTTATCCATTCCTGAAGCAGCCCGTTTCCACCCTGGTGGATCATCCGCTTGAAGTACAGAACATTTTGGATGTGGACGGCCCGGAACTTGAGAAAAGGATACTGCCCCTCTCAGCCGAGCAGGACATGGTCGCGGCGATGGATGAGCTGCTGCTGTCGAAGCTGCCGCCGCAGGATGAGCAGATCGTATTCGTAAACCGGATCATTGACCATATCGCAAGCGAACATGACATTTCGAAGGTGGAGCAGGTTTGCGCTCATTTTGGGATCCACATCCGCAAGCTTCAGCGTTTGTTTGATCAATACGTCGGCATTAATCCGAAATGGGTGATCCGGCTGTACCGTCTGCAAAACGCGGCGGAAACGATGGAGCAGCGCCTGCCCGTAGATCTCTCTCGTCTGTCGATGGAATTAGGCTATCATGACCAGCCGCATTTTATTAAAGATTTCAAAGCCGTTGTAGGCTGTACCCCCGATGAATACCGGCGGATGGTACTGGGAGGCTAAGATACCGCTTTGTCCCGAGGAAGCCTTGGTTGATGGTTTGAAATTCACTGTTAAGGAGCAAAAGAAATCCATCCGGTCAATAATCCGACAAAAAGGAGCGCTTTGTAAATAAACGGGGAAAATGATAAGCCAAGCGAAATCCACAGCAGCGCCTTCTTTTCCGATCTGAGAGTAAGTCCGACCGCGGAGATGACAAATCCGGCGAGCGAGACCAGCCCCAATATCAGGGCCGCATAAATATTGCCAAGGACGATCCGTAAGGGGCCGCCGAATACACATATAAAACAAATAATCCCCATACCCAAGGCAAGCCAGCTCCACATGCTGTACCGTCGGGCCTGTACGACATGGTTCAAGAACAACCGCTCCTCTCATGCGGAATATGAAATATATTTATATTTTAACAAATGCATCCATAAAACAAAGGGCCTCCAAAGATCTCTGCCTTAACCTTTGGAAGCCCTTATTTGTTTGATCATACTTTAGCGATCGGCAGATCAATATCCACCTGTGTCCCTTTATTCATTTCACTGTTAATCGCCACTCGCCCTTTATGGGCTTCGATGATTTTTTTGACGATCATGATACCCAGGCCGTTGCCTTCCACCTTGGTCGTCTGAAAAGGTTCCCCGACCCGCTGCAGCATTTCGGCACTCATCCCCATGCCGTCATCCGTAAACCTGATTCTTTGAAAGACATCCTCCCGATCAAGAGAAATCCGGACATGCCCGCCATAAGGCAAAGCTTCCACCGCGTTTCGCAAAATATTCATGAATACCTGCTTAATTTGGTTGCGATCGCAATAGATCATATGATCTTCGTGGACGGTACATTCAATGGTAATACTGTTAAGAGCGGCTTGAATTTCAAACAGATGCAGCACTTCCCGAAGAATTTGATAACAGCATTCCTGCCTGAACTGGACAGCCTGCTGCTTGCCCAAAACAAGAAATTCGCCAACGATCAGATTCATCCGCTCAAGTTCCGACATGATCAAGTCATAATGCCGAAGCCGGTTGTCCTTCCCCGATAGCTGCAGCATCCCCTTAACCGTAGTTAATGGATTTCGGATTTCATGGGCGATACCGACCGCAATTTGACCGGCAAAAACAAGCTTTTCCGTATTATTCAGCAATTCCTCGGTCTTTTTCATTTCCGTGATATCGCGAATGCTTCCCACCACGCGAACCACGGAACGTCCGGAGTCGTAGACGGGAAGCACGTCCAGCATATAATGGCGCTCGCCATCCTTCAGCGTCATGCACAGCTCAACACCGATACATTCCTCGTGGCGTTTGATGGCGCGCTGAAAATAGCAGCTGATCAGATTTATATTAAAAACGGAGGTGCCCTCATATGTATCCTGATTGCTTAGCTGCAGCATCGAACGGCAGCGTTCATTTATCTCCAGAATGGTGCCGGTCCCGTTCGTAACGATAACCCCGTAGAAATTCGTATTCAGCAGGAACTGGTTCAATATTTGCAGCTGTGTATTTTGTCTGCGCAGCAAAAGCTCCCGCTCCACGGAATCCGCTATCGTGCACAGCAGCGCCAGCAAATGAGGATGGGCAAAATCAATATCCATCATGAGCGAAATCGTCCCCAAAATCATGCCGTTATCGCTGTGAAAACCAGCAGTATAACAAGCCATCCGATGCAGCATCTTGTGGTAGTGATCCTGGCCCACAAGCTGGAAGGGACGTTGGTGGGTCAAGCATAAATCAATGGAATTCGTGCCCGCATCATTGTTGAACTGGATCCCCTCTTCAATGCCTATGCGACGGATCATATGAATAATGGCGGGATCGCCTGTAAATTCCAGAATATACCCCTGATCATCCGATATCGCGATCATGATGGGACTGCCTGAAATCGAGGATAAAAATTTATGAATGAAAAAATGGATGACCTCAATATACTCCCCGTATTGCGCCCGTTTGCCCGCCAGCTCGGCATGGCTGTATCTCCGGTTAAATATGGGAGGCTCATCCGGATTGACTCCGGTCTGTTTGCAATATTGTTTGGATGCCGCGATGGCATGTGCATCATTGGCTTCACATAATGGTCTTCCCATGCTGAATACCTCTTTTTTACTGTACTTTGTTTCTTTCGGTTATGGTCCGAATCATCTCAAAACTTCAAGCGTTTATATACTTGCGAATGTTCCTTTTATCATACCATTACAAGCGAAATCCATCACTAAAACGTTTTATATATCTTATTAGACGCTAAGGGGCTAATGTATGTTACACTGTGTTCAACCAAAAAGGGAATGTGCCGGGACATCTCTGTCCCGGGCACCAAAGGAGATATGATGCAGCCATTTACGCAGGCCGTTATTGAACAGATCAAATCCATCCCCGCAGGAAAGGTCATGACTTACGGCGGTATTGCAGCCGCAGCCGGAAGCCCGCGCGCCGCCAGGCAAGTCGTCAGAATTCTGCATTCCATGAGCGGCAAATACGATCTGCCCTGGCACCGGGTCGTCAACGCCAAGGGCGAAATCGCCCTGCTTGATGACGAATCCCGGTTTCGGCAGCGATCCCTGCTTGAAGATGAAGGGGTCGAATTCGGCCTAAACGGCCGGATTGATCTATCCGTGTATGGAGCTTAGGCAAGCTCTGAATTAGCTTTTGCGTTATTTTTTCAAGATGTTAGCCAAGGCGCCAAGCAAAGTCCCCGACGCATCTTGGCTGTACTCCCAAAACATCGCTCCGCCGAGCCCATTGTCAAGGACGTAACGGGCTTTGGCCGCTACAGACTGAGGATCGTCGTAAGAAATAAAGGTGCTTCCGTCAAACAAGTATGGCGCCTGTGCTTTCTCATCCCAATACCGGACATAACCTTTCTCTTCGTTATATTCGGCGAGAATGTCATTATAAGTCGGAGTTTCCGGCGTTCCCTCAGCTCCCTGGCCCAAGCCATTACCTTCCTCCCCTTTGACATTGATCCACTTATGTCCATAGAACGCCGCTCCAATGACCAGTTTGTTCGCCGGAACACCGTTGTTTAGATATAGTTTGACCGTGGAATCCAAGCTGATGCTTCCGTCATACAAATTCGTATGATGCTCCGTCTTGCTGCTCCAACCGCCGGCAAAGTCATAGGTCATCAAGTTTATGTTGTCCACATATTTAACGATTTCCCCGATTTCAACGCCTTCCAGATATCTTTGCGTTGCTCCGGCAGCGATTGCGAGTTCATAATTTCTGCCGCTCTCCGCACCCAATGCATCCAGCTTCTCCCGCAGCAATTTGAGCAGCAGAGTGAAGTTTTCCTTATCTTCCGCCCTTCCCTTTGTGTCCCCGGCGTTCTGGGTTGGATATTCCCAGTCCAGATCGATGCCGTCCAGATCGTATTTTTTGACGTATTCGATAATGCTTGAAGCGAAGGTTTCCCTGCTATCCGCCGTCAGTGCGGCATCCGAAAAACCGTCGGCCCCCCAACCGCCGATCGCGTTCAGTATTTTCAGATGCGGGTTTTGGTCTCTAAGCTGCCGCAGATAGGCATAATTCGCTTCATCGTACTGGCTTTCGATCGGAAGGATCCGATTGTCCTCGATGTGGGTGAAAGCATAATTGATATGCGTTAATTTGCTTGCATCAATTGGACGGGCATCGGACCAGGCCACCCAGCCCGGAACATAAGCGATCACTTTCGGGCCCGAAGCCGGCTGCTCCTTTTCCTTGACCGTGAAATGAACCGTCGTTTTGGATGTTTTGAAGCTTTTGCCATGCGCCGCTATAACGGTTAACGTATAACTTCCGGCCTGCGTAATCGGAGTTCCTTTCTCATATACGGCGTCATTCAAGAAGGAAGCGCTTGCCGTTTGCGGTGCATCGGTCCAGCTTGGAACCAGTCCCGGCGCATATTCAGTGCCCTCTGTTACATTCGCAATGACCGGCGCATCGGGAACCGAGGTTGTATCCTTTTCAAACGGTTTGCCATGCAGACTGTCGTACAATGCCGTCAGCAGAACGCCCGTCGTATCTTGGCTGTACTCCCAGAACATAGCCCCGCCAAGCTTGTGGTCAAGCACATATTTTGCTTTTTCCGACAGCGATTCAGGATCATCATAGGACAGGAATGTATGTCCGTCGAACAGGTAAGGCGCTTTGGCATCCTCATCCCAATAACGCGTAAATCCTGTTTCTTCGTTATACGCGGCAATGGTTGCGCTGTAAGACGGCGTATCGCCGCTGCCCTTGGCCTTCCGTCCCACGATCGGACCTTCCCCGTTCACATCAGTCCATTTATGGCTATAGAAGGCTGCGCCAAGCACGACTTTATGAGCAGGCACACCACTTTTCAGCAATACTTCGACGCAAAGATCGGCGCTGATATTCGGCCCGTACAAATGGGTATGATGGGCGGTATTTTGCACCCAGGCTCCCGCGAAGTCATAGGTCATGATATTGATGTTATCCAGCAGCGGAGTAATCTTTTCGATCTCCACGCCGTTCAGGTATCCCCACCCGGCTCCGGCCGCGATGGTCAACTCATAATATTTGTTCTGCTGCAGTCCGAGCGCGTTCAGCTTCTCCCGGACCAGCTTCAGCAGCAAGGTGAAATTTTCTTTGTCGACCGGTCTTCCCGTTACAATGCCGCCGGCATCCTGGGTCGGATACTCCCAGTCGAGATCAATGCCGTCAAGATTGTATTTCTTCACGTATTCGATGATGCTATCGGCAAAAACATTGCGGGATTCGGCCGTCAACGCAGCATCCGAGAAGCCGTCCGCTCCCCAACCGCCAACCGAATTCAATATTTTCAGCTTCGGGTTTTGGGCTTTCAGGCTTTGGAGGTATGCGTAGTTTGCATCATCATTTTGATCTTCAATCGGAAGGATTTTGTTGTCCTTGATATGGGTGAACGCATAATTGATATGAGTGAGCTTGGAGGCATCCACCGGCCGTTTTTGCGACCAATCCTCCCAACCTGCGACATAACCGATCAGCTTGGTTTCCGGCTTCATCGAAAATTTGACGGTTGTGCTCGCTTTCTTGCCGCTTTTCTTATGAACCGCGGTGACGACAAGCGTGTATTCGCCGGCATCGATGATGCCGCTGCCTTTGGTATAAGCCGCCCCGTTCAGCGTTGCGGTGCTGGTTGTATCCGCGGCATCCTGCCAATTCGGGAGCACGCCGGAGGTATATACCTTGTCATTGGCAACGCCGGTAATGACCGGAGCCTGCGGAACAGTGGTATCGCCGTCTCCGCCTCCATCTCCCGGGCCGGTTCCCCCACCGGATCCGCCCGAGCCGCCGGAGCCGCTTGAACCGCCTCCTCCGGATGTGTAACCTGATCCGGAGCTGCCGGATGAGCCTGAGCCGATCGTACCTGCCAGCGGTCCATCCACGCTCACCGGCGTCGTCTGGAACGACGATCCTTTGGCTCCTTCATTGATGGTCGCCTTCTGGATTTTTCCGCTGCCCAGAACCTTCGTTTGTCCATTCAGCACCAAGCTTGCGATGCTTGCATCGCTGCCCAACTGCAGCGTATTGCCTTGTCCATCCATAACAACGGAATTGACAGCGCTTCCGTTGATCTCCAGGTTGATGCCTGCAGCTTTCACGATAAGCTTTCCTTCCACCTTCACATTGTTTAAGGTCACCTTGCCTGAACCGATTCCCTGATCCAGGATCAGGTTGCCGCGAACCACCAAATTTTGCAGCGTAACACCCGGCGCGGATATAACGGCATCGCCGGGAACGGTTTCGCTTCCGACGGCAGGACCATACGTCCCGGCCTTATTGTAAACAGTTGCAGTTACAGTGGGGGACGGCGCCACCGGAAAACGACTGAGCAGGACAGCGCCCTCGGCCCGGGTTAAGGTCGATTTGGGCCTTAGCGTGCCATCCGCGTATCCGCCCAATTTCCCCTGCTGCACCAGGTAAGCCAACGCCTGCCGGCTCCAGGACGAAATGGCGGCAGAATCTTTGTATGGCTGCAGCAGTTCGGTATCATTGACCGGCCCGGCTTTCAGAATTTTGGCCAGCATCATTGCAGCCTCTTCTCTTGTGACCGGCTGATCCGGATGGATCGAGCCATCGGGATAACCCGAGGCATAGCCTGCCTGCAGCGCCTTTACGGCTTCGGCATATTGCCACTGACCGGCTTTCAGATCCGTAAAGGTCGCATCCTTTTCGGCAGTAAACTGGAAGTACCGGTTGACCAATGCCATCCATTCGGCCCGGGTCAGGGCTTGATTGGGTTTCAAAGAGCCGTCGGAATAACCCTTAAGAAGCCCATGTTCCTGCCAGCCGGCGAGGAGTTCCTCCGCCCAATGCCCCCGAGTGTCGGAAGTGCTGGCCGCCTTTCCGGTAAAAGCGAATGAAGAAGCAATAAGAGCTGTGCAAACGAAACATACGAAATACTTCCATCCCATCCTTCTATGAAGCGCTTTCATAACACACCCCAATCTATCAGATTTGATGCAATGCGCCGTCCAATAGCAAACGGGCGATTCACCTCCAATCCCGGAGTTTATCGGCAGTGCATTGCTATTAAACCCGGCCGCGATGGACCAGACTTAATGACTTTTCGAAAATTCTGACTGATCAGGCAGATATGCCATGGACTAAGGAGTTTTCGTCTACATAAGGCTAGATTTCATTGATGTGAAAACATAGAAGAGAATATTAAAACATAGGGGATAGGTAGGGTTGAGTTATCTTCGGTAAGCAATATTATATTCGATACACTAGGCGTTTTCAGGGGCTTTTTTCTATTATGCGGGGATATATTTATCTAATCGAAGATTCAGCCGCATTCCCAAAAATGATACATTTGCGAGAAAAACCTTATTTGGGTTGGAAAAGAACGCGGGTGGGCGGCCTAAGCGAATGCTTACGAAGTATGTTTCCTCCGGAAACATTTCAGGTGCTCACGTACCCACTACAAGCAGATGCTTACGATGTCGTTTTCTACGAAAACGTTTGGCTCCGCTCCCTGCGTCCCTATCTTCATTCAACTGACGTTTTGAAAAAACGCACATCGGAAGCATAAGCCTTGGTGCTGAAACCGACCTTTTTGAACACGCACTTAAAGTAAAAAAATCCCAAGATGAGAGAAGTACATTGAAACAGCCAAAACATGCATTTCGAATCAATTTCATCATGCCTGCTCCATCTTCCATCTGGTAAGTTGCAAAAGTGCAGCTATTTTTATTGTTCCAGCAATCATGGCTAAGAAGCTTGCAAAAGTGCATCTTTTTTCCACCTTTTGAGCATAAATAGACGATTCATGATTAAATTGGTGCACTTTCGCAACAATTTCGCGTTCCACGCCATCAAAGGCCTGAAAAGGATGTACTTTCGCAACATTTCTGTATTTTACATGACTCGGCTGTCTGATAAAGACATGCAATTTCGCATGTTTCCCCCCTAGAAAGATTATTTTCTCTTAAAAAATGCAGCTCCGCAGCCTTTTCCTTTTTATCGCAGTAACTCAGTCGAGCATCCATCGCACTGCCTGCTTGCCCGCTGTGTTCGCAGGCTGCTTCTTCCTAATCATTATGTTTGCCGCTATTATGTTTGCCGCTATATCCTGATAACGGTGCACTACCCTCCCTTTTCCGGCCTACCTAACGTTACCTGCGCGCATCAGACACGAAAAACGTCTAACGACATACTTTCCAAGAAGCAAGAGCCGCGATTAGCGGTCATTGCTTATCCAATCCTAAAATAACCCCACAAAGAGTATCGGAAAGAAGTAAGGGCGCCTCTCAAAGAGGGGCGCTTTTGCGGAACAAAAGTACGGAGTGACGTGTAGCCTTTGAAGCTTATTCCGATTACTTTGCGGGGACCCCGGAAATTCACCCCACAAAGTGACGTGTAACCTTTGAACCTTATTCCGATTACTTTGCGGGGACCCCGGAAGTTTATACTTTCTTGATATGTTAAAAAAAGGCTGCCTCCGCGGTGAACTGCACCCCGTCAAGTAGACAGTACAAAAAATAAAAATCAATTAAGCGGCCTTTGTCCTGAATTCCATCGGACTGAGGCCGTTTAGTTTTGCTTGTAATCGTTCGTAATTGTAAAAGTGGATATAGGCCTGGAGGTCTTTTTCGAGCTCCTCAAAGGTATGGTAGGTGTGTAAATAATACTTCTCGCATTTTAGGGTTCCCCAGAAAGATTCCATTGGACCGTTATCGATGCATCGTCCAACACGTGACATACTCTGAGTCATTTCGTCATCGTCCAAGAGCTTCTTGAAATCCAGAGAGGTATATTGGAAACCCCGGTCGCTATGAAGCATGGGCTTGCTTCCTGGTACTTCTTGCAAGGCCCGTTTCAACGTCTGAAATACAAGAGGTTTGTTATTGGAATGCCCGAATACATAGGAAACGATGGATTTATCATAAAGGTCGAGAATAGCGCTTAGATACGCTTTTTGGCCATTGCCGTACTTGAATTCCGTCACATCCGTAACCCACTTTTCATTTGGCGCATCTGCAGTGAATTTGCGGTTCAGCACGTTCTCTGCCACCTGCTGTGGGGTGGATCTCGCATATCTCTTTTTCTTCCTCCGGATGACAGATTGAATTCCTTGTATCTTCATCAGCCGGTACACGCGCTTTTGGTTAATCGTTTTTCCCGTTTGGCGGCGCATGTGCAACGTTAATTGACGGTATCCAAAGGTACGCTCGACTTTCTCATAAATGGACATCATGACATGCGTTAACTCTGCATTCTCCTGCTCATGGGAACTGGGCTTGCGATTTAGCCACTTGTAATAGCTTGAACGTGAAATGTCTGCAATGTCACACAGCAGCTGAACGCTGAACAACGCTTCTTCCTGAAGCGCTTGAATAGTAAGATAGACGTTCTCATGACGGTATTGGCTTAGCTTCGCCTCCTTTGGAATTCCCGTAACTTTTTTAGAAATGCATTCTCCGCCCGAAGCCGCTCGATTTCATACTCCATCTTTTTCATCTCGAGTTTTTGGCGATCGGCCTCTGTTAGTTCCTCCGGCGCTTTCTTTCTCCCCCGGCCATCCTTTAACGCATCCTGACCGCCATTCTCAAACTTCTTCACCCATTGGTAGACTTGCTGGTAGGAGACCTGAAAATGGTCCGCTGTCTTACGGTAGTCATACTGATGAGCAAGACAGTATTGCACAATATCGATCCGTTCCTGCCAAGTCGTCGAACGCCCCTTCGTCATTGCTTTCGCTCCTCCTGAGTAAGCTTTTAAGCTGCTATGACGATTATACTCCTTAATCCAGTTGGAAAGCTGCGTTCTGCTTGCAATCTTGTATTTATCGATGATCTGATATTGAGACAATCCTCCCTCTATGTAATCCTTCACCGCTTGGAGCTTAAGCTCAGCGCTATAATTTCGATTATGAGTGCGTTTCTCTAACCCTTCATAACCATACACCTTGTAACGACGCCGCCATTTCGCCAAAGTCGTTTTGGTGATACCGTATTTCTCGGCTGCAGCTTTAACGCCAATTTCCCCGCTTTCGATTTCACCAATAATAACGAGTTTCTCTGACGCATCATATTTTTTATTAGGCATAAAAAAGCCCCCTTACAGTAGCAGGTTTTATTATTTCACCTGTCTACCGTAAGGGGAGCATATCACGGCCAATTGGCCTTTGGAGACAGCCCTACCCGGCTAAGGAATGCTACGGCAATGAAACAAGGAACGGTTTGACCGTATTGGCAAAATTGTAATTGCTCGTCTTATCCCAGTTGATGGACCATGTCATGGCGCCGCGGAAGTCAGGGTATTTGGCGACAGGCTTATAACTTCCGCAGCCGGTTCCGTTAGCAAGGCAGCTAAGGGCGTTATTCACGACGGACGGCGATACATAACCTCCGCCTGCGGCAGCGGATACGGCGGGTACGCCAATGCCCAGCTGCGACGGGGATACCCACTGCAAGGACAGGTCGGACAATGCCGTCAGGAAATCGATGGTCCCTTGGGAATAGCATTTGCCGTCCCGCCCCAGCATGCAGCCGGAGTTGTAATACTGGACGTTAATGACGGTCGTAATACCCTTCAGGTTATTATACAGCTGCATATAAGACGTGTTTGCGCTCTGCATATCAATCGTTTGCGGCGCCATCGTCAAAATAAATCCGGAGCCTACACGCTGCTGCAGCTGCTTGACTGCGGTGGTCAGGTTCGCTACGTTCATGCCATTCTCCAGATCGATATCAATCCCGTCAAGGCCGTAAGTCGTCATGATGTTGTACATGCTGTCGACGAAGTTCGCGATGTTTGGAGATGCGCTGCCGAGATTAATGTTCCCCTTTTCACCGCCGACAGAGATGATGACTTTTTTGCCTTTCGCATGTTTGGCCTGAATGTCGCTGATCAAGTTGGCATTGGTATATCCGCCGAGAGCGTTCGATAGTGAGGAATCCACGTTAAACGTCACTCCGCCCGGCTTGGAAAGATCCATATCGGCAAAAGCCAGCACGATGATATCGTATTGATCCGGTACGTCGCTCAGCTTCAAATTCGAGGAGCCGTTAATGAAATTATGCCAGTATCCGGTAAGCACATGCTTCGGAAGCTGGCCGCCTCCGCCGCCGGAGCTTTGGGTCGTTGCCGTTACGGCGGCGCTTTGCGGAGAAACATTGCCGGCCGCATCCTTGGCTGCAACCCTGAACGTATATGAGGTGCCTGCCGCCAGTCCGGTAACCGTCGCCGTTGTACCCGTAACGGACATCACCTGCGTCGTTCCCTGATAAACGTTATAACCTGTGACGCCGACATTGTCGGTGGAGGCCGTCCAGGAGAGAGAAACGCTGGAGGTTGTTACGCCTGTTACCGCAAGATTCGTCGGCATCGTGGGCGCCTCTGTATCCGTTCCGCCGCTGCCGCTGGTCTTCACCGTTAACGCATTGCTTGCGGCAGACACATTGCCGGCTGCGTCTTTGGCTTTGACCGTATACAAATAGGTCGTATCAGGCGCCAGTCCATTATGCGTAAACGCCAAAGTGGTGCCGGACACGCTGCCGACAATGCCGCTGCCTTCGTATATGTCATAACCGGTGACGCCAACGTTATCGGTAGAAGCGTCCCAAGCCAGTGAAATGCTGGATGCGGTCACAGCTGTCGATCTTAAATTGGCCGGAGCGGTCGGGGCCTGTTGATCGCCGCCTCCGCCGCCGCTGACAAGCTGCCACAATGCAGGTACATTCGGCGGCTCCCAGCCCGCCAATGACGTATGCGGTTGAATGGCTTTATACGTGCTGCCGCCGTAGGTCGCCGTATCATTCAGCGCATAAGCCACGTTGGGAGCCCATGCCCCGCGGTCCGCGGCGGATGCCATCGACGGCAGCAGCCCGACGAACAATGCCAGAATAACGAATAAGGGCAGAAATCTTCTAACCATTTTACTTTTTGGAGATAAAACTTTTCCCATATCATCGCCTCCTAATCGATTATTAAAAGCTTCCGTTACTTCTGCCTGCTTCTAGTGCTATCCAGCCACCTCCTTTGTTTGGGTCAGGATTTTGCGCGGGTCCGGCTTCAACCGCCCGTAAACATATGCAGCCCGAAACAAACCCGCTCCGATCTGTAAATGTCTGGGCGCAGGCATCGCCGGATTTGGGCAAAACCCTAAAGACGCCAAACAGACGCCAAACAGACTCCAATAAAACGACTGCAAAACATGTATGGTTGATATGCGGAAAGCGCATGGAGACAACAAAGACATGAAGATGTGAAGATGTGAAGATGTGAAGACGTGAAGACATGAAAACGTGAAGACGTGAAAACGTGAAGACGTGAAGACATGAAAACGTGAAGACGTGAAGATACAGAGAAATTCAAGAGCACGAAGATAAGGAGTTAAGGTTTGAATGAACTCATGCTGGAAAATGTACTGGGAAGAGCATGTCCTTCCGGGCATATCCGCCGGATTCATGAGGACATATTTCTGGAATGGATAACGCTTGCATAAAGAAGGGGAGGAACAAAATAAGCGGGACAATCGGGTTTTCACTCGAATCAAACAAAGCGTTTTTTATTGAGACTTGGACTTTGAGATATCCATAAACTTGTTTTTATTGTAATTAAATGAAACAAACTCTGCTATAGATCAATAGTTGCAATTTAAATAATACAAATCAACGATTTTTAAGATATGGCTATATGGGCTAATGTCACTTCCTTCCGGGCAGGCGCATACACTATTGCAATCCATTCAAAGACGGAGGTCATATCCATGAGCCTTTCCCCATATTCATCCGGCATGCCGGCGCAACCCGTGTTATATCAGGCCGAACCTCATGTTGCGCAAACGCTTCATAACATCCGCGACCGGGTGAGCCAGATATGCAAGAAATACCGCAATCAGTCGGTTCGGGTTCAAATGCTGGACGGCAGCGTTTATGAAGGCGTGCTGACGCATTGCGAAAAAGGAATGCTGTACATCAGCGTCACGTATCCGCCTTCCCACCATAGGCAATCCAGAGGGCTGTATTACAGCAACGCCATTCTGCCGCTTGTGCTTTATGAATTGCTGGTTATTACGCTGCTGTATACGTAGGAACAAAAATTGTCTAAAGACGCACTCTCAAAGAAAACAGACCCGCTTTTAGCAAAAATAAAAGAGGCTCCTTTCACCTGTTGGATTGGAGGCCTCTTTGGCCGGCTTCATTTACAAGGAATGGATAAACTTCCAAACAAACATGCCCCCGAACCCCATCAAAGCCAGGCCGGCACAAACCGAAACCCTCTTGATCCATTGCCCGTTCAGCAGTTTTCTCGCGTACGTGACCAGCAGCATCAATGCAATGTCATGAATCAGAATGCCGCAGATCACGCCGAAAGCCATCATGGCAAAATGATGCTTATCCGGATTTCCCAGCTTGTCCGCCAGCAGCGTCCCGAAAACGCTCAGCCAAAAAATGACGTTTCCCGGTGAAACGGCCACCAAAAACCCATTCTTGTAGGAAGAAAGCCATGTTTTTTTCTCATATCCATCTTCGCCGGCATGTATGCCAGACGCTTCCTTAATGCTTCCATATCCTACATAAAATAGGAAAATCGCCCCGATGACCCACATGGTCTGCTGAATAACCGGTGTCATCATGATGGCCGAAGCGCCAAAATAAAGGAGAACCATCATGATCACATCGACCGTCATCCCCCCCAGCCCGACGATCCAGCCATGGAAAAAGCCTCTTTTTAATCCTTGCCGAATCATTTCAACCGAAATAGGCCCGATGGGAATCGCCACCGACAGGCCTAAAATAACGCTACTTAAAAATAGCAGTGCAATACACCCCATCTCCATGCATTTTATCGATAATCCATACCATACTTGAAATTTGTCATTTCAAAAAGGTATAGTTTATAATTTTCAAAAATGACAGATGGGAAGTTCTCATATATGCGAGAGTTATTATTTCATATTGATCCAAGTATTTCGGTCCCCAGATATGTACAGGTTTATCGGCATCTGAAAATCGCGATCCTGCAGGGACGCATTCTCCCCGATTCCAAACTGCCTTCGATCCGGAATCTGGCCGCTTCGCTCAATCTCAGCCGGAACACGACGCAGCTCGCCTATGAACAATTGCTGGCCGAGGGATTCATCCGCAGCGAAAATAAAAAAGGATACTATGTGGAGCCGCTCCCTTTAAATCATGCCCTTCCATCCGGGCCTCGCGAGGTCCGTCAGCAAGCGGTAGGAGAGGACCCGGAAGACATGATCGATTTTCGCTTGGGAGCCGTCGACAAAAATCATTTCCCCCTCGACAAATGGCGTCTCCTATCGAATCGCGCGCTAAAAGATCCCTCCATCTATACCTACGGCGACCACCAGGGGGATCCTCTGTTAAGGCAATCGATCGCCGACTATTTGTTTCGGTCCCGCGGCGTGCAGGCGGCTGCCGAGCAAATTATCGTGGGAAGCAGTACGCAGCAGCTGATGTATTTGCTTGCTTCGATATTGGACAAGCCTTTCCACTCTATCGGTTTCGAAGAACCGGGATATGCCGGGGCCAAAGATGTTTTCCGGGCGCTGTCTTACACCATCGAACCGGTCCCTGTGGACCATCATGGCCTTCATCTTCCGAGCCTGGGGCAAATCAAGAGCAGGCTGCTCTATGTCACGCCTTCCCACCAGTTCCCGCTCGGGATGATCATGCCCATACACCATCGTCTGGCGCTGCTGAACTGGGCGGAAGAAAAGGACGGATATATTATCGAAGACGACTACGACAGTGAATTTCGCTATAAACAAAAGCCGATCCCGGCCATGTTCAGCTTGAACAACAACGATCGGGTGATTTATGTGGGGACTTTTTCCAAAGCGCTGCTGCCATCGGTCCGAATCGGATACCTGATCTTGCCGAATTCCCTTTTGCCGCGTTATGCGAAGAAAAAAAACATGTTCGAACCATGCGCATCAGGGATTCATCAGAGAACGCTGCATTATTTTATGGAGGAAGGCGTCTGGGGAGCTCATATCAAGAAAATGCGCAGCATCTACAAAAGCAAAATGGCAAAAATCAGGGATATCGTCCGGCAATACGCTCCCGCTAACGTCCAAGTGAACGACACCACCATGGGGATGCATATCATCCTGACCATTCAAACGGACCAGACGGAAGATGCGCTGATTGAAAAAGCGGCCCGCCGCCGCCTGAAGGTATACAAAACTTCACTGTTCTATGAAACTCCCAAAAACGATGGTTCCGTGCAGCTGCTGCTCGGTTTTGCTGGTTTAACGGAATCGGAGATCGAACGCGGTTTAAAAAAACTCCTGCTGGATGTGCTGTAGAGCGCTGAGAAGATATAACGGGAAAGGAAGTGATTGTGGTTTCGTAGGAATTCCTGTAAAATACAACACGGAAAATTATTACATACATAGTAGGGGGAAGATTACGTTGGAAGGTAACAAAATCGTTTTGCCTATTCTGGGTGCATTGCTCGCAGCCGTTATTGGGGGAGCTGCATGGGCAGTCATAGTGGCATTGACGAACTATGAACTAGGGATTGTCGCGTGGGCCGTCGGCGGTCTGGCTGGATATGCCGTAGCCAAGCTTGCGAACAGACAAGTAAGCGCGGCACATCAAGTAATCGCGGTAGTTGCGAGCTTGATCGGCATTCTGCTCGGCAAATATTTTACCGTTGGCTATCTTTATACGGAGAGTTTTTCCGGCATCTTTGAAAGTGAAGTGATGACGGTATTCCAAGAGAACTTTTCGAGTCTATTTGATGTGATGGATATCGTATTTATAGCGCTGGCTGTCGCGACAGCTTGGCAGCTGCCTAAAAGGCTTGCGCGTCAAGCTGCTGCTCCGGCTGCCGAATCGACGCAAGCGGCGGAGTAGAACATCTGAATTGAAATAGCTGCTCTAGTGTTGGAGTGAACAATGCCATCCTATTTCGGGATGGCATTTGTTGCATCTTGCAATCACCCGCTAGCGGGGTCAAAGCTGAATTAACTAATTTACCAGCGGATTTCCTTCACCCTTCCGATAATGCGCTCCCGTTCCCGTTCCGGCAAAGGCCAACGCTTCACTTCCTCTACAATCCCCGATCTGTTGGTGTAACCTTTCGCCAAACCGTTCAGTCTTGCCGCCAGCGTGGAGCGGTCCATGTCGGAGATGGAGGAATACAGCCCCAGCAGCTTCCCTACCGCATCCGGATGGCGTTTGAGATAATATTTTTGGTGTTTCTCTTCCGCCGGATAAAAAATTTTATCCAATCCCTCACCCCTTGATCGAACCGGCCACCATTCCTTTCATGATCTGCTCCTGCAAAATCAAATAGATGACGATCGTGGGGATGACCGCGATGGCCATCGCGCCCATCGTCAGGCTGTAGTCCGTCCCGAAGCCGTCAGAGAAAAGAGACAAACTCAGCGGCAGCGTCTTGAGGGACTGCGAATTAATAAACACGAGCGCAAAGGAAAAGTCATTCCAAAATCTTAGAAAAGCCAGGATCGTGATGGTAGCTACGATCGGTGTGCAAATCGGAAATATAATTTTGCCGAAGATCCGCCACCACCCGCTGCCGTCCATCATCGCTGCCTCCTCGATCTCGCGCGGGATGGATGCCATAAACCCGATCGCCAAAAAAATCGTGATCGGCAGTTCGAAAGCCGTATACGGTAAAATGAGCGCTCCGTAGGTATCCAGCAAGCCGATCTTTTTCATCATCAGGAACAAGGGAACCAAAGTGCTGTGAATCGGAATCAGCATCCCGACAAGAAATAATCCCATGACGAGTTTCTTGAACCGGAATTCGAATCGGGACAGCACATACCCCGCAAGAACGCCAAGCACCAGCGTCAAAACCACGGCAATCATCGTTACAAGCGTTGAATTCATCATCGCTCGTCCCATCTTCCCCAGCTCCCAGGCCCGGAAAATATTCTCCTTCATCCAGACCTGGGGCAGGGCGTACGGATGCCTGAAAAAATCCTCATTTGTCTTGAAGGCGCTGATAAACAGCCAGTACAAGGGGTACAGGGTTAACACCGCATAAGCGGTCAAAACCAACTTGCCGAACCCGGACAGCCCTTTCCGGAACCCTTTACGCCGAGCTGTCCTCTGCGCTTCGGGCGATGCAAGTTCCATCATCTCCCTCACTCCTTTCCCTACGCGGATCTGCGCCTGGTCACGGCATAATTGATGGCGATGAGAACCGCGCTGACAAGCATAATGACCGTGGATACCGCCGAGCCGTACCCGTACCTGTACACATGAAACGTATTATTGTACATATAGGTGGCAAGCAGTTCCGTGCTGTGGGCCGGACCGCCATTGGTCATAACGATGACATGGTCAAAGGCCTTCAGACTGCCGGAAATGCATAATACAAGCGTAACCACGATGGTGCTCCAAATCATGGGCAGCGTGACGAAAATAAGCTTCCGCCAGCCTCTGGCCCCATCCATCTCGGCGGCATCGCCGATTTCGGAAGGAATGTTCTGCAGCGCGGCAATATAGATAACCATGTATGGTCCGATATTGCTCCAATTGATCGGTACGGTAATTGCCAGCATGTTGATATGCGGTTCGGACAGCCAGGCCCGGGTCCAGGAACCCAGCCCGACCGCCTTCAGGACAAAGTTGGCGAGCCCGAACTGCGGATGGTAAATATACCCCCAAATCAGGCCGACCACCACGGTAGACAGTACCATCGGCAAAAACACTGCCGAACGGATAAATTTCGAAAACAGCGTGTTGCGGAGCAGAACCAGCGCGAGCAGCAGCGCTACCGGAATTTGACCGATGATTGCGGATGCGACAAGCAGCAGGTTGTTCAAAAGGGCGTTCCAGAAAATCCGGTCATGCAGGATCTCGTTGTAGTTGCCAAAACCGATGAATTTCGCCGTTCCAAGACCTTTCCATTCAAACAGGCCATAATAAGCCGACCAAAAAACCGGAATGATCACGAATACAAGAAACAAAATCAGGGCGGGCAGCAGGGCAAGGGCGATAAATCCTTTGCTTTTGAGCGCGGTTGACATATATCTCCCTCCTTATGCTGCGGTTTTATGGAGTTACCGATCTGGCCTGCGCTTCCTGAAGTTTTTTGGCGATGCTTTCCGGCGAAGCTCCGGTCATGATCTCCTGCAGCCCGTTATTGATCACTTCGGCGGCATCCGCGGACAGATATGCGTCATAAACCGGCGTGATTGCCGTCTTCTTTACCAGATTAAACGCCTTGTAATACAGAGAGCTGACCTTGGACTGATCGATCTCCGTATCATACATGACCATGGAGTTGCTCTCCGCGATGGCTTTTTGAGCCTCGGGGCCGCAGATAGCGTAAATGAGCTTCAATGCCGCCTCTTTCGCCGCTCCCTCCGTCCGTTTGCTCAGCGCCATGCCGCCGCCCGCGCCGCCGGAAATGGTCTTCGCTTCCCCTTTGCCGCCCGGAATCGCCGGCATAACGGTCACGTCAATGTCCTTCAGCTGCTCCTCGCTGGCGGAAGCCGCAAGGTTGGTTAGTGTCCATGCGCCGCTGATCATCATCGCCGCATGGCCCTGGATGAAATATTGCTCCGCTTGCGTATTGTCGATGCTGTTGGCTCCGTCCTGGAATGCTTTGTTGTCTACCAACTGCTTGAAGTAGCCAAGCGCCCGGGCGAATTCCGGATCCGTAAACTTGGCGCCTTTTTGAGCAGCCGCATTTTTGAACCATTCCGTGCCTGTCACATGGTCCGCCAAGGTGCCCAAAATCGTCGATTGCGCCACCCATGGCGCTTTATTGCCGAGCGCGATCGGCGTGATCTTGTTTTCGTTGAACACTTTGACCGCGGCCATCAGCTCGTCCCAGGTTTCCGGCACCTTTACTTTATATTTTTGAAACAGTGCGGTATTGTAGTACAAAATTGAAGTCGCCGACATGCTGAGCGGGGCAGCATAAATCTCGTTCTGTTCAAACTCATACGGCTTAAAAGCCCCGGGCAGAAACTTATCTCTCCAGTCCTTGTGCTGCTCCGCGATTTCTGTAACCGGTTGCAAAAGTCCGGCTTTATGCAGTTCTGCGGATTGGCTGCCTGCATAAACGAAGAAAATATCCGGCAGCTCATTGCCTGCGGCCACGGTGCTTAAACGCTGACGGTAGCCGTCCGGCGGAATGGCCTGGGCATCCAGTTCAATATTCGGGTTATCTTTGGCAAACTGGTCGATGAGGCCTCTCACCGTTTTCGCACGCAGGTCGTCGCCGGCAAAATTATGCCAAATGCTCAGCTTCACTTTTCCGCCTGAGCTTTTTCCTCCGGGCTCTCCGGCCGTCTGGCTGCCGCCATCCCCGCATGCCGCCAGAATAAACGTCATAAGCAGCAATAAAACGCCTAATTTCCGAATCGGTTTCATCGTCGATCCTCCTTGGATGATGCGGAAGCAAGCCGGAAAGGGCTTTCAATATAGTCCCTGGCCCCTGCTTCCGGATACGTTGATAAGCTCAGTATAAAAGAGGATGCCCAGCCGAACATAGGGGACGGAATTCAGCCGGTAGGGGGATTATTTTCAGCTTTTTTCCTATACTCGGAAGGGGTATTACCCGTAAATCCTTTGAATAGGCGGTTAAAATACTTGATATCCTCATAGCCGATCCGTTTGGCCACCTCGCTGATTTTGGCCGGGGTTTCGCTCAAAAGAACCATGGCTTGGCGGAGCCTGGCCTGCGTGACGAACTCGATATAATTCTGGCCGGTTTCCCGTTTGAACACCTCGCTGAAATAATTCGGATGCATATGAACATGCCTTGCCACCTCCCCAAGGGAAAGGCTTTGCTCCAGATGTTCATGGATATAGCTGATTGCCCGTTCGACCGGAGTTCTGTCCGCAACCATCATCCGGTATTGATTCATCATGGATTTGAAACGGCGGTAAAGCTCAGGACGCGGATCGGCGGCAAGATGCAGCCGCCCTGCCTCTTCTGTATCAGGCAGCGGACGGGATAGGCCGATTGAAGCGGCAGCCCGCTCCAGCCAGCGGTGCCCTGCCAGCAGCAGGGAATGCAAATATGCCGATGCGGTGGCGGGAGTGGCATGTTCGTCCTTTTGAAGCCGCACAGCAACATCGCTGATCCACGAGCGCAAACTCTCTTCATCCCCCGCCTTGAGCAGGGCCGAAAAGGCGGTTTCCTCCGCATGGGAGCAGATGGCCCGGCAGCCTTTGCGCCCCTCGATATCCTCGTACCGGATGATCCCGGGATTACCCAGCAGCCACGCATACGACTTCGCCGCAGCTGCCGTCTCTACAGCGTCCCGCAGCAGCAGCGCGTCATTCACCCCGCGCCCGCTCGCCGCAAATAGACGGCACTCCAGCTTATCGCCGGCTTTCCTTAGCGCTTGTTCCACGGCATTCCATCCTGCGGCGGCAGCTTGGACATGAACGAGCAGCAGCAGCGACTCATGCCATGGCAGCCACTCGCATGTGAGCGTTTCCTGAAGCAGTGAACCGACGGATGCATACAGCGCATCTTGGTTCCGGCCTTTGCTGCCATCGTCTTCGGCGGAGACGAGCCAGATTTGCATTAGACCGTTCTGCTCGGGACGAAGCTCGGGATACCGCTCCCACAGCTCGCATGCGGCCTCTTCATCCGGTCCGGAGGCGGCGGAAAGCAGGCTGCGCAAAAAGCTACGGTTCAGCATCCGGTCCTTTTCCCAGCCCAGCTGATCCTTTTGTTTTCGCTTCTCCAGCCTATCCTTGGCCCGCAAAGCGGCAAGAATAATTTCATCCGGGCGGCTCGTTTTCAGCAAATACTCGCTGACGCCTTCCCGGATCGCCTGCTGCGCATACGCAAATTCGTCATAACCGGAAATAATGATCCATTCCGTGTCCGGGCAATTCTTTTTGACCTCGCGGATCAAATCAAGACCGGTTTTGCCGGTCATGCGAATGTCCGTAAAGATAATGTCCGGATGTTCGGCCGGGATGCGCTGAAGGGCTTCCTCCGCCGATGACGCCGGTTCCAGAATCGTGAATCCGTTTTGCTCCCAATCGATCACCGTGCTAAGGCCGGTGCGGATAATCACTTCATCGTCCACAATCAGCACTTTCATAGGGGCTCTCCTCCTTGTCATTAGATTAAGCAGACTCATCAGCCTTGGCGGGAATAGAACCGGCGGCAACCCCGGTAAACGGAATACGGAACGAAATTTTCGTTCCCTGGCCCTCAGCGCTTTCGATCTGCAGCCCTGCCTCGCGCCCATAATGCAGCACAAGCCTGCTGTGCACGTTCCGCAGCCCATAACCGCCTTTACCTGCAGGCTGTGGATTCTTCTCGGGCGCATCCGTCAGCTGCTGGCGCAGCCATTCCAATCGTTCATCCGGAATGCCAATCCCGTTGTCGGCAACGGAAAAATGCATTCCCTGTCCGCTGCAGGCGATCGTAACGGCGATCTCCCCAGGACCTTCACGTTTCAAGATGCCATGCAGCATTGCGTTTTCTACCAACGGCTGCAAGAGCAGCTTCAACATAAGCTGGTCCTGCGCTTCCGCGTCCATCTGAACATGAAAGCGGAATTTCTCCGGATAGCGGATGGACTGGATGCTGACGTAGTTTTGCACATGCATCATTTCCTGTCCGACGTGGCAGTACTCCTGGCCGTTATTCAGGCTGAATCTAAGAAAATCGCTCAATGAACCGACCATTCCGGCAATTTTATCGTCACGGTTCATCAGGGCCAGCCACTGGATGGAAGAAAGGGTATTATACAAAAAGTGCGGATTGATCTGAAGCTGCAGCGCCTGCATATCCGCCTCTTTTTTCAACGATTCATTGTGTTTAACCTCGTCGGTCAGCTTCACGATCCGGGAACTGAGGCGGTTATAACTCACGATCAGTTGTCCTACTTCATCGATCGATTTCACCGGGATGGCCGGCAGCGGCTCGTCCGGGCTTGCGTTTTTCAGAAAGCTGGTTAAGGCAGACAGCGGTTTCGTAATCTTTTGAATCAGAAATACCACGAAAATGATGACAAACAACATGGCCACACTGACGGCGACGGCGGTCAGAACGAGAAAATAATGGTTTTGCGACCGGTATGCCTCGGTCGGAATGATGCCCACCAGCTTCCAATTCGCGCTGGACATGGTTTTGTAGAGTACCGTTTTCTTGTCTGCTCCCGATCCGTAATCCAGAAATCCGCTTTCCCCGTTAAAGGGTCCGATATCCGGGTAATAGACGGAGAGCGGCAGATTCGTCTCCAAATTGTCAGGTCCCGCTATAATTCGGTCCTTTTCGTCAAGGAGCATGACAAACCCGCCTTTTTCGAGCGCCGCCTGTCGGATTTGCCGGGCGATGACCGCCTGGTCCAGGTTGATTTGCACCTTTCCGATAAGCTTGTACTTATCCGTGCTGCGGATGGGCCTCGCCAGCGTAATGACTTTGCGTGCCCCTTCAAAGGTCCACTGCCTGTGCACATCCGACCACCATTTGGGATGCAGCTCGTAATAATCGGGGACAGCAGCCGCGATATCCATAAAATCGGAACCGGTAATGGACTTATGCGAAATGGGCGGTTTGCTGCCAAGCGGTTCGACAATGATGTTGGCGATATAATCTTTGGAAAACGCCAGATTCGTGAGAAAATTGATGATCGTCGTCTGCTGGATGAGGTCGCTTTCCGGCGACTTCAGGTAATTCTGCACGCCGTTATGGCCGATCAGGAACAAAGACATGTTTTCCACGTCCTTGACCATCGTGCTTAAGTAAACCTCCACCTGCCTGAGCGTGTTCATGCCGGCGCTTTTGGCCTTTTCTTCGGCTAAGCCCTCAGCTGTGGTATATGAAAACAAACCAAGGAACAGGAGCGGAACCAGAGTTGTCACGATGATCAGGAGCGAAAGCTTATGCTTGAGCGACTTTCCCACCCAATTTTTCACATTATCACCCCGCTTTAAGCGTTTTAATTTTCTATCGCAGGAAAATGGAATATACCGGCATTTGTTTGCTATATTACTTGACATTTTATAAGCTGTAAACGCTGTCAATTGGTTTAGACAAAAAATATAAAGCAGCGATAACCTGCTTCTTATAGTGCCGAACTGCTGGTTGGGTTCCGTTCGTTTCAGTCCCCGCGTCTTTAATTTATATGCAAAAAAGCCTTGGGCTTCCTAGTCCAAGGCTGCAAAAACTATGACATAAAATTATTTCATTGCTTCTTTCATTTTTTCATCCAGCAGGCGGACAGCTGCGCGGATTTTCTCTTTCGGCACGCCCGCGTAACGGTCCCCGATGCTGATTTCAGTGTAGCATGTACCCGTTTCGCGTTCACGCAGCCAGTTGGTCAAGCCAACCCCTGTGGCTTCGGCAACTTGAACGAGAATCGGAACAACCTGCTCCTCCGGCAGCTTGAAATGAACATGGAACATGTTCGACACGGGAATCTCCGGCAGGACCGATACGCCTTCAAGTCCGTCAAAATAAGCCGCAAGCTCTTTGGCTTCCTCGTAGTATTGCTCCATTTTGCCGATCCGCTGATCGAAGTAATAGTCCGAGCTGATAATATACGGATAAAGGCTGATTAAATCGCCGCCATGTCGCTTTTTCCACACCTTCGATTGCTCTGTGAAGCCGCTGTCTCCCGCCAGAATCGCCCCTGCGATACCGCCGATCCCTTTATAAAAAGATACGTACACACTGTCGAAAAGTGCGCAGATTGCCGCAGCCGACTTGCCGTAATACGGCGTTATTTCAAATAATCGGGCTCCGTCCAGATGCAGTCGGACGCCTTGGTCCCGGCAGTATGCGGATATCGCTTCAAGTTCCTCGTATGGCGGCAGCTGGCCGCCGATTTCGCGCTGCGGCAGCTCCAGAAGCAGGCAAGAAATTTCCCCCTCAAGCACCTGTACATCCTTCAGAGTAATAAGGCGGTCCTTGTTTGCAAGTAAAATGGGTTCAATCTGGTGCAGCTCCTTCACCGCATCCTGTTCATGGATTTCCAAATGGCAAAGCGGATGATAAGCGACTCGCTTCAGACCTTTTTCGTCGCACCATATCCGAAGCGCAATCTGCTGCGCCATCGTCCCGCTTGGAAAAAAAACCGCTGATTCCTTGCCCAAATAGGCAGCCATTTTGCTCTGGAAATCTTCGATCACCTTGCCTTGGCCGTACATATCGCTTGCCGTGTTTCCCGGGGCTTCCGCAATCGCCTGCTTCAACACTTGAATATCCCTTGCCCCATGTCCGCCTACCGGATAAGCCGCCTGCTTAAATGCCTCAGATAATGTTTGGCTGCCGCTCATGAAAAATCCCCCTTTTGCCGAGCTTTATTTCTTTAATCATACTAAATGCGGAGCGTAATGAAAAACCATATTTATGGCGGTTGATCCTCAAAATAACCCCACAAAGAGTATCGGAAAGAAGTCCGACGCCTCTCGCAGAGGGGCGCTTTTGCGAAGCAAAAGTACTGAGTGACATGTAACCTTTGAAGCTTATTCCGATTACTTTGCGGGGACCCCGGAAATTCAACCCCACAAAGTGACGCGTGACCTTCGAAGCCTATTCCGATTACTTTGCGGGGACCCCGGAAATTCAACCCCACAAAGTGACGCATGACCTTCGATGCTTATTCCGATTACTTTGCGGGGACCCCGGAAACTCAACCCCACAAAGTGACGCGTGACCTTCGAAGCCTATTCCGATTACTTTGCGGGGACCCCGGAAACTCATACTTTCTGATATGTCAAGCAAAAACCCCCGCTCGCCGTTTAACGGCAAAGTCAGGGGGCACTTGCGATTTCCTTGAGTATGTTACAGCACGATTTCTCTCTTGAAATCTTTGTTCAATTTATAAGTTAGTGGTTTGACATTGTACGAGGAGGCCGCTGCGGTTACGGATCGTTCTTCCGATCGATTCCGTCCCCTTCGCTACTTTCGCTTTTTGTCATGTACCAATTATGATGTTGAGCTGGGATCTTTGCAATCTCCTTACTTAGCGGCCGGCTCCTGCTCAGCGATGAGTTGCTTGTACTGTTTCAGCAGCTCGGCGAGCGCCTCCTTGATTGCGGCCGCATCTTTGGATTCCTCGGCTTTGGCCAAAGCGTCCCAGGCTTTCAAGAAGGAACTGTCCGCTTCTTTGGCCTCCGTACTGGAAATGGACACTGTGATCGCAGCCGCTTTTCCGTCATGATCTGCCGAAGATTCGCTCAGGTCTGCCGCTGAAACGGCCAAAATTTGAGATACTTTCCCTTCTGCGATATCCTTCATCGTTACCGAAGCAGGGGACAACTTCTCCGCCGGAGTCGATGGGATGGGCGTTGATTCTTCCCCCGTATTGCCCTCTGCAGTTTTCATAGCAGAAATCAGCTTCTCTGCCGGGACAACCTCTGCCATTCCCGTGACGAAGGGTCCCCTGAGTTTTTCCAACGTTTTCTGCCATTCTTCTACCGTTTCGGGCGCATACTTTTTGGCAAGCTCAAGCGGATCCATGATTTTCGCAAACATAATATTTTCCGTTTTGCCGCTTCCTTTTGCGGAAACCGCGATCGTCGGCTGAGTCTTTGCGGCTTGCTCCCCGGAATTACTGCTGTCAGCGTTGGTTACGGCCGGGGCGGCTACAGCGGAAAACATCAGCGCTGACAAGGCCGTTTTTTTAAGTAAGTTTTGCATATTCATCGTTCAACACTCCTTGGATTTAGTCTTGCAAGTTCCCGTGTGCATAAGAAGCCTGCGGCACAACTTGGGCCGATTTGCGATAAAACGAGGCAGGCGGAAGCCGGGCTGCACCAGGAAGCACCTCCACTACTCTTAAGCATTATTCGGCCAGCCGCTTTACAATCGCATCAAATACCAGCACAGCGGCCTCCGAGCAGACGAAAAGAACACACCAGCACAGCAGCATCAGCCCCGTAATCCGGCATACCTTCTTAAAGAGGTTGTTCAAAAAGTCCGCTTTTGATCACGAAGTAAGTCAATAAGCGGACTCGGCGTCGAATCTTGAATTCAGCCGGGCCTTCCGGTGCTCACGTACCTACTACGTACGCTCCGCTCCTCAGTCCCTATCTTCATTCAACCTTCTCGGTGCTGAAAACCGGCCTTTTTGAACAGCACTTAAAGACGGCGTACGGATTCCGGGTTAGATTCCATATCTCCTTGGCCATCGTTTTTTCCTCCTTTCGCATCGGCTGAACCCTCTTGCACCGGCATTCCCTATTCACAAAAGCACTTGCAAGTCCCAGTGTAGTAAACGGATATGGCAGGCTATTGGTGGATTTGTGGAAAAACGATGGCATTTCCCCTTGGCGGTCTTTGCGTTGGTATACTTAAAAAGAGAAACAGGAGGGTACGAATATGAATAACCAATATACAATCGCCGTCGTGGATGACGATACGAATATACGCTTGTTGGTAGAAGCTTTCCTGCAAAAGGAAAATTACCGCACCATCGGTCTGGGCAGCGCGGAAGAGGCGTGGGAGCTGTGGCGGACAAGTCCGCCCGATCTGTGGGTACTCGATATCATGCTTCCCGGGATGGACGGGTATGAATTTTGCAGGCGCATCCGCAGCGAAGCGGAAGTGCCGATCATCATGATTTCCGCAAGGGATAATGAAGTCGATAAAATCCTGGGGCTGGAGCTCGGCAGCGACGATTATATGGTCAAACCGTTCAGTCCGCGCGAGCTGGTCGCCCGCATCAAGAGGCAGCTCCATCGCTGGTATAAACTGAACGGCCCGGAGGGGCAAGCCGGTGCTTCGCTCTCGGCAAGGATTGCAAGCGGCCATCTCGAGCTGCTGCCGGAAGAACGGCGCGTGTTTTGGCATGGCGAAGAAGTGGACCTGACCAGCAAAGAGTTTGCTATGCTGCAGGTTTTCGCCGAAAACCCGAACCGCGCTTTTACAAGAGATGAACTGCTGACCTATGTATGGGGGGATGATTATTTTGGCAGCGACCGCGCGGTCGACCATTTAATCAAACGGATGCGCAAAAAAATCGGGCAGCTTCCCATTGAGGCGGTATGGGGGCATGGCTACCGGATGAGAAGCGATGGAGGTGGAAAAACTGATGAAGCTCGTTCATCAAATTAACCTTGCTTTTGGCATTGCGCTGGTACTGGTGCTTGCGGTTACCGGAATCGTCATTCACTATGTATTGCTCGATCACCTGATCGGCGCGCAAAAAGAGGACTTGAAAGCCATGAGCTCCGAAATGACGGCATCCTTGAAGAAGGAACTTATCCCTATGAGCGGCATCCCTGCGAATGAAATATCCCTTGCAGTGCCGGTCACGCCTTCGTATTCCGGGATCAGCGCCATTCTGACCGACAATACGGGGAGCATCATAACGGTGGCCCCATCATCCTATGAAGTTAAAAAAGGGGCGATAGCGGTAACCAGCACGGAAGCTGCCAGCGTGCAGAAGATCCGGGATGGAGACGATAAAAACTATATTACGGTAGAAAAAGTGACGCCCCAAGGAAAACTGACTTTATACACGCCGATGAGTAAAGTCCGTACCATCGAGCAGGCGTTGTTGAAGCAGCTGCTTATCATTTTCGGCACTGCGGGACTCGCCATGCTTCTCTTCAGCCTGTTTATTACGAAAAAGCTGATCAAGCCGCTAATCCGGCTGCGCGATGAGCTGACCAAGGTGAAAGAACGCCGCTTTGCGGATGTCACCTTTATTAAAGCCGGGGGCGAAATCGGCTCGGTCGCCAAATCGGTGTACGACATGGCCGGGGAATTGAACCGCTTCAACCATGTGCAAAAGCAGTTTTTCCAAAACGCGTCCCATGAATTAAAAACGCCGCTGATGTCCATCTCTGGTTATGCGGAGGGCATCCGCGACGGCGTTTTTGAAGGAGAGAGCGTGCGAAAAGGGCTGGATATCATCATGAACGAAAGTGCCCGCCTCAAGAAGCTGGTGACCGAAATGACGCTCTTGGCCAAGCTTGACAGCGAAGAGGATGTTTTTAAGAGCGAAGAGGTGTGTTTGCAGGATCTGCTGACGGAAACGGTGGAACGGCTCAATCCCCTGCTTGTCAAAAAAGGCATTACTCTTCATGCGGAGTACGGGGATATGCCGACGGTCATGCTGTGCGCAGATCGCGACAAGCTGCTGCAGGCGATGCTGAATGTCGTCTCCAATGCGGTGCGTTATGCAAGGCACCATATTTACATCCATTCCGAAATACGTGAGGGGCAAGCCGTGATCCGCGTCAGCGATGACGGGCCGGGCATACCGGAGGATTTGCTGCCGTATTTGTTCCATCGTTTTGTCAAAGGTAAAGACGGCGAGTCCGGCCTAGGCCTGGCCATCTCCCGTGCGATCATCGAGCGCTGCGGCGGCCTGATTCAGGCTGGCAACGGAAGTGGTGGCGGGGCGGTCATTTCGCTGCAATTCCCGGGAATAACGTAGCCGGAAACGATCTTCCCCATATACCACGAACCCGGAAAGGGCACTAAGAGGCATAACTGCCCTTGGTGCCCTTCCCTTTTCCCCGTCCTGTGAGTGAAATCCCCCCCATTTCATGCCGCCTCTCTAGCAGCCGGATAAAATTTAAACGAATTCTAAGGTAGCAATTACTCATTTTTTAACCTAGCTCTCTTAATATAATATACGTAGCCACCACATAAGAACTTTGTAAATCGAAAACGTATAACCTACTTACATAAAATACATTCGGAGGGGTTTCAAATGACAGCATTCAAACTTATCGAAAACAAAAAACAAGCAGGAATTCTACTCGGGGCAGGCATCGCCTTCGGGGCCGTCCTGGGCCTTCTCTCGCATAATATGCCGCTTGGCCTGGCACTTGGCATCATCGTTGGCTCTCCGTATCAATACAAAATCGGACGCAAAGATAAATAAGCCGCTTCTACTGAAATATTCGATGCCGTAAGCTTTTCCCGTCGTCAATCTGCGCGCTGCCGCGTTCAGGATCAAACCCCGGCCGCATCCGACGGCAAGCTTGCCTTCCTCAATGATGGCGGTGTCTGTCACGCTTCTGCTTCTATATAGTCAAGATTGAGTCGTTTGAGCGAATAGGTAAGATTGTTCTTAACATTATGGAAGGCAGCCGACCAAAAAGCCGGTTGCCTTAAACATCCTCATGCTATAGTTCTCCGCTAGAGTTCAATTCTTACATATTTGAATTAATATTTTCCAAACCCATCTTCGCATATAATATCCGATTCAAGTACGTCGTAAAGGTTTCTTTTTGAATCCTCTAACTTTTTTTGAGCCTTCTCGATTTCAGATATTTTCTCCTTAATGATATGTGTTTGATCATCTTTGGACATTCCATTTCTCGAGATTATGGCTTTTATATCGTTAATTGAAAATCCCATGGATAAACATTTTTTTACGACTTCTAGATAAGCAATAATTTCTGAAGCATAATCCCGGTAATTATTCTGATCTCTCCTAATATAATCATTAGTGATAATTCCTATTTTCTCATAGTAACGGATAGTTGATATGGGAAGGTTAACCATTTTTGCAACTTCACTAATTTTCATATTAATCACCCCATTGCCTTCTCTTGCTATAAAGTATACTTCATAGTTTAGAATCCCAATAGTGAGGTTAAGCCGGCCGGAATCTCACATCTAATATAGATGAGGGAGAGAACACTACATGAACACAATCACTGGAAAATTCCACAAAACTAACAATTTCAATGAAATTGTTTTGGAGCGCCGTTCGGTGAAAGTCTACGATCCAGAAGTGAAAATTAGCCGGGAGGAAATGGCAGAGATATTAACGGAAGCTTCCCGCGCCCCTTCTGCTATTAACATGCAGCCCTGGCGTTTCCTTGTCATAGACAGCGCTGAAGGCAAAGAAAAACTTGCCCCGCTAGCATCCTTCAACCAGATGCAAGTTCTGACTTCCTCGGCTGTCATCGCGGTATTTTACGATGCTAATAACATTGAATATATTGACGAGATTTTTGGCAAAGCTGTAGAACATGGATACATGCCACAGGACGTTATGGACATGCAGGTACAACAAGCGAAATCCTACTATGCAAACCTATCCGAATCCGACCTGCGAGACATGAACTTGATTGATTCGGGTATTGTATCCATGCAGCTCATGCTTGTTGCACGCGCCCATGGATATGACACTAACCCGATGGCAGGATATGATAAGGAACGGATTGCTGAAGTTTTTAATCTTAATAAAGACAGGTTCAAACCGGTCATGTTGATCTCAATCGGAAAAGCAGCCAAAGAAGGTTATCCTTCTTACCGCCTTCCAGTTGAAACCACTACTACTTGGGTATAATCGAACATAAGCTAAGTCTAAATCAAAACCCATGCTATCCCGAAAGCTTTACGTTTCCAGCTTTTTAAAAGCATGCCTAAGTTTAATCTTCTCGTTAATTGAACAGATCACGGCAGCCATTCGCGGGAGTGGCTGCCAAAAAGTCTTGATGAGCTTTCGTCTCCTCGATTCCGATGTGCTTGTACGCCTCCTTCTCGATAGTTCTTCTTCGTTGAATGATCTGCCGCTAGGTTATCCCAAAAACCGCTGCTCCTTCCTTATTGGTCATCTGCCCATCAAGGATATTTTGCATTACAAATCCCTTCTTCAGTTCTGCACTAGTCAATGTAACTGTCTCCTGTCCCATGGTGATTTTCACAGAACAGTTACATAGTGACAATATCACAGCACAATGACAACAATCTTTTACGTAATTGCATATTTTCACTGCATCCTTTATAATACTTGATATATCAATTGATAAGTCAAGTATTGAGGGGGAATAAGGAGTGGGACAGTCATGTTCGGATAGAGAACAATTATTTTATCGTCTTCGTGCGCTGGCTAAAGAAATGGATCAGGCATTCACTGCCGCTGTCAGCAGGACTTGCACGAAGTTGGAAATTTTGCAGTACTTGGATGAGCACACCGAGCTTAGCCAGTTGGAGTTGCAAAAGTTGCTCGGCTTGGATGCAGCAGCCATTACTAGGCATCTCAAGCAACTAAAGGAAGAACAGTTTATTACCAGTCGGAAGCCCGAACAGGATAAGCGAATTACGCTGGTGTCCCTGACTGCTGCGGGAATAACGAAGCTACATGATTTGACAGGGAAAAAGAAGAACTTTTTGGAGCTGTTGACAATCGATTTCTCAGATACAGAGGTGTCTGTCTTGCATAGCTATTTGGATCGCATGTCTGAACAACTAACAAATTTAAAGAACAATTAAGGAGGCGTTGGCAACAATGGAAAATCTGAAAGCAGACTTGTCGATTTTGGATCTGGTTCCGGTTTTGGAGGACGGCACTCCCGCCGAAGCATTTCGAAATATGGTTGATTTAGCAAAACACGCCGAGCAATGGGGGTATCACCGGTACTGGCTGGCGGAACATCATAATCTGCCAGGAACTGCAAGTTCGGCTACGTCCGTCATTATCGGACACGTTGCAGCCCATACTCATTCGATTCGTGTTGGATCGGGCGGGGTTATGCTGCCCAATCACGCGCCGCTTGCGATAGCGGAGCAGTTCGGCACACTGGAATCGTTATTTCCGGGTCGAATTGATCTGGGCATCGGACGTGCGTCGGGAACGGACCAGTCTACGATCCGGGCGTTTCGCCGCAATCTGCACAACGACAATGATTTTCCTGAACAGTTGTTAGAATTGCGTTCCTACCTCAATCCAGGGCTCGGCGGATCATTGCCGGGGGTTAGGGCCGTGCCTGGTGAAGGGTTAAACATTCCGATTTGGTTGTTAGGTTCCAGTGGGTTTAGTGCACAGCTTGCGGGTCAGCTCGGCTTGCCGTTTGCGTTTGCCAGTCAATTTGCTCCGGATAATCTGTTGCCTGCGCTTGAGCTATACCGTCGTCATTTCCAGCCTGTATCGCTGGATAAGCCGCACGTCATGATCGGGGTTAACGTCATTGTAGCTGAAACCGATGAAGAAGCCAATTGGTTAGCTACGAGCCAAGAACAACAATTTCTGAGTATCTTGCGAGGAGAGGGAGGGAAATTAAAACCTCCTGTGGACCATATAGATCGGCTATGGAGTGCTGAGGAGAAAGCGATCATTCGCAGCAAAATGCTCCGATATGGGGCCAGAGGCAGCGCTGATACGGTTCGAAACAAGCTGTCGGCCATTCTCAAGGAGACGGGAGCCGACGAATTGATTGTCGCTGCTCCAGTGTACGACCATCAAGCCCGGTTGCGTTCTTATGAATTGCTTGCAGAAACGATGAACTAATGCCTAAAAGTAAAATTGTACACCGGTTACGAGATTAGCCAGCTGAAGTTGTCAAGATTACCCGACTTGAACGCGGCAGCATAAGATCACGTATTCCAACGTCAATTAAATTGAATGGGAGGCATTTCGAAAAATGGAACGTATGAAAGCAAAATTATCGATTTTGGATCTGGCACCGGTATTGGAGGACGGAACTTCCACCGAATCATTCCGCAATATGGTTGATTTAGCACAACACGCCGAGCAATGGGGGTATCACCGATACTGGCTGGCGGAACATCATAATCTGCCAGGAACTGCAATATCAGCTACGTCCGTTGTTATCGGACACGTTGCAGCCCATACTCATTCGATTCGTGTCGGATCGGGAGCGCTCTTGCTGTCCAATTACGTGCCGCTTGCTATAGCGGAACAGTTCGGCACACTGGAATCGTTATTTCCGGGTCGAATTGATCTGGGCATCGGACGTTCATCAGGAACGGACCAGTCTACGGCCTGGGCGCTTCGCCGCAATTTACACAACGACAATGATTTTCCCGAACAGTTGTTAGAGTTGCGTTCCTACCTCAATCCAGCGCTCGGCGGATCATTGCCGGGGGTTAGGGCAGTGCCTGGTGAAGGTTTGAATCTCCCGATATGGCTTCTAGGCTCCGGTGGGTTTAGTGCGCAGCTTGCGGGTCAGCTCGGCTTACCGTTTGCGTTTGCCAGTCATTTTGCTCCAGACAATCTGTTGTCTGCACTTGAGCTATACCGTCGTCATTTCCAGCCTGTATCGCTGGATAAGCCGCACGTCATGATCGGGGTTAATGTCATTGTAGCTGAAACTGACGAAGAAGCTAATTGGTTAGCTACAAGCCAAGAACAACAATTTCTGAGTGTATTACGCGGAGAGGGAGGGAAATTAAAACCTCCTGTGGATAATATGGATCGGTTATGGAGCGCAGAGGAGAAGGCGATCGTTGGCGGCAAAATGCTCCGATATGGTGCCAGAGGCAGCGTTGATACGGTACGAAACAAGCTGTCGGTCATTCTCAAAGAGACAGGAGCCGACGAATTGATTATCGCTGCTCCAGTCTACGACCACCAAGCCCGATTACGTTCTTATGAATTGCTTGCAGAGGCGATGCGCTAATGCAATAATCATATGATCTCGACTTGCTGAAATCAAACTTTCCTATTCATCAAAAACCCGGCGAGCGGAGATTTCCTGCCCGACCGGGGTTTGCGTTTCCCTTTTATAACTGTAATCCCGATTCCCATATCACAGATAACATCCTGCCGATTCGTCCCGAACTTATCGCAGCAGCCGCACCAGCTTCAGCCCGGAACGCAGCCGCGGGCGTTTCAAATGTTCCTGGACATAACGGTAGTTGATTAATTCGACATCGGCATCGCGCAGCGCATATGCGAAGTCATCGTCGAAGAGAAGCCGGTATTCCCATACCCGCTTGGTATAGTCGGGGATATGTTCCTGCATCCATGGATCCGGTACGCCAGGGTGAATGTACGTTTCGCATACGCCTTCAGGCAGACGGTACAGCTTGGCAATGATGGAAGCCTTAAAGCTGTCGTAGGTCTCCCCTTCTTCTAAGCCGAAGGGATGGGACAGCAGGTAATCGGGGATGGGCACGCCGAATGCATCGGCCAACCCCACGACTTGGGCTACCGGACGCTCAATGTCTTTCAGCGAGCTTAGCAGCGGGTCCTCCTTGTAAATATACCGGAAAAAACGCATCGGCAGCTTCCAGCGCGATACCTTCCAAATCGTCTGCGGGAGAAAGCTCCTGCCGGTTTCCATTCCCATTAAACTGCCCATATGATTATCGACATGGCTGATAACGATGCCTGACTTCCGCGCCCGCTCATACTGCGCATCGATTTCCTTCATGACGGCTTTCGTTGCCGCTCCCAGCTCAAACTCCTTCACAGTCCGGTATTGAAAGCCGTCGTCGTCATGCAGCGACGGATCGCCCGTCAGGCTGCGCCAGCGGAGCGCATCAAATTCGCTTGTCATCGTCAGATGCAGCCCGACATTGGGCTGACGCCGCTTTGCGGTCCAGGCGGCCGCCTCCTCAAAGCCGGGGGCAACCGTCATGATCGTCGCGGAAGATACCTTCTCCTCCTCCAAAAGAGCCATGATCGCCTGATTTAAAGCCGGGCTTTGCCCAAAGTCGTCACAGTTGATGATGAGTTTCTTCCCCATGCGTGACATCCCCTTTCCGATATGCTGCAAAATCAAAACGGGTCAGCAGCGATATAATGATTGACATCAGCAGCAAACAAAACGGCACGATGCTGATCAGCACCCGGAAAGTCATTTCCGGATTCGGTCCCGGCTTATCGCCGCTTTCATAACCGAACATAACGCCGACAACCAAAAAGGCAAGCGCCGAGATCAGCCCGCTGGAACGGGTAATAAAGCCGGCTACGGCAGTATAAATCCCTTCCCTGCGCAGGCCCGTCTTCTCCGCATCTTCATCGATAATCCGGCCGCTGACCATCGCCGGGGTGACCAGAAAGCCGGCAAGCCCGAAACCGACGGCAACGCCCGCCGCTACGCCGCTGATCAGATTAAAGCCGAACCAAAGCGGCAGTACCGAAACGGCATACACGGCCAGCGATAACCTCCAGACCTTGACCCCGTCCATTTTGCGGCAAATCCAGTACCATACGAACACAAGCGGAATTACCGATATGAACACGGAGGCCATCAGTATTGTGACCTGATTGTCGCTGATCTTAAGCACATATTTTGCATAAAAAGGAATGATCGAGCTGACCAAGCCATTGACCGTCTGGGCGAAAGAATTCGAAATATTGAACAGCCAGAAGTTTTTATTTTTCAGCGTTTCCTTAAACGCTTTACCAAGCTTTAGCGGCTCGCCTGCACTGTATTCCTCGCGCTCACGTACCCCCAGCATACAGATCAGCATCGCGATCCCGAAAACGAATGCATATATGATCGACATATTGGAAAAGCCCGCGGCATTAAAGATTGTCGGCGTGAGCGCCGAGCCGATCAGCAGCGCAACCACTTGATAACTCTGCTGGATCGCCGATGCTTTGGCCCGCAGGCGGTCACCGTGATACAGCTCGGGAAATAAAGCCCCATAATTGACCCACAGCACCGTCGCGACCGCTTCGAACAAAATCAATGCCGTCAAAAACCAGGCAAATAATCCATTTTGCGATAATCCCCCCGGGGGAGAGAACACCATGATAAACGTCAGCATAAACAGCGGCATGGCGCCAAACACCCAAGGCCTGCGCCGCCCAAGCCGGGTATGGGTCCGATCCGACCAATGGCCGAACAACGGGTTGTTCACGGCATCCCAGATCAAAAAAATCGTGCGCGCCAACGTTGCCAGCCCAATGCCAAGTCCCAGTTTCTCTACATAAAAAAAGCTGTAATACGAACTGAACGCCTGGCTTGGAACCATCATGGCAAACATGCCAAACGCAAAAATATACGGTGAATTCACCCACTTACGCTGCATACGCATTCCCCCATATCCGTGATATAGCTTGATCTATAGTATTCAACGCATGGGTGATTTTACCTCCACCTCCAAAAGTTATTTATAGAGGTTGTTCAAACCGGCCTTTTTGAACCCGCCCATATATGCATGGGCTTGACTGCGCAGATTGGATAGCCATATTAGCCTTTTATCGCGTTGATGTAAAGAAATGTATATTGCCGCTAAAAAAAACCTCGTTATATGATATAGGTGGATTAATCATCCAGTTTTTCGTAATAAAATGCAATTTTCCTGCATATTTGCTCAGTAAGGCTTTTCCACCAAATCAAAACAATATGGAGGGACTATGAAGAAGACAATTTTGAAAGCCGTTTCAACAATGCTTGCGCTCGCCATGATGTTGACACCCGTCGTTCAGCCGGCAACCGTACATGCCCAGACTGCCTTCAAGGAAGTCATGAAAGAGGCGCCTCCGCCAGGTGAAGAAGATCCGCCTGCAGCAAACTCCAATCCCGATGATGCGGATGGAACGCCGCAAAAGGGAAACGATCCGGTACTTGACAAGGATGACAACCCGCCGCCGGACAATTCGCAGGACGATGCACAAAACAATACGAGAGACAACTCGCAAAAAAACACGAAATACAATCCACAGGATAATCCGCAAGACAATGCAAAGGACAACCCGAAAGACAACGCGAAGGATAACGCGAAAAAAGACAAAGCCGATGATGAGGCAGTCGAAATGCTATCAGATTCTTCGTTCGGCGGAACGAATCTGGCTCTGCACAAACCCGTCTTCGCCTCCGGCAATGAAGTGGATTATTTGAATCCGGAGCTGGCGGTCGATGGAAAGGGCAACACCAGATGGTCCTCCGCCCTCCAAGATGATCAATGGTTTTATGTCGATCTTGGCGAGAAAATGGATATCGACCGCGTCGTGATCCGCTGGCAAACTCCGGCGGAAAGCTACAAAATTCTCGTATCCGATGACGCCGAGCATTGGAAGAATGTGAAGGAAAATGACGGCGTGATTATGTGCAAGGGCGGCGTCGAAACTGTAGATTTCCCGCTGCTCCAGGCGAGATACGTGAAGTTCCAAGGGATCAAGCGGGCGCCTGTCGAAGGAACCTACTACGGCTACTCGTTTTATGAATTTGAGGTATACCAATTACATGACTTGCAGACGATCGTGGACAACGTAACCGCAGCAATCACAGTAAATCCTGGACAAACAAAGCTTGATTGGTCCGCGGCACAAATCCCTGAAGGCTATCAAGTCAGCCTGTATGGAAGCGACCGTGTTCAGGTGATCGACATGGACGGAAATATCCGGGAACCGCTGGTGGACGCCAAGGTAAATCTGATTGTCCAAGTCGAAGATAAAAAGGATCCGAGCCGCAAACTGCTGTCCGGAAATATTACGGTCATTGTGCCGGGGCAGCATAAACAGACGCCGGACCGGAATGCCGAACCGGATGTCATTCCATCCTTGCGGGAATGGTATGGGGAGACCGGCAATTATGCGCTGTCGAAGTCTTCGCGGATCGTTGTGGATTCGAAAGACCAAGCCGTTTTGCAAAACGCTGCCGAACTGACCCGCCAGGATCTGCAAGATATCACCGGTTTCGACCTCAAGATTGTAAACGGGAAACCGAAAAAAGGCGATTTGTTCTTATCGATAGATCCTTCCCTGGCATGGATTGGCGATGAGGGGAACCTGTTCAAGGTCGATCAGTACGTCTCCATTACCTCCGCTTCCGCCAAAGGCGTATTTTTCGGCACCCGAACCGCGCTGCAGATTATTAAACAGCATCCGGACCGGACCATTCCAAAAGGCGAAGCAAGAGATTATCCGAAATACGAGCAGCGAGGACTCATGATTGACGTTGCCCGCAAATTCTACACCATCGATTTTCTGCGGAGTTATGTGAAACTGCTGTCCTGGTATAAAATGAACACGTTCCAGATTCATTTGAACGATGATGTCGGCACGCCATTCGCAGACGGAACGACAGCGGCTTTCCGGCTGGAAAGCACCACTTATCCAGGGCTGGCAAGTCCAAACGGTTACTATACGAAACAGGAATTCAAAGACCTTCAGCTACTGGGCATGGAGTACGGCGTAAACGTCATCCCGGAAATCGATACGCCAGGGCATTCCCGCGCATTTACTTCCTACAACCCCGCGTTAGGGAACGAACGGGCGCTTGATATTTCCAAACCGGAAACGGTGCAATTCGTCAAATCCTTGTTCGATGAATATATGGACGGGACTGATCCGACTTTCATCGGACCGGATGTAAACATCGGCACGGATGAATACGCCGGAGATGTAGAAGTATTCCGCGGATATATGGATACCCTCATCAAACATATTAACAGCAAGGGCAAACACCCTCATTTATGGGGCGGGCTTACGCAATACAACGGTACGACTCCTATCAGCACGGACGCCACGATGGAAATATGGTATGAACCTTACGGCGCTCCGCAGCAGGCAGTGGATCTCGGCTATGACGTCATTAATGCCCAAAACGTATTCATGTATATCGTTCCTACCCTGTACGGGAACTACCTGAATACCCAGTTCCTTTACGATGAATGGGAGCCTGTCAAATGGGAGACAACGACACTTCCATTCGGCCATCCGCGCGTCAAAGGCGGCATGTTCTGCTTGTGGAACGATGTATCCGAAGCCAACGGACTGTCGATGGATGATTCGCATGACCGATTGCTGCCTGGAATTCAGGTCGTATCGGAGAAAATGTGGACCGGCACGAGAGATGACAGATCGATCGGGCGCTTTGAGCAGCGGAAGAAAAATATTGGTGATGCGCCAAACGCCGATCTGTCCCATAAAATCACTGTCAACAACGACGAAAACAGCGTTATTCAGTATACATTTGAAAACGGATTCAAAGACGGTTCCGGGAACCGTTTCGACGGCAAGGACGTTAACGTCAATATCACGCAAGGGAAATATGATAATGGCGTCCGGCTGAATGGCGGAAAAAGCTACATCGAAACGCCGGTGGAGGCCATCGGATTTGACTGGACCATCTCGATGTGGATCAAACCGGATCCGGGCAACCCGGATGACGCCGTTTTGATGGAATCCCCGGTCGGAACGCTGAAGCTGAAGCAAGGCAAAACCGGCAAGCTTGGATTTACGAAAGAACATTATGACAGTACTTTTGATTACGTCGTTCCGGAAGGCAAGTGGACGCATCTCACACTCAAGGGCGACAATAAGGGCGTGACGTTGTTCGTCAATTTGGATGAATATGTGGAACGGATGGAAGAAAAATATCCCAAAATGAATACCCTTGTCCTGCCAACGCTCCGGATCGGCAGCGAGACCAATGCCTTTAAGGGCGTACTGGACAACGTCATGATTTATAACAAAGCCATCGAGCTGCTCAGCAGCGACAACCTGGCCCTGCACCAAGCGACGGAATCATCCGAAACCGAATTCCCTTATTACTCGTCCGATAAGGCCGTCGACGGGGACGTATCCCCAAATTCCAGATGGTCCAGCGCTTATGTGGATGACGCCTGGTTCATCGTCGACCTCGGGGCGCCTAAAGACGTCAGCAAGGTCATTATCAAATGGCAAGGCGCCTATGCGGAGAAATACCAGCTGCTGGTGTCTACGGACAAGACAAACTGGACCAATGTGTCCGGTGGGGATGGGATCATCAATTCCAAAGGCAATCTGGATATCATCACATTCGATCCGCAGCAAGCACGTTATGTCAAGTTCCAGGGTGTAAAACGGGCCACCGTATTCGGAAATTCCTTTTTTGAATTCGAGGTGTACGGCTCCGACCATATTCAGGAATATAAGCAGCTGATTGCGAAAATGGATGAGCTGCTGAATCAGATCAACAATAATGGAAAACTGCACAAGTTGCTGCTGCAAGTCCTAAATCGTTATCCGTACGATGCCACGCGCGATCTGCGGCCGATGGAGGATCTGATTAACATGGTTGAGGCAAAATAATGTGAAGGGGCTGCCCCCAAGTCCGAACCGACCCCGATTGTCAGATAATCAACTGACAATCGGAGTTACAGTTCAATGACGGGGACAGCCCATTTTATTTATGCACCTATGAGTACAGATGAGGTCTTAATCCATTTTATTGATCTTACAATTCCTTCAGAAATTGAATGATTTTATCGCTAAGTCCAGGCAAGCCCTCATGTCCGAAATCCGGGAAAATCTCCAACTGCACAGGCGCGGTTATTTTATTGATAGCCGCAAACTGCGTGGACGGCGGACAGATGGTATCCATCAGTCCAACTCCAATCAGCATATCGGCCTTAATGCGCGGCGCAAGATTTTGGATGTCTATGTAACCAAGCTTGGTAAAAATCTCGTCTTCGCGTTGATGCTGCGGATCGAAAAGACGGAAATAAGTGCCAAGCTCCTCATAAGCGTTTTTGCACAAATCCATCTCCCAGGTTCTCCGGTAGTCGCTCAGGAACGGATATACCGGTGCCGCTTTTTTGATCCGGGGCTCCAAAGCTGCGCACGCGATCGTAAGCGCACCTCCCTGCGACCAGCCCGTAGCGCCGACGCGATCCGCGTCCACCTCCGGCAGATTCATCACAATCGCTGCCAGCTGCGCCGTATCGAGGAAAATGTCACGGAACAGCAGCCGGTGAGGATCCTCATTTTGCAGACCGCGGATAATGTGGCCGTTGTTCGTGTTACCCATCACGCCTCCGGTATCCTCGGACAATCCTCCTTGTCCGCGCACATCCATCGAAGCAATGGAGAAGCCAAGCGCAGGGTACGCCATTTTATCCATCCAGTCGCCGCTGCTGCCGCGGTATCCGTGAAATTGCAGCACAGCGGGATGCGGTCCCGCATCACCTTTGGGTCTGACATATTTCGCGTGCACTCTGGCACCGCTTACACCTGTAAAATACAAGTGAAAGCACTCCGCAAAAGGAAGCTGGAATTCGGCGGGAACAAGTTCGACTTGGGGATCCACGCTGCGCATTTCTTCAAGCGCCTTTTCCCAATACGCATCAAAATCATGAGGTCTCGGATTGATCCCCTGGTACTGCTTCAGCTCTGACAGGGGCATATCGATTAGCGGCATCGTCATCACCTTTTTCTTCAGATTGGACAAATCGAATTTCCGTGAATAACTGTTTCTAGCAGCTTCCCTATTATACCAGTTTGCACCATTCATTGGACCTGCGAATACTCATGAAAAATATAAAACATGCACATTTTCCCTGAGAGGGATGATGCATGTCTTTTGTTTGATAGATGTTATGTATCTATTTCAAGCTTCGAAGCTTCTATTAGCCTGCGGTACCTTTAGAGAAGCGAATAAATCGATGAAGCGATTAGGAAATAAACGACAAATGCTGCAATGGCAACCGCAATCGCAATCATCACTTTCACAGCTGGTTGAATCGACCGTTTACGGAAAATGGCCCCATTAACCAAAACGCCGACTGCCCCGATGATCCCGCCAAGCGCACCGCCGATAAAAACAAGTAGAATCGGAAGTAGACACCATATTTTATAACCTATCGGCATGGGCTTGGCAACTTGAATGATCGTACCATCCACGTCCAAATTCGGCACATCAACTCCCCAAAGATCATTTTTCCACCTGACAGTCACTTCCCTGCCATCATTCCGGCGCAGCTGCATTTTCTTGTTTCCAGGAACCTGCTGATCATTGACGAACAACCGTGGACCGCCCCATAAACCGCCCAATCGCGGCTCCACTTCAACAAGCTGTCCTTCAAAACCTTCCAAACGAACTTCATACCTCATATTACCATTCCTCCACATAATAAAATGGAATTCCATCAAAAGCCATGGCTACCATTATATATCGGATGGGACTGAATCTTTTTATATCATTTTGTAGCAATTTCTGTTCTTGAAAAGGGAAACCGTCAGAATAAATGTGTCATTTCTCGTTCCCGTGAATAGGCTATATCATCAAAATTGATCTGGAGGTTCAATCGCATGACGACAAGCAATTATCCCTTCGGACCCGGCTTCCAGTACATTTATCCGGTTCCTGTCGCTTATCATCCGTTTGCGTATACATTCCGCGCTCCGCTCCAGCCGGATCCCTATTTCTGGCCCATGCCTGACCGATCTTATCCTTTTGCGGGGACGTATCCGGGATATCCGGTTTTGCCGGCATATCCGACATATTTCTTCTCCCCATTTTCCGGCAACCCGTTCGACGCTCCCTATCCGCCGCCCGTTCCGAACCGGGTTGAGCCAACCTCCAAAGGTTTTCAAGTCAAACTTTCTCCCCAGCAGGAAAACTCGCTTGAACATATGCAGTTCGAAAATGTGAAAGCCGAGCATGTGAAAGTGGAAAATGTGAAAACTGAAAATGTAAAAGTTGAGCATGCGAAAGCTGAAAATGTGCAAGCTGAAAATGTAAAAGCAGAAAATGTAAAAGCAGAAAATGCAAAGGCTGAACATGCGAAAGTTGAGCATGCGAAGGCGGAAAGCCCTCCAGTCAAAGTGGACACCGGCATCGAAATTGGCGGCAAACATGGTGCCGGCTTCCACACCGACACGCAGGTAGACAAACATGGTGTCACGAATCATCTCAGCAGCCATGTCGGTGCGGAAGAATACGGCCTGAATGTGCAGAGCGCAGCCAATCTGGATAACAACACCAAAGGCTTTCAATTTGACACCGAAGGCCAGTTGGGCGGCAAATACGGCGTTCAGGCCCATGTGGAAGGCCATGCCGGCCTGAAGCAGGGAATCGGCCTCAGCACCGAAGCCCAGGTGGGCGGTGAGTATGGCATTGGCGCTCATATGAAGAGCCAGCTGGGCGGAGGCCAGGGAGCCGCATTCAGTACAGGAGCGCAAATCCTCGGTGACCACGGCCTAGGCGCTCACGCGGGTGCGCAAGTCGGCGGCGGTCAAGGCTTAAGCCTCACACTCGGCGGAAATGTCGGCAGCCATGACGGACAGGTGGGCATTAACCTCGGGGGCAAGGAGAAAAAAGAAAAGGAAAAGGATGTTTAATGCTCTGATCCCGCTCATTTTAGGCATGGCAGCTTAACTGGAATCGTAAGTATAAATCGCGAACAAAAAAGGCAGACCTCAAAGTAGTTCAACTACAAGAGGCTGCCCTTTTCGTATAAACAGTTGCGTCGTTGCCGGATAAAATGGATCGGATGACAAACGCCAAACACAACATGTTGATGATCTTGGACGTGTCGCTTTTTCATTCAGTAGTCGATCTGCCGCTTTATTGACCTTCATCGAATCGAAAGATGCATTTGTACAACCTTTTTATCACTTTTGGTGCTATATAGGTTTAATTATTGCAAAAGTGCAGGCTTTGGGGACCAAAAAATGATTATGCTTCCAATCAGCCAATAATTCCTGCACTTTCGCATCTTTTCCCACCTTGCAGATCTACCTCCCGAAAAAAAGATGCATTTTCGCATGCTTTTCCCAAACTTGCCAATTCCTCAGGGGAAATATTCCATCATAAGCCTGAAAATCTGGCATGCGCCGTACGCTCCCTTTTAAACATGCTGCAGTTCCTCGATCCCAATCTTGGGCAGTGCGGCGATCCCGGCCGTATTTAAGAAATTCCATGGCTTATTGAAATGAGGCTGGAAGAAGAAGTCGACAAAAGCCAGCTCGTCAACGCTCATCCCGTTTTGAATGCATACCGACAAAGTGTTCATCGCTTGGGTCAAGTCCACCCTGGACATGATCTGGGCGCCGAGCAGGCGGCGGCTGTCTTTTTCGAAGACGATCTTTAGCGTCACGGTTTCCGCCGTAGGCATAAATTCCGGACGGTAGGCATCCGTTATCGTAACCGCTTGGGCATCCAGCTCTTCATCATCGCAAGCACCCTCGGTCAGACCTGTCGAAGCCAGGTTCAAATCATATATTTTGAGGCCCGATGTTCCTTGCGTACCCATATATTTGGTGGTTGGACGCACCAGATTGTGAGCAACAAGCATCCCCATGCGTACCGCATTGGTAGCGAGCGGAATGTAGGCTTTTTTGCCCGTAGGGTTATAATGCACCGCACAGCTGTCACCCGCGGCGAATACATCCGGCTTGCTGGTGCGCATATATTCATCGACGATGATGGCCCCGTTTGGCAGCATATCCACTTGGCCTTTCAGCAGCTCCGTATTCGGACGGAAGCCGATGCACATGATAACCAAATCCGTTTCGATTTTACCCTTGCTTGTAATAACGCGGCTAACCTTTCCGTCTTGGCCTTCAAAAGCCTGCACCGTTTGTCCCAATGCCAGCTCGACGCCTCTCGCGCGGAACGCGTCTTCAATTTGACTGCTGAATTCCGCATCCAGATACCGGTTCAAAATCCGCTCCTCGCTGTCGATCAGCGTTACTTGTTTACCGCTTTCCTGGAATGCCTCCACCAGCTCCACGCCGATATACCCCGCGCCGACGACCGTAATTCTGCTGGCATTTTTCGCTTTTGCAATAATGGTATTGGAATGATCATAGTTTTTGCAGAGCAGGATATTGCCAAGGTCCATCCCGGCAAGCTTTGGAATAATCGGCCAAGAACCCGTGGTAACAATCAGTTTGTCAAAGGTATCCTCAAACACTTCCTCGGTCTTCAAATTGCGGACCCGCAGCGTTTTGGCGTCGGTATCGACCGATAACACTTCATGGCGCATATGAGTCACGACACCAAGCTCAGCCAGCTGCTCCGGTGAGGAATAAAATAGCCCTTGCGGATCTTTGACCACGCCGCCTACATACAAAGCGATGCCGCAGGATAAAAAGGATATATTATCATTGCGTTCATAAACGTTAATTTGTGCATCAGGGTAAAACTTCGCGGCATTGACTACCGCTGCGGTGCCTGCGTGTGTACAACCGATAACTGCGATTTTCATGTTAGGTTCCTCCCTGGGGACTGGTTTTTTAGATTATAGAATTCTGGTGTTAGCTAACGGCCATATAAAACTCATCTCTACATCACGTTTTTCTTGTGATTTATTTCACATCTATAATATACTGTGATTTTTTTCACATTTCAAGTGGTTTGATGTGTAATTTCAAAATTTGTTCAATTTTTCACAAGAGAAAATGGAGTATGTATTTTTTCCATGCACAAAAAACACCTCAGGGAATGAACGCATACGGTCCGAACCGGAAGGTTCTTCCCTCATCCATTCCATGAGGCGTGATTTAAAGAAATGATTTATTTAAGGTACGGCATCAGGCTTTGGCAACCTGAATCATGCCTTCTTGAACATCCACTCTGATATGGTGCACATTTTCGTCGTCCAGCACGAGGTCCGTGATGCCATCCTCTACATACTGCTGGATGACGCGGCGCAGCGGACGGGCTCCGAATGCCGGATTGTAGCCAAGCTCGGACAATTTTTTCTTCGCTTCTCCGGAAACGCTGAGCGTGATCCCCTGCTCGTCAAGTGCGCTTACAATGTCGCTGAGCATATGATCGACGATCTGCACAAGATCTTCTTCCTTCAGGGAAGCAAACGGGATGATCGCATCCACCCGGTTCAGAAACTCGGGCCGGAAATAAGCTCCAAGCGAATCCACAACCGATCCGGTTCGATCCGAGTGCTCAGCCGAGAAGCCGACGGTGATTTTCTTGTCCGCAGTACCGGCGTTCGAGGTCATAATGATGACCGTATCCTTGAAGCTTACGGTGCGGCCCTGGCTGTCGGTCAGGCGGCCGTCATCAAGCACCTGCAGGAACATGTTCTGCACGTCCGGATGCGCCTTCTCGATTTCATCCAGCAAAATGATGCTGTACGGGTTGCGGCGCACGCGTTCGGTAAGCTGCCCGGCTTCTTCATGGCCGACATATCCCGGCGGCGAACCGATCAGCTTGGAGACGGAGTGTTTCTCCATATATTCGCTCATATCGAGCCGGATCATGGCATCTGCCTGACCAAACAGCTCAGCGGCCAGCGACTTGGACAGTTCCGTTTTGCCGACGCCGGTTGGTCCGACGAATAAAAACGACGCAATCGGTTTATTTTTCGGTTTGAGCCCGGCGCGGCTGCGGCGTACCGCTTTGGCCACTTTTTCAACGGCTTCGGATTGGCCGATGACTTTCGTTTTCAGGCGGTCTGCCAGATTTCTCATCTTGTCCTGTTCATCCTGCTGCAATTTACCAACCGGAATTCCTGTTTTGCGTTCAATGATTTGCTGGATATCTTCCACATGGACTTCTGCCCGGCTGCTGCCTGTTTCGGCCTCATTGAGCCGCGCCACAAGATCGGCCTCCTCGTCGCGCAGTTGGGCGGCGCGTTCATAGTTTTCCATGCGCGTTGCCTGGTCCTTCTCCGCTTTGACCTTCTCCAGGCGCGCTTGAAGCTGGCCGTGGCCGCCTTCGGATACGCGCAGGTTCAGCTTGGCTCCCGCTTCATCCAGCAGATCGATCGCTTTGTCGGGCAGGAAACGGTCTTGAATATAACGGTGTGACAATTGCACGCAAGCCGCTATGGTATCGTCCGGATAACGGACGCCGTGGAATTCCTCGTATTTCGGACGCAGTCCTTTCAGAATCTCGATCGTTTCCTCAGGCGTTGGTTCATCGACCATTACCGGCTGGAACCGACGTTCCAGGGCGGCATCCTTCTCGATCTGGCGGTATTCTTTCAGGGTAGTCGCGCCGATAACCTGCAGCTCTCCGCGTGCCAGCACCGGTTTCAATATATTGCCGGCATCCATGGAACCTTCGGCGGAACCTGCGCCGACCAGCAGATGGATTTCGTCAATGAACAACAGGATGTTCTCGCGCTGCTGCAGTTCGGCGATCAATTGTTTGACCTTTTCTTCAAACTGCCCGCGGATGCCTGTACCCGCAACCAGCGAAGCTACGTCCAGCGAATAAACTTCTTTGTTCAGCAGCTTGGACGGCACTTTGCCTTCGACAATGCGAAGAGCGAGGCCTTCGGTGATGGCCGTTTTACCAACCCCCGGCTCGCCGATCAACACCGGATTGTTTTTGCTGCGGCGGTTCAAAATCTCAATCACCCGCTCGATTTCTTCCTCGCGGCCGATGACGGTATCAATGCGGCCTGCTTTGGCCGCATCATTCAGGTTGCGGCCGAGCTGATCCAAAATGCCGCCGCCATTGCCTCGGCCGCCCTGAGCCCGCTTGGCATCGGCGTTTATGCCCGATGCTTCATGAAAAGCTTGCGGCGGCTGCATCAATCCATGGAAGAACTCATCAATCGGCGACATTCCCGATGTGCCGAAACCGGCGTGGAATGGAATTCCGTTATTGATTTTCGCGTAGCATTCCTGGCATAAATACATTTGTTCGGATTTGTTATTTATCGTTAAGCTAAGTCCTACCGTTGCTTCGTTAGATTTACATTGTTGACAACGCATGTTTCATTGCCCCTTTCTTCATAATTCATCGGAAACTCATTTTTTCACTTCGTGTAACTATGCAAAAGAACATCTCCACTGCAGCGTTTAAAAGGTTGTTCTCAAGGTCCGCTTTTGACAAGAAAATCTTTAATCTAGGCCGCTTCAAGAGATGGAGGACCGAGATCGAATACCGACCTTATTTTGAAAAACCCGATTTAACAGTTTTGATGTTTGATCAATTGTTTTGACTTTGACTTTCTTTGACTATTATAACGCAAATGGATGGATTGTCAACAGTTTTGAAAATAATTATTTGAAAATTTTCACTCCATTTTCCCATCGTTAAAATAGCTAATAAGACTTGTCCTTCTTATGTATGTTCGTCGTCCCTAGTGCTTGAGATGGGAAGGTTGATTGCAAAGTAACCCCACAAAGAGTATCGGAAAGAAGTAAGGGCGCCCTTCAAAGAGGGGCGCTTTTACGGAGCAAAAGTACTGAGTGGAGCCTATGCTTCGATGCTTATTCCAAATACTTTGCGGGGACCTCTGAAGTTTATCTTTCTGAAATGTAAGAAAAACGTCTATCGACGTACTCTCATAGAAGACAGACCGCATTTAGCGGTAATTTTTCTTGCGATATAAGGATGCGAGATCTCCGAAGTTTATACTTTCTTATATCTTAAGAAAAACGTCTATCGACGTACTCTCATAGAAGACAGACCGCGTTTAGCGGTAATTTTTCTTGCGATATAAGGATGCGAGATCTCCGAAGTTTATACTTTCTTATATCTTAAAAAAATCCCACCTTAGACTGTCGCCTGATCGGTGGGATTCCGCTAGTTTACTTTGTCTGTTTCACTGTGATTTGGAATGTCGAGCCTGCGTCACCGACAAACGCAATTTTGCCGTTTTTAGGGAGTACGCACTCATTGCTGCCGCTTATGATTGAATAATTCACGCAGTTGCCTTCTTCATCATAAACAGCAAATGAAGCCTTCGCGGGCATAGTCACTTTCATCGTCTTGCCGGCGGCAGCTGCAGGTACGCTGTACCATTTGGCCTCCCCGTTTTCACCCACCGTTACAACTGCGTCTTTGCCGATGTGCATAGGTTTCACGCCGTCTTCGCTAATTAACACATATCCGCCAATTTCACAGTATTCTATGCCATCCTTCATATAAAAATGTAATTCCCCGGTATCCCGGCCTCCATTAGCAGGAATCTGATAGAGGGCAGCAGCCGTATCCGGCCCTGTCAAAGCTTTATCCAATAAATAACCCGGCAAATCCTTGTTAAGGGCAATTTTCATCGCAATTGTATTCATATAATAGGCCGCAGAACTGTATTTTTCACTGACCGTATAAAATGCCTTTCCGTTCCGTTTCGTCCAAGCATCGGCTGTCTCTTTGGATACAGGCTGATCATCCAGCTTTTCTGACGCATAATTAGACATAGCCAGCTGTCCCAAGCCCGGGATACTTACATAATCCCTTTCCCACAAATAAGTGCGTCCGTTCTTCTCAGTCACAAAGCTGATCTTCGATGTACCTTCTTCATTCATAAAGGTTCCGTCCTGCGTATAAACGAATTTCTGCCCCGGATATCCAGGAACCAAAGGTACCGTCGCCGTAAGCACGCCATCTTGAACCGCTATTTTCATTTGTTGGCCGAAGGCGCCATAATACCCTGCATACTTCTTCATTTCGTCTGGCATTTTTGCTTTGACAGGTTTGCCAAACGATTTTTCCGGTTTGAATTCCTGAATTGCGCCCTTTTTCTTCAGCGCCTGCAACAGCAACTCGCTGGCAAGCATCTGGTTGGTCATACTGGAGCCGCCGGAGGAAAGTACGGCCGCAGCCATGTTTTGCTCAGGCAGCACTACCAAGGAGGAATGATAATATATTATATCTCCGCCTTTGGCCAGGGCCTTCATTCCATATTGGTTAAAGGGGAATAATTTCACGCTGTCCCAGCCAAGGCCAAAATCGCCGGAGTTATCGGCATCCTTCGGCCACAAGCCCTTTTTGTATTCCTCCTGCTCCATCGCCCGCAGCGATGAATCCGCCAGGATGCCCTGTTTTTGCCCGGTAAATACTTGCGATAGCCGCACCATGTCTTCGGCCGTCGAATAGATGCCGCTCGTGCCGATGAGGTTGGCCGTCAGATTCGGAAGCTGCCCCGGATAAGTCGGCGTATAAAGCCCCGCCATTTTGCCCGGATCGAACGTTTCCTGCGATGTTTTGGTATGATCCATATTTAGCGGCTTGGTAAAATACTGATGAATCAATGCGGTAAAATCAAGCCCACTCACCCTTTCCACAAGAATCTCGGCCAGTGTAAATCCGTCATTGCAATAAACGGAGAAGGCACCCGGGTCTGCTTTTAGACTTTGGGTCTCCAAATGTTTCAGCAGGTTGTCATGGGCGTACGAATCGCTGTCGTTAAACAAAAAAGAATTCCCCAGGCTTGATCCCTGCAGACCGGAGGAATGGTTCAGCAGCATCCGTACGGTGATTTGCTTGTAACGTTCATCCTTCATCTTAAAGTCAGGTATGTACTTGACTACAGGATCGTCCAGATCTATTTTCCCTTCCTCCACCAATTTCATCACAGCCGCAGTCGTAAACATTTTGCTTGTCGATCCGATGCCGTACATCGTTTCTTTGGTGAGGGGAATTTTGCCTTGCGCATCATTTTTCCCCGTTTGCCCTGATACCACCACTTTGCCATTGTCGATCAATGCGTATTGAACGCTGGTCGTACCGTATTTTTGCGTAAGTAAAGCAGCCTTTTCCTTAGCGATTTGGTCTAAATCGATCTTTTGCCCGGCCTGACTTGCAACCGGTTTCTTGTTAGCCTCCGCGGCACTCGCCCCTGCAGGTAATACCGGCGTCAGCACGAGCGCGGCAGCCAGCACCCACAGCAATCTTTTTTTCATAAAAAATAACCCTCCTTTTGTCGGATATACAGAGTAATACGGTTTTGCATAAGGGAATGGTTCAGATTTCCACGCGCCAAATTAATTTCACTGAAAAGCAAAACCCTTCATCAAACACAAAAAAACTTCATCCAAGACAGCCGGACCATTGAAACCGACTCGAACCCGCCTTGAATGAAGCTTTTGAATGCAAACATCTATATTTGAAAACCTAGGATGAAACTGCGCTTTTGCCGACATGCTCCTTAATCCTGCCGTTTATCCAATCCCGCTTGGACAGAAGCCAATCCGCATCTTTCGGATAGCTGCTGAACGTGATCGCCTCGTCCAATCCATCGTCCAGCGCCGCAAGCACCGCATCCCGGCCAATCCATTCCTCAAGCAAACGGAGTGCCCGCAGATCCTGCAGCGCTTCCCGCAGCACTTCCATACGGATGGATTCTATCGGCCCTTGGTCACCCGGATAAACCAGAAACGGATCGCCTGATGGGAAGGCACCACCCGCATCCGTTACGCGGAAAGGATCGATGACCCGTTTGGAGTACTGCGTATACCAGAAGTTATATCCCCAATGCAAAAATCCGGCCGCATCATATTTATACAGCTGATATCCAAGGATCCGGTTGCGTGCGGACGGCATGCAGAAAAACCGATTGGATACTTTTTGGAATTGGGAGGTGCAGTAATATGTCCAAAGCGGAGTAACTCCGTTTTCCAGAAAAGGCTCGATATGGTTGTTTGCCGGGATCGGCGTTTGCACCAAACCTTTTTCATAGAAATCAAAATCCGATAGCGCGTCGATCACCGGGAAGCCCGCCAGCAAATCCTTCACCATCCGCTGGGCGCTGGCATAAGATTCGAGATGCTCCAGCGTCGGCTCGTCGGATATGTGGAAATAACTACGATCTTCGATTCCATTCTCCCGGATCCAGGCCACCAGCTGCGGCAGGAATTGTGTCAAAAACGCATGATACGCTTCGCCGGAAGCATCCGTCTCCCAGCCGAAAATACGCTGCAGCCCACCATCAACCTTAGCCACAATCTTTGGCGCATGTTTCGCGCCCCACTGTGTAAACAAATGCGAAAACTCAAAGTACTCGATACCGCATTTGTGGCATAAGTCCACCCAACGCTTCAGACGATCAAAGCCAAAGTTGTACTCGTCTTGCCCCGTCACCTCCACGTCCACCAGCTGTACGGTCGGCCGTTCACCGCCAACCTCGGTATCCAGCGGCGGCGTAAATATGGGCGTCAGCAGCATATTTACGCCATGATCGGCAGCCGTTTGTATGTATTGTTCAAGCAGCTCCCAATGTCGTTCGCTGAACACTTCCATTTGATACTGTGTTGCTATACAATCCGTATGGAACCACTCTGTATGCAAAAGCTGCTGCGGCGGCAGCTGCGCGCCGATGATTTCCAGTTCGTAACGTTCCTCCGCCAGCTTCTCGCCCGACTCCGTTTCGAAACGGACCACAATCGGATAAAGCCCCGGTTTCACCTGATTTTGCGGGTTCACCGTAATCCATAACGAACGCCATTGTCCGGGAAATCCGCGCACAGCATCATCTGTAAGCGGTAACAAAGGATCGGGATATAAGCCTGGAGCAGTACGCAGTACATTCTCGTCGTGGTTGTAATGGTTCGGCAATTCGGAAGGAACCAGTCCGATGCTGCGGACGGTCATCCATTCCTCCAGCTCCGACTCAATTTTCACCTTGACCACCGGCGTCAGCTGCTGCGCACGATAAGCGACTTGATAGGAAAATACTTCATTGAGCAGCGCCGACCCCTTCGCCGGTCCTGCCCCCTGCAGTTCTTCGTCAGGAAATACCTTTACCAATGAATGGACGATGCGGGTTTCAAATGTTTGCGTCATTACAAAATCTCCTCCCTCCATATTCTTATGACTCCCAGTTTACTCTATGCAGAATTTCCTTCAAGGCCTAATTTTCCGGATTTGCGGCGTATTTACGAAAACGTTCCATCATACTATACGGCAGATCCTGCGGGCTCCTCCGTTTTCGGCTTCGCCATCTCGCGCTGAGCCGTAATCAGATTGTAATAGATCCCTTTTTTCTCAATCAGCTCGGCATGGGTGCCTATTTCGGCGATCTCCCCTTTGTCGAGAACGATCAGCCTGTCGGCATGCCGCAGCGTCGAGAGCCTGTGCGCAATCGCCAAGGTCGTCCGGTTCCGTGTCACCCGGCGTAACGCTTCCTGAATCGCCGTCTCCGTATCGATATCCAGCGAAGCAGTCGCCTCATCCAGAATCAAAATCCGCGGATCGTTCAGCACAGCCCGGGCAATCGCGATCCGCTGCCGCTCACCCCCGGATAGATTGCTTCCGTTCTCATCAAGCCTTGTATCGTATCCGTCCGGCAGCCGGAGAATAAAATCATGCGCATTAGCGATTCTCGCCGCCTCAAGCACTTCCTCATAGGCAGCATCCGGTTTGGAATAGCGGATATTATCCAGAATCGTTCCGCCGAACAGAAAGGTTTCCTGCAGCACAACACCGATTTGGGAGCGCAAATGAGCCTGTTCGATCCGGCGGATGTCTACCCCATCGATCAAAATCTCCCCTTCGTTCACGTCATAAAAACGGGAGACTAGATTAATCAGCGTCGATTTGCCGGCTCCCGAGTGGCCGACTAAACCGATCATTTCTCCCGGCTTGATTTCAAAGTTGATTTGTTTGAGCACAGGCTCGTAAGACTTATATCCAAAGATCACATCGCGGAAGGTAATCCTTCCTTCTATGGAATGCTTGACGGAGCCATCCGCATCCATAACCTCCGGCTGCTCGTCGATGACCGAGAATATCCGGTCGATGGAAATTACCGCGTCAGCCACCCATCTCGGCATAAACATCAGCCAGGCGATCGGCCCGTAGATCATCGAAGCGTACCCGGTGAATTGGACCAGTTCACCCAGAGTCATCTGCTGGCCGATTATCATGTAGCAGCCGATGAGAAGCACCAAGTATTGCCCCAACTGGATCAGATAGTTGGAAATAGGAAACAGCATGCTGAACATTTTCTCAGTCCGATACGTCGCGGCCGCGAACTCGCTGTTATACTGCCTGAACCGCCGGACCTCCCGCTCCTCCTTGCCAAAAGCTTTGACAACACGGATGCCGCTCAGCACATCATGCAGGTAGGAATTAGCCTTGTCATAGATTCTTATCTGCTTCTGAACCAGCTTCCACACGACACCCTTCCATACGTATCTCTGCAGACAGGCAACAAGCGGAGCCGGCAGCAGAACGACAAACGCCAGCCGCCAATCTGCCGCAAAAAGCAGCACGCTTGCGGATACCAAAATGATCAGCTGATATACCGCCGTCGTGAACAACTCCTGCAGCAGATTCCGGATGCGGTCCGTGTCCGATGTGATCCGGTTCATGATGTCCCCGGCCCGCTGCGACGTCAAGAAACCAAGCGACAAACCTTGGATCCGCTCGTATACCAGCTTGCGCAGGTCCGCCGCAATCTCCGAGCTTGCTTTGGCCATGATTCTGCCTTTCAAAATGCCGAGCCCTTCCCCGCCTATCAACACCAGCAGCAAACCTGCAATGGCCCAAATAAACACCTGCATATCGGGTTCAAGTCCAGCCGGCGGCTGCAGGGAAGAATTCACAAGCAGCTTCTGCAAGTAAGGACCGAGCATGGAAACCGCGGCCGCCGCCAGAATGACTGCCAGACCTGCGGCAAAGGTTTTGGCATGGGCACGGGAAACCGACAACAGCCGCTTAAAAGCAGCCGCTTTATTCATGCAATTCGGACACACCCTGGTACCGTGAACGAGCAGACCGCCGCAGCTTGCGCAAACCGGTTCTTCTTCATCGTTATAGATCCGGATTTTCCGCTGCCTTGATATATCATTCAGGATCTGCGCGATATATCCATACCTTGCAGCATGCCTCAAGGACATTCTGGTCAGAATAAATTTGGCCCCGCCTTCCTCCCCTTCGAGTACGGCGCTGCCGATCAGCGGAACGACCTTGTACTCCCCGGCGTCCGCAATGTATCGGCTTTCGATTACAGCCCCTTTCTCCACCAAGGCCCATTTCCGCTCGCCAATGACGAAATAGCGCTCCACCCGCTTCCCGCCAAGCGAAAGATCTGCCGGAACACAGTAGCGGATCAGCTCTCCGACAGCCTGCTTGGCTGCAGGGAGATCATGTTCGGGCAATGTAAAGTTAAGATTCATGAATACCTCCATCCCCTCGGCAGATGCCGTGATGCAAGTCTACATACATACTTCAACCATCTTGTATTCCTTGTCGCTTAAACGGTCCAGGCAGGGAATGACAAAACGGTTGCCGTCGACGTCTACGATCAGCAGCCTGCTTGCGTTCATGAGCTTCACATTCCCCGCGCCTCCCCGGACCGTAAACCGGCAAAGCCCGGATGTGGTTTCCGCTTCCCAATAGAAGTAACCAAATTCCTCTTTAACCAACAGCACCTTCGTAATTTCCGGGGCGAAATACCGCAGCCGGACTTCTTCCTCCAAAAGCTGCTGCGACTCCGCCGGGAAATCGTCCAGGGAACGGATCATGCCGATCTCCTCATTGTCTACGGTTCGAACCGATAAATAAATACGGTTGTTGGTGTGGGGAAAAGAGCAATGGATGTACACTCCCGGATATTCTTCATCCCCGATTCTAACGTTCAGCATATGGCCTTTCGTCCGGGTAAAAATCGCATCAGCAGGGGAAAGATACCGGATACGGGCCGCTTCAGCCAAACCGGCGCTGTCGCCGCCATCCCGCGAACCTGTGGCAACGCTTGTTTCATGATTGTTCATGCTATAATCGCCTCTTTCATCTTCAGCGCTTCATCATGCTTCCTTACCAGACTATGATAAGCTCCTTCCTTTTCCATCAGCTCATCATGCGACCCTTCTTCCACGATTCTCCCTTGTTCCAGCACGATCAGGTAATCGGCATTTCTTAATGTGGACAGGCGATGCGCAATCGCAATCGTCGTCCTTCCCCGGGTCAGGGTGTCAAGCGCCTCCTGGATTTGCAGCTCTGTCTTCGTATCCAGCGACGCGGTGGCTTCATCCAGAATCAATATTTTCGGATTATGCAGGATCGCCCTCGCAATGCTTAGTCTCTGCTTCTCGCCTCCGGACAGGTTATGGCCGCCAGTGCCAACGATGGTGTCATACCCATCGGGAAGCTTTTCGATAAAATCATGCGCACCTGCGACCTTGGCCGCATGAACCAAATCGGCGAGGGTACAATCGGGATCGGCATAGGCGATATTTTCGGCAATGCTTCCGGACATGACATACACATCCTGGGAGACGATTCCGATATGTTTGCGCAAGGAAGGCGAAGCCAAATCCTTGACCTGGAGCCCATCGATCCGGATTTCCCCTTCGTTTACGTCGTACAGCCTTGGAATCAGATTAACCAGGGTCGATTTGCCCGCTCCCGAATGGCCGACGACGCCGATCATTTGACCTGGTCTGGCATGCAGCGATACTTCTTTTAAGATCGTTTTGTTGGGTTCATAACCAAAAGTCACTTTATCGATCTCGATTTCGCCCCGAATATCCGTAATCTGAACGGCATCCGGCTTATCGACCACATCAGGCACCGCATCATGAATTTCAAAAATCCGCTGGGCTGCGGACATGCAATAAGACCACCAGTTCGAAATGTTGTTCATAAACTGGATCGGGCCATACAGCAGAAGCATGTAATTGATGAAAGTCATCACTTTACCGAAGGTGAAATCCCCCTGCATGACCTTCCAGCCGCCAAAAGCCCAAATCAAAATGCCGCCGGTCTGGGTCAATATATTGAGGATGGGAAATACAGTCGCGCCCATTTTGTTGAATGATTGTTCCGCATCGGAAAAAGCGACGCTGGCCCTCTGGAAGCGGTCATTTTCCATCTGTTCCTTCCCAAAAGCCTTTACCACTCGCGTCCCGCGGATCGTATCGCTGATGATGGCATTCATGGCGCTAATCCTTTTATGCCTCCGGATGGACAGACGCCATAATTTCGGGAACACCTTGCGCACCAGGAAAAATACGAGCGGAAGCGGTAGCAGGCACAGAATCGTCAACCGCCAATCCATAATAAGCAGAACCGCGACAATTCCGATAATATTCATGGCGTTCACCACGAAATAAGAAATGCCGTCGACAAAGAAATACTGCAGTTCGACCGCATCGTTATTGACCCGCGTCATCAGCTGTCCGGTTTGCTTTTTCTCAAAAAAACTCAAGGACAGACGCTGCATCGCTTGAAATACGCTGGCTTTCAGATCGAAAGCGATGTTTGCGGCCATTTTCGCGTTGATGACTCCATAGATCACCCCAAACAAAAGCGCCAGCGTCCGGAATACGATCATCAACATAATGACGAGCCCGATCCTTCCCGCAAACGCGCCTTCACCGCCTAACGCCTGATCAAATAGCAGCGTCCCCTGCAAATAAGGAATCACAAGGCTTGCGGCCGAGTTCAGCAGCATAAACAGCACGATCCAAAATATAGAAACCTTGTATTTGCCCGCAAAAGACAGAAGCCTGCCGAAAACGGCATGTTTCTTCATGCACTTGGGACAAACCATCCTCCCTTCTTCCGGATACATCATCCCGCACTTCGGGCAAGCGGCGCGTTCATGGCTGTCATTCAGCTCATCTTCTTCAAACGCTTCATTGTTTTTCAACTTATTAAAAATACCTGCCAGCTTCGCCGCCTGCTTCATGCCCCCATTCGTAAACGCCGCGATGGCCCGTTCTTCCGGCGCCCTGATGACGACTAGACCGGAGCCAACCAGATTCACGATCGTCAGGGACTCCATATCCTTGATCGGGATCTTCTCCATACACCACTCTACAGGAGCAGCATTTGAAAGCCCTTTCGTTTTAGCCTTTGCGATATACCCGCTGTACGTCTTTTCATGAACTGCCAGATCGCTTGTCATGATTAGTACATCCTCATAGGTGAGCACTATGTACGTATCTGTAAAACCCTCATCCAAAGAGCGGTCGCACAGCATCCAGGTCAACACTTGATCTGCCGAGGTTATGTGCTGCTCCAAAACATGCATGATTTCATTTGGAAGTTTCTCCATGTTTCCTCCAAATTTTTAATTTTGTAGTTGAATCATGTACGGAATATCATACACTTTTTGCGGCTTCCAAGAAAGGGAAAAAATTCTTAAAACTAAACTGCCTTTAAGCCACTGGCATGTCCCATTTTTACAGCAGAGTCGAAGCCCTTTCCGCGACAACTAAAAAGGCCCCCCTCAGAACAACTGAGAGAAGCCTTTCGATATATAAATGGAGGGGAAACTATTTGGTTGCGTTTTTCCAGTCTGCCGCGAATTTTTCGATCCCTTGATCGGTCAAAGGATGTTTAACGAGCTGCGCAATAACGCTGAATGGAACCGTCGCGATATGGGCCCCGGCCATGGCTACGCGGGTCACATGATCCGGATGGCGGACCGAAGCGGCAATGATTTGCGATTCCAGTTTATGAATACGGAACAACTCGGCAATTTTGGTTACCAGCAGAACGCCGTCTTCCGAAATATCATCCAAACGTCCCAGGAACGGAGAAACATACGTAGCACCGGCACGCGCGGCCAGAAGCGCCTGGTTCACGGTGAAAATAAGGGTTACGTTAGTTTTGACGCCTTTTTTGGTGAGGTAGCGGCATGCTTCCAGACCGTCAAGCGTCATCGGAAGTTTAATCGTGATATTTTTGTCGCCACCGTTGATCTTGATCAGTTCTTCCGCTTGCGCGATCATTTCTGCCGCCGTCAACGCATCCGGAGTAACTTCGGCGGATACCGATTCGACTTCAGGAACAGCCTGCAAAATTTCGGCAATACGGTCTTCGAATTTCACGCCTTCTTTGGCAACAAGGGACGGGTTGGTGGTAACGCCGGAAAGCACGCCGATTTTGTATGCCTTTTTGATGTCCTCAAGATTCGCAGTATCGATAAAAAATTTCATGATTCTCTACCTCCGTTTTTTAAAATTTTAAAGATTTGGCAAAATCATCGCGGTATTCATTAGTTTTTGACTACGGCATGACCGCCGAATTCATTGCGAAGCGCGGCTACCACCTTGCCGGTAAACGTATCGTTCTCCAGGGAACGGTAGCGCATCAGCAGGGACAATGCAATAACCGGAGTTGCCGTTTGCAGATCCAAAGCGGTTTCCACGGTCCATTTGCCTTCGCCGGAAGATTGCATAACGCCTTTGATGCCGTCAAGCTTCGCATCTTTGGAGAATGCCTGCTCGGTCAGCTCCATCAGCCACGAACGAATAACGGAGCCGTTATTCCATACGCGCGCAACCTTCTCATAATCATAATCATATTCGCTTTTCTCCAACACTTCAAATCCTTCGCCAATAGCCGCCATCATTCCGTATTCGACGCCATTATGAACCATCTTGAGGAAGTGGCCGCTGCCGGCTTTGCCTGCATACAAGTAACCATTTTCTACCGCAGTATCTTTGAAGATTGGCTCTACGATGTTCCAGGCTTCTTCATCCCCGCCGATCATGTAGCATGCGCCGTTACGTGCGCCTTCCATGCCGCCGGAGGTGCCCACATCAAGGAAGCTTACGCCGATTTCCTTCAGCCGGTTGTATCTGGCGATCGATTCTTTATAATGGGAATTTCCTGCTTCGATGACGATATCCCCTTGGGACAGAAGCGGTGCCAGCTCATCGATGACCGAATCCACGACTGCATGCGGAACCATGATCCACACGATTCTTGGAGTTTCCAAGGAAGCGACCAGCTCTTTCAAGGTTGCAGCGCCTTTGGCTCCTTTGCTTTTCATGTCTTCCACCGCGGCGGTGTTCAGGTCGAAAGCCACGACCTCATGTTTATGATCCATCAGATTTTGACCCAAATTCAATCCCATTTTTCCTAGTCCGATTAATCCTACTTGCATATGATTATTCCCTCCACGCCCATGTTTTTTTCTCTATGTTCCTAATGTTTAAACTTTACAGTAAGGTTGCTTGTCCTGTTACACCTGAGCCGGAACCGCTTCTTCTTTTTGTTCAGCTTGTCCCGCATGATCAGGTTTATCCAGCCACCATTTGAATCCATCCGCCTGAACTAGCTTGTCCGAAGCTTCCGGACCGTTGGATCCAGCCGGATAATAAGACAGAGGAATCGAATCCTGCTCGAATGCATCCAAGATCGGCTGCACATATTCCCAGGAAAGCTCCACCTCATCCCAATGGGCAAAAAACGTCGAGTCGCCGCGGATCGCATCAAAAATCAAGTTTTCGTATGCTTCCGGCAGTTCCTCCCCACTCGAGAAGCAGTTGACCCGCATCGGTTCCAGTTTTTCATTGTTCATTGGGTCTTTTTTGTTCAATTGAATGAAAATGCCTTCGTTCGGATTGATTTCGATGACGAGCAGATTAGGATCATTAGTGGTAGTTTGTCCTTTTAAAGGCTCTTTGAATTCAATGACGATGCGCGTAGATTTTTCCTTCATTCTTTTGCCTGTACGGATATAGAACGGAACGTCGCTCCAGAAGTAATTGTCGATCCAAAGACGGAGCGCGATGAATGTATCATTTTTGGAATTGGCCGGAACGCCAGGCTCCACGGTATAACCCGGAACAGGTTTTCCTTGGATTTCGCCCTCCGTGTATTGCCCGCGAATGACGTTACTTGCGATGGTTTCTTTATCCAGGGGACGCAGCGATTCCATGACGTTTCTTTTCTTCATGCGGACTTCGGTTGCATCGCTTTTGCGCGGAAGCCGCATACTAATCATCATGAGCAGTTGAAGCATATGGTTCTGTACCATATCGCGGATAGCTCCGGAATTGTCGTAATATCCGGCTCTTTCTTCAACCCCGACCGTTTCGCTTGCGGTGATTTGCACATTGGCGATATGGTGGTTGGACCACAGCGCCTTGAGGATCGGATTGGATGATTCGAGGATTTCAAGATTTTGCACCATCGGTTTGCCAAGGTAGTGGTCGATCCGGTAAATTTCTTCTTCGTCAAACACTTTGCTGAGCTCCCGGTTCAGATGGCGTGCTGACTCAAGGTCGCGTCCAAACGGTTTTTCGATAATCAGCCGTTTCCAGCCGGTTGTTGCAGTCAGGCCGCTGTCCTTGAGGTTAGAAGCAATGGTTTCAAAAAATTCAGGCGCTACCGAGAGATAAAAAATGCGGTTTCCCGAAATATTAAGTTCTTTCTCCCGGGATTCCACCATCCCCCGCAGCTTATGATAATCTTCCGGATGATTCACGTTGAGAGAGCAGTAACGGATCGATTCCAGAAAACCATTGACCGCAGCCGGATCATTTACCTTTCTTCTCGAAAAAGTTTGCAGCGAGTTCGCTACAATCTGTTGAAAGTCGGCATGCGACTGTTCTTTTCTGCCCATCGCGATAATCGAAAACGATTCAGGCATTTTGTGATCTATATACAAATTAAACAAAGCGGGATAGATTTTTCTTTTGGCCAAATCTCCGGTTCCGCCATACAAAATAAATGACATATTCTCCATATTACATCCTCCATTCCACCATATTGCATAAGCATCAGAGAGCTATTTATGCGCATTTGGTTACTTTAAATAACCCGTTAACTTAACACGGCTCATATTAAACCCATTTTTACAACCTGTCAAACATTTTTTGTCCAAATTATGAACTACGACTTTTTTCAATTAGTGGTAGCGCTTTCTGTGATTTTAGAGTTATAATTGTCAGAGAGAAAGGCTGATTGTGAATAATTTTACATATGGAGTAACCAGTTTATATTTTGTAACCAAGGGATGAAGGAGTGAGCAATCATGAACGATGAAAAACGGGGCAGCTTATTATGTGAGAAGGTGGAATTGGCGTACCAAATTACAGGCAAAAAGTGGGTTAACCTGATTGTTCATACGCTGATGGAGGAACCTAAGCGGTTTAGCGAAATCCATGCTTATATTCCCGATCTAAGCAAACGCGTGTTGAATGAAAGAATGAAGGAACTGGAGGACAACGGCATTGTAGTGCGGAATGTGATTGCCGACAGGCCGGTTCGCATCGAATATTCCTTGACCCGCAAAGGAACGGAGCTTGGCAGAGCGCTGCGGGCAGTGGAGGAATGGGCCGAAAAATGGTGTTGACGGGGTTTTGCCACAAAACGGCGACGTCTCTTGTTCTTATGCAACAGTTATACATTCGTGCCTATGATTAATACGCAAAAAAAGGCCTGCACCGTATAAGATGCAGAACCTTTAGCAGGCCTTAACCAGTCCAAGGTATTAAGCCAGCGTCATCACCTCATATTTTGCGGCTAATTCCATGAAGTGGCCCATGCTGGATATCTCCCCTGCTTCAAGCTGATCCCGGACGCCATAATAGTCTGCGCATGTCGCGCAGGCCAGCACCGGCACGCCCTGATCCGCGAGCTCCTTCAAATGCATGGAAACCAGCGACTCGTTCGTCAGGGCGAGGACGCCCCGGTTGGCGCAAAAAATGGCCGCAGGCAGCTGCTCGCGCTGCTTCAGCAAAGTGAAAAAGGTCTCCAAAATTTGCTGACCAAGCTCTCTTTCCCCGTTGCCCAAGCTGTCGGTTGTCAGAAAAACCACTTTATTTTGCATCCCAATCCATCCTTTCAACCTTGTCATTCTTCCATTATCTCAAAGATGGACCCGGCCAGCAAAAGAACAACCGCACAAGCAGCGAAGCAAGTTAGGAGAAAGCGGTGCGGTTAATGATGGATAAGGCTGAACATTCTATATTATTTATGACGCAACTTCCTTTTGAGTTTTCGCGTGACTAGTCAAAATACCGCTGAGTATAAAAGATAACAACGAACCGGCAAAGCAAATAGCCGCAAATATTGCTACGGCGGAAAAACCGTTAAAATTCGCATAAATGAAGCCTGCAAACCAAGAGCCAAGCGTTGTCGCACCGTACATGATTGAATTGGCCAAACTTGAGATGGTACCGCGGATCGTCGGATTTAACGAATTCAACATTCCCAAAATCAGCGGAAATGAGATTCCCATGTTAACGAATATAAAAAAGTAAACACCTTCGAAAGCCGCAATGGATGGCAGGTGAGGCAAAAAGATAAAACATGCGATAGATACAAGAAAGCCCGCAACCAACGTATTGAAACGGTTCAACTTTTTAATCACAAAAGCGCCGCTAACGCTCCCAACGATATTCCCAAGACCAAGAAAAAACATCACGTACCCCGCCTGGTCAATTGAAAGGTGAAAGCGGTCCGTCACCCACTTTCCAATGAAAGAAAAGGCTGCAAAGAATCCGCATTGAAATAAGAAGTGAGCCAGAAAAGCTCCTCTCGCCATCCCGCTTGTCAATAGCGGGACATATCTTCTAAATAATGGAACCTTTAATCCTGGGTCTTTATTCGGTTTCATTTCGGGCAAAGCATAGAAGATGAATATCGCCACCAAAAACGAACATGCACCGATTGTAAAAAAAGGATAAGACCAATGAGTTGAAGCAAGCAGGCTTCCAATGGGTATGCCGAACGCTTGGGAAGCAGCCAAACCCGCCATTACGATTCCTGAAACTTTGGCGATCTTTGGGGCAGGGAACAGAGCCGGGATGGAGGCCCAAACTTGAGGCGCTGTGAATGCCGCGCTGACTCCGGCTAAAAAGCGGAATAAAAACATCGACCAAAAACCTGTGGCAAAGCCGCATAAAGCGGTTGAAACCGAGAAGCTAACCATGCCGAAAAACATTACTTTTTTGCGGTCCCATCCATCGGAAAGCGGTCCGGCAATCAGCGCAAAAATGGCATAACCAAGAGCGTAGGCCCCTACCATCCAACCGGAGTATTCGGTCGGGATATGAAACAAACTCTGAAGAGTAGGGATGAGCGGAGAAATCAAAAATGTATCCGTACCGATAACAAACATGATGAGGAAAAATAGAGCTGTTAATTTGGTCATGTTCACGTTATTCACCTTTTTCATTCAGTTTTATAATTCAGATCGGATACCAGCATCGTAAACAAAGTTAACAGAACGATACGGGATGAGCACATCCGTTCATTCCACCCTCTTTCATACTGGGAATATGTACAGTTTATGCTCGTTATAGTATCATGTAAAATGATTAGAATAGATGTTACTCATCATTTAAATTGATGCCATGATTTCAGAAGGAAAGGAACGTTGCATATGGAAAGCGGTGATTTGAAAATATTCCGGGCTGTGGCGCAGGAAGGCAGCATCACAAAAGCCGCCTCCCGTCTCGGATATGTGCAGTCCAATGTGACGGCCCGCATCCGGCAGCTGGAAGCCGAATTGAATGCGCCGCTTTTGTACCGGCAGAGCCGCGGCGTGTTGCTAACGCCCGCCGGGCAAAACTTGCTGATATATGCGGACAAAATCGTGCATCTGCTGGAGGAAGCGGTGAAATCCACCCGCAATTCCGAGACGCCAAGCGGCCCGCTCCGCATCGGTTCGTTGGAAACGAACGCTGCGGTTTATTTGCCAGGCATCATGCTGGAATATCACCGGAATTATCCCGAAGTGAAGCTGTCCCTGCATACGGCCCAAACCAGCGAGCTTATCCAAAATGTGCTTGATTACGAGCTGGACGCCGCTTTTGTCGGCGGGTCGGTGGATCATCCGGACCTTGAGGTGCTACTTTCCTTCGAAGAAGAGCTCGTGCTCATCGCGGAGCCGAACGAAATCTCGCTCGAAGGAGCGCTTTCCAAACCCCAACTCTTCTTCGGCAAAGGCTGCTCCCACCGTCAAAAGCTTGAGCAGTGGCTGCATGAAGAACATCAGGAGCCGCTGAACGTCATGGAGTTCGGCACGCTGGAAGCGATTCTTGGCGGCGTATCGGCCGGACTCGGCGTATCGCTGCTGACGCATGCCTCCGTAAAAACTTGGGAGGAGGCCGGAAAAATCCGCTGCTTCCGTGTCCCGGAAAGATTCCGTTATTCCGTTGTCAGTTTCATATACCGGCGCGACCTGTTCCGCACCAGCGCTTTCAACAAATTTGCGGAACAGCTTCTTCGTTCCCCACATCTGGTCAGGAAAGAAAAAACGTAAGCAGGAATTAACTGCCGGATCGACATGTGCGAATCCATAGTGAAAAAAAACGGAGGCTATGCTAAAATACTGAAATTGTATGTGGTAAATCGATCAGGGAGGTTTATATACAAACCATGCTCATTATTGGTATCGCCGGTGGGACAGGCTCCGGCAAAACGACTGTAGCCCGCTCCGTAATTGACCGTCTTGGTAAGGGCAAAGTTACTTTTATATCCCAGGACAATTACTATAAAGATCATAGCGAACTTACGATGGAAGAACGGGCTCTGATCAATTACGATCACCCCTTCGCCTTCGATAATGAACTGTTGATTGAGCATATCGCAGAGCTGCGGGCAGGAAATACAGCCTATGCTCCGGTATATGACTTCACGGTTCACGCCCGTTCCAAGGCGGAATCGATCGAGCTGAAACCCAACAACATCATTATCATCGAAGGACTGCATGTCCTCTCCGACGAAAAGCTGCGCGAAATGCTGGATATCAAAGTGTTCGTCGACACGGATCCCGATGTCCGCATTCTGCGCCGGGTCGTGCGCGATATCGAAGAGCGCGGCCGTTCCATCCAATCGGTTCACCAGCAGTACCTGAGCACGGTCAAACCGATGCATGAGGCATTTATTGAACCCTCCAAAAAATACGCCGACCTGATCATCCCCGAAGGCGGAGAAAACGAGGTCGGCATCCAGCTCCTGTCGATCCTGACGGAAAAATTCCTGTCGGGCGACCGGGATTGGTCCGATCTTTAAACGACGGCTGCATGAATGCGGCGAGCCGAAGATCGGCATAAAAGCAAGGCCCCCGAGCGAAATTTATCCGTCGGGGGCCTGTTTTTATGCCTCTTATGTAATGACTTCTAAAATCTTATCGATAGCTCGTTGATTCTCATGACCGTCAAGAACGGTCGGCAGGTCGCTATCCATCCGATCATAAACAATATATTCGTACACCTTATCCAGAAATGGATAGAATGCGGGATAATATGCCCCTGCTTCGTTCGTTAAATGCAGCGGCACTTCTGGTTTCTCCACTTCAATTCCGGTCAGTTGTTCATTCGCTTTCCCAAAGCATAACCGTTCATCATCGGTTAAAGTGACAGTCCCCGAGCTCCCGAATATCTTCAACTCCGAACCAAATCCATGGTTGATCCCTGACAACAATTGAATGGAAAACGTGAATCCGCTTTTCATTTTTCCATGAATAAAAAAAGCATCATCCGCATCTCTGCGCTCCCCTGCTCCTTCGGGAACATGCGTATGAACCATCCCTTGGACCAACTCCATTTCATCATGTCCTAACCATCGCAGACAATCAATCATATGGGTTCCTAATGCGCCTAACATTCCTCCGAATTTACGTTTCTCCCCCATCCACCCTCTTCGGGATGACCTCAGGCGTTGATACTGCGGGCTTGAAATATGATATTCGAAATGAAGAAGCTCCCCGATCCCGCCATCAGCAATCAGGTTTTTTACTTTTTGCCTGACGGGCAAATACCTCCATTCAAAATCAACGATCACCTTCACTTGATGCTTTTGGGCAAGCTGCATCAGCTCTTCGGACTCGCGGCAGTTCATTGTAAAAGGTTTTTCGCATACCACATGGATTCCTTTTTTAATCGCATACTTCACCATTTCATAATGATAGACTGGCATGGAACTGACAAAGACAAGCTCAATATTCTCTTGATCCAGCATCTCGGTCCAGTTTATATAATGCGCAGGAGAATCATCCCAGTGCAGCAGGGCTTCGGGAAGTTGATGACGCATCATTGTACTGACGGCAGTTACCTGCATTTTAGGATGGGTATTGATAAGCGGGGCTTGAACACTCAGTCCAAATCCTCCGCCTATAATTCCGACTCGCATACATTACCTCCTGATCACTATGGCAAATTAAGCCTGCTTTTTATTCACATGGACGGGATTAAACTGCTCCCGATACTGACCGGGGGTCATGCCCTCCAGTTTCTTAAACATCCGGTTGAAATAAGGAGGCTGGTAGCCAACCGCCTTCGCAATATCGCTGATCTTCATATCGGTGGTTACAAGCAGCTTTTTGCAATGGCTCATTTTGATCGAGGTCAAATAATCGATGTAGTTGATGCCGGTCATCTGCCGGAATGCCTTGCTTAACTGCGACACGCTGACTCCCGCTTCCATGGCGAAGGTTTCAAGCGACAAATCGCTCATGTAGTTCTCGTTCATCGCCACAATGATTTGATCCACGAGATGTTTCATCGATTGATGATAGCTCCGGTTCAGCGCATCCATGTAAGGCTTGATGATTTTGGCATGGAACCACTCAATGCAGGCATTGGCATCACGGAGCTCCTCCAGTTCTTCCTGCAATTTCATCCCGTCGTATATCGCGTAAGGATTATGATTGGACTGGATCATGGAGCGGAATAAGTTATTTCTCAGGCGTGTTAACCCTTGATGGACAACCCATTCCGGCGCACCGTCGTTTTGCAGCGCCTCAACGAATCGGATCAAAATCTCCATTGCTTCTTCTTCAAGCCCGAGGTTTAGCGTATGCGTAAACTCCTGTTCCAGCTCAAACGGAAATTCCACCTTCAAATTAGCCTGTTCAAGCACCACATCAGCGTCGAGCAGCTGACTGTCCGACGTGAAACTGCGGTAACTTAGCGCCCGTCTCGCCTGCTCAAGCAAGTAGGGAACATCCGTCCAAGCTTCCGTCGGGCCATTCACCACGATGGTCGCCGGCATATTCAGCACCTTCCGCAGCGTATCCAGCATTTCAGCGCTTAATTGCATCAACGGCCGCTTCCGTTCTTCTGCAGGCAAGGTTGAAGGCATAAACGCGATGACGGCAAAAGAGCCATCCATAAAATCAACGATATGCACATACGAAGCGGTCCGCTCAGCCATTTCCTGCAGCAAATTGACGGCCGCATAGGTTAATAGCTGAATATCTTTGGCCGTCAGCTGGCCCCGTTTCTTGCCGAGAGAATGAAGCCGGCATACCATAACGAAAAAATGCTGCCCCGACAGATCCAACTGCAATGTTTGCAGTTTCTCGACGATTTCCGTTTCCGACAAATGGGCGGCCTGCCCGAGCACAAATTGATTGATCAGCGCTTCCCGCACCTTGGGAATGGATTGGTTGAGATTGCTTTGCAGCGTTTCGTTAACTGACCGATGTAATCTCCATTTCTCCTCAATGTATTTGAGCTCATTATTTTCCGGCGTCGTTTCCGCTTTGCCCTCTCGGAATAAATCGACGATCCTGCGGATCGGTTTATACATCCGGTTGGAAGCAAACCAGCTCAAAGCAAGCGCCAGACACAAGGAGCCGATCCAGTAAATGATGACGACATGCTTATAGGGGCCGGTTGGGGCCGTAATCGCGGAAGAAGGCGTGCCCGAAACGAAGGTCCATATCCCGCCCATTTTCTCAAAAGATATAGTACTGACCAGCAGATTATCATCTTTTATCGGCAGCTGAAAATGCGACTGGGTATCGTACGAACGTTTGGTGGCACTCAACATCTCCTGGATGTTCGAAAGAACTTCGGGATGTTGCTTGCTTGCATCGGACTGCCCGACCAGCGTATCTTCCCCGTCAAGCACAAACGCAATCTGCTCGGAACCCGCGTTCAGTTGAATCTTATCGGGGTTGACGTACAGAACAAGCGCACCGTAAGACTGCCTGCTGTTAAAGGGCAATTTCATCACGATGGCATGGGTTGATCCCCCTTTATGAAAGGGCCTTGGCAGCTGATTGGTCCAAAAGATGTTCTGTTCGGACTGCATGATGTTTTTCCAGGCGATCGTGTCGGCAGGAAGATCCAGCGTGCGCAAACCAAGCATAGGCTGCATGATTTTGTTCTGCTTCGCCACGTATAGATAGGCCTGATCGATCAAGGGATCTCCGTTTTCGATAAAATACAGCGTATCGCTTAATTCCTGCGTCTTTTCAAATTGATCCACGAAATTCATATCGGCAAGCGATGGCTTAAGTATGGGGTTGGAGATCATGTGCACCGCATACTGGACAAGCTGGGAAAACTGCTCGTCGATCTGCCTCGCGGTATCGTTTACGAGTTCCTCGTTGTTCTGTTGATGCTGCCTGATCAAATATTGATTACCAACATGCCAGTTAATGAAGCTCACAATGGTAATGGGGACGCATGTGAGCAATATGGCAATCGCAATGGTTTTCCAATACATGATGCCTTTTGAAGCCAACTTCCTCGTCCATCCTTGACTCACCAAGACCCCTCACTCCTTGATTTTATCTGTTCGGAAAATACTGACGACCGCAAGTGATGTTTTACCATACATCATAGCGAAACAGAGCCCAAATGGAAAGGCTTCCAAACGGGGAAAATAGTGATTTATCGGCTTTTTCTTCTTTAAACCCCCTCTGTCAAAAAAGTGCAATCTCCTGAAATGAAAGTTCGAAAAATGCTTCTAACAGCTGGTATGAAAGCATCTGTGAGCGAGTGAAATAAAATCAAATTGCCGAAAATTTTGTAAGCCCTTACATTTTGTTTAGGCGTTAACTTCTCAGTCAAAGAAAGGGAGGCAAGCAGATGTCAAGATCGGGGTCAAAGGCTAAGTCGCAACATCCCAAGCGGCCGTTATGGCCGGATTTAAAACGGGATAGGTACCTGTATTTACTCGCTCTGCCAGGCATTTTATTTTTCGTTATTTTCAAATATATTCCGATCACTAACTTGATCATCGGATTTCAGGACTACTCTCCTTATTTGGGAATCACCGGCAGCCCGTGGGTCGGATTTGAACATTTCACCCGTTTTTTCTCGAATCCGGATTTCTGGATGCTGCTGCGCAATACAATGGGCATCAGCATATTGAACCTGATTTTCTTTTTTCCGGCGCCGATCATCCTCGCGCTTATGATGAACGAGGTCCGCAATCAGATCGCGAAGCGTACGGTACAGTCCTTGATTTATATCCCTCATTTTTTGTCCTGGGTGCTGATTTACGGGCTCACTTACCTGATGTTTTCCCAATCGGAAGGTTTGTTTAATAAGCTGCTGACCGCGATGAATAAAGATACGATTGATATTTTATCCAATCCGAAGCTCTTTTGGGGCCTCCTGACGGTGCAGTCCATTTGGAAGGAAGTCGGCTGGGGTACGATTATTTTCCTTGCGGCCATTGCGGGCGTCGATCCCCAGCAGTACGAGGCGGCCTTGATCGACGGGGCCGGACGTTTTCGGAGGATGTGGCATATCACGCTGCCGGCGATGCGAAACGTTATTATCATCCTGTTCATTCTCCGCCTCGGCACCATTATGGATACAGGTTTTGAACAAGTGTACCTGATGATGAACGCCGCCGTGACCGAGGTAGCCGAAGTCTTTGACACCTACGTCTACCGCGTTGGAATCAGGCAAGGCGAATTCAGCTACAGCACTGCCATCGGCTTATTCAAATCCATCGTGGGCGTCATTCTGGTCGTCAGCGCCAATAAAGCCGCTAAGCGATTTGGAGAGGAAAGCCTGTACTAAGAAGCACTACACGGAAAGGAGAGTCACCCGGATGATCATGCAGCTCAATACGTCCTGGAAGGACCGCTTATTCAACGTCGCTAACCTCGGGCTTCTCATTTTGCTCAGCTTGGCAATGGTCTTTCCGATTTATTACACCATCGTGCTTTCATTCACCGATTCGACCGAATATTACACCAGGGATTTGATTTTATGGCCGCATCACTGGTCGCTGGATGCCTATAAATATTTGCTGGGCACCGGGTCGTTCGTGAATTCCTTGTCGGTCAGCGTATTTCTGGCAACGGTCGGAACTGCCTTAAGTTTACTTGTGACGGGAGGATTGTCATATGCAATTTCCTGCCGCCGTCTCAGGTTCCGCAAATCGATGATGTTTATGATACTACTGACCTTTCTTTTTACGCCAGGTCTGGTGCCCTTATACATGGTCGTCCGCAACCTGGGCCTGATCGACAGCATATGGTCCTTGATTTTGCCCTCACTGACGAGCGGATGGTATGTGCTGCTTATGAAAGGCTTTTTCGACAGCATTCCTGACAGTTTGGACGAAGCCGCACGCATCGACGGTTGCACCGAAATCAGCGTGTTTTGGCGGATAATTATTCCGTTATCGCTGCCGGCAATCGTTGCCTTTGGCCTGTTCTTCGCGGTAGGCTACTGGAACACCTATTTCAGCGGCATTATGTTTATCAACCAACAGTCGAAGTGGCCGCTTCAGGTGCTTTTGCAAAACATGCTCGTTGATCCGACCACCATGGGCGGCGGCACGCAAAGCGTATCCATGCAAATGAACCGGCAGCTGCCGACGGAAACCTTGAAAATGGCTGCGGTCGTGATTGCCACCATTCCCATCATGCTCGTATATCCGTTCCTCCAGAAACATTTTGCGACAGGCGCCATGGTCGGTTCTGTGAAGGAATGAAGATATATAGGGCTCAAAAACTAATTATAATGTCGAGCCCGTTTTTTAAATAAAAAGGAGGTTATCCGAAAATGATTCAGACAAAAAAATCCATGCTGATGAAATCGATGCTGGTCGTTCTGGGCGCAAGCGTGCTGCTTACTGCCTGCGGCGGCGGTTCGAAAGGCGCGGCTTCAGACTCGTCCGAACCGACAAAAATTCAAATGCAGACGCTGAATTATGCCACCGAATTTATCGACAATACGAACGTGATCTGGAAAGAATTCGAGAAGCGGACCAACACCAAACTGGATATTACTTGGCTGTCCCCGTCCACGTCGGACGAAAAGATCAACGTTATGCTGGCTTCAGGCGATCTGCCGGAGGTCACGTTTGTCGAGACTTTGCTGAATCCGCAGCTGCAAAAGATGATAGAGCAGGGCGTTTTCTGGGATTTGACACCATATCTCAAAGATTATCCGAACCTTACCGCACCGAATCTTGCCGAAATGTGGTCCGTATCCAAAGTCAATGGCAAAAACTATGTCATCCCGCGGTATTACCCGAGTTATGGCGGCGGAGCTTTTCCGATTCTGCGCAAAGACTGGATGGACAAACTGGGGCTGCAAACACCGACCACGATGGATCAGTTATTCGATGTGCTGAAGGCATTTAAAGAAAAAGACCCGAACGGCAATGGACAGGCGGATGAGATTCCATACGCGGCCAATCCCGATACTATGGGCTTCGTGTATGGTGTATTCAACGGCACTCAGGGCCAGTGGAAGCTCAAAGACGACAAACTTGTCCCCGTTATCACCCAAGACGAATCCCGCGATGCCGTGCTTTGGATTAAAAAAGCTTATGACGCAGGACTATTCCCGAAAGATTTTGCCATCATGAAATATTCGCAAACGGTCGATCTGATCCGGGGAGGTAGCGCAGGGGGCACTTCTCAATCCATGAACCATGCCTGGGTGACGGGGGAAAAGATCCGCGAGGTTGTTCCGACAGCCGATTACATGCCGATTACCTATCTGGAAAATGCCCAGGGTGAAAAATACACGCCATCGGGCGCGCCGTATTATGGAGTTTATCTGATTCCTAAAAAAGTCCCTGAAGCTAAAGTGAAGAAAATTCTGGAGTTTTTTGATTATGCCTACGGCAAAGAAGGCAATGAACTGGCTACCTACGGTCTTGAAGGCGTGCACTACAAGGTCGAGAACGGCCGCAAAATTCCGACTCCTCAAAGCGAAAAAGACCATCTGGGCGATGGCAACATGAACAACCTGATCCACCTCATCAGCGATGATATGGCAATCGGCGCGGTCGGCATGCCGGATGATGTATATAACCGCAACGTCGATATCGTAAACGAACGCAAAAAGATCAAAACCCCTGAGCCGGGCAGAGAACTGTACTCGGAAGCTTATAACAAATACTACCCGGAAATCCAAAAGAAAGTAAGCGACATGCGCACCAAAGTGATCATCGGCAAAGATACCATCGAAAACTATGACAAATTGATCGAGCAGCTGCGCAATGATCCGAATCTGCAGAAGGTAGCGGATGAAATGACCGAAGCTTATCATAAAAAGATGAGCAGCAAGTAAACAAATTAAAATAACCCCACAAAGTGGAGCCTATGCTTCGATGCTTATTCCAAATACTTTGCGGGGACCCCCAAAAAAACTTATAAATTCTATACTGCCAAAAAAGGGTTCCGCAACCGTTCACACGGCGCGGAACCCTTAAATATAAGCGAGAGAAGCGAAGGGGACGGAATCGATTCTTACGAAGCGTTAGCGGTTGGAAGAACGATCCGTAACCGCAGCGGCCACCTCGCACAAAATCTCACTCCGGATTTTCATTGCTCATCCAACTGTCAACCTGAAGCGGCTCGCTGTAATCCTCTCTGGCGGATAATTTATGAAGCAGTTCCTCCGCCTCGCTGCGGGAAGCAAACCCTCCCATAGCCACGATGTACTTGCCGTTTTTCGTTTTAATGACGCTGCTGCCGTCCCCGGCATACTGTTCGTCGATGATCGCAAGCGATTCGCCAAGCTCCATCTCCTGGCTGCGAACGAAGAAGACCTCATGCGCCTTGTCTTTTTTCGCGGCGCCAAACAGCTTCAACTGGATATACCCCGGCTGTTGGTATTCCGATACGGAATAATCGATGTTGTCTTTGAGCTCGACGACAAATTGAACCGCGGAATCATCCAAAATAACGTTGTTATAGATATCCTTTACGTTCGAGAGTGAAGCGATGTCCTTCTTCAGCTTATCAACATCCAAATTCCGGACGCCGTTAAAGGTAAAGATCAGGCGGTTTGGCGCTTCCTTATGATCAACCGTATAAGCCGGCGCACTCTCCGTTTGCTCCCCATCGATGGTGAAATGGATGTTCAGCGTATTTTCCTGAACCGTCGTCGTGACGGATACGCCGTCGGTCCGTTCGCCTCCGCTGCCAACCTGCAGCACTTTAACAATCGACCCGATCACCGGCACATCGGATAAAGCCATGGCAACGCTCGGCACGTTCACGGTAATCATAACCGCTGCACAAGCAGCAACAAGGGTGGACGAGCCGCGAAGCCATTTCATTTTTCGTTTTTGAATCCGCCCCCGTTGTACGGCCTCCTGAATCACTCCCGAAAGACGGTCGGGAATCTCGATATGTTCATAACGTTCTTTGCCTGTCATTGGGCGTCCACCTCTTCTTTGATTAAATGTTTTTTCAGTTTGTCCAGAATCCGGTAGAGCCTGGTTTTGACGGTGTTCTCCGGTAAAGACAGCACCTCCGCCATATCCTTAAACCGCTGGTCCTCGAAATATTTCAATATAATAAAAGATTTGTCTTCCGGCATTAGCCGATCCAGCGCCTCGTAAAGATCCATTTTTTCCTCCAGTGACACCGAATCTTCTTTGGAGGCATATTCGATTGCGCTGTCTTCCATATACGTGTATTTTTGTTTTCTTTTGATATGGTCCATCGCGCAATTGATCACGATCCGGCTCACCCAGGTTTCAAAATATTCCGGATTCTTTAATTTCTCGAAAGAAAGATAAGCTTTGTATGCCGCTTCGGAGACAATCTCCAAAGCTTCCTGTTCGTTTTTCACGTAACAATATGCGAAGCGATAAAGCTTTTCTTTGCAGATCTCCATCCGCTCACTGAATTGCTGTTCGGTTAATTTTGCTGCTGACTGATTCAGTTGGTTCACCCCCATGGATTGCAAGATCCAAACTTTGTTACAAGCTTTGCTTGCTTTTGTGCCCTTTAGACAGAGAGGGAAGGCAAAAAGTTTCAAACTTATGTACTTTCCTGTTTATACCTGTTTTTACGTCCAATAACAAAGGCCCGGTCCCAAAAACGCAAAATGGAGCGCACCCGCCAAAGGCGGAGCACTCCATGATTATATTGCTTAGAAGTTTAGAAAATTTACAACATGCATTAAAGCTATAGAATCCATCAAAGTATACGTTAACGGTTGATAGGACACGTCATCTCCAAATCGGCAACGTATCGTTTGACCGTATTTCCTTCCTTGTCGGTCCGGAATTCCCCTGTCTTGGCGGCTTCGTTCTTAAAGACCGGGAAATAAGGCTTGATAATAATGGAAGACGCATCTGTATCGGCCGGGTCGACCACATAATCCACTATCGTATTTCCGTCCCTGCTTTCCGACGTTCCCATGATGAGGTCCAGATTTTTACCCTTATCGTCCACGATATCATAACTTAACAGCTGCTGATCCTCGCCCGTTCCTTTTATGATGAACTGCAGCCGCGTCGAAAGCGACGTCAGCTGTGCCTTTTTCAAAGCGATGTCGATTCCATCCGCCTGTTTATTCAGATTAGGGGTTAGAACTCGCGGATTCTCTTTGCTTTTGCGGACGGGAATATCCAGCTTATACGGCGAATTCACGCCTTCCAGCGAAAATTGTGCATGCATGTCAAACTGCTCGGGCAGCACCGGCGCGTTTTCATCCAAAAAGGTTCCGTCGGTGATTGTATACAACACGGTATCCGGATCTTCTTGCTGCATGGACATCACGTGGTAAGAGCTTTTCCCTTCTTTCTGAATCAAAGACTGACCGTTTACCGAGATATCAACGCCTTGCAGGACCCCTTTTTCCTCTCCTATATAAACCTTACCATCCCGAGAAAATCCCGATAATCCGCTCTGCAATCCTTCGCCATCCCGTTTCAGCTCGAAAGAAAGACGGGTCCCGTCATAAACAACGCCAGGAATGCTGAGACGTATTCCATCATGTGTTTGCTGTGCGCCTACGATGGATGTCAGTCCGCGTTTTTCAGCGGTCTTAAATCCTAAATCATCGGTAAATTGATATAAGCTGCCGACTAGCGGAATTTCCCGCAAAGACTCCGCCATTACCGGCGAAATAAAACCGCTACCTATGAACCCAAGTACCGCTGCCGCCACCGATCCCGCAATCCAGGCCCGGCGTAAAGGCCTGCGGTTACTTTTTTGTCCTCGCCTCATATTTTGTTCCGGTTCAGCGCCTATACTCCCGAGCGAGGCATACACGGCCTCCTGACGGTCCCGCACGATCCGAGGCACGATTACGGGATGTTCTTTATTCCATTTTTTCAGTTTCTGTTCCAATTCAAATCGATCCATAGTTGAGATCTCCCTCCTGCGAGTTGGCATACGACTTCATTAATCGGTTTCTGGCCCGATGCAGCCTTGTCCGTACGGCCGTTTCCGAAATATCCAGCACCTGCGCAATTTGCTTTACAGACAGATCATGAAAGTAAAACAACTCCGTTACGATCCGCAGCTTATCATCCAAACGGCTCACCATTTCCCTTATATCGCTTCCGATGTCGTCGCCGGCAGAACAGGAAAGCTGATCCGGCTCGGGCACATCGGCCATAATGACCATACGTTTCCGGTTTCGGAGTATTTGGTTGCATTCATTGATCACGATCCGCAGCACCCAGGTCTTGAAATATTGCGGCTGCTTTAATCCGGCTATGGATTTGAACGCTTTGAGCGTAGCTTCCTGTATGGCGTCCGCACAATCCGCATCCTGCTTTAGAATCGACTTGGACAGACCGTACATTTCGGGTTCAAGCTGCCGGAACAACCGGATAAACGCCTCACGATCCCCTTGCTGCGCTTTTCGAATATCCGTTTCATCCATCACGATTACGAATCACTCCTTCTGAGGGCCCTCTAATCTCTTAGATGGAAAAGTCTGCGCAATTGTTACATCAACAGTTTTTCACACCAAAATCTTTACTTGGGGTACTTTCTGAAAATTGAGGGATTTTATCGTAACTTTAGGCAATAAACCATGTTATATAAATAAAAAGCGTTTCAATACGAGGTGATGAGCTAATGGAGGAAAAAAACATAAGCAGCGGGAAAGAGCCGGACCTGCTTCAAAAGAAACATGCCGAGTTGTGGGACGAACTGTCTGCATTGCAGACGGATCAAGCCATGAAATTATTGATCAGTTTCACGAATCAAGTCAGGCTTCAGCAAGTCATTAAAGTACAAAGAAGGGATTTGTTTGGGAGCTTGACGGCCGTATTCAAATCTCCGTGGTTTTATGTATCCTTGCTTGCGGGCCTTAGCTTTCCGATCATGATTTATGTTTCGTTCATCTATACCTCGCTGTGGATAGAATAAGTCTATCATAAGCCAGAATCATTCCCCCTATAAGAAAAACGTCTATCGACGTACTCTCATAGAAGACAGACCGCGTTTAGCGGTAATTTTTCTTGCGATATAAGGATGCGAGATCTCCGAAGTTTATACTTTCTTATATCTTGAAAAAAGATGGCCCCCGAATGTATAAGGGCCATCCTTTTGCCTTTCGCTTTCCTATTGCTCCGTTAACAGTCTGTAAATCGCCTGAGCGCTTTCCGCGCGGGTTGCTTGGCCTTTCGGAACAAACCGATGATTTTCGTTCCCCGTCAGCAGCCCCAGCTTGGCAGCCGTTTGAACGGCATCCCGCGCCCATGCGCTGATCTGATCCGCATCTTCAAATATTCCGTCTGCGCCGGCAGACTCGAAAAGCTCTTGGCGCTTGACCTCATACGCTCTGATGAGCATGACGGCCATTTCCTCGCGGGTAATCGGCGAGTCAGGTTCAAAAACGGCTTCGGAACGCCCCTGCACGATTCCAGCTTCATGCGCGGCCGCAATGGGCGCCGCATACCACGCATCCTTAGGCACGTCTGCAAATTTGGCAGGCTGCTTCGCCGTCAGTCCCAAAGCACGGGCGGCGAAGGCGGCAAATTCGGACCGGGTCACGCTGCGCTTCGGCTCAAACAGATCAGCGGTCGTTCCGGTAACGATATTGCGCATGGAAAGGTATGAAACCGCATCTGCAGCCCAATGGTTTGCGGGCAAATCGGAAAAAGACTTAGTAAATTCCAGGGCTGCATATTTCCCAGGCTGCGAAATGTCGGCCGTCATCATCCCTTCGGCATTCCATGTACCCCCGATCCATGTGATAGCACCATCATCTGCCAGTCGGCAAAAGGCTATTTTGTTCCGGTTTGCCTGGGCTCCCACCTTCACGCTCAACTGCAAAGCCGGGTTGAACGTTTTCAGCTCGTTTACCGTTTTTCCGTTACCATCGATCAAAGACAACTTCAGATCATAGTATTCGGATGCTTTTGCAAGCCGTGCATGCATCTTCCCGCCTGCTTGCGCTAACAGCTGCTGCAGCGACGCCCCGTCCGCTGCGATTAGCTGCAGGGAGATTTGCATGCCGGATGCCGGGGTTCCTTCGGAAGCTTTGAGCTGCTCCAAAACCGCTGCCGGAATGGTGAACGTATCCGCTCCACGCTTCACCTGCAGCGCCTTGCCTGGCAGCAAGCTTCCCGTTTGAACCGGAAGCAGCACGCGGTCGGCGCCCCCCGCATCTACCACGGCACGGCTGCCATCCTGGCTGTTCACGGCTGCTTTGATCTGCTCGGCGGTAAAGACGGCTGTCTTCGCATTCACGCCGTTTGAACCGTGGTTCGGGTTGGGCTTGCCGCCGCCTGTATTCCCGGGCGAACTGCCGCTTCCTCCGCCCGTACTGCCGCCGCTGCTTTCTTGTCCGCCGCTGCCTGTACCTCCGTTAGACGCCGTGACGACGACGGTGCTTTTCGCCTGATAGCCGCCCTCATGGGTCGTCACGGTAATCGTAGCGGTACCTGCTTTCAACGGCGTTACGCTGCCGCTTGCATTCACCTTGGCGACGGATTCGTCGCTCGATGCATAAGCCACGGCTTTGTCATCCGCATCATTCGGCAGCACTTGTGCGGTCAATGTTCCGGCAGCCCCGCCTGCGGTCAAGTTCAGACGGCCAGGAGTTAGCGTGACACCGGTAACGCGTACAGGCCCTTGGCTTCCCTTGCGGGTAATCATCATTTCGATCGTCTTGGTCGCCTTGGCGGCACGTCCCTTATCCTCATACCAAGGCAAATTCAGCGTTTCGGCACTTGGCTCAGTATGCACAGAGAAGCGGTTTACACCCCTCCTTGATAAAGGAATGTCCTTCACCTCCACGTTCCCTTTGGCGTCCATCGCGCCCGCCGGAATCGGCTGTCCGTTGATGGTGACGCTGGAACCATATGGGACATTGGCTTTTAAGGTAAACCGGTCATCGGTCGTTTCGTATGCGATCGCTTCACCGTAAGAGGTTCTCGGGAGCATCACGATCATCGGCATATCCGCCCAGCGCAGGACATAATCATCGATAGTCATCCGGTTGCCGCCCTGGTTTTGGATGGTCAGCTTCATGTTCGTATTTTCGGATGAATACGCGTAATTGCTCATGTCGGATGGATCATCCGCCATGCGGGAATGGGAAGTGAGCGCTTCCGTATCCCAGGTTCCCCGCGTATATTTGTATTCAACCTGTTTTCCGGCCATCATTTTAAAGCTGTATTCCACAACATCCCGGGTCGTCGCCCCGCTCGGCACGTTCAGCTTGCCGCCGGCCTGGTTCCAGCCATTGATCGTTCCGGCAATGTAAATATCGTCCTGTACCGGCGTGTAACCCGGCAGATGCAAACGAAGCTTCACGTCGACCATGACGAGCTTCGGCGTAACGATCTGCTCATTGGATGCCGCCCGATTATAAAACTTGTCAATGGCGGCCACCCGGTAAGTGTACGTTGTATCGTTGGTCACCGTGAAATCCGTGTATGACTTGGCCGAGGCATCAACAACGGCAATTTTTTTGAAATCTCTGCCATCCTGTTTGCGGTAGATCTCGAATTTGTACACCTCTGCCCCTGAATGAGTCCAATCCAGCTGGGCGCGGCTCGATTCCGTGTTGATCGGAGCCAGGACCGGGGGTTCCAATTGGACCGTATTCTCCGGATCAACGGTAACTGCCACAGAAGCTGTCGACGAATCCGCATATGTCTGTCCGTTGTCGGTGGACACCTTGGCGAAGTAATCATAACTTCCGGCTTCCGTCGGTTCAAACACCGCCCAGTACACTTTCCTGCCGTCCGGCGTATCTTCCAGATAACGCAGCTTCACTTCGGCGGCATCGTCCTTGCTTGCGCCTTCTTTATAATATGCCAGCTTGGCGGTCACCCCTGGCATATCTTTGCCGGCGTAAGCCTGGTTGTCGGATAAGCCCGGAATCTCGATGGCGGCTTGAATTTGCGAAGTGGTATGCCCGGCCCCCAAAATCACAGGCGTTGATGGCTGCGTAATGGTGACCGACTTCACCGGATAAAAAGGCGTTGCGGACACATAGTCGCTTAAGCTGCTTTCACCTTCATCGATGACGGCTGTAACGGCGTAATAATATTTCGTTCCGTTTTGCACGTTCGAGTCCGTCCACGTCGGCTCATTGGCCGTTCCCGCTTGCTCCAGCGTCCCGCCTTCAATTGGCGCACGGTAGATGTGATAGACGGTTGCTCCCGGAACGGCATTCCACGTTAGCGTGACGGAACCATTGTTTCCTAACGCCCGCAAACCGTCGACTTTCGGTACGACCTTGAGGCCTGAATCCGAGGTCATCATCATACCGCTCATTGCTTTGATTGTAAGACTCGCTTTTCCGTCTTTGAACTGAACCGCAGCTCCGCTCCCCAATTGATCCTGCAGACGGATATTGGCAGGCAGGAAACCTGCGGTATCAAGGCTGACGTTAGCGTCGCTGCTGCCGCGATTCACAATCACAAGACCTGCTTGAGTATCGGTTTTACGGGCGTATGCGATTACGTCGCCTTTATCGTAGGCCACTTTCAAGTCCCCTGTACGGAATACCTCATGATCATTTCGGATTTCAGCCGCCTTTTGGTAAGTCGCAAACAGATCCGCATATTTCCCGGCCCCTGTATATTTGCCTCCCGTCTCGTTTACCCGTTCCCACGGGAAGGTGCGGCGGGAATCCGGATCCTTCGTTCCCTCCAGACCAACCTCATCCCCATAGTAGATGGTAGGCGCTCCCGGATATCCCATCTGGAAAATAGCTGTCAGCGCCTGCATGCTGAGCGCGCGGTCGGATGGGCGCGGTGCGATCTGCAGATGCTCTTCTTCCCAGGAAGGCCGATCATATTTGGTCACCGAGCGGATCGTATCATGCGAATCCACCAAATTCAGCATGACCTCCCAAGCTTCCTTCGGATAATCCTCGCGGATCGATTCAAGCGCTTCATGAAACTGATTGGCGTTTCCATTTAGGACAAACGTTTGCATTGCGCTGCGAAAGCGATAGTTCATCACCGAATCGAATTGGTCGCCAAGCAGAAACTTCGTAGCCACGCCCCACTCTTCGCCCAATATGATCGGGTCGTCAATCGTTTCGCCGTTGGCATCCAGCCGTCCCGCCGTTGATTTGACCGCTTTCCGGAACTTCTGCCAGGTTCCCGCGGACACGTCAGGAGCGACATCCAGCCGCCAGCCGCGGGCGCCAAGCCATTCCCAACGTTGGGAATTCGCCTCCTGCATCCGCTTCGAGGCCTGATCATCGGACAAACCTGTCAGGTCATGGCCGATCACTTGATCCCGGTACCCTTGAACATTCCATTCATGGTTGCCGGGCAGGCCTTCTGCGTCGCCCGCAGCCGGTTCCGGAGCATCGATGACAGGAAGCGAGTCGAATCCCCACCAGCCTTCATATTTGTAATGTCCATCAACCTTTTCATTCGATATCTTAAACCATTTTGTAAAGTCAAAATCTTCCGGATATGCGTAGTGCTTGCCCGTCGCAGGATTAATTTGGGATGTAAAAGAATCGATTACCTGCTGCTCCGCCTTCGCCTGCGTCAGGCTTGAATCCGCATTCATTTTGTCGTATACCTTCGACCAGAATTCATATGCGCCGATTTCCGGGTACTTCTCGTACCGGTCGAAATAAATGGAGTCGTCGCCGACATGGTTGAACACGCCGTCCACGATCAGGCGGATGCCTTTGGCACGGGCCTGCTTGGCGAATTCGACGAATACGCGGTCAGAAGAAACCCGTGTCTTTTCGTAATCCAAGCCGGAAGCCGGATCGCCCGGTTTGTTGTATACCGGCTCGCCGAACATCGGGTCCAGATGCTTGTAGTCGGTTGCGTCATATTTATGATTGGAGGCCGCCCAAGCAACCGGATTGAAATAAATGACGGTAACGCCCAGCGATTTTAAATAGTCCAGCTTCTTGCCCCCCCCCTGGATATCGCCGCCGTAAAATTCGTTCGTCCAAATACCGTCCGATTTGGCATCCGGGAAATAGGGCTTGTTTTGCGGGAGCACGCGGTCCGGATTTTCCGGAACGTCGCTCCATGTTCCTGCCACATCCTCCGGTACGGGATCATTGTCAACGCCGCCATCGAAAAATTGAAGCTTATGCCCGTTTTTCGCCGTCATCTTTTCCCCCGGCATGGCGCCTCCGCGGTAACCATCAACGATTTTGGCCCGGTTGTTGGCCGGATTGCCGTCAAGGAAACGGTCCGGGAAGATCTGGTACACGACAGCGTTTTTCATCCAGTCCGGAGTCGCAAAATCCTGTTTGTACACGGTCAGCTCATATGGAAGCACCCCGTCATCAGCCGTTGTGCCTACCCCGCCGCGGTTGTTGTCATCGCCGTATTCCACCTTGGTTAACCCATCGATGAGAATAAACTTGTAATTCCATACGCCGATGCCTTGAAAAGCCGTTTTCGGGATCGTGGTCTCCCAATAGTCCAAGCCGCCAAAAGAAGTCGCCACATGCATGTTATAGGCGGAAGCCATCCCCTCGGGGCTCGTTAATTCCACACGCGCAGCCTGTACGTCGCCTGCCTCTGCGGCGATACGCAGCGTGAGATCCTCCATCTGTTCCTTGATGGCGCCGAAAGGTTTTTTATAGGTGATCTGGCGCGAATCGAAATAAAGCTTGCTTTTGTTGATCTTCCCGTCATAGGCGGCATCCGCCGGTTTGTAATTGGTGGTCAACACCGGTTTCGCCTGACTTAAATCGATGGAGAAAATAACGTCTGACGGATCAAGAACATTCAACTTAAAGTTTTCCCCGTCCTCATTCCCGTAATTTCGGGTTCCTTCCCAGTCGTTCCCCAGAACAACCTTCATCTCATATTTACCTGCAGGCACCGAGCGCTGCAGCTCATATACGGAGCCGTCAAAGCGGGTGTCGACAAACATTTGCTTCGCTTCTCCGGGGGCCCACTCTTTTTCGCCAAACAGCTTTTGAATATTGCCTACCAGCCTTGGCCATTCGGCCGCGGTCAGCTTGGGCTGATACTGCGGCAAGCCCTGCACGTTCGGCAAATTGATGCGCGCTTGACCAAGCTTCTCGTTGACGTAAAAATTCACTTTTGCCGGAGCATCCAGATCGAATCCAAAATTGTTGCCGCCATTTGAAAATCCGTCCCAGGTGCCGCTTTTTACGATTTTAAATTCGTGATGGCCTGCATCCAAAACCGTGGAATATTGATAAAAGTCCCCTGTCAGATGCTTCATTCTTGTCTTTTCGGAGCCGTTATCCCAGCCCTGGAAGCTGCCTGCAATCACCCATTTGGACGAACCCCCGGGCTGATCGGCAAGCGTGTCGGGCTCAAGCCCGGAAGCAGCCGCTTTGGCTGCCGGTTTCTGCGCAGGTTCAGCCGGTGCTGCAGCTGCAACCGCAATCATGCTGTCCGGGCCGTCAGCAGGTAATTGAGCCGGATCGGGAAAACGGATACCTCCCGTTCCTTCCGCAGAAGCGATAAATGAATATTGATACTCCCCGCCTGGGAGCGTCTCCGTTGTGTATTTGTAAGTATCCTCTTCCAGCACAAGCGGATATTGATCCGGCTTGGCAGAAGCATTGAAAAGGCCTGTCACCGCAAACTTGGGTGAATAAGAAAGATGCAAGCTTCCTTGATCATCGGCGGACGCCGTCAGGGGCGGACCGCTTTGCTGCATGCCATTGACCGCAATGGCGTAGGCATACTCCTCCCCGGCATTTAATGCGGAAATATCCGCCGTGTATGTACCATCATTGTCCGCATCGGATAATTGCACGGTATCATTCCACCCTGCCGATGAGCCGGCAGCCGTGACATGAATTTGGGAACGAGGCAGCTGAAAATGAATTTTTCCTCGATCCGCATACGTACCCTTTGGTGCCGTTTTGGCGGCATCCGCAAATATCGGGCTGAACGAACCGACGATAAGCTGCACCGCCATGAACATGGCTGTGAGCAAGGAATATGCCCGAATTCGTTTTCTACTCAGGAATTTCATACTGAACCTCCTTAATGAATAAAAATGATGTTTTTCAGATTTGAGCAAACGTTTGCATAAATAAGAGTATTCCCCCTTTGCATTTCTTAGACTGAAACTGTCACCATATTATTATGAAAACGCTTTCTAGTCAATCAAAAAAAAGTCCTGTATCATCCTATTGGTATTTTTGGGAAATGACCCTATAATAGCATGTAGAATTGATTTGAACTGTTATCGGCCGGGGGAGGACTCTTATTGAAAAACCCAACCGCGTTTACGATTTTGCTTATTTTAAACATTCTCTATGGCCTGACCCTGCTGCTGTATCCTTTTATGCTCATCATCGTCGCCTTTTCATTTGACGATCCCGCCGCATCCAAAAATTTGCTCGTATATGCTTATACGCTGATCCTGATTAGTTATCCGCTGGGTCCGCTTCTGTCATATCTTTGCTGGCTGTTTTACAACCGCTTCTCCTTTAAATGGGCCTATGTCACGGCGAATCTGCCGCTGATATGGATACTCGCGTTCTCGACATGTTTCTTTTTTATCAAATAGCTTCGCATTGCACAAAAAGGCCCCCGCAGCCGCAATTTTATGATTAGACCTGTCTGCTGAAGGGGGATATTGACGTTCCCGAAAATGGTTTTGAGTCAGGATTTTTGCAAAATCCTCGGGTAATTTGAACAAGCTGAATAAGGCAGGGAATGAAACGTGGTAAACTTCCGTCATGCAGCGCCACACCACACGTTGAGAGCTGTGCGCGATTTCTAACGGACGCCACGGAGGTTAATTCGCTAAATATGACGGCTTTTAAAACGTAACGGTCACCACAGCGCTTAATTGCTCCAAAACAACTGATAATAGGTTTTTTTCGCGAAATAGCTGCATCTGTGTCCGTTAAAAATCAAAATGCTCGAAATTACCCTCAATAGCGGCCACTGTGTCCGTTAGAGTTTTGCAGTCGTCGTTTTAAACCGTTTCGATCTATATAATACTTAATTGAGTCAATCTCATAATGATTAAATACGTGCACTTGAACAGTTACATTGACTTTTGGAAGTCGCTTCTTCGACTTTGCAAAATCCTTAGGCAAAAAACGCCCTAGTGGTTCTGTTTTGTTTCTAAGTAATGTCTTTTCGCTTTGGCCCAGAAAACGAAGTAAACCAAAATCATGAGCGGAATAACCATCCAGCTGAACCCTCTGAGCAAGGCAAAAGGCGTTTCGAAGAGGAACGCTTTCCAAAAATCCACCCCGCTTCTCTCCCACAATCCCGGCGTGTAATAAAGCACTTTAGGATTCATAACAGCCGTCATATTCACCGTTCCGTTAAGTATAAAAACCATAAACAACGGAATGTAGCAGCATGCGAGACTAGACCACATATCGGCAATCCGCCTGTACCGCCCCGCTTTGGAATCGGCGTCCGAAAAAATATCCCCATCGGCCTGCCCACTGATCTGCTTGAAATATTGATAACCCGATCTTTTCGTCCCGGCAATATGTTTCCAGCCGCTATCCTCAAACAGCGTCCGGTAATCCTCAAAATCCTGAGCGGTTTTGAAGTTCCGATAGTCCATACGGTAATTGGCTTCCTGCGGCTGAACTTCTGCGAACTCATAAGCAAATGTTTTGCCCACTAACACGTATCCTGCCCGTGCCATCTCGTTCAGCCATCGTTCCTCGCGGTCAAAATCCGTAAAAAAGTTACGCTGTATATTTCAACAGAAATATGGGTGATTTCACAAACGCTGTATGGGTTTTAGTTTCCATTTTGTTCAAGAGAACAACACTGCCAACTGTACTCGGGATCAGCTCACACGAAAAAAGCCAGCCAGATCCATGATTTGATCTGACCGGCTTCTTTAGAACCCTTGCTAAGTATGTCTGCATTATCCTCGCATCGTCGGCTTTCTACATCTGATCATCGCAGATAAGGCTTAATCAATCCTTCTTACTTCTTGACAGCCGTCTCTGCAAACTTGATCAAGTCCTCTTTGGTGAGCGGGTTACCCGGATTGGTTGTGATGTTATATACATGATCCTCATCTGACCAACTCAGTATATTTCTAACCCATTCAGGATGCTTCTTGGCTGTCTCGGCATCAAACTCGTCCGCTGTGTGGTACCGGTATTCGCCGCTCGCCTTATCCTTGTTAATCTTGTGGGATACTTGCATTTGCAAATTGTCTTTTCCGTTTGCAAACTCCAGATTGATTTCGCCCATTTCCTTCCAGTCTAACTTTTTGTAATAAACGCCTTTCCCTTGGGCTTCAGCTTCAGCTTTCACTTCTTTTTGATACTCCGCAAGATTCTTGGCAATCGGAGGCTGAATGTTTCCTTTTACAAATTTATATCCTTCAGGCAGAGCTTCCGGCTTTTGAAGCACAGGACCTTGCAGTTTGGCTGCCTGGTTCAGGTAATCCTCATAGTTTGTGGATTGGAACATATCCAGGTAATACAAGAATTCAGAGCCGCCATTGAGGTTTTTATCTGCTACGTACAAGAGGTACATATCTCCCGTATTTTTTTGCTGCAGTTTTTGGCTGAGTTCTTTCTTTGCTGCTTCAACAGCCTTCTGATCAGCAGCCGGAGCTTTCGCTGTGACCGCCTGTGCGGAATTATTGACTGTAGCTGCCTCCGTCATATTTGCGGTGCCTAACAGCATCGCGATACTACTTGCGACAACCGCCGCCTTAATTGGGAATTTCATGTGTATATTTCTCCTCTCTTTTCTTATCCTTAAGTGATGTGTGAAGCCTAGGCTTATCATTTGGGATCCCTTTGTGCCAGCTTCTATGATATAAACACAACCCGGGAAAAATAGGTTCACTCTTTTTGGGCAATTCCAGAAAAATATCAATAAATTTTGAAACTCCTATAAGTGAGCTGGATGCGCAGATTCCGTTATCGCTTCATCAGTATGTCCTGGAAACAGACCAAGGAAGGAAACAGACCGATGGGAGTGCAAGGCTATCGACATACTTTCTAAGAAGACAGACCACGTTTTGCGAATGTTTTTCTTGCGATTATAGAATTGGTTAAGCTTCGCTTAAAGCTTATTTATTCTATATAAGTTGAACCAATGATTATGAACGGAAGGAGGCAGCCGGGTGAAATGTTCTTTCGATCGCTGTTGCTCCCAGATTTCTATGATTGGAACCTATCTTAGGTAGAAATCCGCTCACAAAGCATATGCTTACGATGTTAGCTTTCCTTTGGAAAGCTTTTAGGCGAACGCTCCGCTTCTCCGTAAATCTTTCCCCCTCTTGCCTTTCCCTTTTCATTTTCTTTAATTCAACTTATATAGAATCAAAAAAAGCCAGCCGGACTCATAATTGAATCCGGCCAGCCTCTCCCCTGCATGCCCTTGCTATACACCGCTGTGTAATCTTGGTTCGCTAACCTCTTGCTTGCTCCTCGCGGCAAACCAAGTCTAAGTCATTTTTAATTCTTTACCGCTGTTTCTGCGAGTTTGATCAATTCCTCTTTAGAAAGCGGGTTACCCGGATTGGTTGTGATGTTATAGACATGATCCCCATCTGACCAACTCAACATATTTCTAACCCATTCGGGATGCTTCTTGGCTGTCTCGGCATCGAATTCATCCGCAGTGCGGTAACTATATCCACCGTTGCTCTTATCTTTGGTCAAAGAGTAGGATATCTGCATTTGCAAATTGTCTTTTCCGTTTGCAAATTCCAGGTTGATTTCACCCACCTCCTTCCAATCGAACTTTTTATAATAAACGCCTTTTCCTTTGGCTGCAGCCTCAGCTTTGACTTCTTTTTGATACTGCGTGCGATACTTTATAAGTGGAGGTTGGATGTTTCCTTTCACAAATTTATATCCATCCGGCAGGCCTTCCGGCTTCGTTAGCGTTGGTCCTGTTAGTTTGGCTGCTTGGTTCAGATAATCCTCATATGTTTTGAACTGGAACATGTTCATGTAATTCATAAACTCTTCGCCGCCATTCAGCGCCTTATCCCGTACGTACAGGATATATAAATCTCCCGGTGCGAGTTTCTTGGAAAGTTCCGCTTTGGCGGCTTCAAAAGCCTTTTTATCAGCAGCCGAAGTCTTTGCCGCCGCCTGTGTCGATTTATTGGCCGCCTTGCTTTGGGCTGCTTCCGTCATATTCACTGATCCAAACAGCATCGCGATTCCTGCTGCGACAACCGCCGCTTTCATTGCTTTTTTCATGGATATTTCTCCTCTCTTTACCCTTGCGCATGTTTTATTAAAAGGTCATAGGACCAGGCCGGCAACCATCATTAGAACTTCTCCCCTGCCGGCTTCTATGATATAAACACAGCTCGGAAAAATTTGGTTCACTAATTTGGTTTTTTGCAAAAATACTGATTTTAAAAAATGCAATTCTGCATCTTTTCCCCTGGCTCCCCTTCCATATCAAGGAATTTGCAAATGGAGTCAATTTCATAATGAACAATTACGGGTGTTTGCACAGTGGCATTATGAAATGGATTCTTGAATTCGCTTTTTGGATTTAGCAAAATCTTACACACAAAAATAACTGGCTGTTCCATCTGTAAAGTTGCAAAAGCGCATCTATTTTAACGTCCCAGGCAACTATGGCTAGAAAGCTTGCAAAAGTGCATCTTTTCCCGGGCTTTTAGGCATAAACAGATGATCCATGGTCAAATAGATGTACTTTCGCAACAATTTTGCATTTCACGCTATAAAAGGCCTGAAAAGGATGCACTTTCGCAACAATTGGCTTAGAGGATGGCTGCTTGAATGACCGGCAGATCATTGGCAACATTTATTCGTTTGAATGTGGGTAAAACGGCAAACAAGCTGACTCCGATACAGGATCGAAGCCAGCTTGCCAAGTTACTGCAGTTTTAATGTAAGATTTCGGTCTGGGTGCCAAACATGATAAATTTTAATATACAGTTCAAGCTCGGTTCCTTCAAAATTTGAGAAGACATTAAGCTTGTTGGTTGGAGTGCTTCCATTAAAATAAATAATACTGGAGAGGATTTGTTCACCCTCCTGTTCATAATATGTTTGATCAACGCCTACGAATTGTTCATCCATGCTGTCCGTTTCTACATAGAGTTTTCCGTTTGCCTTGTAATACGTCCACTTAACGGGATAACCTTCAATGTCGGTGATGACAGTTTGTTTTTCACCAGATATATTCTTCAGCATAACCGGCTGCGCATAATCCGACTTCGACTCATACTCATTTTGCAGCATCAGTTCCATCGGCGTATCAGGAGTAATGCGAAGATCCGGCGGAACATCAAACAGAAACGTCTTCGTCTTCGTGTAAGGTTTAAGTTTATTGCCGTCCCCTAATCCCATATATCCTTTAAGCTTCCGGCCGTTGATGGACAAAAAGGTATTTTTGTAGATTGGGTCATCATACGCGTTCGGGGTCTCGACTTCTATCCGGATACCTGTCGGCCTAATAATCAGCTTGCGAATCGTGGAAGTTCCAAACGACGTTTCAAAAGGAATATTCAGTTCCCGCGTAGCCGAAGCATTCAGGGCTTTCTCTTTATTCAGGTTTAAAGTGCCGACATTCCACTCGCCGTCTATTTTTTGCCCCTCCACAAGGTAATCCAACTCGAAAGTGATGCCTTTCTGGTTGATGTCCTTCCAACGATAATCATCCCTCGATTCATAAACTCCATCCGCATCCGGCCAAACTCTAACCAGGCTCTCCGATTTCATCAGTTTACCGTCTTTCATTACCTGGATTCGCGGCGAGGCTATATCCACCGCTTGCTTATTCATATACCGAAGAGATGATTTGATCAGGACCCCCTCCGCTCCCTGATCCACCACCTCAATGTTCAAGGCGTCGATCCCGTCTTTTTTAATCGGGAAGGTATGGATGCCGTTTCGCGAAAGGTCCAGGTTAAGCGGGACACGCTTGTCACGGTACTCCTGCAGCCCCCGCACAATAAATTGCACATCCGTTTTCAGGCTGGAAAATGTCCAAGGCGTTTCGAAAAAACCGTTATATTGTTTATTTTCCGAATCCCAGGTATGCGAGTAATATCCTTTGTCCCAGTTCATCTTCATCGCCCGGCCGCCCTCGACTTGCGCTATTTTCTCACCGTCCGCCCCGCGCAGCTCCACTTCGGAAAATCCCCACTTCCGCGCCTGTTTGTCTTTTGGATCAAAACTGTACAGCAGCGTGGTGCCATTGTCATCGGACATCGCGGAATCAACCGTAAAGGTGACGCCGTTTTCGGTGACGCTCTTGTTGAGGGTTTGTCCAAAACCTTGATGAAGTGCCGCTTCCAATCCCGGCCGAGATGTAAAATCCCACCTTCCGGACATCGATGCGAGCACTGGGGTCGCAATAATAACAAAAGCAATCGACGACAAAAAAGCTAGGCGGCGTCCATGCAAAAATCCAGTGCGCTTCGTCCGTTCAACCGCTATAGGTGCTTGTTCCTGTTCTCTGTCAGCCTCTATTCTAAGCCACATCGCATCAAAGTCCGGGTAGGTGTGGCTGCCTTCACCGCCCAGTTGCTGTGCAAGAACCTTCTCCTCGCGTGCCTGCTTGCTCATATTCCGCACCATCCTTTCCTCTGATTGTTTGCTTTTTGGCTGTCTGCCCTTGCGGAAGTTCTTCCTCATCGAGCTCGTGCATCATGGTCTTCATCAGTTTTAGCCCTCTATTCAGACGGGACTTCACCGTGCCAAGCGGGATATCCAGCACCTCGGCGATATCCGCCAAGGGCAAATCATTGGTGAATCGAAGCATGACGACAACTTTGATTTTATCCGGCAGCCGGTCTATACGACGCTTCCACTCATCTTTCGTCTCCTGCTGCTCTACAAGGGTTAACGAAGACGGTGACGCCTTATCGCGCTGGAATAAAGTGAGCATTGCCTCTTTCATTCGTCTCGTCTTGCTCGCCCGTAGATGGTTCAAACAATGATTGACGGTAATGCGCATCAGCCATGTCTTGAGATACTCTACCTGCTGCCACCCGGAGTTGAGCGCCTTCATAAAAACTTCCTGGCACACATCCTCGGCATCCGACGCATTGCGCAGCATATAGTAACAGGTCCTGTACACGTCTTTGTTGTACCGTTCAAAAAACTCCCTGTCCGTCAAGCAGGCTCTCCACCTTTCTTGTGCTCTACTATATGTAGTTAACAACTCCAAAAGAGAAAAGGTTCATTTTTCCGATTTTTAAAGAGGTTGTTCAAAAAAACACACATCGAAAGCTTATCCTTTGGTGCTGAAAACCAGCCTTTTTGAACACGCACTTAAAGGATCTGAGTCGAAATTTGATAGAAATACTATTTTATAGTATACATAAGATAGTCTATTTTTTTGAAAAGGAGTGAATAGAACGGTGCTATTGGGAAATCGCAAAAAAAAGCGGTGACCGGGTAGACGTTCTAAGAGCGCTGCTAGTCGAATAACTCGTATTGTATTTTTGCGATATCCAAGGCAGAATCAATCAACAGGAAATTGGAGGTTTTTATGTCCCGTTCCAAGAAAAAGAAAAAGTGGTCTATCTACCGTAAAATAACAGTTAGCTTAGCCAGTATTTTAGGACTATTTATATTGATCGCCGGATCCTATGCAGGATTTTTACACCATAAAGCCATGTCAGCCGTACATAAAATTGCAGCTTCCGAATACTATTCCCCGCAGCAGCGAGAAGCGGCTGAAACGGTACCGGAGGCCGAACCTGAAGACGTCACCGAAGACGATATGAAACCGATGACGTTTCTGCTTGCCGGGACCGATAACCGCGATGGCAGCGGCGGAACGATGAATACGGATGTCATGATGCTCGTAACGCTGAACCCCGCAACCAAATCGGCCAGCCTGTTATCCATTCCGCGCGACCTGAAAATTACGCCGCCTGGCGGGTCGAGCCATAAAGCGAATTATTTTTACGCTCACAACTACATTCAAGACAGAGCTACAGCGATGACCGAAACGAAGAAATTTTTCAGCGACCTGTTCCATATTCCAATCGACTATATGGTATTGATCAACTTTGACGGTTTCCGGCAAGCCATAGACGCGGTCGGCGGAGTTGACGTGAACGTAGATATGGAGATGCACTATATCGATACCGCAGACGGCACGCATATCGATCTGAACAAAGGTTTTCAGCATCTTGACGGCCAAAAAACGCTGGATTTTGTCCGGTACCGCAAATCGAATGACGGATCATCCCCTTCGTCGGACTTTGACCGCAACAAGCGGCAGCAGGAGGTCTTGAACCAGATGCTGGACAAACTTACCTCATTGAATGGGATCGGCCAATGGGGTAATATCCTGGATATCGTCGGCGATAACGTCAAAACGGATATTCCCGAAAAAAGATTAAAGCGATGGCTGCTGAACTTCAACAAAATGAAGCCTGACGCAACCAACCTCCTAACTGTGGAAGGAGATTGGAAAAGCCCGTTTGTGTATTGGAACAAGGAAGAATTGGATCAGGCGATGGAAAAGCTATACGCCACGCTTGATATGAAACCAAAGAAATATAACCTGGGAAGATATATGGGGTTATATACGAAATCGAAGCAGAAGTAAGCGCAAGACGCAAAAATCCACAACCGCGGTTGTGGATTTTCCTTTTATTCCGGTGAGTTTTGAGATAACTTGGACAGGTCAGCGCAAGGCCCATTATTTTACGCAGCCGGGTCTTCTGCCTTCAGCCAACAGCCTATTAATACGTTCAATAAGCGACGGGAGTTCGGTCATCGTTTCGATCGTAAAATCGGCCCCATGCTGCATAAATACCTGTTTTGTTTTAGCAATAGCCGCTTCTTTTTCTGACTTGGACAGGGCTTGGTATTCTTCCTCGTTCAGTCCCATTTCGGAGCTGCCGACGGCTACGCCGACAGACCATACGCCAGCCTGTACGCCTTCTTTGATATCCGAAGTGGTGTCCCCCACCTTAACGACCTTCCATGCGGCAGACAGCTTGAGCTGTTCCATGTTGCGGTAAATCATGTAAGGGTACGGTCTTCCGTAGGAGTCCGTGTCATCCGGCGTTACGACATGATCCGGCCCATAGCCTTTGGCTTTGGCGCCCGAAATGACAACCTCCATCATAGAACGGGTATAACCCGTCGTGGAGCCAATTTTCAGACCTTTGGACCGCAGCACTTCCACCGTGTCGATCACGCCCGGAATCGGGTTCGTATATTCGGATAAAGAGGCCATAAGCGCCGGCTCAAATTCGGCATACAGCTTCTTCACGTCTTCCTCGTTAAAAGCTCTTCCGTACTTCTCTTCCCATAATGAGGACACTCTCGGCAAGGACAGCATGGCACGGATATGATCGATTTTCAGCATCCCCATCGGGCCTCTGGCTTCTTCCATCGTGACCTCGATGCCGGCATGCTTGAAAATATCCACAAATACGTTCACTGGCGCAAAACATCCAAAGTCTACCGCCGTTCCGGCCCAATCCAAAATAACGCCTTCGATTTGGTTCATTGTCTCATTCCTCCCATGTAATCGCTGATGATATCGCATAATTGCTCGATGTCTTCCTGATAAATCTCACCGATATTTCCGATTCGGAAAGTGTCGACGTCCGTGAGTTTGCCAGGATAAATGACGTATCCCCGCTGCTTGACATAAGTGTAAAATTCGCCGAAGTTAAAGCGGTCATCCGGGTACAAAAAGGTCGTGATAATCGGCGACTGCTTCTCTTCCGAAACATAGGCCTGAATGCCAATATCCGCGAGCCTGTGCCGGAGCAGACGGTTATTTTGGCTGTAACGCTCATGACGTGCGGATACCCCGCCTTCCTCGATCAGCTCGTCGATCGCTTTGGAGAATGCTGCCACGACATGCGTCGGAGATGTAAACCGCCATTTGCCGTCCTTGTCCATCCCCTTCCATTGGTCGTACAAATCCAGCGATAAGCTGCGCGCGACGCCCTGGCAGGCTTTCAGTTTTTTCAGCTTGGCAATGACAAATCCGAATCCGGGTACACCTTGAATGCATTTATTCGCGCTGCTGATCAAATAATCGATTCCAAGCCCCGCCACATCGATCTCGATGCCGCCAAAACTGCTCATGGCATCGATGATCAGCGTTTTTTCGTATTCCCTGGACAGGCCGGCAACCATATCAATGGGATTCAAAATTCCTGTAGTCGTCTCGCAGTGAACCATGGCAATATGCGTTATGTCCCCGTCTGCCGCCAGCAAGGCTCTAAGCTCGGTTTCTTCCGGCTGCTCATCATAGCTCACACGATACTCAATATAGTTCAGTCCGATATAATCCGCCATCTGAACGATCCGTTCGCCGTACGCACCATTGGTAACAATCAGCAGCTTATCTTCGTCCGAAACGGCCGAGGTCATCACCGACTCCACCGCAAATGTTCCGCTGCCCTGCATCAGCACGGCCGTATATTCCTGCGGATCAGCCCCAGCGAATGCCAACAGCTGCGATCTGATTTTTTGCGTGATCGATTTATAATCATCATCCCATGTGCAGCGGTCAGAAAGCATCTCTTTCTTGACTGCGCTGGTCGTGGTCAGTGGTCCTGGGGTTAACAGCTTGTATGAGTTCATTTTGCCTTACTCCCTTGTTTGATGGATTTGAGCTTTGCAGAAATAGATCTATCGTTGCAGCTCAGAAAGCGGGCCGTTTATGGTGTTCTTTTGATTCTGCGAACTAAAATGATTTGCTTGCTTGTGATCTACTTTTGAGCGTTTTTGAAAAATTCCTGATGTTCCTTCAGCAGTTCAACAGTCAATGGCTGCGCAAATTTCATGGATTTCGCCGGCTTGTTGATATCTTCCACGGTTTCGCCTTTATACAAGGCCACTGGATAGTTGGCAATCAGGTCTTTGCGTGCATCTTTGATAATCGTTTCGGCCATTTTCATTGCCAGATCCGTTGTAGCGTTTTTCTTGTCTACGACAGCCACGGATTCCGTCAGCGAGAAGTTCCCCTCGGTTGGGTCCACATAATCGATCGGCGCGCCGGATGCTTTGGCTTTAACCGCCTGATGGCGCAAGCCGAAACCTGCCGCGACTTCTCCCGCTTGAACCTTCTTGATTGGACCCGAGCCGGAGCTTTCCAGATGCGGACCGACGTTTGCGATCAGATCATGCAGAATCGTTTTGCCGTCGTCTTGGCCGTATTGGCTAATAATTGCCTGAATAAGCAGCCAAGCCGTGGAGGAATCCATAATGTTCGGGATCGAAACCATGCCTTTAAACTCCGGTTTGGTCAGGTCCTTGATGGATGTCGGCATCGGCAGCCCTTTTTGCTTCAGCACTTCGATATTCACGAAAATGGAGCCGGTGTTGGCCAAAATCGGCGTGTAGTACGGCGGGTATTTCTCCAAGGCATCGGTTGTAAATGAAAGGTTTTTGTACATGGAGTGCTGGCTTTGCGAGCTTTCAATGAAATAGGAGCTCATGGTGATTAGATCCGCTTCGATTTTGCCGCCCTCTGCCATCAGCTTGCCGCCGAGCTCCGAAGTGCCGAATGATTGCAGCACGTATTTGCCGTCATAGCCTGCATTTTTCAGCGCGGTTTCCATGGAGGCAACCGCTTCTTCGTCCGCGTTCGTGTAAATGACTACTTTCTTCGCTTCCTCGGCTTTGCCGCTGCCGCAGCCGGCCATGGTGAGGATCAGGCTGATAGCCAGCAGCGTAAGCAGCAGGCTTTTCATTGTTTTGGACATGGCGTGAATCCCTCGCTTTAATGGATTTTTTTGTTGGTTTGAGTGCAGATACCCTAACGGAATTGCTACGTAATCATATTTTGCTTGGTGCGAGATCGTTTGTAAGTAGAAGCGTTGCTTTGGTGCAATGAGACCATAACTTCTGTGCAGTGAGACCATTACTTCTGTGCAATTGACCATAACTTCTGTGTAATGAGACCATTACTTCTGTGCAGTGAGACCATTACTTCTGTGCAGTGAGACCATTACTTCTGTGCAATGAGACCATTACTTCTGTGCAATGAGACCATTACTTCTGTGCAATGAGACCATAACTTCTGTGCAATGAGACCATAACTTCTGTGCAATGAGACCGCTGCGGTTACGGATCGTTCTTCCGATCGCTGTTGTCTTTGGATTTCTTTTATTGAAATTTAAATTGTTGAAATCCAAAGACAAAGGCGAACGCTGCCGCTTCTTCAGATCGATTCCGTCCCCTCCGCTACTTTTGCCCATTGCCGATAATCAATTTTGAATCAAGAACTAAGACGAGAATGCTATTGTCTCTCCGTTACTTACGAATATCTCGGGCAAAAACTTGTATCTATTGATACTCACTTTCCTTAGACAGTCTTTCGCGAACAAGTACCGCTTCTTCACCGCTTCTGTATCCCCTCCAACTGCATTGGCCCATTGCGACACTAATTTGTTCGGCCAAGGGCCAGAGACTTCCGCAACGCCTTCTAGCAAAATTCAACCTTGATGTGCTCTCACAACCACCCTTCAACGCACCGCCCTTCTTCTCTGCATCCAATCGCATGCCGCCTTCACCACCAAATTGGTGCAGAAGATCAGCAGCGACAGCACGAAAATCTCGTTAAACTTGGCGAAATGCTGCAGTTCCTTGATTTTGCTGGCCACGACCGACGTTTGGGCCGAGACCAGAAAGATGATTCCGCTGATCGTCACCATCGAATTGATGAAGTAGTAGCTGAACATTTCAAGCACCGTTGACACAGAATTCGGCAAAACAACACGGTACACCGTCTTGAACCAACTGTCTCCAAGCAGCTCTCCCGTTGTTTCCCAGGATGGATTCATTTTGGACAAGGAGTTTTTGGCCATCAGGTATGGCGTCGTAAACAGATGCACGATATTACACAACACAATGATGGCAAACGTGCCCTTCAGGCTGCTGTCATTAAACAGGAGCAGGTACGATATCCCAAGCACCATCCCCGGCACCGTATTGGTGATCATCGATACGATATCGGTTGTCCCCCGCGCCTTAAGCTTCGTGCGTACATTCAGCAGCGCTGAACCATAGGCGATGAGCGTCCCGAACAGGGAAGTTAATAACGCAACCCAAAGCGAATTTTTATACACTCCCGTCAGATCGCCGGATGTAAACACGTCGCTGATATGCTTGAACGTAAAACGAAGATCATAAGGAAAGCTGTTCAGAAAAGGAGCAATAAACATGACCGCAAAGATGGACAGCAGCCCCAGAACAATCGCGAAGGAAATGATTCCAAACGCTGCATCCCGGATGCGATGTTCCGGCAATTCAATGCCCGTTATTTTGTCATAATGGAAATTAAGCTTTTCCAAGTAATGCAGCAGCCAAATCCCGAACACCGCCGGAACCAGCATCAGCACGGCGATAACCGCTCCCTGATTGAAATCCGGAATGGAGCCGAGCATAACCTGGTACAGCTGCGCGGCAATGACCGGATAAGTTCCGCCCACTGAAGCAGGAATGCCGAAATCCGTAAAACTCAGGATAAAAGAAAGAACGAACGCCCCGCCCAGCGCTCCCGCTAACGGCCGCAAAATCGTATTGGTAAAGCTTCTCGCCGTTCCGTCGCCCATAAGCCTGGAGACGATGATGAATTTTTTGTCGATATAGCCGAAAGCGTTATGGATCAGCAGAAATGCCGGCGGCAGCGTATAGATGACATAACCCGTCAGCAGGCCGTTAAAGCCGTATATTTCAAACAGATTCCGTCCGAATAACTTCGTGATCAGGCCTTGGTTGCCAAACGAATACATGATGGCGAAACCGTATGTGATCGTAGGCAGCAGCATGGGCATGATGATGGCGGTTTTCAGAACACCCTTGATGGGGCGATATATTTTGGTGCAATGAATGGAGTAAGCTAAGATAAATCCAAGCACCGTTGCGATGACAGCCGCGGCAGCCGATACTTTGACGCTGTTCCAAGCCGCTCCGATGATGTCCTGCTCTTTCCAAACGGCTGCATAGTTTGAAAACGAAAAGCCTTGATCGGTCTCAAAAGAACGAATAAACAAAACGATAAGCGGCAGGAACAGGAAACCGGCAAACAGCAGCAGAAGCAGGATAAAGACCACACGCATTTCAGGTTTGATCCTATGCATACATCTCACCAAACAAGTTATAAATGTTCTGCCGTTTGATCTGTAGTTGTTTGATAATAAACTGCTCCACAAACTCGTTTTCCGGCTGGTTGATGATCTCTTGCGGCGAGCCGAATTGAGCGATTTTGCCTTGGTTGATGATCAATATTTGGTCAGACAGCGTTAAAGCCTCCTCGGGATCATGCGTCACAATAATGGTTGTCAGCTTGAATTCTCTTGCGATCGATTGAATCCGCTGTTTAATGGACTCCTTGATCACTCCGTCCAGCGCGCTTAGCGGTTCATCGAGCAAAAGAATTTTCGGTTTCGTCACCAGCGTTCTCGCAAGCGCTACTCTCTGCTTTTGCCCGCCGGACAGCTCGCCGATTCTTTTGTTCAGATGCGGGGTTAGTTCCAGAAAATCGATATATTCCTGGACCTCTTTGTCGCTTGCCGCGCCCTTTTGGTTGCGTAAGCCATAAACGATGTTGTCATAAGCATTTAGATTCGGAAACAGGGCGTAATCCTGAAACACGATGTTGAAGCCGCGCTTTTTCATCGGAACACGGGTCAGGTTCTCATCGCCGAAAACAATGCTTCCCTGGTCCGCTCCGGTCAAGCCAAGAATCAAATGAAGCAGCGTCGTTTTCCCGCTTCCGCTTGGACCAAGGAGCGACATGATTTCCCCTGAGCCGATCTCAAAGCTGATGTCGTCAAGAACCGTTTTGCCGTCAAATTGTTTGCTAATATTCTGCAGCTTCAGCAAGCCGCCCACCTCCTTAAACACACCCCCAGTATAAAAACCGTATGTCATCCGGAATGTCCGACTATGTAAATTTTGCGTAAATATTGCATAACTTCTTCATAACTTATTCATAACTTTTGACTAAATTTTTCCTGTGTTTAATGACTGAACATGCCGATCTTTGTAAAATCTATTGAATCCTTGGGAGCTACCCGATACACTGAAGTTGCTTTGGTTTAGAAAAAATTCGTATTTAGTGGGTGAGAGAGATGCTGCCACTGGAGAGACAAAAGAAAATGCTTGATCTGTTAACCGTCAAAAAGGTACTCAAAATGAACGAGCTTGCCAAAGAGCTGGATATTTCCGTCGACACGCTCCGCAGAGATATCCATCTGCTCGCCGGTCAGGGGAAAATCGAAAAAATATACGGCGGCATCAAGCTGGCGGACCGGTTCGGCGAATCCTCGATGGAGGATCGGATGGTCAACCATTTGGAAGAAAAAGAGCAGATCGCCCGCAAATGCAGCGAGTTCATCCAGGATGGCGACTGCATCTATATTGACAGCGGATCAACAACCTACCAGATTGCCAAATACATCAAACATAAAAAACAGCTCACAGTGATAACGGGTTCCGTTCCAGTTATCCTAGAGCTCATGAATAGCGAAATCGAGTTAATCATCATCGGGGGGAAAATCAGAAAAGAGGAGCAATCGGTCGTAGCCTTCGATTATATTTTTAATTTTCACGAGCTGAACGTCCGGAAAGCCTTTATCTGCTGCAGCGGCATCACGATCGAAAGAGGTATTTCGGATTATAATCTGGAGGAAGCCGTCACGCGCAAAAAAATGATCGAGTTGTCCCAAGAGGTCATCGTCGCGGCCGACAGCACCAAATTCGGCAAAGACGTTACGGTTGCCATCGCGCCCATGGAGCGGATCGACACGATTGTGACGGATGTGCATGTGGACCGCGGCTTCCTGTCCAAATTCAAAAAAACGGGGACGAACCTCGTCATTGCCGACTAAACATAAAACTTGCTGCTTGGGGTATGAAACTTATGCAGGATTCCTTATGGACTCCAGACAAAAGATAGATCATAAATGGGATCCGCCCGTAGCATCGATCATTTGCCCCGTAACCCATCGCCCGTCGAAAGATGCGAGGAACGCAACGATGTCAGCAATATCTGAAGGTTCCCCAACTCGCCCCAATGCAGATATTTCCGTTGCATGCTGTTGTCCTTGGGGAGTATACAACCATGAAGCGTTAACATCTGTGTCGACGATACCGGGAAGAACCGCATTTGCTGTAATCCCTCGTGGACCAAGCAGCTTTGCAAGATGAAGTGTGAACGTGTTGATTGCTCCTTTGGTAAGGTTGTAAGCCATCAATTCCGGCATAGCAATACGAGTCACTCCTGAGGATATATTAATAATCCGCCCTTCATCACGCAGACGGGACAACGATTTCTGTACGAGAAAAAATGGAGCTTTGACATTAACGGCAAATATCTCGTCAAAAGATTCTTCTGTCGTTTCTTCAAGTTTTTTTGAAGTGCCGATCCCAGCATTGTTGACCAAAATATCAAAACGATGACTGCCTGTTCGCCCTACAAGCTGCTCGTCTGACGATTGAATCAATTCTTCAACACCTAGAGCGGAGTTCAGATTTGCGCCTACAGCAAATGCTTGCCCCCCGTTTGCTTCAATGGTGCTAACCACTTCCTCCGCTGCATCAAAACGATTGCCGTAATGGACCGCAACCAAAGCCCCTTCTTCTGCCAGCCGCAGTGCGATTCCCCTGCCAATGCCTCGACTTCCTCCAGTTACTAATGCGACTTTTCCTTCCAAACGTTTCATTTTTACCACTCCTTATTGTTTGATTAATGACATTCTACACCCTCCACCATACGGGAGAGTCAACATGTGCTCAAAAAAAAGCCTTTCATCATTCCTTTCGTACGGAACAATGAAAGACGCAGCTTTTTAACTATTTTCAATCGGGATGAGCAATTCAGCCCTCCGGAGCTTTCCATACAGATCTTGATCTGCTGTCAAATAAATCTCCCGGATCGGCTCCGCTTCGCTTGGTCGATATCCGTTTGACGATATCCAGGTCGCAAGCTCAGCTAAAGCCGAACAGGAAGAATGATATGGATCACACCAATGGACCAACGAGGCAGCTTGTATTAATTCCGGCCAAAAGTGGATGTTCACTCTGTCACTGCCCGGGATTTTCTTTGTAATGGGTAAAGCGACCTCTACATCAATCAAATCGTCTTCGAAGTCGTTGTTATGCCATTGAACGTTTAAAGAGCGATTTTCATCCTCATGATGTTCGCGTACATATTGTTTAATTTCATCCAATATGAGACATAAGTGTGAGCGCGGGATGATATCACGAATTGATGCGACAAGCTGGGATTTTACATTTCGAATTGCAGTTGGGACTGTCGATGATTGGTCGTCTAAATCTTTAATACGCTCCAACCCCGAATTGATCTCCTTCAACTGGCTTTGTGCTTCCTTAATGAATTGCTGGAGTTCCAGTTGTTTGGCAGTCAAAGATTTTTTTACATCCGCCGGCGATACATCTTCAGCCAATAATGACTTAATCTCTTCCAGAGTAAAACCCCGGTTCTTTAAATCGATGATTCGTTGTATGATGAGCAGTTGTTCCGCTGAATAATATCGATAGCCGGAAAATTTATCGATCGTGTCCGGTTGCAACAATCCCCGTTGATCGTAATAACGTAATGTTTTGACAGAAACCCCGCTTAATTTAGAAAATGTACCGATCTTAAAAATCAAGCCCACTCCTTTCTTAGGTCGCCTACTTCACTGGCCTTTTCTTTCAGAAATTAAAATGAGATGACCCCTGGTATTTAAGTCATTGTTAATTACTTCTGTCTTTAGTTCAGCAAAACCTCTAACATAACATTCATTTCCGGTTTACAGTTATCAATGACGCGCCTATATAACAGTATACCTGCCACGAAGGCCGCAAGTGACTTACAAACAAAACGGACCTTTCCCAAAGTCGCATGCCACAGGGAAAGATCCGTTTTTATTTTCCTATTGAACCCTAAATTTAAGCAAAAACAGTTCATTTCATTCATATCTATATATCCGTTCCACCCGGCTGCCCAACCGGCTTAAAATCTCGTTGGTCACCGTACCGCAGCGCTCGGCCATCTGGCTGGCCGTGATCGTTTTCGCGCCGTCTTGTCCGATCAGCGTAACCGTGTCCCCCTGCCGGACGCCGCCGATGGAAGTCACATCGACCGTTAACTGGTCCATGCAGATGCTGCCGATGATGTTTGCGCGCCGGCCGCGGATCAGTACATAACCGCCATGATCGGCGAGGGATCTTGGAATGCCGTCCGCATAACCGATGGATACGGTCGCGATCCGGATATTGCGGGCAGGCATATAACGATGCCCGTATCCGACTGGATGACATGCTTCTACTTCTTTCACTTGGGTGACCGTCGCCTTCAGCGAAAGAACCGGACGTAAATCAGCGGCGCTTCTTACTTCATCCCCTTCATGACTGAGCAGTCCGTATAATGCGATCCCAGGCCGGACTAAGTCGTATTTGAGCTCAGGATAATTCAGAATGCCATAGCTGCTTTGAATATGGACCTGTCCCGGATGCAAGCCGGCTGCCTTCAATTGCTGAACGACATGGTCAAATCTCTTAAGCTGTTCCTTGGTAAACCCTGTCTCTGCAGGTGCCAAGCCATCGGACATCGACAAATGGCTGAATGTCCCCGTAACCTGCAAATGCGGAAAACGATAGCAAGCCAAAATGTCCTCCATATCCCGATAAGGCGTTCCCAAACGGTTCATGCCTGTATCGATTTTGACATGAACGTTCAGTGTAACTCCATAGGACTCCAACGCCTCGCCGTATTCCCTGCTTAGGATTGTCTGGGTCAACCGATATCGGGCAAGTTTGGGTGCAAGCTCGGGGGCGGTATATCCCAAAATCAAGATCTCGCCGCGAATCCCGCTTTTCCGCAGCCTGATCCCCTCGCCGATTTCCGCGACGGCAAAATGGTTGATCCCCGCCCGGTTCAGCTCCTTCGCAACTTCTACATCCCCGTGCCCGTATGCGTCTGCTTTGAGGACGGCCATAATGCCGGTTCCGGAAGGCAAAAGCCAATTCAACTCCTCCATATTATGGCGTAAACGCTCCAGATTGATTTCAGCCCAAGCCCGAGCCTGCTGCGGCGCGGATGTCTTTTTTTGGTCCGAAGGATACATTAGAGCAAGCGGGAACTTTTTGTAGGTCGAACGAAAAGGTGCGATCACACCCGCTGGAAGTGAATGAGTTCCGGAATAAAGCATAACCAACTTGGAAGGCCGGCTAAAAGCCCGTACTATCAATCTCTTGAAAGAACGGTAAGATTCCGTCCTTCCGTTATGCGTTCCGGCCGCGGGCAGAAGCAGCAAAGCCGGACACAGCAGCAGCGCCAATAGCAGCATAAGTATCAGCATCATCGGTTCGCCTGCCCTTGATCATGAAAGATCGTCACGATGCATCCATTCACGTTATTGCCCGAAACTTCCACCCTAGAGCCCGGCTTCATGTCGATGGCGACTTCCTTCTCTTCCTTGCCCATCTCTATGAAATACATTTCGACCAAATCATTTTTATGTTTTTTGAACAGATGCGCCCCATTCTGCGTGAACTGCTGCATGTATTCGATATACTCTTCAAGGCAAAGGCCGTACTGCTCCATGATGATGGCATGTGGTACACCGACGTACCGAAAATGCCAAGGCTCGCAGGCGATATGGGTCAAATGCTCTTTTCCCTCCCGGTACCGCTGAATAAAGCCATATTCCGCCGCCATCCGGCGGAAAGCCGCATAAACGCCATGATCAGGGAGGGACGGACAAAGATAATCCACGCCTTCTTTCAGCTCGCCGACATCCACCGCCAGTCCCGTCTGATGTTCGCTTTCGCCCGGACGAGCGACATAACTCGCCGTAAAAATCGGACCGTTTTCCTCATAAGACTGGTCATAAATGCGCTTCTGCTCCAGGCGCGTGCGATAGCCGCTGACGATGCCGATTTGCTCTTTGCCCCGGCAGGCCATAAGCAAAGACTCGAGCTGCTGCAAGCATGTCCGTTCAAGGCGCATATTTTGTTCTTTTGTGCTGGCATGCCTTATATTCTCGACCGGAGCCAAGTTCCTTGAATGAATGGGCTGCTTGAGCGGATGCTCCGAATTGACAAGTATCAGCGTCCCGCGATGGATCATGTGCGGCTGGATGCGGATCACGTTTTTGGCGGTCGTAATCATTGATTCTCCTCCTTTGCCAAAGCCAGCTGGATCAGACGGTCCATGAGTTCCGGATATGAAATATGGCTGGCGTTCATCATATTCGGGTAACGGCTGGCGGCCGTAAAACCCGGCATGGTGTTCACTTCGTTAAAGATAATACGCCCGTCTTCGCTGACGAACATATCCACGCGGGCCAAGCCGGTACATCCCAAAATGCGGTATATCAGCTTGGCCTTTTCTTTGGCCTTTACCGCCGTCTCTTCGGAAATTCTTGCGGGCAGATGGATTTTCGAAGAAGCGAGGGAATATTTTTCGTCATAATCAAAAAATTCGCCCTGCAGCTCGATTTCGTCGATTTTCGCCACCAGCGGCTCCCCCTGGCCCAATACAGCGCAACCGATCTCGAATCCGGAGATATTCTGCTCGATGATCACTTTTTGATCATGTGCGAATGCCAGCCGGATGCCTTCCATGAGTTCGAATTTGTCGTATGCCTTCGTAATGCCAAAGGATGAGCCGGAACGGACCGGCTTGACGTAAAGCGGAAATCCAAGCCGTTCGGCTTCTTCAGCCGAGGTATGCAAATCGTCACCGGCATATATGGTTATGGATTCGGCTGTATCAATCCCGGCCGCCCGCACAAGACAGCTTGCAACCCCCTTGTCCATACATACCGCCGAGGACAACGTATCGCAGCCGACAAAAGGGATTCCAGCCAGCTCCAGCAGCCCTTGCACCGTGCCGTCTTCGCCGTTTTTGCCATGCAGCACCGGAAACACGACGTCCACCGGCGTCACGCGGTATTCCGTGCCGACCAGCTCCACGATTCCCGCCGCATCCCGGCTCGGCGATATCCATGCAGGTATGCAGCTCGGATGAACCTGCCAGCGGTCTTTACGGATATCTTCCGTGCTGCCGCCATACCTGAACCAAACGCCCTGTCGCGTAATTCCGATAAGAACCAAATCGTATTTATCCCTGTCCAAATGATCTATTACCGAAGCTGCCGATTGCAGCGAAACCCCATATTCCGTTGAGCAGCCTCCGAACAACACTGCAACCGATTTTTTCTGTATATTTTGCATAGATTTATCTCCCCAGTTCGTTTGTGCCGATCCTTAGCGTTTGGCCCGGACCAGCATCAAGATGTTTTCATTATAGGGAGCAGACTTTAAACAAATTGGAACGAAAAATAAAACTTGGTAAAGGAAAGTTAAAGAAAAGATAAAGAGAGGGAGTTATAGAGAGCAAAAAAACACATGGAGACCGAAATCTCTCATGTGGTTTATTCATTCCCTGTTTTCTTGGGGGAAATCTTTATGGCTTTCTGCTGTCAATAAACCAGTCAGGGCCAGATACATCGTTAATTTCTTTTCTTTTATAATTATATGCCACCGAAATATCAATATCTTCATAGCCTTTAATATACCCATGAAGATAAACCGTTGAATCTATGTATGGATCTATGAATTGATAGTCCTTAACTACAAAATCCGCATTATAATGTTTTTTGATATACTCCTGCCCAAGCCTTGTGGCTGTTTCCACCATCTCTTTCTTTTCTGCATGGGGCATGCAACTTCCTAGACTTATACATACTGTTAAGATGACCAAACAAAATCCAAATAATCTTTTCAATTTAGCACATCCCCAGAACAAGCTCCAAAACAACTTCACGGGCCGCCTCTTAATGATATATAATAACTAATAATACTCCAAGTGTATAAAAAGGAATATAATTACTTTATTTTAATTTCACTATCAATAAACCAGTCAGGTCCAATTACGGTCCTTACTTCATGTGTATGATAACTGTACACAACGGTAATTTCATCTTTTTCATGGCCTTTCACATACCCGTAAAGATAGACAGTCGATTGAACGGAAGGATCAATAATTTCATAGTCCTTCAAAATGAATTCAGCGTTATAGTGCTTCTTAATAAATTGTTCTCCTGCTGACGCAGCCGTTTGTACAAGCTCCTTCTTCTCAGCTTTTGACATCCCTGAACAACCTTCTAGAACTAAATTAATTAGAAGTATAAAAGACATGACTACAAATCTAAATGATATTTTCATTATTTCATTTCTTCTCCCCCCAATTGTATATGCTAGTTCCCTGTTTTCTTAGGATTTCGAGATTGGATAAACCATTTCGGGCCTGTAGCGCTTGTAATCTCCTTTTTCTTGTAGTTGTATTCAACCACAATGGTTTCATCTTCATGTCCTTCTACATAACCATAAAGATCAAGTACTGAATGTACAGAACGATCTGTGATTTCGTAATCCCTAACAACAAATTCAGCATTATAGTATTTTTTTATATATTCTTTCGCTAGGTCGGTAGCCGTATCAACCATCTCATTTTTTTCAGTCCGTGACATACATCCTCCTAATAGCATGGAAAACAGGACGATGACGAGAAGAAATCCTATAATTTTTTGCAACTTGTTCTCATCCTTCCCATTTTTTTCTTTTTTGTTATATTATAATAGTACCATTAATTATGGACAAGGGGAGAGCTATTTTGACATATATTAATGACAAAACCTATTGGGTTGTATCTGGACAAGTATATAAGAGAGATATCTCAGTTGATACTTATCAAAATGAGGATATTCCCGACTGGAAAATCATCGAGCCCAAAGGAGCCTTACTCCATGACACCGATGGTTCCGGTTTTGATGCCAATGTCTTCTATAACGAGAAAACCAATCAGATCATTATCGGGTATAGAGGCACTGAACCCCCGGATCGTCCGTTTTGGAGTAAACTAATGGACTATGAAACCGATTTTAGCGATGTCATGATCGGCAGGAAAAAGAACATAGAGGCAACTCACGAATTTTTTGTAAAAAACAAGGACGAAATTGCAAAATTGCCTATTCAGCACCAGATGTCTTTTTACAATGCCGAGGCAAGATACCAGAACAATCAATTTACCCAAGCGCAAAATCTTTATGATGCAGTTAAAAAAGAGTATCCCACTGCGGAAATATCAACAACCGGCCATTCGCTGGGCGGGGCTGAAGCCGAATATGTTGCCGTGATGAACGGCCTGAATTCGGTAAGTTTTAATGCGCCCAATATCGTTCATTTACTGCCCGATGATTTGCAGGACAAATCGAAAAGCGGGGAATTCCGCAAGACCAATATCGCCTATGTTAATCCAAAGGATAGCGTTGGGTCTGGAATCAGCAGCTCCGATCGGCATGTGGGCGAAACCTATCATATTAATTCCAATTACACGGACGCCAATAAGACCGAGTTGAAGCTCGAGATTCCCTTTTCGATGCCTATCAAAAGGGATAACGCTTTTTCCCAGTTTCTGCTCGGGCCCAAGTGGACACCCATTCAATTCGTTCCGATCACGCTTCCCATGGGTCAGCAAGGGATACTGCAAAAATTATATAATTCATTCTTGGGAGAAGGAAATCATAGCCTTGATTACTTTACCTTCGATGAAAAAACCGGCAATATCGCCAATAAGCTGTTTACAATGGACGGTAATGAGGTTCAAGGGCTGCCGCGAGTGCAGGCTTACGAAGAAATGCTGGCAGCACGGGAAAAACTGAATGAAACGTTGACGGAGTTTATAGAAAAATACGGACCTCAAATGGGCATATTCGGGACAATACTTGGAGCAGGCGCCGCAAATACCTATATTGGAAATAAATCCGGCAAACAGATTCAGCTAACACCGGAGGAACTTCAAAAGGCAGCGAGTCAAATGAAATCCGGACTACAGGCGTTTGCGAGCGAAACCCGAAGGCTGATTCAATTATTCGAAACCAACATACGTACTAGCGAGAGCCGTTCTTTAAGGCCAATCGCAGAAAATGCTTCCGCAAAACTGTCCGGGATCAATCGTTGGTATCAGGAATCGATTACCGAAATTGCCAACTATATCGACCGCAAGGCAAAGGACTTTATCATCGCGGATCAATCCTAAAATAAACAGAAATAGATTGCCTAGGACAAAACAGGGGGCACAAAATATGAGCAAAATCTCTTTAGAATTGGAAGATCTTAAAAGGGCGGTACAGCAATGCCAGCTGCTGCGCCAAAAGCTGCAGACTCAGGAGCAGCAAATCAAATCCATTTATAACCGCCTTCATGATTGGAAGGGAGCTTCTGCGGAGAAATTATCTCAACAAATGGAGTCCTTCCTGCAAAAAGCAGCCGTCCATATTCAAGAGCTTGAGGCTCAAAAGGAACAACTGCTGCGATATATTCATAGAATGGAAGAACTTGACCGCCAAAGCATACGCTGACGCTATCACGATTGCTCCCATAAATGAAATTTCCCGTCCGCTGCAAAATCCCGAAGAGTTTCAAGAGCTTGCGAGCATCAACCGAAACCCTTGAATCCGCTATTCATCTTACGTAAAAAGAGACCTCCTCCGAGGCCTCTTTTTTATCTTCGATACTTTGTTCCGTTCGTATTCCAGTATCAAACGCGTTCCAAATGCCTGTTTTATCGACGCTTCGTCAGATTTCGCCATGCAAAACCTAGGAAAAAGGAGCTAATCCCATCATTAATCCTAGTTCTTACGCATTATACTTTTTCTTGACTATTAAATCAGGCGGATTTAATATAATGGTAGATTATAGATTTATTCGCACCCTAAAAAATGATAAAGGCAAACCCATTGAAAAATGGGGACGCAAAACTACAGGGGCTAACGCGAGCATTCGCCATGCCAGCCAGTTACCGATATAAGATGCAATGTTATTCATTGTTATTTACCCCTTCTTATTTCGGTGAGAAGGGTTTTTTGGCGCTTTATGAATGCCCGGCAAATTACATATGTCAATTCCGGTTGACAAAGGCAAACTCATTGAAAAATGGGGGCGCAAAGCTATAGGAGCTACCGCGATCTATTGTCGCCATGCTAGCCAGCTGCCAATATTGAAGCCTGACCTTCTTTTCGGATCGCAGGCTTTGGAGGAATGTTCGGGATGAAGTGGACAAAACAAATACTTGCCGTACTTATTATTTTTGCACTGGTTGGCGTGTTTCCTAAATCTGAGGTTCATGCACAAGATCCGGTCATCAATCAGTTAGTTGTCCTGCCGTCAGGCAATTATAACGCGAAGGAAGCCAAGGCCATGATGGGCCGTCTGGAGAGAATTCCTGCGCCAATCCTTAAAACTTTGTATGATAAAGGGGTCAAAGTCATTTTGACTAACGATAAGATTACGAACGTGCCTGAGCTCAGCTACTTGAAAGGGAAGACCCCAAGAGGCTGGGAAGGAACGGGGTTGACCTGGGATGATGTGCCCGGCGTCAGCGAAAAAAACGTCGTTGTCCGGATCGGTTACAGTAAAAAAGGCGACAACCACAATTCATTTAATCTCGAAATCCATGAAACCATGCATGCGGTAGATCGGTTCGTTTTCGGGAATGCAAGCGCGAGCCCTGAATTTAAAAGTATCTTCGATAAAGAAGCCAGTGTTGAATATGGCAACGATGGCTACTTTTCAACCTATCCTGAAGAGTATTTTGCCGAAGCCGCCAGCATGTATGTATACAACGACACGACACGCGGCGAATTGAAGGCAAACGCGCCGTTGACTTATCAATATGTGGACAAGCTTTTTAATAATGCCGAATAAATAACAGAAAGCCCCCTCAGGTGAGGGGGCTTTCTGCTTGTATTGGTTTAAGGATACACCCGATCCGGCTTCACTTGCTGCCAAGCTTCCGTTTGATCGTTGTTTCTGCTGTATTCATGGTAGTTGGTCGCTTCGAGCACATCGGTGTAATACCATTTATTCGGCGTATTATCCGGCCATGTCTTCGCATCCTTATGAATACCCTCAACCTTGACTTTACGATTTAATACGCTGTTGATGAAAGCCATGGCTTCCGCACGCGTAATGTACTGATCCGGTTTAAACTGTCCCTCAGGGTAACCTTTGATCCAGCCTTTGTTGGCTGCGGAAACAATGTACTTCTCAGCCCAGTGGCCCTTGATATCAGAGAACAACGTGTTCTTCTGCTCATCCAGATCGTCAAATCTCGAAGCGATTGCCGCAAACTCCGCTCTGGTGATAGGGCGGCCCGGTTTAAAGGTTCCATCCGGATAGCCGGTAATAACTTTCGCGTTTTCCATGGTAGCAATGTTTTTGCTGGACCAACGCGAAGCTTCAACATCTTTATAGGAGCTGGTGCTCTTCAAATAGTCACTGCGCGTTGCATCATCCATCAACCGGTAGAAAATGGCTGCCACTTCTTCGCGGCTGATGTTGTTCTCCGGTTTGATCATACCGTCGGGATACCCATTGATATAGTTGTAATGGGTTGCCGTCTCAAGCTTCGGAGGTGCCGGAGGCAGCGGCGTAACGGCTGGCGGCGCTGGAGGTGATGGCTTAACAACCGGCGGTGCCGGAGGCAGCGGCGTTACGCTTCCCGAATTACCCGAGGAAGAACCAGGGGTACTTGGGGTCGGATCGGTAGGCGGCGTTACCGGACTATTTTTTGTATAGTAGAAAATAAACTCCTGACCTGCTTTATTCTCAAACTGATATACGGTGGAAGACTTTACAGGCGTATAACCGGATATAGAAGCAGCCTTTAAGGTAACGGTGCTGCCGGCCTTGCCTTTCTCAACGGTCGGAGCTGCCAATACGGCTCCTGTTCCCTGTTCAAGGTACTTCACGGTTACTTCTTGATCCTTCTCAACCGGAATCTCGTCTTTGATGAAATAAATGATCAGTTCCTGATGCGGCTCTCCCGTAAATCGGTAGGAGTACTCCGCTTGCTCCGGTTTGTATACTGCCCCGCCGACAGTGATCGGGTCCGGCTTGATCGTGATTGCATCTTCCGCTCTTCCTGAATACGTCTTTTGTCCCAATTCCGCATTCGTTACTTTATCCAGAAATTTGACCAGAAGCTGCTGAATCGTCTCATCCTTGCCCTTTTTGTAGTAAACGGTGTATTCCTGTTCCGGGGCTTCTGTAATGAGATATTCATGGTTAAATTCCACCGGCGTATATACTTCATCCGCAACAGTAATCGGCTCAGCCTGCCACTGTAGTTTTTCGCCTACCTTGCCGGTAAGCGGCGTTGGATCTGCAATGGGCTGCTCCGTTTCTTGATCAACATGATGAATTTGTACCGTTCGCTGCTCAGCTTCAGGGGCTTCTTTCTTGTAATAGAAGATGTATTCCTGTTTCTCTTCAGACGTTACCGGATATTCGACGACGTATTGATCAGTGACATAACCTTCGAAGTGCGGAGCTTCAAGCAGGATTTTTTTGCCTACCTCGCCTTGACGGGTCGTAGGTTCTTGAAGTTCCTGATTCGTTCCCTCTTCCAGGTATCTGACGTTAATCGTCCGGATTTCCTCTCCCGGCTTTTCAGCTGTGTAGTAGAATGTATACTGTTGGCCTTCTTGTTCTGCAGTGAACGTGTACTTGCCCTCGGCTTCTACTGGCGTATAACCTGCAATCGGAGGAGCAATCAGCGTTATGACTTGACCCGTCACGCCTTCCTTGGTCGCTCGATCCTGAATTTCTTCATTTGTGGCTTGGTCCACATAACGGATGGATACCGTTTGTTTATCTGCCGTGTAGTACACGGTATGGGTCTGCTTTTCATCCGCTGTGAACGTATACGTCCCGGTATCCTTGACCGGAGTGTAACCCGGAAGCGGCAGCGCCACATTTACTTTATCGCCGGCATGGCCTTTTTGGATCGTTGGCTCAGCCAATTCTTTCTCTGTGCCTTCCAGCAAATGCTGCACCCTTACCTGCTGCCCGACGGCTTGATAATAGATGATCAATTCCTGGCCATCTTTTGCGATAAACGTGTAGTTTATGCTTGACTCCTCAGGCGCGTAACCCGAAATGGCAGGAGCATCGATCATGACGGCCTTGCCTGTAAAGCCATCTACAGTGACAGGATCTTTAAGCGGCTTCCCGGTACTCTTCTCCAGGTATTTGACGGTCACCGTTTGCTTGTCGGCAGTATAGTAGAATGCATACTCCTGGCCTTCTTTGCCCGTAAAGGTATACTTGTCGCTTTCCTTTTCGGCGGTAAACCCATTGATTTTCTTCGCTTCAAGCAGAATTTGCTGTCCCTTAATGCCCTTTGCTTCCGACGGTTCAGCCAGTACTTTATTCGTTCCTTTTTCTAAATACTTGACCGCTACATGCTGCTCGGCAGCCTCCATGAACCCGAACCAGACCGTTGGGGTCGGTTTATCTATAGTCAAGTTCACTTTGGTAGGATTGTCGCCTACTTCGAGCTGATAACCTTCGACGTTAGGAGCCGCCACGGAATACGTTTTATTGATATCCAGCGATTCCTTCCCGTCCTGCTTGAACGGCTGATTGTACAATTGCTGCGCAAGCTCGGCTTTTTCGACAACCACGCCTTCGGCATTGACCGGCTGACCATCTGCATTCACTCGATAGCCTTTTATGGTAATGGACCCTTTACCAAAGTTCACCTTCGGTACTTCGAAGTTCTTCGTAACATTATCCTTATTAATGTCAGTATAGTTTATGGTTGTGGTTCCATTGGTCGGATACAACGTATCCGGATCAGGATGTTTCTTCGGATCCATTTCGACCTTGTAGGTCAAAGTAGCCGGAGAACCCTCCATAATGCTGCCGACGTTCCATGTGAAGGTTTCCGTTTTGTCGTCCCAAGCAATGGTTCCTTGCGAAACCTTCGGTTCGCCGACCTTGTTGAACATCTCGCCCATGGGATCGGTGACGACAGCTTTCTGGGCAGCGTAGGAAATCTGACCTGACAGCTCGGAGAATACCTTGCTCAAATCCGCGCTGCTGGATGAATAATAACCTTTGTTCTGGGCGCTGTTCAGCACGTATTTGGCGTCGGCGTCTTTTCCGACTTCAAGACCGATCGAGTAAATGCCTATGCCCCCGTCCCAGGCAAGTTTGGCTTCCGATAAGGATGCAATACCATTGTTTGTTACGTTTTTGCCGTTAACGGTATATACCTGGCGGCCTATTCCAAAAAATCCTTCATCCAGTTTGTAATCCTTGCCGTTACCGAGAATCTGATTGTCATTATAATCGAAATCGTACAAGGTAAAGTCAAACTTTTTGTCCGGCCAGCCAAAGGCCGCTGCATGCGACGCCTTGTAACTGTAAGTCGGCGCGCCGTCGCTTAATAACACGATAACCTTATTTTGCGCCTGGCTTCCCGCCAGCATCATGCGTGCTTTATTCAATCCCGCCTGAATGTTGGTGCCTTCTCCGCTGACAGTGATTTCTTTGATTACGTTCTTTAACCTGTCCTTCTGTCCGAATTCAACAAAGGAGGATTTTTCACTCGCCGTCTTATCGAAAGTCACGACTGCGATTCTCGTCGTCGAATCTTTGATCAGCAGATTATCGATAAACTTGTTCGCCGCTGACTTGGCATTGGTCATCCGGCCCGATTTGTCCATACTTCCGGACCGGTCGATGACCAGCACGACATCCGAGGTCGTTTTAATGTTCTTTCCTTCAACAGTCAACGTGATATTCCATTGACCTTTCCCTGCAGGATCGGCCGTCTTGGTCAGATTGACTGCTCCGGGATTCGGCCAGATAAGCTCGTTTGATGCTGCGGATACCCGGCTTAAGAATAGATTGCCTGGAATGAATCCTGTGAACACCGTCAATATGAACAGCCATGATACTACAAGTTTTAAACCCCGCTTCATCTCTTCCTCCTTGATTTTTTGGTTTAAGTTCCCCGGAACACAAAAAAGCCCGGCTGCATTAACGATATTAATTGCAACCGGACGATCATAAGTCATAAAGACTGTTAGACTCCAAGGCTTTGCGAGCTAACCTTTCGATTAGTGTGCCAAAATATAAAATTGTCGTTATTGCAGATGTGCGTAATCTTAATCCCTGTCCATGGATCTACCAAAAGTTAGTATATAGGAACTGTCGATCAATATAAACCAATCAAAATGCGTTGTCAATCACCAAAATACGCACCAATAAAAAAACTTTTTCGGTCCCCCTTTTGCTTCCATCATTAGGCACCCCGAGCAAGTCTAACTTCCAGGCATCGAATATGTAATCATGAAGATCAGCATCGACTCATTCATTTTAGCATGATCTTCTTCCGTTCCCGTCTCAAATCAGTCTCATTTTTCCTGTACTCTCAAGATATCCTAATGTTCAGGTTCCATGGCGCTATTTTGAAGCTGTGCCGCCAGCACCCGGGCAAAATTGGCAATCGCTTTTTTCAGATAGCGATAGAAGGTCGCCCTGCTCATGCTGCACTCCAACGCTGCGGCATCCGAATTACCGGCGTGCTGCCAATAAGCGGCGTATAAAAGGGAACCGTATTCTTCCGTCAGCCCGGCTTCCCCGGATATTTTCATTAACCGGAGCATGAACCGCTGTAAATCGATGCCGCTGCCCACGCCAGGAAATGCACCCGCATATTTCTCCAGTTCCACCGGATCATGCAGCGACAGAAGTATTTTTCTTAATTGCCGTTCTTGATCGCCTGGGCTCAACGCGTGGAAGACATCCATCATAACGCTCTCCATCTCCCCGCTTCCTTTAAAAAACGAAAGCACCCAATCTCCAAAATTCCCCTCGCGGAGGTCGAGTTCCAATATATGGGCTTCCGCCCATGATACGTCGCAATTTCGGGTGGCCGTCGGCCGGATGCGGAAACCGATACCGCGCAGCTGCTGCTTTAGGACATCGTTGGTAGCAACGAGAATGGCCCGGCTTCCATCCCCAAGCAGGGACAAATGATCCAGCATTAAGAGCCCGATGATCTCTTCCTTCGAATAACCCGACATCGAATTCGTAGCGGCGGTCAATACCGGGAAGTATGTATCTGCCTTGTCAGGCTCGCATTTCCATTCCTCTTCCGTGAAGCATTCCGACAATTCATTCGGAAAATAACGCTGAAGGAGCAAACCCGTTTCATAATAGACCAGTACAATGATAAACATGCCGGCGGGCCGTCCTTGGCTATCGCGTACAATCGCGATGCTTTCGGGAAAGCGGTCGGCAAGCTCATCCAGAAAATCATGGTAGGACCGGTTCATATGAGGATCGACGCTGTAAACGCACCATTCTTCCAGCATCTGGTGCAGATTGGGCAGGTCCGCAGCGTTAGGCTGCTCAAGAGGAGGGATCGAATCGCCCGAAAAATCCGCATACCCTCTGTGGGGAGATAGGAGCTCCTTGCTCAGCATCAGCATTTGCGACGCGATTCCGCGGCGCTGCTTGCGGTCCGCACGCTGGAACTTCCCATACAGCAGCTGTGCCGAGGAGCACTGCAGCTCAAGAAGCCGCTTCGGTTCCCGCTGCCGGAAGTCCTTCAGCAGATGCATTCTGGCAACGTCATGCAGCGCCAGCCCCCCAGTTCCGGAACGAACGAAGGATAGTCCGGCCAGCTCGCGAAACTGCTGCGTAGTGACCGTCCTGCCGGTCAAACGGGACAGCATCTCCTGATTGGCTTCGGGTAGGACCGTTAGAACATCCACCATCGGCTGCAGCTTCTCCGAGGCCAGTTCGCGAAGCACGCGGGCGCTGATGGACTGCGAAATAATCTGTTTGTCCGGCCCGCAAGCCTTGTCTTTGATGGCCGTTTCGACGGACAAAGCCAAAGCCAGCGGATGGCCATCGCTCAACCTCGCCAGCCGTCCAACCGTTTCGTCCGGGAAAGTCCCGAAGGATTGGATATAGTCGACCATTTCTTGATTCGTAAAATGCGCCAGCCGAAACTCCGTCATTCTGAGCCCCCATACTGGATGGGTAATCCATGTTATAGGCAGGCGCGGCCGCGAAGCAAGCAGAACCGCGACGCCTGCGGAAGACAGCTTGGGCAAAAACGCATCCAGCAGCCAGCCCTCAAGCAGGGACAGCTCCTCGAAATTATCTATGAACAGCATAACCCGCTTCAGCGGTCCGGCTTTCGTCAAAATGCGCAGCGAACCCGGTTCGGCTTGCTCCAGCTGTTCCAGTGAGGCGGCAGCCGATAAACTCTCCAAAAAGGACGCCGGCGTAGGCGTAAATGACCGGCCATCCAACCACAGGCATACACAACCCGCATTTTTGCCGAGCCGGGACAGCTGTGACATTAAGGAGGATTTTCCGATCCCTCCCATGCCGGTGATCGAAAATATCCGGCTCCTTGCCGTTTCATCCTGAAGCCACTTCGATAACTGCGACCGTTCCTCCACCCTTCCGACAAAGCGGTCGGCTTCCTGTGCTATCCGGTATGTTTCTCGCTCCATAATTTCCTCCGCAGATTCCGATTCTTTTTTGTCTTTATTATATCGGTGCGGAAAATTTCGGAACAGGCCTATTCTTTCCATCTTTTTTGTTCTCTCCGATCTGACGCCAAAAAAAAAGAATGGATCTGCTCTTATCGGTTAAAACCGCAAAATCGCAGACCCTTCCTTTAGTTAGTAGGACATCTTTAACAAAACGACGCGCTAGAACGTGATCCAAATGCCTGTTTTATCATCCGACATTTTCAAGCGAGGGTAGCGGATGCACTCGGGATCGTCCTCTTCCAAAGCCAGCAGCCGCTTGGCATAACGCTCTAGTCCTTCCGAAGCGACGCGGCGCAGGAGCTCCTCATCCGGCCTTAGGTTGTCGTTCTCCGCTTCTGGCTGCGGCCATGCCTCCGGATAAAAAAGCCCATCCGTCACCAGCAGCAGACCCGAAAGCCGTATCCGGTTGATTTTTCCGTACTCCAGGTATCGATCCGCATCCGGCAAACCATTCAATACGGAATATCCGCCTCTGGTGTTCATCTTCTCCCTGTTTTCCAGCAAGTGAGGTAGCACCATCCCCCGCAGCGCCTCTTTGCTGCGAATTCCGGAATCGATTCCTTTTTTCCAGACCGCCATCGACTCTTCGCCGATATGAGCGACATGATCGCGTGTGATCGTCCGTATGGAACCATCTTGGTACAATGCCATGATCATGCAGTCGCCGGCCTGCACGTATTCGATATGATGCTCCTTGACTCGGACTACCGCCATGGCAGCCGTCCACAGCTCGCTTTTGCGATCCATCCGAATGCCTTCCGCCCGCATGGCTTCTCCCAGCCGCTTGTTGGCTTCTTTCGCCAAGGTCTCCAAATCCCGCCGATCATCGCCTGGAATCTGTTTGAAATAATCCTTAATGATCTGTGATGCCAACCTTCCGCCTGTTTCTCCATGGACACTCCGAAAAGGAACAAGCGAAGTCGCCCCGTCAATTACACCATAGAATCCCCCGTCCGAACGCAAAATAACGGCATCTTCATTCCACTCTCCGGCGCCTTGAATCGAAATATGATGTATGTTCACGATGGTTTCCCCCTATTCCCCTGTTTGTTTTTGCAGTTGTTCAAACAGCTGTTTCGTCTGCACTGGATCATTGTCATTATAGAAAATAGTTAAGTCGCCCAGCTTAATTTGGATGTAGGGATGGATTTTCAATTTCTCCAGGAATCATATTCTTCCGTCTGAATAAAGACAGCAGCAGCCCGGCAGCGGCAAAGTCAACAACCTGCATCATCCCGCTGTATCCGATGAATGGCAATACCTCCCCGACTATAGGAACAATACCAAAGGCCATAAGGATCGGCCATAACATCCTGATGGCATATACTGCCATCCATCCAAGCATGATTCTCTTCGCATACACATCCTGAATGAGAACATTCATTTTCCAAAAACGAATGATAAAACAGATTACAAGCCCGGTGATAAGTATTCCAGAGCCCCAGCCAAAACAATAAATCAGATACGGGAATAGCGAATCACTGTAAACATAGGGAAGCGTATCAAGCTGTGCCGCAAATCCATGCCCAAACCATCCTGCGGAGACAATCGCCGCTTTGGTTTGGATGATTTGGTAGCTGTCATCACTGGTCGGATAAAGGAAAGCTTGCAGCCGATGCTGCAATTGTCCAACCCGGGTAAGCACAAGTATGTAGAGAGACAGCAGCGGTAGGATCAGTACGAGAAATTGTGGTGTATTCTTCTTGGTGACCCATGTCAGCAGCAAAAAGCCAATCAGATAGATAAGGCCATAAAACCAGGAAGATGACTGAACAAAAAGCATAATAGGTAATATACCCCGGTATACGAGTTGGATAAGGTATTCCCAGCCTCCTCGCCACTCTTTTGCCGGTTTCATTCCTGCCAAAGCAAAGAGAAGCACCGGGAGCGATGCGGCCATTGCATTAATACTAAATGGACCAAAAACGAGAAACACTCTTCTTCCATTTATGTCTATTTCCGCAAAATACGCGTATGCCATAAGCACGAGGGCACCGAAAAACAATACGCCAGAATATTTCTGTAATTTACAATAATCCACAAAATAGAATCCAACCAAGAAGGCAAGACCAAGAAGAGTAAACAACACTTTCCTTTCGATGAGCGAAGTACCAAACTGAGGATACATCCCCGATTCCTGGGCGGTAAACACCCCAAAAATGCCGATCAACGCCATCAACGCCAAAATAACAACCAATTTCCATTCCATGACCGGCTTATGTGCCTGATGAAAATTCCTGCCGATAAGAGCAGGGTCCCCCATCTGACAGATTGCTTCGGCAGCGGCGGCTTCCACGCTCATCCCATTCTCCTGCAGCATTTCCATCTGCTCAACAATATGGGAGGATAGCTCTTCGCGTATTTCGGGATGCAATTCCTTGGCTCGAACATGACTGCATACCTGATTCAAAAAAATCGCTACAGCCCCGTTTTCTTCAGGCCGACTCATGACATCCCCTCCCCAATAACGCGGTCCACCGCTGTTCGGAATTGTATCCACTCTTCCTTTTTCTCCCGAAGCTGGTTTCTACCCTGATCGGTTATCCGGTAGTACTTGCGCTTTCTCCCATCATACGTACTCCAGTAAGCATCCAGCCAACCTTCAGCCTCCAGCGTATGTAAAATGGGATATAACGTGCCTTCCTTCATCAAAAATACACCTTCCGAACTCCGCTCGATTTCCTTGATCAATTCGTAGCCATACATTTCTTTTCTATTCAGTACCGTAAGCAGCAAAATAGCCGTACTTCCTTTTAATAACTCCTTATTGACCGCCATAATGTTCTCCTTCAGAAGTTTTTTACTAACCTAGAAACATTTTTATTACCTAGTTTATCTATGCATCGAATTACTATGTATAAGAGTATATTGAATTACTACGAATTATGCAATCGGCAGATGCAAAAACGCCCCAAACAAAGTTTGTTTGGGGCGTCAGCCTCTATATTAGAGCTTTACTACGTTTTCAGCTTGTGGTCCGCGGTTGCCTTGCACGATGTTGAATTCTACGCGTTGGCCTTCGTCCAAAGATTTGTAGCCGTCTCCAACGATTGCGCTGAAGTGTACGAATACGTCGCTACCGCCTTCAACTTCGATAAAACCGAAGCCTTTTTCTGAGTTAAACCATTTTACTGTTCCTGTTTCCAACTGGATTCCCACCTTTTTCTTAATTTTACATGACATCTATTTGAAAATAAAAAATCACATAATGGACAAGGTTATTAAAAATAGAATAACCCTCTACGTTATGTGAATTCGTTAGGTCACTATTCCAATAACTTTATTATATCACAACTGGAAACAAATAGATACAGTCTATTTTGGAATCCGTTACGTGTATTTGTCTTATCAGCAAAAAGGGTGCCTCCATTTTTGACTACGGAGATACACCCTCCTTCATCCAAATGTAATTTACGAAAGTGCTCCAATGAACCGTACTACTCTTTATCCTCGGACTGCTGCTGGCCGAACGCCTCCTTGGCGTCATTTACCATTTCCTTCGCGAATTCCTCTCTTTGCTTGTCCGGCACCGGCATCTTGTTCAGTTCCGTTCTTTGCACCTCATATTTGCTTGCTTCCTGGGAATTGTTGTTTTCCATGATTGCTTGCGCACCCCCTTCAGCTTACCAATTCACCTATATATAGGATGATGCAAAATAGATCATTTTATTCATTTATAACAATTCTGTATCGCATGCGGCTTCCAGCGCGCGGTGTGGCGCCCTAGATGTTGGCAGTTCAGCTGGATGACGGAGCTTGAGAAGCGCCTTGGCTTCGATGTAGCGAATTTGATCACGAGTTACGCCAAACCTCATCGGGACCAAGCATTCTGCAATTGCTTACGGAACCCACAATCGTAGACAGCGCTTCTAAATTACTCTAACGAAACTCACAATCGTTATTTAGTCAAAATAGCGCATCTAAATGCTCTAACGAAACCGGGAAACGTTATTGATTAAAATAGACGGTAAAGAAGCTGGATTTTCGCCAAATAACGCTTTGGAGTTTCGTTAGATTTGAAAAAACACTCTTTTCGTGAATATAACGCTCCTCAGTTTCGTTAGGCGCATTCAGGCGCATTAAGACTCATTCAGACTCATTCGGACGAATTCAGACGCGTCCATTCCATGCATGCTCAATCCGATACGAAGAAGCTTCCAACCGTTCACTGTACGACAGGCCATGCAAAGTACATTCTTTATGTGGCCGCAATACAGCATAAAATCCAAAAAAACAGAGCCATACCGCTATCAAGCGATACAGCCCTGCTCCAATACTCTACTTCGCCATAAATGCCTCGGGGCGATCGAGCCGGTATAAATTACGGTACCGCTCCGATGTGGCCAACAGCTCCGCGTGAGAGCCTCTCATTTCGACACGTCCGTTCTCCATAAAAATGATCTCATCCATCTGCTCGGCGCCAACCAAATGATGCGTGACCCAAACCAGGGATTTGCCCTTCATGGTTTCCAGTATGGTTGCGATCAGATCGTTTTCCGTACGCGGATCAAGTCCGACGGTCGGCTCATCCAGGATGACCACAGGATTATTCTGAAGCAGCACCCGCGCCAAAGCAATCCGCTGGCGTTCCCCGCCGGAGAAACGCTGCCCTGTCTCATGCATCGGCGTTTTGTAGCCAAGCGGAAGCGATGCAATCAGCCGGTCCAGCTTCACCTGGGCGGCCGCCCGCCGAACGTCTTCATCCTCCGCGCTGCGGTCACCCAGGCGGATATTGTTCTCTACCGTCGTATCGAACAGATGCGGGCTTTGGTTCAGCACGGACACGACCTGCGGCATCTGTTCGCCAATGGCATATGCCTCCGTTCCGTTCAGGGAGACGGTCCCTTTCGAGGGAGCCAGCGCCCCTTCGATCAGCTTCAGCAGCGTCGATTTGCCTGCGCCGCTGCGCCCAATGATGGCGATCCGTTTACCCTGCGGCAGATCAAGCGATACATTTTCCAATGACCACGGAGAAGCATCATCATAACGGTAGCTGACGTTCTGTACTGTAAGGTGGACGTCCGATCCAGCCAAACGCCTGACATCTTCAGCCGAAACGTAAGAATCCTCCTTCATTCCAGTCTGACCAGCCGTGCCATGGGAATTCCCGTCTCCGGGGATTCGGCCGATTTCCGAGAGCCGCTGCAGCGAACTCTGGTAATTCGGTATCTTTTCGATTGCGTCCGAAACCGGCATAAATGCATCCATCAGCGGAAACATCACTAAAGCAAATGCCGCTATGAGCGTTGGCGCAATATGCCCGCCGGCATATTCACGGGCCGCCCAAACAACCATCGACACGACGCTGAGGCCTACAACCGTCTGCCCGATCAGCTGCCGCCAGCGCGCCCAGCTTTTGAGCTGGCTGTTCACGCGGGCCGCCTCCCTCTCTTCCGCTTCATAAGCGGCAAGAAAAGCGGATTGCCTGCCGCTGATGACCCAATCGCTCATGCCTAGCACTGCGTCGGTGAGTTTGGTGTAAAGGTTGCTGCGCTGCTGCTTCGCCAGGCGGCTTTTGGCCTTGGTGATCAGCAGCGACACCCATGGCAGTACGGCAACGAGAATGAAAATATACAAAGCCATAAACAGCGCAAACCGGACATCAAACCAGCCCAAGGCAGCGATCGAAGCGATGTACATCACCAGCGCCACGATGCTCGGGAATACTGTTCTCAGGTAAACATCCTGCAAATATTGAATATCATCCGACAGCACGCCAAGCATATCTCCGGTACGGAACCGGGAGGATATGAACAAAGCCTGCGGCTCTAAGATCCGATACAGTCGCGTGCGCATAAGCGACACGATCCGCAGCACGGCATCGTGGCTGACCAGCCGCTCCACGTAATGCACGACCGCCCGGCTGATACCGAAGGTGCGCACCAGCACGATCGGCACATACACCATCAGAATATTTTCCGGCCGCAGCGCCGCCTTGGAAATCAGAAAACCCGAAGTGAACATGAGCATCGATGCGGTCAGGAGCGTCAGGCAGCCCAGCGCAATGATGATCAGAAAACGTCCCCAGTACGTCCGGACATAAGGACGAAGCCAGCTCTCTTCCCTCACTCTACTCCCTCCAGTTGCGATCGAATCAGCTCATAATAGGCTCCCTTACGGGCAAGCAGTTCCTCATGTGTGCCGGTTTCCGCGACCCGTCCGTGCTCCAGCACGATAATCAGATCCATCTCCGGCATCCAGTGCAAACGGTGCGTCGCCAAAAGCACCAGCTTGTTCTCAAACAGCGGCAGCATCGTCTGCTTCAGCTCATATTCCGTTTCAATGTCCAGATGCGCCGTCGGCTCATCCAGTAAAATAACAGGACGGTCGCTTAAGAACGCCCGGGCCAGCGCCACTCGCTGCTCTTGTCCGCCGCTCAGCTGGCGGCCGCCGTTCCCGATCATTTCCCGGATGCCAAGGGGCAGGTTCTGCACCAGCTCCGACAGCCCGGCTGCAGCCACCGCACGTTCCACGTCCGCATCCTCCGCATCCGGTACGTAGAAGCGGATATTATCAGCCAGCGTGCTGCTAAAAACATAAGGATGCTGCGGAATATACGTCGTCAGTTTTCTCCACTTATCTGTCGCAAGCGAACCCATTTGCAATCCATCCAAGGAGAAATGCCCTTCGGTCGGCTTCAAAAATCCGCCAAGCACATCGATCAAAGTGGATTTGCCGGCGCCGCTGGCGCCGATAATTCCGATTTTCCCCGTACCACAAATATCAAGCGACACTTCGCGCAATGAATGCGGACCATCCTCCTGATGCCGCACACCTACCTGGGACAGGCTTATTCGGCTGTCCTTTGTCCAGTTCAGTTCTTTCTTATCCTGACCGGCGGACTCTTCGCCTTCCTGATTCAAGGGCTCATCAATAATAAGCTGCATGGCAGCCCCAGCTTCTTTCCCATCCAAGGTGGCGTGGAAATCCGCACCAACCATACGTACCGGCAAAAAGTATTCCGGAGCCAAAATCAGGACCGTCAGCCCGGTGAGCAGATCCAAATTGCCGCCTATCAGCCGCAGACCCAAACCTACAGCCACAACAGCCACCGACAGCGTCGTAAAGAAATCCAAGGCAAAAGAAGACAGAAAGGCCACGCGCAAAGTGCGCATGGTCGCTGATCTGTAACGGTCGCTCACCCGGGCGATCGTATCGCTATGCGAGCGGCTCTGTCCCAGCAGCTTGAGCGTCTCCAGCCCGCGCAGCGAATCCACAAAATGGTTCGACAGCGTGCGGTACGTGTCCAGCTGCTTCTCTGTATGCTTGCGGGCAGCCAGCCCGACGAGAATCAAAAACGCAATCAGGATCGGCATCGTCAGGATCAAGATGATCCCTGATGTAATATCCTGCATGAAAACATAAACCAGGATGACCCATGGAATGATCGACATTCCCGCCATCCGCGGCACGATCAAGTCCAGATAGTTCCGGAACTTCGACGCGCCCTCCAGCACCAGCGTAACCAGATTTCCCGTTCCTTCCTGCTTCGCGAACCGCGGGCCCAATTGGAAAAGCTTATCCATCACCTGTTGCCGCAGGCTGGCTCCGGTCCGTTCAGCGAAAGCATAGCTGATTTTTTGCTGAATAAAGTTTATGATGTGCCGGGTCAGAAACGCGCCGAGAAACATCATGATTTTAGGGTATTGCGAATGTAGCGATTCACCGGCAAAGAGGGCGGAGAGAACCTCCGCCAGCCATCTTGCCAGCAGGATGATCGATACGCTCTGCACAAGCGTTAACAGCAGTATGAAGGCAAGTATTGGCTTTATCCCTTTGTAGCCGAGTAAATTCCGATCCATTAATATTCCAAATGTCCCTTCTCATGAACACGTTTATGGAACACAAAGTAACTCCAAATTTGATAGCCGAGCACGAAAGGCAGCAGGGATAAAGCCACGATCGTCATGACCTTCAGCGAGTAATGACCGGAAGCCGCGTTGGTTACCGTCAGGTTGAACGCGGTGTCGATGGAACTGATCATCACGTTCGGGAACAATCCGATGAAAAACGAAGCAATGGTCAATACGATCACCGCACCCGTCATACCAAACGCCCAGCCGTCTCTTTTCTTGCCGGAAAATACGGCTGCCAGAGCAAATGCGATAACCAGCAGCGCTATGACAGCTGTCAAAATACCGCCGCGAACGTTGAAAATTTCAGTATTGAAATAAGTCAGAACGAAGAAAGCCACAACCAGTACGGCCAGCGGCACCATCAGCATGCGTGCCATCCGGCGAGCGCGTTCCTGAAGGTCGCCCGTTACCCGCAGCGTGGTAAACAGAAGTCCATGCACGAGGCAAAGCACAACCATCGTCAAGCCGCCCACTACGGAGTAAAAATTCACGATATCGCCGAAGAACGAAGCTTTCATTTCCATCGCTTGGTCAATCGGCAAACCTTTAATCAAATCGGCAAACACAACGCCGAGCAGAAGCGGCGGAATCAAACTGCCGATGAAAATGACGACATCCCATGTCTTTCTCCAGGCCTCTTTTTCGACTTTGCCGCGATATTCAAAGGCAACACCTCGGCCGATCAAGGCAAGCAGCAGCAGAACAAGCGGGGTATAGAAACCGCTGAACAACGTCGCGTACCAGTTCGGGAAAGCGGCGAACATCGCGCCGCCGGCCGTCAGCAGCCAAACTTCGTTTCCGTCCCAGAAAGGACCGATGGAGTTAATCAGCACCCGGCGCTCCATATCGGTTTTCGCCAAGATACCCGTAGACATCCCGACGCCGAAATCGAATCCTTCCAGGAAGAAAAATCCGACAAACAAAACGGCAACGAGCACAAACCAAAGCTCATTAAGAGATAGCATGACGGTATCCCTCCTTATCAAATGGATCACTAGATACTTCTTCCTTCACAACCTCAAACGGACCTTTTTTGATCACGCGGATGAACAGATAAACCATAACTACCGCCAGAATAGCATAAATGCTCACAAAAGCGATAATCGAGAACAACACTTGGCCTGCGGTGACGCTAGGCGAAACTCCGTCCGCTGTTGTCATCAGTCCGAATACCGTCCATGGTTGGCGTCCGATTTCCGTCATGATCCAGCCCGAAGCATTCGCGATCTCCGGCAGTGCAATTGAAAACACCATCAGCCGCATAAACCATTTGTTGCGGTTCTCCAGCTTTTTGCGTGCTGCAAGATATACACCGTACAAGCTGAACAGAATCAGTAGGGAGCCGCTGGCTACCATGACCCGGAAGCTCCAGAAAGTCGTACGAACCGGCGGAATATAGTTACCGGGGCCGTATTCTTGTTCATATTGAGCTTGGAGTTCTTTCATGCCTTTTACTTCGCCGGAAAATTTACTGTACGAAAGGAAGCTGAGCATATAAGGGATCTGGAACTCCCCGGTATTTTTTTGGTTTTTGGTGTCGATGAATGCCGTTACCGTCCAAGCTGCGGGATCGCCACTGTTTTCCCACAGCGCTTCGGTCGCAGCCATTTTCATAGGCTGTGTTTTCACCAAATATTGTGCCTGCTGGTGACCGACGAGCGCAACGCCAATCGAGGACACCATGCCGATGATAATCGCGATGATAAATGATTTTTTGAAGAATTGAACATCTTGCTTTTTCAGCAGCTTATACGCACTCACGCCTGTAACCAGGAACGCGCCTGTCATAAATGCCGCCAAAATCGTATGCGGGAATTCAAGCAGCAACTGACCGTTGGTGATCAGCGCCAAAAAGTCGTTCATTTCGGCCCGGCCGTTGTTCATCGTAAAACCGACAGGCCGCTGCATGAAGGAGTTCGCCACCAAAATCCAGAACGCGGAAAAGACCGTTCCGATGGAGACCAACCAGATACAAAGCAAGTGAACCTTTTTCGAAAGACGTTCCCATCCGAAAATCCACAGACCGAGAAATGTCGATTCCAGGAAAAACGCCAGCAGCGCCTCGACCGCCAGCGGCGCTCCAAATACGTCGCCGACAAAACGCGAATATGCCGACCAGTTCATGCCGAACTGGAATTCCTGAAGAATACCGGTTACGACGCCGATCGCAAAGTTGATGAGGAACAGCTTGCCCCAGAACTTCGCCATGTTTTTATACTCTTCCTTGCCCTTAACGACGTACATCGTTTCCATGATTGCAATCAGGAATGCAAGACCAATGGACAACGGCACGAAGAAAAAGTGAAAAATCGTTGTCGCTGCGAATTGGATCCGAGACAGCATAACTACATCCATTTCTCTTCCCTCTTTCTCAAAATTATTCTGCCAAACCCCTTAACTTCGGATTCGCTAACACAAGTTTTTATATCCTTGAACCTTTGCAAAATCCTTTCCTTCATGTATTCTGGCAGACAAAAGAAGGCTTCAATGTGATAAATGTCACATTCTCAAGCCCGAAAATGAGCTAATGTGAATTATGTCACAAAATATTAAAATTTTAGGCATCCCTTTAATCAGGTCATATGAATTTACATACATATCCAATTCATTCGGCCGTATCCGGCGTCTATTGCCTGCTTGCTGCGATCCGCTTCTTGTGAACGGTATTTAATGAACATAAGCAAAAAAGCGCCGAGACGGCCGATATCAGCATACGCCAAATAAAAAGGACTGTTTCCAACCGGAGCCCGGCCGAAATCAGTCCCTTAATAGAGGTCATTCAAAAAGTCCGTTTTTGATCTGTGCTGAAAACCGACCTTTTTGAACACGCACTAATAGCAAGTTCTGCTGATCCTTTATATCTTCATCCTGTAATTGATGCTTTTTGCAAATCCCTGTTAGTCCCTGGATACATAATACTTGTTGGTCATGTACCAGGCGTCGCCTTTTTCCGTAGGCACTTTGCCCTTCTTCTTGTCCAAAAACACGATCTCGTTGCATTTGGAACAATACCATTTCGTCGTGTAGTATTGGGAAAAGGTCGTGTAGGTCGTCCCGCATTTGCAGTCGACTTTAAAGTACACGCGGTTCTCTTCATACGCCTTGGACAGCTGATCGGTGTTTGCTTCGGCAGGAGGGTTGCCCACAGGCTTAAGCACTTCGGCGTAATTAGAGAAACGGTTATGCACTTTGAAATCCGCAACCAGCTCTGGATTGAGGCCAAAAAACTCTTTGCCAATAGCTGTGATGAACTTTGCATCGGTACGATAGCACTCGATCCATTCCTGAATTTGCTTATTCGATAAAGGTACAGTTCCTTTAATGCCACTATTCAAGGTGTAGGTCATGATGGTTAAATTCTCATTGTCTTCATAGAACATTAATTCAGAAACCTCCTTATGATTTCATATATTAATGTACTACTTCTTCGGACCATAATCAAAGTGAGAAATATAGGCAATCGACTATAAATCATATGATCGCCGGGTGAAAGTCTATAATGATCGACATTTGTACTTTTCAACATAATTATCAGTGAAATTCCATAGGTGAACAGACCGTGTTTTAAGGATGTCCTTCTGTGCGGTCCCAGGATGCTTTTTCTTGAAGTTTATACTATCTGATACGTAAAATAACCCCACAAAGTGGAGCCTATACTTCGATGCTTATTCCAAATACTTTGCGGGGACCCCCAAAAAAACTTATAAATTCTATACTGCTAAAAAACACCCCTTGCCGAGGTGTTTTTAAACCTATATCCCAAACCTAAAGATATGCCCGTCTATATCTCATGACTTTGCGGTACATGCTCTTATCGGATAGCTGGTTGAAAATATACGGATCCGGATTGGTATTGACCTCCAGTATCCAAGGCGTCCACGTTTTGTCAAACCCAATGTCAAGCCCGATTTGCCTGAATCCGGGATATTGGGCATGCATATGGCGTGCAACCTTCACACCCAATTTTTTCAGCACCCCCATCGTTTTCAGGGCACGGTCCGAGGACATATGCGCTCCAAGCAGACGCTTAATATCCATCGGTTTGCCTCCGCTATGGTAATTCGTCACGATTTTCCCCGGATGCGCCACGCGGCCGATCACCCCAGTCGTTTCCCAGTTTCCTTTCGGGCTGAGCTGAACCATAACGCGGACATCAAAATAACGGCGGTTGTATTTGACGAGATGGATTCCTTTTTGGATAAGGTACATTTTTTTTCCCGTTAACCGGTGAAGGGATTCATACAGCGAATTAAAGTCTTTATTCATTTTTTCTTTCGTTCCCAGCTGATAGGAATACCCCTTGCCATCCAGCTTCTCCACCCGGGTCACGCCTTTTCCAAAAGTCCCCACATCCGGTTTGACATAAACCATTTCATAGTGATCCAGCATGGACTTCAAAGCCGGTTTACTGAACTTTCTCGTGTCCGGTATGACTGATTTAACGTCATGGTGCTTCTCCAACAATTTCGTTTTTGTCCACTTGCTCATCAAGGTTCTACGCTGCTTTTTTTTCGCGATCATCTCTTGATCTCTCCTGTCAAACGTTCTCATAGGCATAGGCATAGATAAGGCAAAAATAAATATTTTTATAATATAGATTATGCTGCTGCCTTTGCCTTTGCACAGGCCCTTGCTCCCTTCCAAGACATATTAGGTAAACTATACCGGACAAAAGAGCGTACTCACGTTAACCAGTCTGCATACAAATTATGTATGGCCTTATTCGGCGGCTATCTGCCAGACAGGAGGAAGAGAGACTTGAACCTGTTAATCGTTGCGCCTGAACAATTTCCCGTTCCCGGTAACGGCTCGGTCGAAATTTGCATCCTCTCCATCGCAAGACTGCTTGCAAAACGGCACAGCGTGACCGTGGTGAGCAGGGCTGCGGCTGGACTGCCTGCGGAAAGCAAAGAAGGGGGCGTCGAAATCGTTCGGGTTCGTGCGGGAAGCCCCAAAATATATTTGGCGTCCGTTCTCCGCTATCTTCGCGGAAAAATATTCGATTGTATTCAAGTGGACAACCGTCCTCACTACATGGCTGTGATCCGAAAGGCTGTTACTCCGAAGACGAAGGTCACTCTGTTTCTCCATTCGCTCACTTTTGTCCCGCAAACGAGCCATGTTGCATCCAGTATCAAACATGCCGATCTCATTATCGCTAACAGCAGCTCCCTGAACCAAAAGATCTCAAGCCGTTTCCCCGCTGTGTCGCAAAAAATCCGCACGGTAGAGCTAGGGGTGGATACTGGGCGCTTTCATCCTCCAAGCGATGCCGAACGGACTCAAGCCAAATTAAAGTACCGAATGAAAGGGGATTTTACCTTTACCGTCCTTTTCATAGGGCGTATCATTCCCCAAAAAGGAGTCCACGTTCTTCTGAAAGCCGTACAGCTGGCCAGCAGACAATTGCCCGTGAAACTGGTTATCGCCGGAAAGGGAAACCCCGCTTATATGAAGCAGCTGCGAAAACAGGCGGCAAAGCTGGGAGTTTCCGTGATTTGGGCCGGAAAAGTCAGCCATGCGGAAATACACCGCCTGTACCAATTGGCGGATTGCTTTGTGTGTCCTTCTCAAAGACATGAAGCTTTTGGCCTTGTCAATGTGGAAGCCATGGCCTCTGGATTGCCCGTTATTGCCTCGAAAACCGGAGGGATACCTGAGATCGTAAAGCATGGCGAAAGCGGTTATCTGGTTGACCGTTACCATCGCCCTGAATCCTTTGCCGAATATCTTGTCCGGTTAGGCAAAAACAGCGTGCTTCGAAGCGCATTGGGCAAGGCCGGCCGCAGCATCGTTCTTGAGCGTTTTACATGGAGCCAGACCGCCTCCCGTTTAGCTTCCCTGTATGGGGGGAGAGATTCCAAACCTATATCAGAAAACAAAGAACCCCTGTAAAAAGGGATTCTTTGTTTTACACTTATAGCCGAGGATGCCTCGGTGGTACATATATTTAACGGAAAGCCAGCTCCCATCCGAAGAAGTTGAGGACGAGCAACAGCAGCATCCATAGGTACTCTCCGTAAGGCAATAATGTAAAGCCGAAATGGGCTCCCGCAAACACTCCAAGCAGCAGCATCAATCCCAAAATAACAAATCCGTTGCCGGATTGCGTATTCTGAAAAGGCTGCGAAAACGGCAGTCCTTTCTCCAAAACCATAAAGCTCAAAACCGTGTACAGCAAAACGCTGAGCAGAATTGCGATCAAGCCGGGGATGATCCGCACACCGAAAATAACCGTGAAAATAATGCTCTGCAAAACAAATATCGGAGCAAACAACCTGGCCAACATCGCCTTAAGCGTGCCCTTATAGACCGGAGCCGCATCCTTCAGCGGAACGGTTTGATAAATCCATGCCCCTTTATGGTTGCCGGAAAACTTGAGCATCATGATCATGGTCGGAATCATCAATGCGCAAAAATAGAGAAATAAGAAGCCATTGCCTGTCCGCATCTCCGCGAACCCGCCTTTTGAACCCAGCATATTAAACATGAAGATAAACGGGAAAATGATTGAAAACCCGAGCTGTGGATACACTTTCAGTTTAAAATCACGTTCGCGCCCCATCATGTCCCAGCCAAAACGGAAGAACAACTTCTCCGTGTTTTCGCGGCACAAAATGGCAGCCAGCTTATCCTGAAGCCGAAACCGGCCGGTTTTGCCCCGGGCCTGATGGGAAGCCAGCTTTTGCAAATTACGTTCGAAGGAAGGCATCAGCAGGAAATAGATCCATAAAGCCAAAAGTGGCCCTAAAAAGGACAAGATAGAGAAGATAACCACGTACGTATTTCCGCTTCCGCCCATCAGCCATTCAAACGGAGACGCAAACCAGGTTGGAAAAATAAAGATCTGCCACCATTTCGCCGTAAAACCGATGTCCAAATCCGCTAATTGAAACAACCTGGAGATAAACTGGTAACCTACTGTGATGGCGATCGTAAGCGCGATCTGTACATAGTTGATAATATCCTTCAGCTTCTCCCCGTCGAAAAACCGCAACACCAGCCAATACAGCGCCGCCGTCAATGCGACGATAAAGATGTCCATCAGAATGATCTCTACCAAAAATAACAGAAAAAACAAAACCCCTTGCCGAAACAATGAGACCACGAGCGGAATTACCGTTAATGCCCCCGTTAACAGCAGCAAATATATGATCACATGCAGCAGCTTCGCCATATTGATCGTTTTGCGATGAATCGGTCTTGAGAATAAAATATTACGGTCCCGAATATCCAGCATAACCGATGAAAAATCGGAAATCAGGGAGGTTGTAACCATAAACATAAGAATGCCGAACACCAGGCTCATCTGGAACATGTAATTCAATTTCATAACCACGAATGGCACCAGCACGATACTCAGAATGACATAAATCACCAATGATTTAATGAACTGGTTGGACTGCGAAGCCACGTCAGCATTTTTATTGGCTTTCGGATTGATCGTTGGCGCCCGCCGTCCGTCCATCAGCAGCTTGATCTCCAAAATTTTGCGCATGACCTCATAGTCGACGCCTAATTTTTCAAATACATGCCGCAGCGGATCAAGAATTTGCAGCCATTTGATCGTCCCCATCCGGCTACACCTCCTGAATGATCGACACAAACGACGACGCTACATCCTTATATTCATGGAATCCGGTCAGATCATTAAAGATCTGCTCCAGCGAGCGCTCATGCGACTGCTCCTTTAGCTCCTCGAAGCTGCCGTCGGCAGCGATGCGGCCCCCATTAAGCAGCAAAATGCGGCTGCTGATCTTCTCTACGACATCCATGATATGCGAGGAATAAAAGATCGTTTTGCCTTCCGCCGCCAGCGCCGCCAAAATCTCCTTCACAATCATAACGCTGTTGGCGTCCAAGCCGCTGAGCGGTTCATCCAAAAACAGAATATCCGGGTTATGCAGCAGGCTCGAGATAAGCAGCACTTTCTGGCGCATGCCTTTGCTGAACGAAGAAATCCGATCGAAGTACACTTCCTCCAGCCCAAACTTGGCCATCAGCCGTCTCGCCTTGTGGTCCGCCTTCCGCTGCGCAAGTCCGTACAGCTCTCCGACAAACACCAAGTATTCCTGTGCCGTCAAGCTATCGTACAGCTCTGCTACCTCGGGCACGTAACCGATGCGGCGTTTGTATTCGATATCCCCGTCCGCAATGTCCCTGCCAAAAATACGCACCTCTCCCTGGTAACCCGATACCAAGCCGAGCATAATTTTGACCGTTGTGCTTTTGCCGGCACCGTTGGGACCGATATAACCAATAATTTGTCCCTTGTACACTTCCAGATCAATGCCTTGCAAAATCGGCTTGTCTCCATAACTCATTTCCAAATTGCGGATGGATATGACGGGTTCGTTTTCATTTCCTATCGTTCCTGTCAATTTGCATCTCTCCCTTGTTTCCGCTTTATGACTGTTCAAGAAATCTCTCTTTTCAAATACTAACATAGTTTCTGGGGCAGCCGGGAGTATATTAGAGGCATCAGAAAAAAAAGGGCCGTCCCCAAGGTCACTTGACCCAGGGCGGCTCTTTTGTCTGTTATAAGAACGCTGCGGAACGAAGCATTCCTCCAATCGCTGTTGCCCCCAAATATCCTGAATTCATCTTAAAGGAAGATATATCGGGGACAAAGGCGACCGCTACCGCTTTTCCGGAATTGCTTCGTTCTCTCCGCTGCTTCGTTCGTCTCCATATAAAAACACAAAAAGAAACCGTTTCTTAGTAAAATGGAAGTGCGACCCACCATTTATGAAAGGAACGGTTTCTTTGTACATTCAATATACCATGAAGCTACAATGTGCAGATCGGAACGGAAAATCAGTTTATTGTCGGCTACAGCCTGCATCAACGCCCGACGGACACACGCTGCTTAAAGCCTCACTTGGAGAAGGTTAAGGCCGCTCTTGGCAAGCTGCCGGGAACGGTCGTCGCGGACGCTGGATATGGCGGGGAAGAAAACTACGCGTATTGGGAAAGCGAAAAGTTATTTATTGATTTAGAAAAGTGTCTGCCTTGCTGCGGATCTCATCGAATCCCTTCAAATAAGGAGTGATTAAAGACAAGTAAGAACTGCGGTATTTGGCAAAACTTTGATCGGCAGCAGTTTCGGTAATATTTTTGACTTCGCCCGGTTTGCCGTTGTTATAGCTCTGCTGGGTCCACGTACTTTCGATTCCGGAAACCTTTTTGATTATTTTCACGCCATCGATCATCTGATTATTTTTGTAAGTGCCTGCCGCAATCACAGAGGGGGACAGGTGGATTTCATCGTAAAGATTTTTGTTATTCTTGTTGGAGTAATGAAACGAATAGCTTGCCAACTGCTCATCGGCATTTGAATCGAGCATCTGAACCTTGCGCGGATCAATCAGCTTCAAGGACTTGCCTTCCATTTTAACAGCGACTTTAGAGTCCTTATAGGCAAACCACGCTTGGAATTCGTCATCCAAATAACCACTGTACCCGGCCGTGAAGTCATCGTCTTTAAATGATCCTTTCCGGATCTCGTAGCTGTAACCACCTTCCTTTTGAATCCAGCCTCCATCTTCTTTCTTTTGATAACTGGCATCACGGATCGAATGAACTTCAGTCCCCTGCCCGTTCTGTCTATTATTGGCCCATTGCCCTTCGTAATGTGTCTTCCAATCCCTGTCGTGGTATAGCTTGTCCTCTTTATCGAAAACTTTGTCTTCCTTTAAATGAAAAGTATATTTACCGAAACCTGATTTAACTCCATTTACCCAATTCCCTTCATATCGGCCAAGTCTTCCTGAGATAAGTGTTCCCTTACCATTCGGTTTGCCGTTTTTGACCTGACCTGTGTATACCGATCCATCCCCAAAATCCAAAGTGGTTTCCGCCGCCTGGGCATGTGCCATTTCAGCCCCCGTGACTGTGCCCAGCAGAATAGATACCGCCAACATCAACTTATACATTATTTCCCTCCTATGAAATGAACTACTAATATTAACGGTGAATATTATCAAAAAGTTAAATATCAGGAATTTTGATTCGAAGTCCGACTCGTTTATCCCTCTTATATTGCCCATGACAGAGCTGCAAAAAAAGAAAAAGCCCTTTTGGGGCTCCTCTTAAAACAGCTCATATTCTATCTCTACCTGCGGACCAAATCCTCCCGCACCGGCGTAAAGCAGTCCAGCAAGGCGCTTGGCTCAAGAGCTTTGGCGCCGTGTCTGGCCCCTCCCGGGATGACAATCGTTTCGCCGGCTGTGATGACCGTCTTCTCACCTTCGATGGTAAACTCGACTTTCCCCTTCAGGCAGTAGGACATCTGCTCATGCGGATGCGAATGCTCATAACCTTCCGCTCCTTCTTCGAAATGAACCTCCATCAGCAGCAGCGACGCGCCCGGCTCCATGATTTTGCGGATGACGCCAGGTTCCGCATCTTCCCATTTCCCGATGTTGCTCATCCCACATTCTCCCTTCCGTAAATATGATTCCTTGCCCAAAGCCCCCCTTATTCCAAAGAGCCATTCATCCCCCGCCTATGAAGGCGTTGCAGTGAAGAATCCCTAATTTTCGATCTTAAACGCTTTACTGATCTCAATCTTCTGCGTCCGCCCGTTATCCGTAAAATAGAGATTATAACTAAAACCTTGGTCATCCATAAAATACGACACGTATTTGCCGCGCTCGCTGTGGCGTTTCGGTACAAGCAGCGTGGCAATCCGGTGTGAGGCCGCTGCCGGCGTCTCGGCGCGAAGATGCCAATGTCTCTCCAAACCTTCAATCTCCGCAGGGTCCACACCCGTAAATTCATCCGACTGGGTCAAAGCAAGATCCCCCGCTGAACTGAACACAAACCGGCCTTCCATATCAGCCTTGCGGCCGTGAACATGAAACGACTGCCCCCTCAGTTCCATTTCGTAAAGGGTATGGAATAACCATTGAATGCGGGCTGGCTGCTCCAGATCCACCGAATCCACGATCACGAAATATGCATTCTGCACAAAGTAAATCTCCCTCTTATACTGCTTCAAATAAGGCACATGCTCAAGATAAGCCTGCGTCGGATTCATCCGCACATAGGAGTAATCCCTAAGGTGGAAAGCATCCTCCACTTCGCCCTTCGCCGCAATATTAAGCGCTTTGTTCATATCCGCGAACTGTCCGCGGCCATCGATCAGTATGGCGTTTTTCGAATGCGTCTGCCTGCGCCAGTTCAGGTGCATGGAGCTGTTAAAAGCGATATAATAACCGCTTTCGATCGCAAGCGGCTCACCGAAAGCATGCAGCAGAAAAGCGCCCTGATCGCCATGGCTGTGGCTGACGGAGCCATATCGGCTGCTTTTGGCGACCAGTGATATTTGCTCCGCCGGTTTATGCATCTGATGATGCATCGCCACCCAGCCGATGTCGCGGAACCATTTGACCGGCTTTATTCCTTCAGGCTCCACCGCCGGAACCTGCGGATAATTATGGCGGTACATCAGCTCGTCAAAGCGGAAGTCCCACCAGCCATAGTTATAAAATAAATCATCCGCTTCCGGATTCCGGTCCTTCAGCTGTTCGTAATACCATTGATACCAGCCATTGCCCGTAATCCCGGCATACTGGCGCATGTTGAAGCCTACCTTCTTGATGATGTCGTCACCCAGCGAGGAGTTGTCTCCAAACGAGGCGCGGGTCGACGCGACGGGACTGTAGCAGTAGAGGGGGAAATCCCCCGTATGCTGAAAAAACGTCCGCCGGAATACGTCCAGCCCTGCAAAGTTTTTCAGCAAATTCAGCGCTTCGGTCAGATATGCCATACCCGTAGTCCAATAGTGCGGGCCTTCCGCCCATCCGCCGTCTTCCCCTCCCCAAGGTGAGAAAAGCGTGTAATAATACTCCACCGTATAATCCAGCCACTCCCTGACCTCCGGCTCTTCGTCAAACAAAGCGATACAGCAAGGCACCAATACGGAAGAAAGGGAGCGAACCGCGTGGCTGTCATAAGGCACCTGATGGATTTTGGAACGTTCAATGACATGAACGGCGACCTGGCGGGTACGCTGCAGCAGCCTTTCCCGGACGAGCCCGCGTTCATCAACCGTTAGCTCATCATACTGCCAGTCGTACCCCCAAGCGAGCGCCCCGGCGATCCGGAATGCGGACTCGTCGTTATAATCCCGGCTGGTCGGCCCATCGGGATCCCAAGAAGCCGCATGAAGCAGCCACCGCTTGGCCTGATCCTTAAGCGCCGCATCTTTCAGGACGACAGCTGCAATGCTCAAATGCCGGATCGCGTACAGCACCTCCTGGCAGGCCAGATAGCTTTGCCGCCAAAGCGCAGCCGTCCGCTTATTGCCTGGATACGGCGCGGGCTCCGCGATTAATTCCCGGCTGGTCCAAGGCAGGACCGACCGCTCATAAAATTCCGGCCAGCCCGTACTAGCTGCATCTTGGTTGAGCCGTTCCCGGAAAGCTTCAAGTTCATCTGCCTGCAGCCACAACCTCGGATGTACGGCCCGTACCCCCGCATACCGTTCCGCACGCGCCGCCAAAGGTGTCTCCGGCAAATGGGCAGGGACCTCAAATTTCCGTACCCGGCTCCATTCCGACAGCGAACCCTCCGCCCCTTGGCCATCGATAAGTGCATAACGCCAATAATAACAGCCCGGAATCAGTGCCTCATCGGGTGTAAAAAAGTTAAAGGGAATCGGTCCGTAAGTTTTTGTTTCTTTGGGGCCGAACTCAGGCAAAGAGGATATCTCCAGCATATATCGGTCATCTTCCAGCTTGGCGGGAATCCAGGTGAACCGCGGCGGATTTTCGCTGAGCCTTGTATCCTCGCCAGGGTGGTATTGAACCGTCAGATCACCGCTTAAAGGCTGGTACAACATATTCGTGGCGTTCATGAAAAGCATGCCTCCATCCTCTGTTTTTTAGCGCATGAAAAGTCCGCCATTGACCTCAATCGTTTCTCCTGTCAGGAAATCGGATAATGAGGAAGCCAGGTACAGCGCCGCATCCGCCACATCCTGCGGAGTGCCCTCCCGGCCGAGCGGAATTTTTGCCACCGTCGCCTGCCGTCCTTCGTTAGATGTATGTGTGGCATGAAATGCGGTTCGTCCAATAAATCCCGGTGAGATACAGTTCACATTAATGCCATGCGGGGCAACCTCTTTAGCGAGGCCTTTGGCATATGCCATTACCGCAGCCTTGCTCGCCGCATATATGGATGCGCCGGGGCCGCCTCCGTCATGCGCCGCCACCGAGGTCAAATGAATGATTTTCCCCGCGCCTTTGGCAATCATACCGGGAATGACAAGTTTATTCATGAATACACAGGATTTGAAATTCACATCCATGACGCGGGTATAATGCTCCTCGGTCATCTCGGTATTCGGCACGCGGCTGATCAAGTCGCCTGCATTATTCACGAGGATATCGATGGATCCTCCCAGTTTGGCTTCGATCTCCTCGACCATCGAGGTTATGTCCCCAACTTTCGTCACATCGGCATAACATGCCGCCGCGCGGCCGCCTGCCTGGATGATGCTTGCGACGGCCGCTTCCGCCTCTTCCTTCCCCTTCCGGTAATGAACGGCGACGGCCGCCCCTGCCGCGGCAAGCGTCTCCGCGATCTGCCGCCCAATCCCTGCGCTTGCGCCTGTTACCAAAGCGATTTTCCCTAGCAGTTCAATCGTCATCCCGCTCCCTCCTCGTATATGCAAGCCATGCTGCCGTCAAGCGGCAGCGACATCGTGATTTTGGTCCCTTCATGCATAACGCTGTCGATCGCTAAACCATACGTGTCGCCATACACCATTTGAATCCTGCGGTGGACGTTCATGAGTCCCAATCCACCCTGATGGTACATCGTATGGGAGTCCGTTTCGGCAAGCTGGTTCAAGCGGAGCTTCTCCCTTACCGCATGCAGTTTTTCATCCGTCATGCCTTCTCCATTGTCCGCCACGACGAGGAAAAAACGGCCGTCTTCCACAAATCCTTGAATGCCGATGCGATGCTGACTTTGTATGCCGTTTGGAAAAGCATGCTGAAACATATTTTCGATCAGCGGCTGCAAAGTAAGCCGGACCATTCTGTGAAGCAGCAGTTCCGGCGGAATATCGACATCCAGCTCAAACTGTCTTTGCGTGCGGTACTGAAGGATCGTCATGTAATTGAGCACATGCTTGAGCTCATCGACGACCGTAATCTCGGTTAAACTGGTTTGAATGGCATAACGCAGCATCGACGCCATCGCTTCGACCATTTCCATGATCTCCTCGGAATCCTGCACGACCGCATAACACTTGATGGTCTCCAGCGTGTTGTACAAAAAATGCGGGTTAATCTGAAGCTGCAGCGCCTGGAATTCCGCCTTATGCTGCTCCAGCGCGATTCTTTGCAGATTCAGCTCGGTCTTCTGGGATTTCAGTTCCGCTTCATACACCCGTTCAATCATCTCGGACAGCCGGGTTAACATTTTATTATAATTGCGAATCAAATAACCGAATTCATCCTGCCGGTCTTCGGGATCGATGGTTTGCCACTCCCCTTTTTCCATCAGCCGCATGTTCCGTACAAGCTTCTTGAGCGGCTGTACGAGCGACTTGCCGAATCTTCCGGCAATCCAGAGCGCGATCAGCAAAGTGACGGCCCCTGCGATGACTGTCGTATACCGGATGTTCAGAATCGGCTGGCGCAGCTCGCTCACCGGAACCGAAATGACCATGCGCCAATCGGCGGCATGCAGTGGCTTCGAGACATACATCCTTTTCATGCCGCCAACACGCGCCGTGAACGTTTCCTCGCCAACCAGCAGGTTCCGCCTAACGGTTTCATTCATATACTCGCTAGCCGCGGCCTGATTCGGCTTATCCACGAAGTTCCCCTTACCGTCAACAATAAAGGAATACCCCTGATCCCCAAGATCCATTTGGCCCCATAGTTTGGATATTTCCCGCGTATTCAGCTTCATTCCGAGAATGCCTCTCGGTTTATGCGATACGATGCCGCGTACCCGTCTCACAAACGTAATGTACTGGTCATCCTCCGGCGCGACCGAAGCCGAGTTGATAAGCGCGCCCATGCCGTTTTCCGGGAGACTTTTTTCGATTAGCTCGTAATAGGATTTGTAATCCTTCACTTCGTCCTGAATGATATCCTTGGTCGTAATGGCCTTGCCGTCCTGGTTGATGATATATATCAGCTCGATTTGCGGATAGATAATAAATGCCGAATCAAAAACCTCGCTTTGGATCTTCTGGGACAGCTCATAATACTGGTAACCGTTGTCCGGGTCCATCTCCATGAATTTCAAGACATCGCCGTTTGACAAGATCGTTTTGCTGGCATTATCGAATGTTTGCAAATACAGATCCGTATGATAGGCGGCATGGGCAATCATTTGCGACAAATACCGTTCAAGCTGCCGGTCCAGAAGCTTGGAGGATTGGAAATAAGTGATGGTGCCGACCACCGACAAGGAAATGACGATCAGGATCATGAAATAACCGAAAATACGGTTCGAAATGCTTTTACGAAAAAAACGCAGCATCAGATCCCCAGCTTCTGGCGGTATTCCGAAGGCGAAATGCCTTCATATTTTTTGAAGGTTTTGGTGAAGTTGGAGTGATCGGCGTATCCAACCGCATAGGAAATATCCGTAATTCTGTACCGCTCTTCGCCCAGCATCCGCTTGGCATGTTCCATCCGGCGTTTCGTCCGATATTGGACGAAGGTCTCCCCGGTCATCTGCTTAAACATGACGCTGAAATAATTCGGGTGCAGCCCGAGCAGTTCGGCAGCTTCCTCCAGCGATATTTCGCTGCCGAGATTGTGCTCGATATATTTTTTCACCTCTTCGATCGGGTCCTTCAGTTTGCCCTTCCTGCGCTTCTGCAGATAGTGCAGCGTTTGCCGAATACCGTCCGCAAACTGCCGGTAAGCGGCCGGGAACGGCATCCCCCGCTCCATTTGCAGCGGCTGCAGCATGATGTTTACGTCTCGGGCTTTCAGCTTTTTCGCGAGCAGAGCATGGAATTCCTCAAGCATTTCGATCCGCTGCGCGTCCAGCAGATGATATGAAGCCATCTCATGCTCCCAGATCTGCAGAAGCTCCTCCGCCCGTTCTTGGTTCAAGTAATATACCGCCTGCTCCATCTCCTGCATCCATTCGTCCACCTTAGCCATGGACAGATAAGAGGAGGCGGATTTCGCCGATTCCGCCCGCTGCACAAGTTTGCGGAGCGTGTCCTGCAAATCCCGCTTGCTGATCGGTTTAAGCAAATATTCTTTTACACCGTAGCTGATGCAAGTCTGCGCATACGTAAAATCGCCATACCCCGAGATCACGACCGTTTGAATCGGGGCATTCATCTCCGCGATACGCGCGCATAATGCAAGTCCGTCCATCACCGGCATCCGGATATCCGTAAATACAAAATCGGGGAGCTCCTCCGTTATCGCCGCAAGCGCCTCCTCGCCGTTTGAGGCCGGGCGGATCGAGGCGATATCAACCCCGGACTGCCGCAAAAATACCGTCAATCCTTTCAGAATCATAGGTTCGTCGTCGACAATAAGAACTCGGTACATGCTCCGGTAGCAGCTCCTTTCGATTTCGTATATTTTGCATGGGTGAATCGGGACTAAATAAGTTGAACCAATGATTTTGCACGGATGAAGGCAACCGGGTGAACTATGGGCCGAGTAAACGGATCGGGCTCTATTTTCTTGGCAGGAATACGCCTTGCTTGGACTGATAGCGTTCATTAGCTTCCTTCAGAACGTCATTGCCCCCTTTGGATTTCCACTCCTCAATCACCTTAGGCCAATTTTCGATCGGCTCCTGGCCGTAAACCATTTTCACCATATGTGTGATCAGAACCGGCGGAGGCGTATCGGATAACGGCGTAATATCCGGGTTCTTCTTCAGCGCTTCCAGTCGCGGATCGAACTCAATGCCGTCCCGGCCTTCATGCGCCAGCGTATTGTCAAACACGCTCATCAGATTTCTGCCTTCCTCCGTTAGACCAAGCGAGCCTTTATTGTAAGTTGTATCTTGAACCAGCCACAGAAATGCCTGGCGGTAGCGTTCTTCATCCACGGCCTGGGCGTCTGTCGGCTGCTTGTAATTGATTTTATCCCCGTCTTTGGTGTAGTTTTCGCCTTCAGTCCCGAATGTGAAAAATGCTTCCGCCTCTTCCGATACCATCCAGTCAAAGAATTGAATGATTTTTTCCGGATGCTCGTATTTGGCATTAATGAAATAGGAACGGGCCACATCGCCATAGAGATAATAACCGCCTTTGCCGTCCGGTCCGACCGGAGAAGGAATAATTTCAAGCTGCGCTTCCGGCACGCTTTCCTTCATTTGGGTCTGCCATTGGATCAGCTCGTTCGCATTCATCGACCAGATGCCCGCTTTGCCGGCCAAAATCGTATTTTTGAACGTCGTCGGGTTGATCGTTGCAAATTCTTTGTTAATCAGCCCTTCGTCAAACATCGTTTTATAAGTAGATAGCGCTTTCATCATGTTGTCCTCGTCAAGGAATTTCGGCTGTACCTTGCCGTCTACTTCCTCAAACTGGCTTAGATATGGAAACACATCATACGAACCGAAAAACGTATCCGCGTATTTAAAATCCTGCCGTCCCATATACGGGTTCTCGACGCCTAATTTCTTGAAGGCGCGCAGCACGTTCAAATAATCGTCGACCGTCTTGGGCACAGGCAGTCCCGTTTTCTCCAGCAGGTCCTTGCGAATCCATGTCGCCCGGCGGGAAGGATTTCCCAGCCATTCCGGGATACCATAGATTTTACCTTGATAGGTCATGCGATTCCATGCTTCTTTCGGAATTTTTTCGAGCAAATGCGGACCGTACTGCTTCAAAAGATCATTCAGCGGCATAAATACGCCTGCTTCCACGGAGCCCGCCATTTCTTTGCCTGTTGTACCGCCCTGGCCCTGCACGACATCGGGAATTTCATTAGTGGCAAACATTTGGGCCATCTTCTGCTCATACTCTTTATGGGGCACGAGGCGGATGTCCAGATCGGTTTTCGTCAGCTCCTCCAGCTTTTTCACCCATTTGTCCGCATTGATATCCGGCGATTTCTCCACATACCCGAAGTTGAGCGTACGCAGCGATATCGAAAACTTAGTTACCCCGTCCGCAGCTTCCGTCTTCTTCTCCGCGCCTTTCGTTTCCGCGCCGCCGGCGGTCTCCTCCTTCGTTTCATTTTTGCCCGAGCATCCAGCCGCAAGGCCGATGGCGAGCATACAGGTTAACATCAAGCTTGCCCACTTCTTCAAACCGATCCCCTCTTTCCGAATATTGAAATTTCTCGCGGGTAGCTTCATTTTGCAAGAAGATTGTATCCTTAAATTTCAAGCGAGCGTGAGGTTGCAACTTCATGTGTTCCTGTCATTTTTTAAGATTTAACCGCCCCTAGCGTAAGCCCTTTCACGAAATGCCTCTGCAAAAACGGATAGATCATTATAATCGGCAGCGTCGCAATGACGATCGTCGCCATCTTAATCCCCTCGGGGGAGGTATGCGCCAGATCGCTGAACTGCGAAGCGCCGGGATCAATACTGATATCGTCCGTTTCGAACATTCGTTTTAGCTTAACCTGAAGGGGCCACCATTTCGGCTGATCGATATAATAAAGAGCGCTCATATACGAATTCCAATGACTTACTGCATAAAAAATCCCAAGCGAAGCCATAACCGGTTTGGACAGCGGAGTTACCATACGAATCATGATTCCCAACTCGCCGCAGCCGTCAATCCGTGCGGAATCAATGATTTCGGGCGGGAGCTGCTTGAAAAAAGAATGCATGACGAAAAAATTGAATGCGCTGACCGCGCCCGGTATGATTAACGCCCAGGGGGTATTCATCATATGCAGATTTTTGATGAGCAGAAAATTCGGGATCAGCGGCGCGCTGAATATCATCGTCACCAACACCATCAGCACGATCACCCTTCTGCCCACATATTCGGGTCTCGATACCGGATAAGCCAGCGTAGCCGTGGCAATCAGATTGATCATCGTACCAACGACGGTCACGAACACTGACACCCCAAAAGCCCGCCAGATCGAAGCGTCGCTAAACACATATTCATAATTGATCAGAGTAAATTCCACCGGCCAGAAGCTGACCTTCCCCTCGGTAATGGCGCTCGAGGAGCTGAACGACTGTGCGATAACATTCAGAAACGGGAGAAACATCATCAGACCGATCAGGGTCAGGAACAGGATATTAAACACATTGAATGCTTTATAACTTCTTGAGACGTTAGAATACATTCTGTTTCCCCTCCCCTTTTAATACAGGCTTTCGCCCGTTGTTTTCCGGCTCAAGAAGTTCCCCGTCATCACCAGCATCAGACCGACAACCGACTTGAATAATCCGACCGCCGTCGTGTAGCTGTACTGCTGCGATAAAAGCCCCGACCGGTAAATATACGTATCGAGAATTTCGCCGTTTTCAGTGTTCAGCGCATTCAGGAATACCCACACCCGTTCAAAGCCAAAATCCAGAAATTTGCCGATATGCAGCAGAAATAAAATCATGATCGTCGGCAGCAGCGCCGGCAGGGTGATTTTCAGCGTTTGTTTCCAGCGGTTAGCCCCGTCGATTTGCGCCGCCTCATACAGTTCGGGGTTAATGCCTGCCAGGGCCGCTAAGTACAATATCGTGCCGTAACCCGTGTCACGCCAAATTCCCGAGCCTACGAGCACCCCGCGAATATAAGCGTTATCACCAAGAAAATAAAAAGGATCGATGCCAAACCATCCAAGCAGCTGATTCAAAATACCCGTCGTCGGCGACAAAATCGCCACCGACATGCCGGCAATAACCACCCAGGAGAGGAAATGCGGCATGTACACCACGGTTTGAACAATCCGTTTAAACATCACGAGCCGCAGTTCATTGAGCAGGATCGCCAGAATAATCGGCGCCGGGAACGCAAAAATCAAATCGTAAAGCCCGATCAGCACCGTATTTTTCAAAATCCGCAAAAAATCGTAATGCCTGAACATTTCGGCAAAATGAGCGAACCCGACCCAATCGCTGCCGCTAAAACCTTTAAAAATGTTGTACTCCTGAAATGCAATGACGGAGCCGCCCAGCGGTATGTATTTAAAAATCAGAAAATAGAGGATGCTGGGGATAGAAATCAAATAAAGCGCCTTGTACTTCCAAATTGACCGCCACATTCGGTTGTCCTTGCTTATTTTTGGCTTCATGCCGGTGGGCAGCCGCGCAGCCGTTTCCGTTTTGTTGGACATCACGAGCTTCCTTCGCCTCCTTCCGTGCTTGCTCTTATAGTACTGCCAGGAAGGCAGGGGCTGCATGGCGTCCTATGCTGTAGTCTGGTGATTTTTTAAGGTAAGGCAACGGCCGGCCAAAAATGAAAAAACGCCGCAGGACAAGATGTCCTTTGGCGTATGTACGATTTTCATTCTTGCATGGAAACCGCTGGTGACTGTTTAAACTACGCTAACGAAACTTAGGAGCGTTATGGCTGCAAAAACAAGGTCAAATCAAACGTAACGAAACTACATATCGTTATTCGGATGAAATAAGGTGAAATCACGGTTATTTTTGATAAATAGCGATCCCTGGTTTCGTTAGAATATTTCGCAGGCTGATTTTGCCTGAATAACGATTACATGTTTCGTTAGCGCTTTTTCGCACCACGCGCATGTGCTCAACCCCCTTAACTGAGCCAGCGCCAAAAGCCTCTACCGGATTATTAACGCTCCGCGACCTTCGCTTCTTAATCCCAACGTCTTACGGCCTAAAATACTGCGTTACCTTCCCCTGCCCGTTCTCCACTTCTACTTCTGCGTAAGCACCGTTGATAAGAGTGACCTGAGGGGGAACATGACCGCAGTCGATGTCATAGATGACCGGAATCTGCAGTTCTTCCGCCAGCTCACGGTATATATCCTCGGCGGTATAATCTTCAATCGGGCGGTTCGCTGAACTTCTTCCGAACATCAGGCCGGAAGTATGATCAAACCATCCCGCCAGCTTCATCTGTACCAGCGATCGGCGCAAATCCGCCGTATTCAACTCGCAATTCTCCAGATACCATAAAATCGGTTCCCCGCCGATCTGCTCCCGCTGAAAACGCCGGACATCGCCAAACGGCGTGCCGATCACATGCCGGATGACGTCGACACAGCCGCCCAGCAGACGGCCTTTCAGAACGGCCTGGCTGCCGGACACCGTTTTCCATTCGGTCGGTTCCGTCAAATGGTAAACACATGGGGATGGCGCGGCATGATTCCACTCTTTTTGAAACTTTGCCGATGAATGCTGGATCACGGATTCGCCGGCCGCCGTAGACAACACGGTACGCCACATCGCCGTCGTCTCGTCGGAATATTCGCCTCGCAAATCCGCCAGGCTCGTGCCATGGGCCGTTGCCAGTCCGGTTTTGAGCGTAACGGCCAACAGCAGCAGGCTGATGTCGGAATAACCGAGAATCCATTTTTCCGGCATATTCTCAAAATCCAGATGCTCCAAAATCTCAATCAACAGTTCGCCGCCCCAAGGCGGCACGATCAGATCGATGGCATCGTCCCGCAGCATCCGGTTGAATTCGGCGGCACGTATCTTCGCCGGAGCGGATTTCGCCTTTGTCTGCGTCCAAACGGTATCCCCGGCAATCACTTGAAAACCCGCCTCTTCCAAACGGCGGCTGGCCTCCCGGATCAAGCCATGCAAGCTTTTATCTACGCCCGATGAAGGCGCCGTCGCGCCAATCGCGGCCCCTTCTTTTAAAAACGGATATCGAATCATGCCGTCCTCCCCTATTCCTTTCTATATTTCAAAAAATGTTAATAGATCAGATACATCACCATAAGCATAAACGCATTCACGGCCAAAAACCAGCATAAGGCAATGGCCAAGAGACCGCTACCCGGAAACCTCACGCATCTCTTGCGGCTGCGTTGTTTGGAACTTTGCCGGCCATAAGATGCGCTGAAAACCCATGCATACAACGCCAATAATTAAAACAACCGTTCCCAGCAAGAAAAATACCTTGCTCACGCCCATTCCATGAATCAGTAAACCTCCGATTAAAGGCGCACCGATCATCATCGTGCTGACGGACATATTTTGGATGCCAAAAATCCGGCCAGTCAAACCTTCGGGGGTTTCTTTCTGCAGGACATAGTTATAAGTCACGATAAACAGCCCGTTCCCGACACCGATCACAAGTCCCAAGACGATGCTCCATATTTCATGCGAGCCCGTTCTTAAGAGCCCCATACTTCCAAAGGCGGCTCCAATGAGGGCGGCTCCTCCCCCAATGCCAAGTCCGTACCTCACTTTGCCAAGACGATTCAGCAGCAGGATGGTGATGAACGCTCCGACTCCCGTGGCCGCAACCATCGAGCCAAGCAGAGATTCGTTATGAGGGGCGATTTCCCGGTACAAAGTCGGAAATTGAAAATCGATCATCAAGATGACGAGCATAACGATCATATTGATGATAAAACTGCTGCATAGAATCCGGCGCTGAAGCAGCACCGCCCATCCCTGTTTCCACAATTGGACGAAGCTCATCTTTACCTCTTCACCGTTCTCCGCGACAACGGCCTCCTCCTGCTTCTCCACCTTCGCATTTTCATCGATATGCCGCAGCGTAAACAGCAAAACACAGGAGAAAAAACGCGTGATGGCATTCACCAAAATACATAATTGCGGTGAGATGACCGTTAAAGCCACTGCGCCAAGAAGAGGCCCCGCGATTTTGGAAAATTGATTGACGAGCCCGTTATATGAGGTTGCTTTGAGCAGTTGATCCTCCCGGACCACCTGGCGCGTCAAGGCTTGATGCGCCGGAACGCGGAACACTCCCATAGCGGCCCGAAGCGCAAGCAAAGGCAGCAGCCAGTACATGCCGGGAGCAAACAGCAGCAATATGGTGAGCAGCGTTTCGGCTGCATCGGCCAGCAGCATGAGATTGACCTTCTTCCACCGGTCGGCGATCACGCCGGCAAAAGAGCCGAACAGAATGCCGGGAAGAGCCATCATCACCGGGATCAGGGCGATCATAAACGGATCCGCATGCCAGCGGTATGCCACCAGAATCTCAATCGCAAAGGCGTCGAACCATTCGCCAAAAGATGAGATTGCATAAGCCGAGTACATTTTAGTAAAGATCCGGTTGCTCCAAATGGATGCCCGGCGCCCGATTGTTGCAGATGCAGTAGACATGAATATTCCTCCGCTTCATCAGAATTACTCTCACTTTAACGAAGAAATATCAGAGGAATATCAGACAGAACCCAAAATCCGCTCAATCATCTGTTCCATGGGCTGTTTATATGCCTCCGGCTTATATACCCGTTCAAACTCATCATATCGAGTCTGAAAAGTCCGCAGCAGCTTGGGATCCCTATATGTCGTTTTCAAAAAACGGAGCGTACCCATGATCAACCGGGCAAGCAGCGGTACATTATGCGCCGCTTCGGCGGCCTCAAGGCCATATTCAAATGCAGCTGCGGCTTCTTGACGGCGGCCTTGCAGCAGCTGCAATTTCCCGCATAAACCATGATAGGCGCTAATTTCCCGCAAATATGGAGCGTCAGCCAGCATGTCTTCGATCTGCTTGGAGCAGCGCTTTGCCTCTGGAATGCTGCCTGCGACCAGATGGATATGCATTTCCGACATGGCAATATGAACCTTGAAGGTGTCCAGCTCACCCTGCTCCTTTTCGATGATTCGATAAGCTTCTTGCACTCGCTGCAGATCCTCTTCAACACGGCCATTATCTGCATAAAGACCGAGGATGTTTAACACTTTCAGCTCGCGATCCATCTCAAACGGTAAAATCCCCGATTCAATCGTCCGTTCAAAGTAATCCAGGCTTTTCTCCGGTTCCATGTAAAAAGAGTAGTAAAACATCAGCAGCCAATATAATTTATCGCGGTCTTCCGCATCGCTTTCCAGAAACCAGTCCAGATCTGCCCGCACAAACCTCAAAAACATTTGGTGGGAGGGGCTGATATTCACGCCAAGAAGCTCCTGCTGATTGACGAGGGCCAACATCGATTGACTTTGCCCTAACAGAAGATAGGTGTCCAGCAGCTGTCCGATTTGCTTCTGCAATCCGCTGTCCGTCAGCGACGGGACCGAAAGTCCCGGCGTTTCTTTTATGGTGAGGCTGTAGCCAAGCCCTCGCATGGTGATCAGCTGAATTTTCCCGCTCCATGGCTTCATTTTTTTGCGGAGCCGGTACACATGATCGTCCACCGTTCGTTCGCCCGGATATTCCATAGGCCATACCTGATCCAGCAGCTGCTCCCGGCTGAAAGCCTTACCGCGATTACGGTACAGAAATTCGAGCAGCGCGTATTCTTTCGCAAGCAAGTTGATTTTCTCAGCCTGAAAGCTGACGGAATAATCGCAAGGTTCAAACTCAAGCCCGGCCATACGTCCTCTTCTCCCTTTTTTTGATCTGGAAAAGACCTCTCAATTTCTTTCTAAATCCTATTAAAGCATGTTCAGGAAACGACTCTCAACCGCTTATTCCGATTACTTTGCGGGGGACCCCGGAAGTTCATACAAAAAAACCGCCCGCACATCAAGTGCAAGCGGCTTTCTTCGTATACGGATATACGGATTTATTTAATGCTGTCTCCGATTTCTTTTACCATTTCCTGTACGGACAACAGACCGCCGCCGGAAAGGTACCAGTAGTTCGGATCAAGGTAGACGATATGTCCATCTTTAAATGCATTCGTGTTTTTCACCAGATCGTTTTCCACCGTTTCCTTCGCAGAAGCGGATTCCTTATCTTTGATTGCAGCTCCGCGGTCTACGACAAACAGGTAATCCGGATTTTTCTCTGCCACATATTCGGAAGTTACGCTTTGGCCATGCGTCGATACTTCGATTTTGTCGTCTGCCGCCGCAAATCCAAGCACGTCATGAATGATGCCAAAACGGGATTTCGGACCGTAAGCGCTCAGCTTGCCTTCATTCGCCAGTACGATCAGCGCTTTTTTGCCGGAAGCGGCAGCTTTGTCATGAACTTCGGCAATCGATTTGTCGATCGCTTCCAGCTCGGTTTTGATCTCATCTTCCTTGCCGAAGATTTGGCCGACCGTATTCATGTTTTCTTTGAAAGAATCCATGAAGCGGTTGGTATCCAGACCAAGGTATACGGTTGGAGCAATTTTGTTCAGTTCTTCATAGGCGTCGGATTGTCTGCCGGAAATGATGATCAAATCCGGGTTCAAGGCGTTAATTTTCTCAAAATCCGGTTCTTTCAAGCTGCCGACGTTTTTATATGCTTCTTTATCCGCATATTTGGACAGGTATGGAGGAATGTTGGCCTGCGGCACACCTGTTACCTTTACTCCCAGCTTATCAAGCGTGTCCAGAATGCCGAAGTCGAATACGACAACTTTTTGCGGGTTCTTTTTCACTTTAGCTTCGCCAAGCTTATGTTTGACGGTCAGTTCTTCCGAATCGGCAGGCGCGGTCGCCGCATTGGCTTCCGATTCCTTCATCGGTGTTTCAGCATTTTTATTGTTACCGCAAGCAGCCAGTACAAATACCAGCATTGCGGAAATGATCAGCATGAACATGTTTCTTGTTTTCAATGTGGTCACCCCATCATTTTATAATATATTAGGTTCGGTAACCGCTACGTTGACGGACTGATTTTAAAATAACCCCACAAAGTGACGCGTAACCTTCGAAGCCTATTCCGATTACTTTGCGGGGACCCCGGAAATTCAACCCCACAAAGTGACGCGCGACCTTCGAAGCCTATTCCGATTACTTTGCGGGGACCCCGGAAATTCAACCCCACAAAGTGACGCGCGACCTTCGAAGCTTATTCCGATTACTTTGCGGGGACCCCGGAAATTCATACTTTCTGAATGTTTAAAAAACCAATTCCGTCCCCTTCGCTTGCCAAACCCCTTTTTGAAAAAATGAAATTATATAAAATTATGTGATGCCGCCGTTTCAGCTGGGCCCTAGCGTTCGTGACATGCACCCATATAATTTCCAACAGTAAGAGGTTGAACATGTTAATTAAGCATAATAAACGCAAATTTTGTGATCGTTGATGTGTTGAATCTGAATGTCCATGCCGTATACCTGTTTCAGCACAGGGGAATCTATAATTTCCACGGCGGGTCCTTCTTTGACGACTCTCCCGTCTTTGAGAGCCACGATGTCATCGGAATAAACGGAAGCAAAATTGATGTCATGAATGACGATAATAACGGTTTTGCCAAGCTCATCCACCATCCGTCGCAGCACCTTCATAATCTGCACGGAATGTTTCATATCCAGATTGTTCAGCGGCTCATCAAGCAGCACGTATTCCGTGTCTTGAGCGATAACCATAGCGATATACGCCCGCTGCTGCTGGCCTCCGCTCAGCTCATCCAGATATTTATGCTGAAGATCCTCCAGCTCCATATACCGGATGGCCTCATCGACGTATTCCCAATCCTCCGGCTTCAGCTTGCCCTGCGAGTAAGGAAATCGTCCGAAACTCACCAATTCCCGGATCGTAAGACGAACATTAATATGGTTGGATTGTTTCAGAATGGATATTTTCCTGGCCAGATCGGAGCTCTTGCATTTGTCGATCGGGCCGCCTTCGATCAGAATATCCCCGCCATCCTTTTTGGCGAGCCGGCTGATGAGCGACAGGAGCGTGCTTTTGCCTGCGCCGTTGGCGCCGATGAAGGAAGTGATTTTCCCTTTGCGAATCGTGACGGACACATCGTCCAAGACCTTTTTGCCGCTGTATTGTTTGGTTACGTTTTTGACCTCGATCACGATGATTTACTCTCCTTCAGAAGCAGGTAGATGAAATATACCCCTCCGGCCAGATTGATGATGACGCTCAGCGTTGTAGAGAAAGTGAATACCCGCTCGACCAGCAGCTGTCCGCCCACCAGGGCGATCACGCTGAGCAGCATGGAGCCTAGAATAAGAAAATGATGCCGATAAGTACGCATGAATTGATAACTGACATTGGCTACAAGCAGTCCCAAGAACGTAATCGGCCCGACAAGAGCCGTCGAGATGGAAATCAGCACGGCCACCACGATCAGCATTCTCTTCACGACTTTGTCGTAATCCACGCCCAGATTGACCGCCTGGTCCTTCCCAAGCGCAATAACATCAAGAAACTTGGCATAACGCGTAAAATATATCGCAATCCCAGCCATCAAAACGATCGACAAAACGAGCAGTTCCGTGTTGATATTATTGAAGCTGGCGAACATTTTATCCTGTACGATCTGAAATTCATTCGGATCAATCAAGACCTCCATAAATGTAGACAAACTTTGGAACAAAGTGCCGAAGATCAGCCCAAGCAGCAGCAGAAAGTATATGTTCTGCCCCTCCCGTTTAAACAGCAGCTTGTAAAAAACAAGCGAAAAGAGCGCCATCAGGCCAACCGATATAATAAAATTCACGTTTTTGCCCATCATGGTCAAACCGGCCGAACCGAATATGTAGACCATAAAAGTCTGGAACAGCATATATAGCGAATCGAGCCCCATAATGCTCGGCGTCAGGATGCGGTTATTGGTAATCGTCTGAAAAACGACCGTGGAAAAAGCAATCGCTCCGCCTGTGATGACCATCGCCAGCACTTTTTTGCCTCTGCGCGGGAGCACGTAATCCCAGTTGCCTCCGGCCTGAATGAACATGAACACGGCAATCAGCGCAAGTGCAATCACGAGTAGGAAAATCAGCTTTTTTTTCATGATGCGTAAGCCTTTCTTCTCAGGAGTAGGAAAATAAAGATCGCGCTGCCCAGCACGCCGACCGTCAGGCCGATGGAAATCTCATACGGATAAATGATGAGCCGGCCAAGAATGTCGCAAAACAGGACAAACACAGCTCCGAGCAAGGCGGTATGCGTCAGGTTCTTTTTCAGATGGTCGCCCTGGTACAATGTCACGATGTTCGGAACGACCAGACCGAGAAAAGGAATCGTCCCCACCGTCAGAATAACCACCGAGGAAACCGCCGCCACCAGCACCAGGCCTATATTAACGACTGCCTTGTAATTCAGCCCCAGGTTGACCGCAAATTCCTCGCCCATGCCCGCGATCGTGAAGCGGTTCGCGAACAGATAGACGATGATCAACAGCGGGATGCTGATATACAGCATTTCATAGCGCCCTTTGAGCACCGTTGAGAAATCCCCCTGCAGCCACGAGGACATATTCTGAATCAAGTCGTTTTTATAGGCAAAAAAGGTCGTGATCGAGCTGACGATATTGCCGAACATAAGTCCCACCAGCGGGATGAAAATCGCGTCCTTGAACTTCACCTTATCCAGAATGCGCATGAAAATGAAAGTGCCCAGCAGCGCAAACAGAAACGCCACCAGAATCTTCTCCAGCATGCCGGCATTCGAAAATAACATCATAGCCACCAAAATGCCGAATCTCGCGGAGTCCATCGTACCCGCCGTTGTCGGCGACACGAATTTGTTGCGCGTCAGCTGCTGCATAATGAGACCGATGATGCTCATGCTGGTGCCTGCAATAATAATGCTTACAAGCCGCGGCAGCCGGCTGATCCAAAATACCTGCTGCTGCTCTGGAGTCAGATGAAAAAGATCCATCGGCGAAATATCCTTAACACCGACGAACAAGGAAATGAATGAGAAAATAATGAATGCTGCCCACAAGTACCTGATTTTCATAACAAGTTCGACTCTTTCTGTCCAGTCTTTATCCGCTTCCTAAACGCAGGAAATTGGTTATGCATAATAATACCTATTGTAATAATGATATTCATTCTCAATTGAGTGATTTCAGTTATCATTCTACCAGCTGACCCGTTTTTGTCAACCGTTAAAGTCTTATTAAATCAAGCTTGTTTGCGAGAAGTACACACTATGAAAACGGCGAAAAAGCCGTAACCACAGGGATTACAGCTGTCCGCTTCATATCTTCATGCAAAAAAATGCATGCAATTTATGCAAATGCCGTCAGCAGAACGGCGCGGAAGGCGAAATCCGTTGGGAGGCGCTGCTGCCGCTGGTAAAGAAATCGGGGGAGCGTACGAACAGCTGGGAATCTTATTTTGACGAAAAAGAACTGAGGATTTTAAAAGAGAAGCTGCCGCGGCTGGAGAGCAGCGACGAACTGACGCAAAGCTGGGTTCGGGTCATCGCCCGGATCGAGCATTGTCTAAAGGCGGGATTACCGCCGGATTCCAGCGAAGGGCAAGCTATTGCGAGCGAGATTGAGCGGCTGTCCGAACAAACCTTTGGCGAGAATAAAGATCTGATGAATAAGTTCTGGGAACTGCGCAAGAACCCCGATTCAACCAATCAAGGCCTCGTTCCCCTCCGCCCGGAAGTGCTGCAGTTCGTGGAGGAATGTCTCTCCTCCGTATGAATTCCATCCCTTGATTTCGGGTATCGTAACATGGAATACCATTTCGATCACGAAGGGAGCGTAATGCTAGCATGACGGACAGCACGCGTGATTTTGTAAACAAGATTCATGAGCAGCAGGAAAAGCAGCGCAAAAATAAGCGCGGGGAAAATGTGCCGAGCGCAAAGCTGCAGAACAAGCAGCACAGCTCCAATAAATAGCTAATGGGAGTAGCATTCATTCTTGAATTTAAAGAATGGATGCTTTTTTGTTTTGCTTTCCTACTCGGGCGGATCGCCAGAAATCAGGCGCTGGAGTATAGCGGACCCATAGGATTCGAAGATGTCAATCCGTGGCTTTTTGTAGGTGTATTGGTGTGGGTTTTCTTGTCAACGCTAAAGATAAACAAAACCGGCGGGGGCTCCCGTATCTATTTTTCTGCAGGGATGGGGGAGCTTTTCCCGTCTAAATCAATGACCACGCTGCCAGACCAAAGTCTAGTTTGCTGCTGGACTCCGGTCAGTTCCGATGATCCATCGATTTCTTTAGAATGGAACAGACACCAGGATTTAATTCTCCTGCATCTATCTTGGTGTGACCAAACAGATGTCCAAACAACTCATGGCTGAAATCACGAGTGTCCTTACGCAAAGCATGATATGCGGCTGCATAAGACTTTTCGCCAATATAAAGGAGCAAACATATGGAATGGATGAACAATCTTTTTGAACAATACGGCTATCTTGTTTTATTTATCGGGCTTTTTTCGGAATCTCTGGCTATCCCCTTCCCGGGGGAACTCGCCATGGCCATATCCGGACATATGTCCTCGCTTGGAAACTTTCATATTCCTCTCATCATTTTCTATTCTTATGTGGGTGCCATCGTAGGCACAACGGTGACCTATTACATCGGCTATAAACTTGGTACTCCTTTTTTGGAACGGTACGGAAAATACGTGCTCTTGAACCAGGCACGCCTGGCGAAAGTTACGTCCTGGTTCGGCAAATACGGCAACAAGCTTATTCTGATCAGCTATTTTGTGCCGGGATTGCGGCATTTCACAGGTTACGTATCCGGCGTGCTGAAAATCCGTCTGCGCACATTCATTATTCTGGACTTCATCGGCGGTTTGGTATGGGTGCTTGCATACGTCATGATCGGCAAACTCCTCGGCCCGAATATCGAGCAGCTGCTGCATGTCGCCGCCAAGTACTTTACAGCGTCCATGTTCATCCTTGCCGCTATCGTCGCCCTTGTCGTTCTTTTCAAGAAATACAAAAAGAGAAACGGCGGCTTTCCCGGCGTCAACACCTCATCCCCCAAACAAAACTCTGATCAGGAGCAGGACTAGGAAAGGCGGGGCATCGTCATGCTTCCCATTGGCCGGACCAATCAGCCGGTTCATAGGCTAACGAAACCTACAATCGTTATTTAGGCAAAAATGAGCTTCTAAAACTTTTAACGAAACCGGGAAACGCTATTCAGCTCAAAAATAGTCCATCCGGCTATATTTCGTCCAAATAGCGATCTGTAGTTTCGTTAAATTTAAATCGGTACTATTTTTATGGGTATAACGCTCCACAGTTTCGTTAGGCGCATTTCAGAAAAATTGGAATGCGAGAAAAACCCTACGCCTCCAAAAGGACAGGGTTTCTCGACAATCTGAAGGCACCTGCTGAAATCAGGCGTCTTGGCCCTTCATTCTCCATTCGCAGCATCCGTCGCGGGGTCCAAATTTTTGAATTGGCTCTCGAACATTTCAGCATAAAACCCCTTCTGAGCCATAAGCTGTTCATGATTTCCCTGCTCGATAATTTCCCCATGGTCGATGACCATGATCGTGTCGGCATCCCGGATCGTGTTCAGACGATGCGCGATAATAAACGTCGTCCGGCCCTGCATCATATGCAGCAGCGCATCCTGGATATGCAGCTCCGTACGGGTATCGATGCTGCTTGTCGCCTCGTCGAGAATCAGAATGGACGGCTTTGCAAGCATGACGCGGGCGATCGCCAGCAGCTGGCGCTGCCCTTGGCTCAAGTTGCCGCCGTTCTCGGATAGGACCGTTTCGTATCCTTCAGGCAGACGCCGGATAAACACGTCCGCATTGGCCATGGCCGCAGCCATCCGGACCTCTTCGTCGCCCGCGTCCGGTTTGCCGTATTTAATATTTTCCTTAATGGTTCCCGAGAATAAATAGGTATCCTGCAAAACAAAACCGAAGCTGCGCCGGAGGCTGTCCCGGGTATAATCCCGGATGTCCTTTCCATCGATCCGGACCGAACCGGCAGTGACATCGTAGAAGCGCGTAAGCAGGTTTACGATCGTCGTTTTGCCGGCCCCTGTCGGGCCGACCAACGCCGTGCTGCTGCCCGGCTTCGCGGTAAAGCTGATATTTTTCAATATCGGTACTTCCGGTCGGTACCCGAAGCTGACCTGATCGAATACAACCTCGCCTTGGATCTGATCCAAAACCTTCGCGCCGTCGGAATCCTCCGGCTCCTCTTTTTCGTCCAGCACCTCAAATACGCGTTCAGCGCCGGCGACCCCGGATTGAAGCAGGTTATAAATATTGGCCAGGTCGTTCAAAGGTCTGACGAATTGACGGGAATAACTGATAAAGCTAGCAATAACGCCGACGGTGATCAAACTTTTGACGGCAAGCGCCCCGCCTACCAAAGCAACGGCCGCAAACCCGATATTGTTGATCACGTTCATCATCGGCATCATGAAACCCGAGCGGATCTGTGCTTTTAATCCCACCTCGAACAGCTTTCCATTTACCATTTCAAAATCGGTTATCGCCTTGTCTTCATGATTAAACGCTTTGACGACTTCCATCCCGGAGATGCTCTCCTCAATATGTCCGTTCAGCTTACCAAGCTGTACCTGCTGCTCCTTGAACAGCACTTTAGTCTTTCGGGTGACGGTGCGCGTAAGCAGAAACAAAATCGGTACGGTGATCAGGCTTGCCAGCGTAAGGATCGGGCTTAAAATAATCATCATCACCAGCGAACCCACGATTGTAATCGCGCCTGACATCAGCTGAACCGTTGATTGGGAAATCGTCGAGCTCACATTATCGATGTCGTTCGTAAGACGGCTCATCACCTCGCCGTGGGAACGGGCGTCGAAATAAGCCACCGGCAGCTTTTGCAGCTTCCCGAACAGCGCCCGGCGCAAGGAAGCCACAATCCGCTGGGAAACGCCAGCCATAAGCCAACCCTGCAGGAACGTCAGCACTGCATCGGTTACGTATGCCGCTCCAAGCACAAGGATGAGCAGCTGCAGCAGGCCGAAATTCACGCTGCCGATGCGCGGCGTCATCGTATCGATGGATCTGCCGATCAGATACGGGCCAAGCAGCGTGACGGCGGCATCCAGCAAAATAAACAAGAAAATAAGCGATAAGAGCTTACGCTCCCTGCCGATATATCCCCATAAACGCCGGAGGGTGCCGCCAAAATTTTTGGGTTTTGCACCGGTACCGCGGCTTGCCGCCATCCCCCGCATCGGCGCCGGTCCTCCTCCGGGAGCGCCTCCCCCCTGCGGCACAGGAGTCTGCTGCTGATCACGCGCCTGATTATTCTGCGGCATTAGGCAACATCTCCTTTCCCATTTGGGACATGTAAATCTCCTGGTACACCCGGCAATTTTGCATCAGTTCATCATGCGTGCCGCTGCCGGCTATTTCCCCCCGGTCCATGACGACAATCCGGTCGGCATCCATCACCGAAGTGATGCGCTGCGCGATCAAAATACAGGTCAAACCCTTGGCGTACGTTCTTAACGCCTGTTTGATCCTGCTCTCTGTCGCTACGTCTACCGCGCTGGTACAATCGTCCAAAATGAGGATTTCAGGTTTTCTAACCAGCGCCCGGGCGATGGAAAGCCGCTGTTTCTGGCCGCCGGAAAAGTTGACTCCCCCCTGGCCGATCCGGCTGCGATAACCTTCCGGAGAAGCCATAATAAAATCATGCGCTTCCGCCATCCGAGCGGCCTGCTTCAGCTCCTCGTCGCTTGCATCCTCTTTGCCCCAGCGCAGATTATCTTCCACCGTTCCCGTAAACAGCATGATTTTCTGCGGAACGATCGCAATCGATTCCCGCAGTTTCTTCGGATCCATCTGCTGCACATCCATTCCGTTCACTCTGACCGTACCGGAAGTGGCATCATAGAATCTTGGGATCAGGTGAACAAGCGAGGTTTTTCCCGAACCCGTCGAACCGATGATCCCGATGGTTTGCCCAGGCAGGCAGGTCAATGAAAAATCGCGGATGACCGGGTCTCCCGAGGAACCCGCATAGGCGAAACTGACATGCTCGAAATCGATCCGGCCCCGCTCCTGTTGGCCTGATGGGACATCGTTTTTATCCCCCGGCATCCCGCACTCTGCCGCCATGACCTCGCCAATCCGACCCGCAGAAGCCCGGGCGCGGACGAACATGTTAAACACGTTCGAAATCATCATGAGCGAAAACAAAATTTGCGTCATATAGTTAATAAACGCAATAATGCTTCCGACCTGCATCTGCCCATGGTCAACCCGAAGGCCGCCGAGCCACAGCACGGCGATGATGCCGAAGTTGACAACCAAAGAGATGCCCGGACCAAACACCGACATGACGCGCATGGAAGCGGAGGAACGCTCGGACAGCTCATCATTGGCGGATTGGAATTTATCCACTTCATAATCAAACCGGTTGAACGCCTTGACGACACGCACACCGGATAAATACTCCCTCATCACTCCATTCACCCGGTCAAGCGCCCGCTGGACGCGGATAAAAAAAGGAAAGCTGATTTTCATATTCATGATGATGAGGACAGCCACAATCGGCACGACGATGGCCAGCACCACGGATAAATGAATATCGAGCCTGAGCGCCATAATCAACGCGCCGATCCCCAACAAAGGGGCTTTGACGAAAAAACGCATCAGACCGTTTACGAAGTTTTGCACCTGCGTAACATCATTCGTCAGACGCGTCACCAGCGACGCCCGGTCAAAGCGGTCTATATTTTCAAACGAAAGCGACTGAATTTGGCGGAACAGATCGGATCTGAGCTCCGCCCCGAACCGCTGCGAGACATGGCTGGAAATGATGTTGCGGACCGAAGCCGACAAAGCGCCGATTCCCGTCACGAGCAGCATCAGCCCGCCCAGCGTAAACACTTTGTTCATGCTCCCTGCGGCGACGCCTTCATCAATCACCTTCGACATAATCGTTGGCTGCAGCAAGTCGCAAAAGGCCTCCAGCGTCAAAAATAACACGGCTACGCAAAACAGCTTTCCGTATCTCCGAACATATTTGTGAAAAAAGGCCATCGATGAACACACCTTTTGCGCATCAGATTAGGTTCATTTTTCAAACCTTATGCTTTATGTATATACATACATATTCGCTGATTAAGGCGGCTTCCGTCAATCTCTGAGCCACTTATCAAAAAAATCTCGGTATCCTTCTTTCATCACCCGGCTTGAAAATTGGTCAAACGCATAATAGCGATTATCCATGGAATGCGATTGCGGCAGCGCGGCAGCCATGTTCACCAGTTCGAACGAGTTTTCCTCATTGCCTGAAAAGGAATGGCGCGCATTGATATGGCGGTAGCAAGGATGCTCCGGCTTGACCACGATCTTACCCATTGCAAGCGCCTCGGTAAGCGGCATGGCAAACGTATCAAAGCGGGAGCAGTTCCAGTACACCTTCGCCGAATTCATCAGCGCGAATACCTCATCTTGGCTTAAGGCAAACTGCAGGCGTACATTATCCGGGATATCGTATTTCTTCATGCTTTCCCGGTAGCGCTCGCCGCCGAAAACCATAAATACCTCCTTGTCCGGATTTCGCTTCGCATACTCCAGCACCAGATCCGGCCGGCGGTTTTCCTCATCCCGCCCGATCCACAGAATGCGGTTCTCTACAATTTGCGCCGGATCAAAATGCTTGTGCGCCAAGCTTTCGCTGAATCCAATCGGAATGACATCAACATCGGTGACGCCGAAATTCCGGGCAAATTCCTCTTTCAGAAACTCCGTCTGCACGATTGCTTTATCCACCATTTGATAAAAAGGCTTCATCATTTCGTACCCCGTCAATGCAGGATCAGGGAAGCTGTGCGGGAATAGCACGCTTTTCTCAACGAACATCTTGAGATAGGTAAAACCTGATACCGTATAGATAACATGTTCAATGCGATTTTGATTAATCTGATCGAGCACGATGTCGTAGTTGACCAGGTCGCCTTTTTCATGTTCATAACCCGGCACCCAGTCGTATCCGCTGACATGGCGCTCCGGGGAAATAAACACGATATCGATTCCGAGCTCCTCCCCGATCGCCTTCAATCGGTCCGCAAATACGCGCGGGCCCTGGTTTTCGCTAAATTGAATTTTTCTCATAACAAGTCCGACTTTTTTCATTCCTTGATTCATCCTTTTGCTTCAAGCTGTTATTTTCGTCAAACATCCGAATTTTGAATTCAAGTGATAAGCGGCAGCGCAAGCAAAGCCATTTCCAGGCAGACGCGCCGGCTTGGCTCCAAATAATCCTCTCCTAAGATCTCCGCAAGCTTGTCAAGCCGGTTATAAAGCGTCTGCCGGTGGATAAACAGCGCTTTGGCCGTATCATTTTTCGAACCCATACATTTCAAATACATATCGAGCGTCGGCAGCAGATGAAGATGATGCTCCTGATCATATGCCATCAAGGCTCCGAGCTGATCCTGCACAAATGATTCCAGCGCTTCCGCCGGAACCGCCTTCAGAAGACGGTATACTCCGATCCGGTCATAAAAAAGCCCCTCCCGTATCTCTGAGGCGGAACGCATCACCTCCAGCACCTGCTCGGCTTCCTTGAAGCTGCGATGCATTTCCGTCATCCGGGTGCGTATGAGGCCAAAACCAACATGCAGCTGGAACGAAGGCGTTCCGGAGGCCGGCTGCTGCAAACGTTCCGTGATTTTGCGAATCGTTTGTTGTAGGGAGACCGGCGTCTCTTCCTTGGAGAATTTATCCCGCGCGCACAATATATAAATCCGGCTCCCCTTTTGCATCAGCAGATTATGCAGGGCATGTTTTTTCAAAAGCGCACGAAGTCTGACCAGCAGGTCCTGCTGAGCCGATTCCAGCTTATCCCGGTCGGGTTCCTCCCCCAAACTGAATTCCGGCTCCATAATTCCGCCAGCAAACCATATCTCCGCTTGCTTTGGCGGACGCAGCCCCATGCCGACCCGCGCTTCTTCTTCATCCTCAATCTGATGATTCAAAATATCCTGGATCAGCTGATTTTGATCGCGGAGCATTTTTTCTTCCAAAAACAGCATCCTAAGTAAAAGAGACGCCAGCGACTTGGCCGTGTAATCCAGCAGCAGCGTAATCCGGTCCTGCTCCTGCTTGCCGGGGATCACCACTCCGACATGCGCCAGCGTCTGTCCGAGGCAAATGACGGGATGCGAGAGCAGCCGACGTTCCTCCGGAAGTGCGAATAAGCTTGCCTTCTGCTGGGCTGCTTCGCTTCCTTCCACCTTGCGCCGGTACAAGGCCGTAATTTCTTCTGTATCGGCTTGGGAGAGATGACGGGGCATAAATCTGTTCGTATCTACGGTAGAATGGTACACAACTTGTTGTCCGGTATATTCATATAATACATGGAGGATGGCGTTGACGTCGGTGCTTTGAAGGGTAATTTGCTGAAGTTTGCGGGAAAAGGCCTCCAAATCTTTCAGCATCTGATGCTGCTGGTTGATGAGCAGACCATGAATGTCTTGGGTAATTTCAACGAAACGGACAGGCTGCTCAAATACGATCAAGGGGAAATCGGATGCATCCGCAAGCTCAATAATTTCGCTGGGGATATTTTCAATGCTCGTGCCAAGCTCGACGCATAGTCCTGCCGCTTCCTGGCGAATAAGCTGCTGCATATAGGACAGATGTTCCTGCTCATAATGGCGCAGCCACAAGCCGGTCGTGAGAATAAGATCGTTTTGGGTGACGAACGGGGCTACATTCGCAATCTCCAATATGTGAACCCATCCGACCTTGCGCCCGATGCCGCCAGCGCCTGCAATCAGTTGTGCTCCCTGAAATACGGGACGCTTCAGCATATCCCTGATATAAAGCGTAAATCCGTCCAAGAGCCAGTCACCTCCCTCTGGTTTGATGGTGACATTATAGAAGGTTGCCGGCCTATTTTCAATACGGCCATGGCATGCCTACTGAACATAATGTACGGTCATGTGATTTATTGCATTGACAAGACGTATGATGCAACGTATAACAATCAATTGTAAAATTTTTATATATGTTGAAAAGTTGTCGCTCAGGCAAACTTAATGAATGGGGAGTAGATCTGTTATGAACATCGGAATTCCTAAAGAAATTAAAAATAACGAAAATCGTGTAGCTGTTACTCCTGCAGGCGTCATCGAATTCATCCAGCATGGGCATAAGGTGCTCGTAGAACAAAGCGCCGGAGCTGGAAGCGGATTCACCGACGAGGAATATAAAGAAGCTGGAGCGATCATCATGGCGGAAGCCAAAGAAGTATGGGCACAGGCTGACATGATCATGAAAGTCAAAGAGCCGCTGCCTAGCGAATACGGTTATTTCCGCAAAGGCCTCATTCTCTTTACGTATCTGCATCTTGCGGCGGAACCGGAGCTCGCAAAGGCCTTGGTATCTTCCGGGGTACATGCCATCGCATATGAAACGGTAAATGTAAACGGTACGCTGCCGCTGCTTACGCCGATGAGCGAAGTGGCGGGACGCATGGCCGCGCAGATCGGGGCCCAGCTTCTGGAACGTCCGCATGGCGGCAAAGGGATTTTGCTTTCCGGCGTTCCCGGCGTGTCCCGGGGGAAGGTAACCATTATCGGCGGAGGCATCGTCGGAATGAATGCCGCCAAAATCGCCGCGGGTCTCGGTGCCGATGTAACACTGCTGGATCTCAGCATCCCCCGTCTGCGCCAGCTCGACGAAATTTTCGGAAATCAGATCAGCACGCTGGTTTCCAGCCCGGCTAATATCGCCAAGGCTGTCGCCGAAACGGATCTCTTGATCTGCTGCGTGTTAATTCCTGGAGCCAAAGCTCCGCGTTTGGTGACGGAAAACATGGTGAAAACGATGAAACCCGGCTCTGTCATCGTTGACGTGGCCATTGACCAAGGCGGCGTAGTCGAAACGATCGACCATATTACCACGCATGACAATCCGACTTATGTCAAACACGGCGTCGTTCATTATGCCGTCGCGAATATGCCAGGGGCCGTACCGCGTACATCAACGCTCGCGCTTACCAATGCCACGATGCCGTTCGCCCTCAAACTTGCGGATACCGAGCTGCAGCAGCTTTTGGCCGCCAATCCGGCCATCCGCAGCGGTGCCAACGTGGTCAACGGCTTTGTCACCTATGAAGCGGTAGCCCGCGATTTAGGATATGAATACATTCCTGCCGAAAAAGCTTTCAGCAAAGTCACAATTTAAATTGCCACCGCCAATCCCGGCGGTCAAAGAGAAACAGGGTCTTCTCGATGAAAGACCCTGTTTCCTTTTCATATGATGGCGTGCACCTATATCAAGGTGCCCTTCTTGAGCATTTTAATAGGATGATCGTTGACGACCAAGGGCAACATTTTCGTACTGCTAACCATGGGCGAATTGCAGTGGGCACATACAGGCACCTGCTCAAAAGCAAAATTATCCCTCATCCAACCATTGCAGCCATCATTGGTGCAGCTCCAAATCGCCGTATCCGCCTCGGGAATTTCCTCAACCGCTTTTTTGCCGAAGTACATCTTGTATCCCATCCTCATCCTGTATTTTCGCAGCATCCCAGCTGTTTCCTTAGTATGGCCCGGAAGCGCCAAATTATGTTATAGAGGTTGTTCAAAAAGTCCGCTTTTGATCACGAAGTAAATCAGGAAGTGGACTCGGCATCGAATCTTGAATTCAGCCGGGCCTTCCGGTGCTCACGTACCCACTACGTACGCTCCGCTCCTTTCGTCCCTAGCTTCATCCAATCTTCTCGGTGCTGAAAACCGGCCTTTTTGAACACGCACTTATATGTCATGGTTACAATCTTTCCGGCGCAGCCGGGCGGTTCATGCTGACCTGAGATGGTCTGTCCTATATTATATTTCACTCATGGTTAAAAATTGCATTTTTCTCGCAAAATTCCCGCAAAGTCTTCCCGCTCATCCACCGCCAGGAAGATGGTGTCTACCTTCCGCGGCAAAAACAGCAGCGATTGCACCTCCATCTGCTTCGAAAGTTTGATCCGGACATTAGGCGTTACGACCGGGAGCACGGCATGCTTGCTTTCTGCCTTATCCGGGTGAAACTCCAGCGCAGTGTCTACCCGAGCGATGCAGTCGTATGGAATGTCGGCCTGAATCCGCATGCCGTAGCGTATGCGCAGCTGATTTTCCCGTACTTCCAGCGGCTGAAGCGCCGATGCCCGGCTATCTGCCCAAAGGTGCGACAACAACCAAATATCCGCCCCGGTTAAAATCCACGCGGCTATTGCCGACCAATTCGCCACCAGCAGATGCATGGCAAAAGCCTCAATAACGATAATATGCGTAAATACCGCAGCCAACAGAATTTGTCCGCTCTTGCGGTGATAGGTAAACGAAAGGACGCCAAGCTGCGATGGAACGCCTTTCCTTTTCCAGGAGAAAAACAAATAATACACCATCAATAGATCGTTCACAATCAAGGAAGCCAGCACCGACGGCTTATTCCGCCCTTTAGTGACGCTGATCCGCAGCGCTTCCGCCGTACTGCTCTCCATCAGGCGAACCTCCCGATACCGTTTGACCAGTCCATACGCAATTTTGACCTCTATGAAAATAACCAGTGCTTCGAAGGCGGCAATTAGAAGCTTCAGCGGCAGGGAGGCGTCGGTCAGAAGTTCCCGTCCAGATGCGGGCAGCGCAAACCAGGCCAGTACGGCACATGGCAGAATGATCTGAAGCGCCTTTAGCACGCCGCCCCCTTTTTTTCGGACAATCAAAAGCCAGTACATCAAAGGAATCACAAGTACATAATCAATCAATAATGCATAACTTAACACCCGCTGGTCGGAAGCAAATGGCGCCTTCCGTGCCACATAGCTGTCCGTGAGCGTAATCAGGCAAAAGCAGCCCAGAAACAGCAGCGCAGCCCAATTGATCGATTTACGTGATGTCAAGAAATCCACCTGCCTTTGTCTAATTTTCAATTATTGGAATTTTGATTTATCTACCTTAAATATATCATATTCCGCCTTATAAAGATCAAATTACATAATCTTGATCTCCATCCATTTTTCATTGTGGAAGCGCCCCTTCTCACAATTGTGCTAAAAAATGACGATATAATAGATAACGCAAGGACTAATCAGGCACAATTTTATTTTTGCCAATTTATTGAGAGTCAGGTGGAGAACGATGAATATTCTGGATGCAATCATCGCCGCGGTGCCGTATATTAAACAGATCATAGGTGGAGAAATGATGATTGGGGTAACAGACCTGGAAACATTTTTGCTTTATGAGCCTTCGGATACGATTGATTTCGGACTCAAAGCGGGCGACCCCATTCCACAAGAAGATCAAAATCTGAGAACAGCTCTTGCCGGGCAGCACTCGTCAACACAGCTTCCGGCGGAAATTTACGGAAAACGCATATTGGCAACCGCCATTCCCGTTCGCGATGACCAAGGGGTAATCGTGGGGGCTCTGGCCATGGCGCAAAGCTACGAGAACCAGGAACGGCTTGAAGATTACATGGGGCAAATTGAGGGGATTTCCAGCCGTCTTGTCGATATGGTCCAAAATGTAGCCGCACATTCCGAAGAACTCTCCGCTACCAGCGAGCATATTTTGGACAACTCCAAAAATGCGGTTCAGGAATCCGCGAACATCAATAAAACAATCGATTTAATCGGCAACATCTCTAACCAGACCAATATTTTGGGCCTGAACGCCTCGATCGAGGCCGCACGGGCCGGCCAACTGGGGGCCGGGTTTAATGTCGTCGCCAAGGAAGTTCGCAAGCTGTCCGAAGATACGAAACGGGCGACGGCGCAAATTTCCGAAACGCTGGGAAGCGTCCAAAATTCGATTCGGCAAATGGAATCGGATTTCTCCCAGATCGCTACATCCTCCCAGGAGCAAGCAGAACTGGTTGGCGAATTTATGGAGGTTATCGAGCAGTTGAACCGTACGGGCGAAGACATGAAGGTATTTGTCAGCAAGCTGCTTGGAGGTCATTAAAAAACGCAAAACCGGGAGCCTTAGAATGAGGTTGTCCCGGTTTTTTTATCTTACACTTCGTATGCTGCTCATTTATTTTTCGACTTCGTAATAGACCTGATCCGCATATTCGCGGTCATTGCCCTTCAGATACGCGCGGACGATCCTCGGATTTTTGACTAGACCCCAATCCCCGTACTGGTCGAACTTGCGGCATGAAGTTGTCATTACTGCTTTCGTCACGGTACCGTATTTTTTCCCGTTCCGCTTCCCCCATTTGTTCAGGCGGCTGGCAAACTCGATATCTTCCGCCATCAGCATCTGTTCGTTAAAACCGCCTATCGCTTCAAAATCCTTTTTGTAGCCCCAGAAGAGGCCTACGGTTAACAGTCCGTATTTGAAAAGGAGCGGAACGATCAGCACAAGCGCCGACATGGCGATGCCGAGGGAATTTCGTTCAAAAGCCGAGCGGACGCCACCCCCGATATATTTGCCTGTCTGCAGCAGCCGTTCGATTTCCGTCAGCATGTTGTCCGTCACCCAGCTATCAGCGTCAATCGTGACGATGATCTCGCCCCGAGCGGCGTGTATGCCGGCGTTACGAATTTGGGACAAATTTTTGCTTTCGATTGGTATCGTGACAGCGCCGTATAACTCGGCAATTTCAGCCGTCCGGTCCGTACAGCGGTTGATCATGACGATCACTTCGACCTGTCCCGGATAAGGTTTGGCAGCTGCAGCAATCGAATCAAGGCAGCGGCCGATGTACTTCTCCTCGTTTCGGGCTGGAATAACAACGGTAAACTTGATATTTTGATCGGACCCGGATGTAAATGGACTATTCATGATTCATCGCCCCCTTAGGGAAATCGTTTTTTTTTGAATCCCTTCGAGTAAAAGCTTCGTTGCTTTGCGGTAAAACCGTTTGGCGTCTCCTTTACCCATCAACTGGATACTGTCGCTGAGACCGGAATAGTAGCCGAGGATCATCATGGCCAGCTCCTGCACGTTGTCACCCTTCCACTCGCCGCGGTCAAGGCCATTTTGCACGAGTCTTTCGAAGCGCTGCATATAGGTCGTCAAAATGCCGAGAAACCGCTGTCCGGCTTCGGAATTCGGACCGACCCGGCTCAGAAACTCTTCTCCTGCTTTGTTAAGGGGCTTTTGGAGCGTATCAACAAAATAGTCGGCATAGGCGTACAGTTGCTCCGTTGCCGTCATCGCATCATCGATCTCCTCGTCCCAGTTCTTCCAAGACCCGGTAAAGGCCTGATCCGCCAGGTAAATAAACAAGTCCTCCTTGCTCTCAAAATGGTGGTAAAGTCCACCTCTGCTGCAGCCGGCGGCGGTACAGATATCATTCATGGATGTTGCCGCGTAACCTTTCACCGCAAACAGTCCCTTGGCCGCATCGACGATTTCTTGTTTGGTTTGTTCAGCTTCCTCTTTACTTTTTTTCATAACGAACAGACCTTTCATTTTAATACGACCGACCGATCGGTCTCTATATATTGTATCCCATATATTTACTCGATTCAATACTTATTTATTTAACAAGGGGCCAGGAACAGCGAGCATCTCTTTTCATCTGGCGATAATCGGCAGAAGCATACCAAGGATATTTATAGCTCCATGTCGAATAGGAAATATAAATAGACACACAAGGATAGGAGCAGAACCATGATTCGCAAATTAACGCCGGGAGAGCTTGATGCCATCCTCGCATCGCTCGATCGGGAAAGGCATTTTCTGTATTTTTCGTACCTGACATCACGCAAGCAAAATACAGTGCATTACGGGCAGTTCACGGAACAAGGAGAGCTGCTTGGCGTTTTAGCCTTCCTGACAGGACTTCCGTTTCACGCTTTTTCCGTTTTTCCCGCACAAAAATCGTTTGATTTCCGGGCCGTGCTGGCTTTTATGAAAGAACAGCTGGATTTACCCGTTGAGGCCATTGGCAACTTTATCGTACATGAACAGGACATGGCCGATCTTCGCGATCAGATTGCATTTTCCACACCTCCGGAAAAATTGCTTCTCATGAAGCATATACATCATCAGATGCTGCCTTCGGCGGATCCGCGTGTGCTGCGCTTGGGGCCAGCTGACTTTGGGCAGATTGAATCCATGATGAAAAAACTCGGGACCATGGCCTTTACCAAGGAAGAACTGGATCATCCCTTCTTCGGCGTGGCGGGAAAGGAAGGTTTGATCGCTGTAGGAGGCTATCACATTTATAGCGAAGATTATGTGGAACTTGGGAATATTGGAACAGATGCGGCATTTAGAAGACAGGGTTTAGGAAAAATGGTTTGCGCAGAGCTGACCCGAGCAGGAGCAGCCGTTTCGCCTAATGTTTATCTGAATGTCTTTGAAGAAAATGAGGCCGCCATTCGGCTATATCAGTCCATTGGCTACGAAAATGTCGCCCATCAGTACATTATCCAATTCGTTATTCCTGCTTAAAGCAATACCCCACAAAGTGGAGCCCATGCTCGATGCTTATTCCAAATACTTTGCGGGGACCCCAAAAAACTCGCTTGCGAAAGGAAGTGATCCCTATGTCCGATATCATCAACGACGAATTCAGCTCCATGCTTATACTGGACCGGATGAACCCTGATCCGCAGCAAGATGCGCTGTATCCGTTCGCGCTCGACGAACTGCTGTGCAAAGAAACCGGCAAAGGCGGACCTCCTCTATGCCATATTTGGCGGCATCCCCGCTCCTTTATCATCGGGCTGCGCGACAGCCGTCTGCCGGGAGCGGCCAAAGCCTGTGCCTGGCTGGAATCGTTAGGGTACAAAACCGCTATCCGCAATTCCGGAGGCGCCGCCGTACCGCTTGACCTTGGCGTCGTAAACCTGTCGCTCATCCTGCCCAAGCAAGGGGCGGGCGACGAGCGTTTCCGCGGCGACTTTGAGCGGATGTACGACCTGATCCGCGCAGCGCTGGCCCACACAGGCGTTTCGGTCGACAAAGGGGAAATCGCCGGCGCATATTGCCCCGGGGATTTCGACCTGAGCATCGGCGGGCGGAAATTTTGCGGAATCGCGCAGCGACGGCAGGCGAATGCCTTCGTCGTGCAGGCCTTTGTCATCGCGGATGGCTCGGGGCAAGAGCGGGCCGGGCTCGTTCGGGAATTTTACGACCGGGCAGGCAAAGGGGCGGAGACCGGCGACTTCCCGCAGGTGGAAAGCAGCAGCACCGCCTCCCTTGCCGAGCTGGCTGGAGTCGGTCCCCATGCTGCCGCGAGCTTCGCCGAAGCGGTCAAAAACGTCATCCGCAGCCGGCAAACAGCCGAGGGAATTGCCGCTTCGGCTGCCAAACTAACGCTCCCGGGCACGCGGGAGGTTGAGGCGATGGCCGATCAGCTTAGGCAGCGTTATGCTCCCAAATAAGCAAAAATTCCGCTCGAAAGGAAAAATACCATCGTCAATTAATGTGCTTTAAAGTTATTCCTGCATTTTTGGCATAACCTAAACCGCAAACCACTTTTGATTACGCTTAACAAGCCGCAGCGCCGTATGCTGCGGCTTGTTTATTTATGCATTAAGCCTTTCTGCGGAGCCCCTCACCCTCACCCTCGGTCCGGAGACCGACTTCAAAATCATTCCAGCGACGTTTTTCTGAAAAAACATGTTTATATACACTTAAATCAACGCCACGAACGAATATCGGGAACGTGACCATGGATCCGGCATAAGCTCTTTAGAACGCATCGCAGTGAAGTTCGCTAAACTTCGCCTTTTCCAAAATCCAAAAGAAATGAGGTTTACCCAGCATGGAACTGTTTCGCAACACCATTTTCGTAAGAATGTTTTTGGCCACTTTCGCGTCCCAGCTTGGGACGATGGTCGGCACGATGGCCTTCGCTTTTTACCTGATTGACCGCTTCAGCAACCAACCTTCCTATGCAACGGTAGCGGAGATGATGTATTCCCTTCCGACACTCGCAGTATTCCTGTTTATCGGCGTGCTGGCAGATCGGTTGGACCGCAAACGTATCGCCGTGTATAGCGATTGGATCAGGGCCGGATTGTCAGTTTTGCTGCTTGTGGTTATACATGAAGACTGGATTGTCGCCGCTTTCGCCATCCTTTTTGTGCGGAGCGCCGTGTCGAAATTTTTTGCCCCTGCCGAATTAAGCCTGCTGCAAGGCATCATGAAGCCGGAGCAATATGTTCAGGCTTCCAGCTTGAATATGTCGATCATGGGTATTTTTATGCTGTTCGGTATGAGCATGGGGTCGGCCGCCTATTATTACCTTGGCATCGAAGGAGCTATTATCATCGATACGGCCAGCTTTATCATCTCAGGCATTCTGCTCGCGGTTTGCCGCTTCCCGGCCCATGTCCGCCAGCCGAACGGAAAAGCTAAGCTGCGGGATCTGCACATCAAAAACATCATCGCCGATTTCAGCTCGGGGTTAAAATATATCCTCCGCTCTAGGCTGCTGCTTGCGATCATACTCGGCAACTTCTTTTTCGGTATTGTAAATGGCGTGTTTTCGATTCTCCCGTTGTTCACCATGAAATATAAGCTCAGTCCCGAACACTATCAGGTCCATACCCCTCTGGTCATGGTATTTCTCGGCATCGGATATCTTGTCGGGAGTGCATTCAGTGCGCCGCTGGTCAAAAAGGTCGGAAAAGTAAGCGTATTGATTACAGGACTTTTCCTGGTCTCCGCTCTGACAATTGTGGCAGGCAGCTTTGACCATCTTCAACTGTACTACGCCGCCATGGTGCTGCTTGGCATCATTCTTGCACCGATTAATGTCGTTCTCGGCGGCTGGCTGCCTGAGCTGGTTGACCCGCAAAGCATGGGCCGGGTGAGCGGTTGGATCGAACCATTGGCCACGGCCGGTCAGGCGCTTGCACTCGGGTTTGTCGCCATAACTTTCCCTGCCCTGGTCACCGTGACTGTGCTTTACTGGATTCTGGCAGCGAGCACGCTGATCGTCAGCACCTATTATCTGATCGTGCTCCCTTCGCTAAACCGCAAACATCAAAACGCCGTCAAGACGGAGGCGGCCGGATAAAAATCACTTCATAAGACTTAAAATTCCTTGAGCCCTTATAAAAAGGGCTATTTTTATTGCGATAAATTGAATTTCAAATTTCAATTGGAAAAAATGTGCTATTATTGGTTATGAGATAGAATTCGGTCTTAAGGATCTCACAAAAATTATTGAAGATTCTTATGAGGACATTTTGCCAACCGACCCAGCAGAGTCAATAAAAGAGGTTGCCATTAAAAGCAACCTCTTAACCTTTAGCAGCTGTTATTAGATTTCATATGCTGCATAACAAAAACCAACTTGTTCTAGAGCAGTACCGCTACCCACCTTGAATCCAAAAATATCATAAACGTCAAAACTTTTACCCTGATAATCATCATATGCTACTATTTGATAGTTTTTTCCTTTTGTATTTACTGCATAACTTGTTGTTTTTGTCATTGTTTTACTAACGTCAAACCCAACTGCTGCGGAAACAATACTTTTTTCTATTCCAACAGTAGCACTAAAAGTATTAGAAACAGATGTTGATTGTATTAAACTTAAAACTCCATCAACATTACCTGTACCAGAAGTTCTGGCTCGTACGGTAGAACCACAAAGTTGACCTATACTTTTACTTTTTACATTTCTAATTGCATTTCCAACGAGAGCTGGGTTTGCATCAATATAATTATTTTCTTCATTATAGTTTGTTACTTCGACTACACGTGTTACTTCGACTAATTTAGCATCGGGTGTTGGCTTTTCCCAACCATGTTCTTTAATAAACTGTTCGGGATTATCAGGTACGAAAGTTTCCACCTTTGTTTGATGTTTGTTTGTATCATCATTTGCCGTAGCGTTAACAACTGATGATGTACTGAATGTAAACATCATTGCGACTAACATTGATAACGATAAGATCATTAATACAGGTTTTTTGCCACAAAAATTAAAAAGCATAGATTATCTAAACTGTACCCTATGTAAAGGACATTTAAAAAAAGTCTAGGCAGATTGAAGAAGATGATCTCTGTATTGAACAGGGGTCATCTTTTTTAAATTCCATTGATACCTGTAGTGGTTGTAATAGGTTATGTAGTCCTTAATCTCCTGTTTTAACTCGTGCAAAGTCAAACAAGGTTTAATGGAAGCCTGATCTTTAAAATGGCCAAAAAAGGATTCCTGAGGGGCGTTATCCCAGCAGTTTCCTCGCCTAGACATGGATTGTTTCAATTTCATTTTCTTAACCATTTTTTGAAAATCCGGATGTGTATAATGAGATCCCTGATCAGAATGAATGAAGGCACCATCGGCTCTCTTAAACCTTCGATTTTTCTTAAGTTTCAGGAGAGTATCTGTCGCAAGATCCATGGTGATCCGATCTGACACATGATATGCCAAGATTTCATTGGTTGAGCTGTCTTTGATTGTTGATAAGTAAGCTTTTTTACCTGATCCGTAAAATAAATAGGTGATATCAGTCAGCAATACCTTACCTGGGATGTTCTGCTTAAACTCCCGGTTCAGCAGATTAGGAACGACCCTGTGCTCCTGGGTAGCCTTCATCATCCGTTTATAGGGATTGGCCTTTCTGAAGGGACATACAATGTCGTATTTCTTCATAATCCTCCTAATCCGTTTCAAATTGTAGATTACCTTAAACTGCCCCTCCAATGTCATCTTGATGGAACGGGCCCCTTTCTTTCGTCTTTTGAAATGAAATGCTTTTAAGATTACTTCTCTTAGCTGCTCATCTCGCTGTTCCTTCTGGCTTCTCTTTTGCGTTGCTTCAGAAGACCAGTACCTGTAATATCCACTTCTGGAGACACCTGACACCTTACATAAATAATTGACCATACGGTGGAGCTGATATTTCTCGATGATCGTATGAATAAGGATATATTTCTGGCTAGGTGACAGCCTTATTTCTCGCTCTGCCCCCTTTCTGCAAAACGAATCTTTTTTAACAACTCGTTCTCCGCTTTTAACAAGTTGTTCTGAGCTTCCAACCTGGCATACTTCTCTTCCAGCGTCAGTTCCCGTTTAAGAGGTCTTCCTGATGCTTGGCTTCTTGTATCCTGCAAACCTAAGATTCCGTTCTCCTGGTAGCTCGCACGCCATCTATTCCCTGAGGATTTGACTCTTTGGACCCCGATGACGGTTACGTCAAAACCACATTCTTCAAATATTTCTCTTGGCAGCTTGCCTTGGTTGCTCTCTGAGATGAACAATTGCTTAAACGCATCCGTATACGTAATTGCCTTTGAAGATACGGACTTCACATAAGGATTGTTAGATAACAGCTTGATTTCTTTATCTGTGAATATTTTCTTGCTCATACCATTCCTCTTTCCCATCTTCTTGTTATAGACAAAAGTACCCTATCGAGAGACTTTTTTAAAGTGTCTACTCGATAGGGTACAGTTTAATCCTTCCCTTCTTTTTTTAATACTAGTATACTAGCATTAACAATTAATATATTTCATACCTATTACTGTAAATTAAATGGGAATAATAGCCAATAGTTTTAAATATTTAGGAGGTAACGACTAATGAAGAAATTATATGTTGGTTTGACCCTTTTGTTGTTTAGTGCCATTATCTATGGTTCTGATTTAATTTCTGCAGCTATTTACTCTCAAGTTTTAGTAAAAGAAGGTGTAGGGTGGAACTCAGATTATGGTATTTTTAAGACTGCTCTAATGGAAATAGGAACCATACCTATTACAATAGCAGTTATCTCAGGAATACTAGGAATAGTATTAATTATCTTATCACTAAAAAGAAAACCAACTTAATTGTAGAAGTTGGATGCTTTTTAAAAGAGATTTTAATCTTCTTATTTTAGAAAATGAAATTTAAACTATATTGCATGAAAACAAGGGATTGAACAGAAAAAGATTCTATGTTTTTACAAATCGTGGGTTTCATTTTCTATGGGTTATTTTTAATTCAAAGCGTTGATTTCAGAGGTTTTTTTGGTCAGCTAATTTTCAAATGATCGCTTAAGGTGATCCGCAGCCAGCAGCTGCGGTTTATGGTCTATACCCTGATTGCCTTCACCATCCTCTTCGGCATCTTCGGCACCATTATTTTCGGCCAAATCAAAGCTACGCTCTACGCGAAAACCGATTCGGATTTGAACGGGTACAAAAGGATGATCGAAACCGTCGCCAGAGGCGCTGCAAGCGGCGAGATTCCGGACCGGGATCTTTTTGGGGGCAAACGCGTTTTCTTTCCCGGCAAAGGCGGCAGGTTGATGTATAACCCCCGCGTCCTCCCGATTCAGTGGGAAAACGGAAAAATCATGAACCCCCAGCAAATCGGGTTAATCTATTACGATCATTATTTGAGCCATTTGGAGTTCGATCCATCCACGATCGGCGTGATCTCCAATATAAAAATCGGCGGCAAATACTTTTTCCGAACAATGACCATCCTACATCCAACTGATGGTCAATGTAGACTCCGAGCAAAATTTGATCAGTAATTTCAAGCGGATCATCATTTTATGCTCAACCATATTCATCATGTTATCCATTACCGCAAGTTATATTTTATCCCGCAAAATGATGAAGCCGATTATCCGATCCTGGGACAAACAGGTGGAGTTTGTGGAAAACGCTTCGCATGAGCTGCGGACGCCGCTCACAATTATCCAGAACAAGCTTGAGCTGGATACCGGCATTGGCATCAGCGAAGAAGCGCTGCCCCGCATATTCGACCGTTTCTACCGTGAAGACCGGGCGCGTTCGCGCGAAAGCGGCGGCTCGGGGCTCGGCCTGTCCATCGCGCAGTGGATCGCTGGGAGCCATCATGGCACGATCCAAGCGCTGCATAACCAGCCCAAGGGCATGATTTTCCGTGTTAAACTCCCAAAATGATTGCTAAAATAACCCCACAAAAAGTATCGAAAAGAAGTCCGACGCCCCTCAAAGAGGGGCGCTTTTGCGGAGCAAAAGTACTGAGTGACGTGTGCCCTTCGAAGCTTATTCCGATTACTTTGCGGGGACCCCGGAACTTTATGAGATCCCCGAAGTTTATACTATCTGCCCTGAAAATTATCAGCTCGTAGTATCGTTAGAAAAGCCGTTTTTGGCAATACGAAACTAACCCCAGTAACTTGCTTTTTTAAAAAATGGGTTTGAACCGCTTAAGCCGTTTGTTCTTGAATGCTGACTGTAAGTCCAAGGGACTCTAGTCTCTTAATCGAGTTGTTAATCAAGATGTCACGCTTTCGCTTATCAAAGTAATCAAAGCCAAGCTCCACATATTCTTGTTTTCGCGTTAACAAGATATGTACGATCGTTAGAATGGTATGTCCTACGGCGACTGCGGCTCTATTTTTTCCGCGTCGTGCAGCAATACGATGATACTGGGCTGCCAGGTACGAATTTTTTTACGTGTCACCGCCCGCGCCGCCTCAGTTAGGGCACTTCGCAGTTTTTTGTTTCCTTTTCGTGTTTTGGCTGACCTTTTCTTCCCCGCGCTTTCATCGTGACCTGGAGTCATCCCTGCCCAGGAACATAAATGGCCAGGGGTTGGAAACCGCGACATGTCCGTACCGATCTCTGCCAAGATTTGTTCGGCAGTTCGTTTACCGACACCGGGGATCGAATCCAATAACTTCAGGTCCTCAGCAAAAGGGGCCATACGTTTATCGATCTCTGTATCCAATTCGGTGATCAATTCGTTCAGATAATCGATATGGGCGAGCTGCTTCTCGATCATGAGCAGTTGATGAGGGCCAAGTCGCCCTTCCAGCGCCAGTTTCAACTGTTCTTTCTTCAGCTTTAGTTTCTTTTGGGCGAAATCGGCCAAGACAGAAACATCGGTTTCACCGTTAATTATGGCTTCCAACATGTTTCGTCCGGAAACCCCGAGTACGTTGGAAGCGACTGAGGATAGCTTGATGTTGCCGCCTTCGAGCACCTTTTGAAGCCGATTCGCTTCACGCGTTCGTTCTTCAATAATGCTTCGCCGGTAACGAATCACCTCTCGCAGTTCCCTTTGATCTCGGTCCGGAATATAGCTTCCTTGCACCAAACCATGCCGCAGCAGCTTGGCAATCCATTCAGCATCCTTGACATCCGTTTTACGTCCAGGGACAGATTTAATATGTTGCGCATTCACGACCATGGGCTTGAGTTCTTCCAATTCCAACAGGTTATATATCGGTTTCCAGTAGTCTCCGGTGCTTTCCATCGCGACATGGGTGCAACGGTGTTGTTTGACCCAGTCTACCAATTCAATCAGGTTTCGGGTCATTGTAGCAAATGTTCGAATCTCCTTTCCTTGAGGGGTGATAATGCAGGCGGTGATGCTCTTCTTGTGAACATCCAGACCGCAGCAACGTTCGATTAACACTTCCATACGTACTTCTCCTTACGACTGGGTGATTTTAAGGCTGGTGCAACTACCAAAAAGGGTTATTCCGCCCTGCGTGCTTCCCGAAGGAGCAACAATCTGCGATGCACCGGGTCGTTGTGGTCCGTCTTATATACGGGTTCGAGACACCAAGAAAGTACGACCTACCTTCGCCAGCCATAGTAACAGTATGGACAAAATTTTCATCCATCAGTGGTGCCGCGAAGCGGCATGGAAGTCTTATATCTTAAAAACGCTAAAAGCCGTTTTTCCCATCCCGAACAAGGATGAAAAGAAACGGCCTTTTGCTTGTATTTTAACCAGGTGACTAAATCCTGCATCAAAATTTAACTTCATCTTTCCCTTACCTTTCTGGAAACCAGCCGAACCAAATCCACGGTGAGCACAGGCAGCGAAACCCAAGCGGGATAAGCCAGGAAACGCGGTTCCCATTCCGGCATAAATTTGTCCTTATACCGGCGCAAACCTTTGAATCCGTACCAATGGCCGCCATACTGAAATACCAGTGAGGCAAGCTTTTCCTCGCGCAGAGCGCTTTTGCTTTTGCCGACGCTGGATAGCGGCGCATTGCCGAGATTAAAGATTCCATATCCCTGCTCTTTGCACCATTCCAGCAGTTTGATGAACAGATAATCCATCGTGCCGTTCGGCGTGCCGTTCCGATGCCTCATCAAGTCGATGGACATCGTGCGCCCCTCGTCATATCCGGGTGCAAGCGTAGCAAAAGCCAGAACGGCTCCAGCCGGATTCTTCAGCAGCGCAATGGGTGCCTGCTTCAAATAGTCCGGATCAAACCAGCCAAGCGAAAACCCTTTTTCCCTTCTGCCTCTGATCCAGTCATCCGACACGATGCGCAGTTCCTTCAGAAGCTCATCGCCAAACGGCGGGGATACCACTTCAAACAGATAACCTTCTCGCTCGAACCGGTTGCGCACGCTGCGCAAATCCGCCGCTTTTTTGCCGGAAAGGGTGAATTGATCCAGATGAACCAGGGCCTCTTCACCCAGTTTGAAGAATCGGTAGCCGTATTCATGATAGATGGGCAGAAACTCTGGCGTCGCCTGATAAAACACGACCGCCATCGCATATTGATCGGCATACTGTTGAAATTCCGCAATCGCGTCCGGCACAAGCTCTAACGCACCAAGCGGATCGCCCAGCACCACCAGCTTATCCCTAGCCCTGGCGTAAGGAATAAGCACCCGGCCTTCCTGAGCCCAGAAAAAGCTTTTATCCCCTGTAAACAGCATATGGGTCAGCAAATTTCCTTTATTGCTGTTTAGGAAAACCCGCAGCTTCCCAAGATCTTCCGGCCCTGCGGCCGCGGCCACTTTCCGGTTGGGACGGAGCAGGATCATCATGGTCAGCAGCAGCCACGCCCCGGCAAGGCCGATCAGCGCCGTGATTGCGTATCGTCTCCATCCAAACATTCCATGAATGTGATCTGCCGTCGGCAGATGTTTGAACCAGCCGTGATGAACATGGCTTCCGATCCAGAAATACAAGAAAGCGATAGCCGCCGATAACCCATACCAAGCCAGGTAGCTGCGAATTTCCAGCGCCGCCCCTTTCCGGTAAAAGCGTGAGCGCGACATCCACAGCGCAAGGCCGACGATCAAAAGAAAGATCGCTTCCTCAAAGTCAAACGCCTTCGCAAATGTAAAAATAGCGCCCGCAAGCAGCAAAATGCCTGTTATCACATAGGCCCGGTGAATCCGTAAGGAAATGCCGCGCGAAAGGACAATCAGCATAAACCCGATCATAACCGACAACAAATGGGAGATGCGCATGATCGGCATGGATAAGATCTCTTCCATCATCTTGATTCGGTACAGCAGTCCGGGTGTAGCAGCCGAAATCAGAAGTACCAAACCGCTGATCAGAACGAGTTTGCCAAGCGCCCATACGCCAAGATCGCTTAAGAAACGGAATTGTCCAGGCCAGCGCCACAACCGCTGCCAAACATTCAAAGGAACCTCGGAACCGCCATCCAGATTATCCACTGCGCGTTTGGCCGTATTGCCAAGCTCAAAAGCAGACAGGATCAGCCCGATCAGCCACGGGATAAGATAATAAAACAACCGGAATAGAACCAGCACAGCCATGGAACGGTCGGATGGAAAGCCCATCCGTTCCAAACCCAGCAGTATGGTCAAATCAAACGCTCCGATCCCGCCCGGGGCCATACTGAGAATTCCCGCTATTGCGGCGACGGTGTACATACCGATGATGCCGGTGAAGGATAAGTCATGCAGCACGCTGTGTGCAATCAGCCAGAACGTAATCCCGGCGCAGAGCCATTCCAGCAACGAGGCGCTGAGAGACACGCCCACGGTTGTCCATGGCGTTCTTCCTTCGCCGCGGTTGAACCATTTGGCAAACAACGATGATCTTTGCATCAGTACAAAAAACGGTAAATAAAGCGCCATTCCCCATACCGCGAATACCAGCCATCGATGCTCCTGCATGAGTTCGCCTACGGGCAACCATCCGGCAATGATGCCCCAGGAAAGAATCGACAGCCCCGTGGCGAAGACTGGCGACAAAAACACGACGGCAGAGGCCATCAACGAAGCCGAAATCCCGCTATTTCTATATAAAAGGGTTCTGAGACCGGCTCCGGTCAAACCGGCAAAACCAATAATATTATTAAACGTGTTGGCAATCCATGAGTACCGAAACATGCTCCAAAATCCAACCTTCAGCCGAAAATGACGGCGGATCAATAAATCGTAAAGGCACATGACCGCAACGGAAAAAAGTGAAAATGCGAATATTTCCACGATGGCTTCAACAGGCAGATGGCGCAGCTCCCTGAAAGTGCGGCCGATGGAAATTTGGCGCAGTTCGCGCTTTCCCTCCCAATAGACCAGCCCGATCACCGCTATCGGTATTAGAATCCGGACAGCTTTAATCCGGTATATGGAAGCCAGGATGCGAAATATTTTATATCGTTCCAGCTTCTCCTTCATGCCAAGCACCCTTTCACTTGCAAAGATTGGAATTCCAAAGTCCATTATTATCCTATCACAAAGCTTGGCCGATTAAAAAAAGCGGAAGCCGCCTCCGGTTAGAAAATGCATATTTACATTTCTATAAAAATAGATATAATAAAGCATATGGATATATTACAAACGATCAAGGCATTGTCAAATGAGACCCGGTTCAATATTTTGGAATGGCTGAAGCATCCCGAGGAGCATTTCAGTCCCCAGGAGCATATGCCCGCTTCTTGCGATTTTAAGGGCGGCATTTGCGTCGGTTCCATTTCAGAAAAAACAGGACTCGCCCAATCCGTTGTTTCCGGTTATCTGGTCAAATTGCAAAAGGCAGGTTTGCTGGAGTCCCGCCGCGCAGGCCAATGGACTTATTACAGACGTAATGAGGAGGGAATTAGACGTTTTATCGAACAACTCAAGGAAGAGCTTTAGGCTTATAAAGCATTACCATACGCACTTAAGCAAAAAGCTCTTTCTTTTAATTATATATATCTATTTTTATGGAAATACAGAAAAATAAAATCAATCTACGAATTGGAGGGTTCCATACATGAGCAGCCAGCAGCAAAATATCCGCTCTACCGCTTCTTTATTTCAACCATTTACTTCAGGCAAACTGAATCTGCCGACAAGAATCGTTATGGCGCCGATGACCCGCGGCTTCTCTCCCAATGGGGTGCCCGGTCCGGATGTGGCCGCTTATTACCGCCGCCGTGCCGAAAATGGTGTCGGCCTGATCATTACCGAGGGCACGCTGATCGACCATCCGGCCGCTACGGATAATCCGAACATTCCGAACTTCCATGGCGAAGCCGCATTAAACGGCTGGGCCGAAGTCGTGAAGCAGGTTCATGAAGCAGGCGGCAAAATCATGCCGCAAATCTGGCATATCGGCATGACGCGCCCGGTCGGGGCGCTGCCGAATCCCGAAGCGCTGCCAATCGGACCATCCGGGCTGGATCTGGACGGCAACAAAATTACGGAGCCTATGACAGAAGCGGAAATCGCGCAAGTCATTCAGGCCTATGCCGACGCTGCCGCGAATGCGAAGCGGCTGGGCTTTGACGGCGTGGAAATCCACGGCGCCCACGGTTATCTGATCGACCAGTTCCTGTGGGAACGTACCAATCGACGTACCGACCGTTACGGCGGCGATATGATGAAGCGCGCCCGCTTTGCCATTGAAGTCGTTGAAGCCGTCCGTGCTGCGGTAGGACCGGATTTCCCGGTTGCGCTCCGTCTCTCGCAATGGAAAACGACCAAATATGATGCTAAGCTGGCGGATACGCCGGAGGAACTGGAACAGCTGCTCACCGCGTTATCCGAAGCCGGTGTCGATATTTTCCATTGCTCGACGCGCCGCTTCTGGGAACCCGAATTTGAGGGATCGCAGCTTAATTTTGCCGGATGGGCCAAAAAACTGACCGGAAAGACCTCCATTACGGTTGGATCGGTAGGTCTTGATGACGTGTTTACCAACCTCTTCACTCAAGGCAAGGGCGCAGGCCAACACGACATTAATGAACTCCTCAAACGTTTGGAGCAGAATGAATTTGATCTCGTTGCGGTGGGACGCGCATTGCTGGCTGATCCAGCCTGGGCCGCCAAGGTCCGCGATGGACGTTTTGACGAGCTCCAGCCGTTTACGCCGGAAGCGCTAAAAACACTGGTTTAAGGTGAAGGCGCTCCCCCTCCTGCCAGATCACCGTTAAACCTTGACATAGAATCGAAAAGACCGGAAAGGGCCACGCCCTTTCCGGTCTTTCTTTTTTGTGCATTAATCCATTATTCGCTTTCCGAATCCTTGCCGCTGATATGGGCGACATGCAGATGTTCCGTACGCCGGCGCTGAATACTCCCCGGCAGCGTCATGAGTGCCGGTACCAGCATCGGCAGCAGGATGAAGCAAAGCACGACCAAACCTACGATAACGGCCGCCGCCAGCTCGATCAACAGCACCAGGCCGGACGGCATCAAGGTCGCAAACGTGCCGCCAAGAATAACCATGGCGGAAATGATAACCCCGCCCACGCTCCTCGCCGCTTTTACGATGGCTTCGCCAGGCGACATATCGCCATGTTCCCGGTAACGTTCCATCAGGAAGATGCTGTAATCGACACCCACCGCCACGATGACGATAAAGGAGAAGAAAGGCACAAAGGAAGAGACGCCATCCGCTCCAATGATATAAGTCGCGACCAAATTGGATGCGCTCATCGCCACGTAATAAGAAGCAACCAGCGAAAGCACGATAAACACGGACGGCCAGAAGGAGCGGATCACGAACAGGAGAACGATAAAGACGCTCACAATAACGATGATAGCCGTACCGTTAAAGGAATTCAGCTGTTCCTTGTTCATGTCGTAAGTCGTGGAGCTCGGTCCTGCCGCTCCGTATCTGGCGTTATCCAGCACCGTTCCCTTCAGGCCGCTCGACAATGTGTCATTGATCTTTTCAATCGTCTTTAATGCAGCCGGTGAATAAGGATCATCCTTCAGTATCACGATCATCTTCGTGATTGTGCGGTCTTTGGACATAAAGTTGTCTTCGGCCTTTTTGAAAGCCTCGCTATCCAAAGCTTCACGCGGAATAAAGAATGTTTTTGAACTGTTTAGCTGAGTCAGGAAATCAGTGGTCTTGCCCAGACCTTCGGAAATATCCCCGAGACCGCTGCCGCTTTTGCCGATTCCTTCTTTAAGCTGCGACATGCCGCCCGTAAGGCTTGCGAGGCCGTCAATCAGCTGCTTCTGACCGCTCTGCACTTGGCCAAGCGCCGCATTCAGCTTCTTCATGTTCGCCTCGATCTCCCGGGAGCCGCCGCTGCCCTGCTGCAGCCCTTTCTGAAGTTCATCCGCTCCTTTTTGCAAAGCCGCAAGTCCGGCCGATAACTGCTTCTGGGCTCCCTCAATCTGTCCAAGTCCTCCGGCCGTCTGGCTGAGAGAGGCATTTAACTTCGCATAATTCGCATTCAGCTGCTGCAGTCCTCCGCTTAACTGTGCCAGACTGGACTCAAGGGTCTCGCCGGTCGCCTTCAGCTTCATATAATCCGCATCGGCAGCCAGTTCGCTGTGCTTAGCGCCAAGACCCGCGATCAAACCGTTCATTCCGGCCAGCCCCTGCTGAATTTGCGGGACTTGCCCGCCAATCTGCTTATATCCGGCCTCAAGGGAGGCGTATCCTTTGGACATCTCCGTCAGGCCTTTGCTGATTTTCCCCGTATTGGCGCTGACGGCATCCAACCCGCTTTTCAGGTTGGCAATCCCTTTGCCGAGCTCTCCGGCACCGCCGGCGCCTTTGCTGATCCCGCCGGAAACCTGCCCCAGCGCAGCTGCAATTTGATCATATCCGTTCTTCACTTTCGACGTGCCGCTAACAAGCTCGTTTGCGCTCGATGTATCCGGCGCGCTCAGCTTGCCGCCAATCTGGTCCAGTCCGCTTTTGATTTGGTCCACGCCTTTTTGGGAAGCAGATATCCCGTCCTTGACAGCTTCCGTCTGATTGCTGATATAAAAGGCGTCAATCGGCTTCGACTGCGGCTGCGTGACGCTTGCGACCGATTTGACTCCGCCTACGGCTTTGAGCTTATCCGTCAGCCTGTCGATGACGCCAAGCGCGTTATTGTTATCCAGCGCTTTGTCGCCTTCAATCACGACGGTAGTCGGCAGCGCTTGCCCCTTGCTGAAATGTTCCGCCACAAGGTTGAAACCTTTGGTGGACGGATACCCGTCGCCAAGCTCTTGGAGCTGGTCAAAGGATAGTTTTTGCCCGCTTGTCAGCAAAGCCGGGATCATCAGGACTACGATTACAGCCGTAACAATGACCGGATGCTTGACGGAAATGGCGGTCAAATTTGCCCAGAACTTGCTTTCCTTGTGCCCCGCATTCTTTTTCGAAGGCCAGAACAGCTTCGGACCCAATACCTTGAGTATAAATGGCGTTAGCGTCATGATTTCCAGCACCAGGACAACGGTGCCGATTGCAACCACGTTCGCCGATTTATAGATGCCGAAGCTTGAGAAGCTCAGTCCTGCAAAAGCGATAAACACGGTAGCGATGCTATACCAAATCGTTTTGCCAGCGGTCTTGTACGAGGTGATGATCGCTTCGTCGACAGACCGGCCATGTGCCAATTCCTCTCTGAAACGGTTGAACAACAGAATGTTATAATCCGTGCCGATTCCGAACAGAATCAGTACCAGCAGCATCTGCGTCACGCTCGTGACCGGGAACTCCAGCTTGTCGATGATTTGCGCAGCGATCCCCATGGAGCAGAGATAAGAAATCCCGACCGCGAGCAGGGAGACGAACGGAATGATCAAAGAGCGGAACATCAGGATCAATACCAACAAGATGAAAATGATGGTCAGCGCCGCGCTTTTCTCTACGCCCGCCGTGGAGGCTTTGATATAGTCATTTTCGATGAAGTCCTGGCCGCTTAAGTAATAAGGGACATTGACATCCTTCAGCACTTCTTTGAACTGCTTGTCGATTTCGTCCACGTTGCGGCCCATTCTATCCAGATTAAAGCTGGCCATGAGCGTGGTATTATCCTCGGAAATTAAGGAGGACTTGGCATCCGGAGTCGTGATCGGATCAATGAGCTGGCTGAATCCGAGCTCCGATTTATGCTGAATCAAGCTTTCGATTCCGGACTTGATGTTTGTCATATCCTCATCCGTCAATTTGCCTTCCCGGTGAAACACAATAATGTCGCTTGTTCCTTTCGTACCGGTCATCTTGCTTAGCAGAGTTCCGGCGACTTTCGACGGACTGTCTTCGGTTAGCGGGTCTTGGCCCCGCTCATGCAAAATGGCGTTCACATCCGGCTGAAACACGGTCAGCAGCACGGTTGCTACAAGCCAAAACACCAGAATCGCCCAGCGCCATTTGATGATTTGCCGCATGCCTAACTTTCCTCCTTGAAATTACTGGTTAGTAAACACGTGTTCATTATTGGGCCAAAAAAATAGAACCTACTACAATCAATTTCATAATGCGAGAATATCAGGATTTGCAAAATCCTTATATAAACTCGGTGATGAAATTGATTCCTATGCATCTTATTGGGAATCGGGGAACATTATTCATAAAAATGCGGGCGCACGAGCACCGATCAAGGAGTGAACCGGTGCTCATTGCCCAAGTAATACAGAAAAATAAACTCGTTTACAAGCCTTTTTACGGTTTCGCCATCTTCATGTTCCCTAAGGATCAGACATATGCCTTCCACGACAGTACCCGCGAGCATCAGCGCGCTTTGGCGCTGCTGAATTGTCAGCTTGTCGGCGTTATCGCGGCCTGACGTAAACACATCCTCCATAATGGTAGCAATCAGCTTTACCATATCCGACTTCACCTGAACGTATTTCGAGCCTGCGCTGCGGTTCATTAAGATCGTCAGCTCCGCACTGTAGGCGTCAAACAGACCGATGACCGTGTCTTCAACCATGTTCAAATACTTGAGCCCGTGGTTTCCACCTGTATAGGAGCGGTCCAACTCCTTTTTCAAGTTGAGAACGTACTCGATGAGTTTCTCGTATACAGGTTTGACGAGCGCTTCGAACAGTTCCTCCTTGTTTTTGTAGTAACGATAAATATTCCCCGTCGTGATTCCTGCTTCTGACGCGATACGGCGCATGGATGCATCAGTATAATCATGGCTTTTGAATTCGCGCAGAGCTGCCCGTAAAATGCTTTGGCGGACATCTTCTTTTAGCGTTTGCATTAATAAACACCCGTTTACTATTTATTTGAATGCTTTTATTATAAAGCCTGCGTGCCTGGTTGGCAATTCGGGGTTTCTTAAGCATGCAATACGGATTTTCCTGCGATGGGCAAATAAAGCGAGCAGTGACGCATGGCCTTCGAAGCTTATTCCGATTACTTTGCGGGGACCCCTTGATATGTCAAAAAAAGCCGCCCCTGCCTGAATTGATCGTAAGGACGGCTTTCGATACATGCTTTTCGTGTTATTTTTACGCACGCTCGACTTGGATACGATATTTCCTTTTCAAATAATGATGAATCCGCCTAAAATCCTCCGGCGTTAAATCTTTCAACTGCCTACGATCGGATTCATGTCCGAGAATGATGCCGATGGTCTGCGCCGCCAGCGCGTTGTTGGCCATAATTCGGGATGTTCCGTAGGCCTTGATGTCTGCCCCGATGTTTTTCCCAACGGCCAGCACATTATTGTATTCTTTCAACAGAAAAGAACGGAGGGGTATTCCGTACGCAGGGGTCACTCCGAACCCGATCCCATGCGGAATATGTACCGTGCCTTGCAAATCAACCGGGTAAGCGCCGATGCTGACATTGTCCCAGAACATTTTTCCGCCCATCACGTCTTCATATTTCAGCACATAATCGGTCTCAAAACGGTTAAAGTCGCGAATATAGAGATAATTTGGCGCAACGTTCATCTCGGCCTTCTCAAACCCCGGCAAATGACTCCGCAAATATTCCAGAATACGCGGAGCCTCCGCTGCTCCCTTTCGCATGGCTTCCTTCACGGATGCATCATTGGACGGATCAACGTTGTATATAATCAAACCGTTAATAATGACTTTCCCGCCCCTTTGATTGGCGATGTTCAGACCGCGGAGGCGGACAAACTTCTCGAGAGGGGCAAACTTGTTCATAACATTGCTGAACCCTACGGCAAAGTTCCAATCCACGTATGTGTTGGGACCGTATATCTTCCGGAGATTGGACAGCGGATAATGCTTTAAAACTTCCGTATTCAGCTTCTTCCAGTCCACGTTTTTGTAATTCAGCATATATGTCGCGCCCATATAACCCGGACTGTTTCTCTTCTCAATAACCTCCATGCCCGGAATCCGTTTCTTATGCTTCAGCCAGCCGGTTAGCGCATTAAAGTCCGTATTTTCCACCCAATAACGGGCTTCCAGCTTATAAGCCTTCTGATCCCGGTCCTTATAAGTCAGCGATTTCATCGTATGGCTATCGTTTACCGCAGCCTCTTCCACGTCATGAATCTTGATTCCGCTCTTTAAAGGGAGATTTTCTATCAGCTTATTATAATAGGCCTGAAACTCCTGCAAATTGCGTATTTTCCCCTTGTTATATGCATGGAACAGATTTTTCATCTCGCCCTGAGCCAAGCTTACGTGCCGCTTGTCCCTTGGTTCATCGAGAAACAGCATCTCCCCCTGAATCAGCTCGCCCCCGGGTTTCTCCCGCGGGTCAAGGATCAAAACGCTAAGTCCGAGCTTCTGGGCCTCTCTGGCCAAAAGCACCCCCTGAAGTTCGCTGCCGACAACGACAACGTCATAACGGCTGCAGCCTTCGCCGCAGGAGGCGGCTTGGGGAATCCGGTTTACCCCCCAGGGATTAAACATTTGAATAATAAGTGCGGACACCATGATCAGTAGCATTAGCTGCCATATTTTTTTGGATCGATGCACGGGCAATAATCAGCTCGCTTCTACATTTAAAATGATTACAAAGAAAGTACTATTATAAACTCTTACTCTATTACTATTTATTCCTTTTTTTAGTATAAAACACCTCTTGAATATTTTTCAACTCTTAACAACGGATTAACGATATAGAGGATATAATTGTATGAAATATGATAGGATGATTGTTTATAAATTTTGTTGTATCCCTCACCTGCTATAAAACGGAGATCCGAAAACATATGACCGAGAGTCAGGGCCGGCATGAAACAAATCGCGATTCTGTTCCGTCAAATAAATAAGAGGAAGAAAAATTCTATCAAGAAGGAATGAAAGACGATGAAGAAATGGTTATGCCTGATTATATCAGCAGCCGCAGCCCTTAGCCTCGGAACGGGCGCTCTTGCAGATGGCGCTCCCGCAACCTCAGCGGAGCCGAAGGGTGATGTTGCGAAAATGTACAGAATTAAACATGAAATGAAATTTGACCTAAATGGGAAAGAAGCAGCGCTCGACGGAAAGGCCATTACGGCTGACACCCCTATACTAAAAGGGGGCCGTGTATATGTTCCCCTCCGTACCCTTCGCCAGTCCGGTGCTGCTGACAGCGTCACCTGGAATGCCGCGAAACGGCAGGTACAAGTCGTGATCCAGCCTGAGGTGCAGCCACCGCTTAATAATCTGACCTTCCGGATCGGTTCGGAGGATGTGTACCTTCCGGACGGAAGCGCAATGGGCGAGAAAATTCCGGCGCCGTTTCTTTCTTCGGGAAAGGTTTATGTGCCGATTCGGGCGTTATCCTGGCTCGGAATAGCTGTCTCAACCGTGAAGGATACGGTGAGCTGGAACTGGAGCGATAAAGTCATAGAGGTATTGAAGCCGGAGTGGGAGACTGATCAAACCAGCACCACATTCACCATGCTGTATCAGAAGGATATGTATAGTCCGCAGTACTTGTATCCTTTAGGAGGCAGCGGTTGGGGCGGCGAAACTGGCAAGGTCACGGAAAAGGATATATCTATGGATGGACGGACTTATAACCGTATGCAGTTTACAGTGAATTTACGCCCAGGGCCCAATCCGGTGATGCTCACTGCAGTGTCGGCTGGCAACAAGGTAGTCACTGTGAAGAGAAAGGTAACAAATAGCTCCTCGTTACCTGTCACCATATTGGAAGAGGGGAAAGAGAACATTGCTTTCACCAGTCCCAACCGTGGCTATATCCAGGCAAAACCCGGACAAAAGATTGATGTGTCGGGGAATATCCTGCAGAAAAACGACCTGTTTGATAACCTGACCGTCAACGTTAAACGGTATCAACCCTCAAGCAAGGACAGCTATAAGGTATATGAAGAGGTGAAAAGTTTCAAGCTGCCCATTAAGGACCAAAAATTCGCAGGCTCGTTCACATTAAGCGAAAAGGGCAGCTATCTGATCAGTGTAATCAGTCCTGCCTACATTCCTTTCATCGAAAACGGACCATCGATGACGCAATGGGCTGAATTTGCGGTAGAAGTAGAGTAGCGATTCATAAAAAACGAGCCTTAGAAGGAATTCTATCGGCTCGTTTTTACTATCTTCACAACACTCTTTGCACAGCTTCCACGGTCAAGGGTGAGGTCATTATGGCGGTTTCCGTTATCTGGGCCCGGAGGATATCCGTATCCTTCAGCAGATTTCCTGTTAGCATGCAAAGCGCCGTTTCCTCCTTATCGATCGTCCCTTCGCGCATAAGTTTGTTTAAGCCCGCCAAGGAAGCTGCCGACGCCGGCTCGCAGCCGATGCCTGCCTGATCGATCCGCCGTTTCGATTCCAAAATCTCCTCATCCGTCACGCTGCAGGTGACGCCTTGGCAGAGCTGAAGTACGCGGCGCGCGATAGGCCAGCTGGGCGGATTCCCGATCTTTAGCGCTGAAGCCGTCGTATCCGGATGGGGTTCAGGAATCAATCGGTCTTTTCCTTCCGCCATCATGCGATGAAAAGGACTCGCCCCTTCCGCCTGAACCAGGGCAATACGCGGAAGTTTCGCAATCATCCCCAGCTGCTTCAGGTCTTCCAGCCCCTTTCCGAGAGCGGATACGTTACTGAGAGCGCCTCCCGGTATCACAATCCAGTCCGGCAGCTCCCAGTTCAAATATTGGGCGGTTTCATAAATGATGCTTTTTTGGCCCTCGATCCTAAGCGGATTCACGGAATTACAAACATAAAGTCCAAGCTCTTTCCCTTTTCGCTCAAGAAAGGAGATGCCGTCATCATAGGTTCCGTCAAAACGGATGACCTGAGCGCCGTACGCCCATGTTTGCAGCACCTTGTTCATGGAAATGCCGCTCTCCGGCACAAACACATACGCGGAAGCTCCGCCCATCGCAGCATACATCGCAAGCGACGAAGATGTGTTCCCGGTTGAGGAACAAGCAAAACGCGAATATCCAAGATAACGGCCGTGGGAAACGGCTGCTGTCATTCCGTTGTCCTTGAAGGAACCACTCGGGTTTTCGCTTAAGGCCTTGAAATAGAGATTACGGATGCCCATACTGCGACGAATACGCTCCGATGTATATAACCCGTTGTTACCTTCATATTTGGTTATGATGTTCTCTTCGGGAAGCTCCGGCAGGATCAATTCCTTATACCGCCATACCCCGCTGGCATATACGCTCACTCGTTCGGCTAGTCTTTTCTGAAACAACGCTTTAAGCTTCTCGCCGTCCAAACCGCCAAAATCCTGCTTAATCTCCAGCCGCCCCCCACATGTGCATTTGATGGCATACTCCATCCAGGAGCGTTCATAACCGCAATCCGCGCATACCATTTTCATCCGCATCTTCACCCTCTTTTCCGTTTTCCGTAAAGCTTGCATGGATTATTGCCGCAAACCCCGGTTTAGGCTTAGAATAAGCGGAAAGGTATCATAAATCTAATATATTTAATTTTTATTTTCATAATATTTAGTTATGATTTATACAAAAGAAAGGATGAAGCGCCATGAATTTGCATGCCCTCAGGTTTTTGGTCAAGGTTGCCGAGACCGGAAGCGTGACAACGGCCGCAGAAACGCTGCGGGTAAGTCAGCCGGCGGTCACAGCGCAGATCAAACGACTGGAGCAGGAGCTTGGAATTCAGCTTTGGTTACCGCAGGGGCGCGGGGTTGCCCTTACCGACACAGGTCGCATGCTCGCTCTTGAGGCGCAAAAGCTGTTTGATTTGGAGCATGCCATCGAAGAACGTCTTGACATCATCAAACTCGGGAAAGCAGGTAAACTGCATATTGCGGCAACCTATCTGCCAGCGAATTTTTTGCTGCCGGGGCCCATTGCCGATTACAAAAAGAGTCATCCCGCGGTAGAACTGGATCTGACGACAACCAACTCGAGTCATGCTCTTGATCTGCTCCTTCATTACAAAGCGGAAATCGCCGTCATTGGCGGCATCCATCAGGAGCATCCCCTACTAACCAAAACGCCGCTCTTGGAAGACGAGATGTATTTTGTCGTACATCCGGAGCATCCTCTTGCAGGCAAAGACATTCCGCTTGCCGACATGCTTCAGGAGCCTTTCATATACCGTGAAGAGGGCAGTTTCTCCCGCGAGCAGCTTCTAGCCTTATGCAAAATACATCATCTGCCTGCCCCGGCCATCGGTCTGCAGATGAACGGTCTCCATGAAACGATCCGTGTCGTGATGGAGGGGTATGGCGCAGCCTTTCTTTCAGCCTTGGAGTCCGAAGCTTTTATATCGGAAAAACGGCTCGCCAAAGTACATGTGCGGGATGTGAAGCTAAAGAACCCCATTTCGGTGTATTCGCGAAAAGACCCGCTTTCTCCAGCGGCCGAGCTTTTTCGGAACCTGCTTATCAATAAGAAGTTCTAACCATCTGCCCTTGATTAGGGGGTCAAAAGCGTCGTACAAAACAGAACAACGTCCGTCAAAATTCGTCAAAATCTTGATTTGAACAGAAAACATTCGCAGAGAAGGAATTCGGTTCAAAAGAAACGAATTTTATATTCAAAGATGGAGCAAAACTATGCCTAAAAGCAAAAATAGCCGGAGTGTCATCCGTCATGTTATGATTTTGCGGTATTTTGAGGGAGAGACATGCTTATGGAATATAAAATCATTGATAAAGAAGCTTTTGCGGTCATCGGCAGCATACGCGAAATTTCCGTGAAGGACGGCAATCATTTAAAGGAAATCCCGGCATTTTGGCAAGACTGCGAACAGGATGGGACCTTGCTTAAGCTAGGCGGCTTGGGTGAAGGGAAAGGCATGTTTGGCATTTGCATGAATTTTGAAAACGAGGGCCGTTTTCATTACATGATAGGGGTAGAGTCAAGTGCAGATACGGCTGCAATGGACGGTTTCGTATCCCGGGTCATCCCCGCCTCTGCCTGGGCCGTCTTTACATCGATCGGGCCCATGCCGGATGCGATCCAGCAAGTCTGGCGGCATATTTATCAGGAATGGTTGCCAACCGGAGGTTACCGGCATGCCGGGGGACCTGAGCTGGAGGTCTATCCTTCAGGCGATACGACGCATGATGATTACCGCTGCGAGGTATGGATCCGGGTTGCCAAAAACGAATAACTTCCATGCATTAATATGAAAATATAAATTAAAAAAAGCCTGTGCGCTCTTATGCTGATCAGCAGAAGAAGGAAGCTGCATAGGCTTTTGTAGTCTGCAAACGATATGAAGCATTTAAAGCCTTCATTTAAGGGGAACACAATTGTTCAAGAATAAGCTTCGCCGCACCGAAGGCCCCTGCATCATTGCCGAGCTGTGCCGGGCGGACGTCCACATTCAATTTCATGTCCGCCATCTTTTCCGCAAACAATGGCCACCAGATTTGCTTGGAATCGATCAATCCACCGCCCAAAATAACAACCTGCGGATTCAATCCCACGTGAATATTGTTCATAACAACCGCCAGGCGAATCGTAAATTGCTCGATCACTCCAACGATCTGCGGCTGCCCCTTCAGGTAGTCATCAAGCACTTCCATACCGGTAACATAATGGTGCCCCGATGCCTCCGTTGCAAGCTGCACCAATGCGGTTCCCGATAAGTATTGCTCGATACAGCCGTGCAAACCGCAGTTGCAGGGCCGTCCGCCAGGCACGAGAATCGTATGCCCCCACTCGCCGCCGTTCCAATGGGCTCCCCGAAAAAGCTTACCGCCAATCATATTCGCTCCGCCCACGCCCGTTCCGAGCGTCAGCATGGTCACATCCTCTGCACCCTTGCCTGCACCCAGCCAGGCCTCGCCGACGAGAGCTGTATTGGCATCATTATCGACAATTACAGGCAGATGAAAGGTTTCCTCAAAATATTCCTTCGGATTCGATCCTTGCCAGCCCGGCAGATTATCGGTCGCAAATACGATTTCCCCCGTCTGCACATTCACCCGGCCCGCCGTCCCGATCCCGATGCCGTAGATATCATCATGCCTGCCAAGCAAACGATCCAGCAGCGACTTCACGTTTGCCAAAATTCGCTCTTTGCCAAGCTTGGCCTCGGTTGGCGTTTTCTCCTGATCAAGGATTCGTCCCGCTCCATCCACTACGATGCCTTTGATCGAAGTTCCGCCAATATCGATGCCGACGGCCTTTGCGCCTTCTTCCAAGCCCTTCATTTTCGTACCGGCCTCCTTAATGCATCTGCCCATCCCGCGTTTTCCGGATTGCATGCGCAAATTTTTCCGTGATCAGCTTCGGTCTGGTAATCGCCGAGCCAACAACGACCGCATGCGCGCCAAGCTTAAGGCAAAACGCCGCCTGCTCGGGCGTGTTGATTCTTCCTTCCCCAATCACCGGAATCTTCACCTTTCGAACTGCTTCCCGCAGCAGGTCAAAGTCAGGGTCCTTTTGCTGGGGGGAATAATGCGTATACCCCGATAAAGTCGTTGAAATGCAGCTTACGCCGATGGACTCGGCATATAAAGCTTCCTCAATCGTAGAAACATCGGCCATGACTTTCTGACCCTGTTCTCTCATATACGATACCAGCTCTTTCAACGTTTCTCCGCCAGGTCTGGGTCTTGAGGTCGCATCCAAAGCGATAACATCGACCCGAGCCTCCATAAGTTCCTGGACTTCCTGCAGGGTTGGCGTAATATAAACTTCGCTGTCGTCGTAATCGCGTTTAATAATGCCGATGATCGGAAGCTTCGTCGCCTGTTTGATCGCGGCGATATCATGAACGCTGTTCGCGCGGATACCAATCGCGCCCCCTTGCTCTGCGGCGAGGGCCATTTTGGCCATCGTGTCGCCTCCATGCAGCGGCTCATCCTCAAGTGCCTGGCAAGAAACAATCAATCCGCCGCGGATTTGTTCAAAATAAAGATCTCCCATGGATTCATCTCCTATTTACAGCTTGCCTAATGGCGGGTGGATCGTTTTCCCATCTGTTTGGAATCCATTATAGCAGTCATTAGAGATTTTCTCCATTATATATTTAATAATAGGAGATTTTTTCTTTCTAAAGTAAAAAAGAAATAATTGCACAGCCCTTCTTTCCCGAAATACCCATAAAAACTCAACAAGAAAAAACCCACGCCCCCGGGTTACGGGTTCATGGGCTTCGCCTATCTTTCAAAACCGCGACTTAATCTTCGTCAACGGCAATTTCTATATCCGTCAGGTAATCCATCTCGGCATCCAGTACAGCTTCGACGGTCATTTCATCCAGTTTTATATCTTTACGGCTCAGCACGTAGTCAACCAGATCATCGCTGTCGATCTCGACTTCGCCATGTTCATTGGCCTCCGCCGTGTTGATATACGTTTTTTCATGCTTCAGGACGGCCCTGATGCTTTCGGGTTCAACGCCCGTCTCAGCCGCAATGTACTGCACAAGCTCCTGCTCGTTGAGTGTGCCGCTCATGGCCTTTTCATCTCCTTATTTCATGTCCTAGGGCCATTGTAACACAAAAAGATCAAGTTTCCATTTTTTCAGGCAGTAAATTTTCAATTTTACAAACTTCATATAAATTTTACATAAACTTTAATCAAGCAAACGCCCACAGAAAATGAAAATCACACACAATTTGCAAAAAATCATGTAAAATTAATTAGGTTTGGTGCATACACATCATCCATCTCATTTATTTCATGTATCGGAAGGCAGGAGTCAAAAACTTGTTCAAAAAAATGTTCAACCAGTATTGGAGCCCGTATATCGTTATGGCCGTGGCAGGAATACTGAGCGCGTTGTATTTCGGGATTACCAAAACCGTATGGGCGGTAACCGGGGAGTTCACCCGCCTGGGCGGACATATGCTGGAATGGTTCGGCGTCGATATATCGGACTGGGCCTATTTCAAATTAATCCATATGCAAGGAACGACCTTCAGCCGAACAGACGGCTGGATCGTGTGGGGCATGTTTATCGGAGCGCTGCTTATGGTGCTTCTAAACAATAATTTCAAAATCCGGGTACCCCGCCAGAAACGCAGGCTTCTGCAAGGCTTGATCGGCGGTTTTGTCGCCGGCTTTGGAGCCCGGATGGCGCTTGGCTGCAACTTGGCCGCGTTTTTTACGGGCGTACCGCAATTCTCGCTGCATTCCTGGATTTTTATCGTAGCGACAGCAGTCGGAACTTTTGCGGGCGTCAAAATCGTGAGCACCTCCTGGTGGAAAGGCAAGCCGGTCCTGCAAAAGGGCAACACGGCCGCGATCGTCAAGGAACGCAAGAAAATCCAGCCCTATATCGGCGGAATCCTCGCCTTGGCGTACGCCGGTCTGATCATTTATTTTTACGCGGAAGGCAAAAACATGCTCGGCACCGCGGCCCTTTTTGGCGCAGCCTTCGGCATTCTGATCGAAAGAGGTCAAATCTGCTTTACCTCCGCTTTCCGCGATCTGTGGATCAGCGGACGCGCAACCATGACCAAAGCGATCACGCTTGGCATGGCTGTCAGCTCGGTCGTGACGCTGATCATCATTTTGGTCAACGGAATGGACCCGATCACCAAAATCGCTGCTCCAAGCACGGTCATCGGCGGCATTCTGTTTGGCGTCGGCATCGTGATGGCAGGCGGCTGCGAGACCGGAATGATGTACCGCCTGATGGAAGGACAGGTCGTCTTCCTGCCGGTATTCATCGGCAATATTATCGGCGCTACCGTGCTCGCTTACGGCTGGGATCATCTTGGCATCTACAACAGTCTTGTCAAAATGGGCAAGCCTATCAATCTGATCGACACGCTCGGGCCGGCCTGGGCATTGATCCTGACATTGGTGCTGCTGGCTGCCGGCTTTGCGATTGCTGTCTATTGGCAAAAAAATTACCGATTCGGCGTCGGTTTCAAGAAAGGGGAAACAAAACATGTCCATTGATTACACGCTTGATCTTCGCGGGGAATCTTGTCCTTATCCGGTGATTTACACTCTGGAAACATTGCAGGGAATGAAAAAAGGAGAGCTGCTTCAGGTCATTGCCGACTGCCCGGCGGCTTTCCGCAACGTGCCGGAGGAAGTGGTCAAACATGGCTACACCCTGGAGAAAGAACCGGTGAAAAACGGCAGCGAGCTGCTGTTCTACATCCGGGCATAACCGAATGGGAGGGGGGCGGCACCCCCTACCCTTATCCTGGCTAAATGGGATTGAACTACTCACCAGTCCCTCCGATCCCGGGCTTCACAGTAAATGACGCTCATGCCTGGCATGAACTAAAAGGAGGAACAGCCCCTATGTCGGTTGTTCCTCCTTTGATTTTTAGTATTTAACGCCTCGGCTTTCGGGAGATTCCGATACGGCTTAACAGCTGATACAGGCTGCAACCCGCCATTGCTACGAACGGTTTTGCAGCTTCATCCGGAAGGTAGAAAGATCGTCCGTACCGAAAACGATGAGTCTTTTAAGCAGCAGCGGATTTTGCTCAGACGTTGTCCAACCGTCTTCGAAGGTAAAAGCGTAATCATATCCGCATTTTTCCACAATCTTTACCGTCTCTTCGCTCCGCAGCCCATAAGGGTACGCCATCGCATTGACTTTCCTGTGCAGATGGTTTTCGATCGCTTGCTTGGAACCGGCGACTTCATCGGTTTGTTCCTCAGAAGATAACAGCGGCAAATCCGGGTGGGAACGGGTGTGAGGCATTATGTCCCATCCGTTCTTTTGTAATTCGCCCAGGTCGTTCCAAGTTGCATAAGACCCGCTGCCCATCCAATTCGTAATGGCAAACATGGTGGCAGTGAACCCGTATTTCTTCATAATCGGAAAAGCTTGTTTATAGTTATCGGCATATCCGTCGTCAAAGGTAATCAGGATGAATTTGCCCGTGTTCTTGATTTTGCCTTTCATCAGCGCATCGAACTGCCGCAAATTGATGCTTTTATAGCCCATGTCGTGAAGCGCGCTCATCTGCTCGCGAAACTGTTCAGGCGTCACGACATATTTATTCGTCGCCTTGGAGTTTACGGAATGATAAGATAAAACGGGTACTTCCACCCTACTTCGTTGGGAATCCGCAGCAGAGCGGGTTTGATAAAAAAGCAGATGATCGGCCGAAATTAGAAGAAAGACGATTAAAGCTGTGACAACCGTCAGAATGGCCAGCCATTTCCACAGGCCGCCTCGTTGTTTGGAAGAATTAGATTCCATCTTAAATCTCGCATCCTAGCGTTTTTTTACTTTTTTAGTACAAAAAAAGAAATCATCTTCTACATTACTATCATTCTCTGAAAATCTCAACTTTAGGAGATTCAGAGCTTTTTTTAACAAAAAGGATTAGGAGCGTGAGTGTACGCATCTAATCCTTTTCAATATCAAACCGGTCGGCGGCCCAGGCGATAAACGGCACCCTTCCCCGCACATCCAAATCCTTCATATGAATGAATACGTCGCGGTCCGCTTTCATCGTAAAACGGATCCAGTTATTGTAAATCATCACCTTTTCCACGTCATTCGCATCAAATGTCCTTGTCGCTTGAACATTGACCACTCTGACCATATCCCCATGAATGCGAATATAACGGGAATAAACATGCGCAAATCGGAAGGATATAAGCAAAAGAGCCGCCATTAGCACGATATTCCATACGGTCTGCGTCTTGGTGAAACCGGAAGATAACAGGAGCGCCAGCCGGATGACTGCCGCGAGCAGGAGCAGTCCAAACACGACGATGTTCATCTTGTTGCCTTTGAATTTTGCAGTCATAACTTCGAAACATCCTTTATTTAAAAATTTCACCCAAAGTCCCAATAGGAACCGGCTCCTCAATATAACTCTATTTTCTTCTTCGCACAAGACGTTTTCGCAAAATAATCAACGCACAAACAAGGCGCCGGACAACAATGTCAGGCACCTTCGCTTTTTACTCGCCGATTTACATTACCGGTCCGGTTTCATCAAATACTCCACAATTTTTTGTTCCTCCGGTCCCTGGCCTTGGAAAACCGCCTGATAGCATACTTTGCCGTTCAGCCAGAAATAGCTTACCAGATTGGTCTCATTGGGACTGCTTAGCTCACCATCCACTTTGTATGGCTCTGTACGCAGTACTTCGTGACCCTGAATAATTATTGCTTTGAGCTTAACATTATTGCGTTCTCCGTCAATTCTCGTAAAAGAAACCCGGCCGTTCCTTTTCATCTCCTGGTACATATCCCCGTTTAACATCTGCTTAAACGAAACGTCTCGGATACCGGGATCAGCTTTATTTTTCCGATCACCATTGCCTCGACTATATGAGACCTGAAGCAGCTTGCGCATGGAATCTTCATCATTTTCTACGTGATTAAAATTCGCTTTACGGGAAACATAGGAACCGCTGGCGGCAAAATCCCCGGGCAGCATTCGCGGAAAAGCAGCTTTAAAGCCAACCAGCTCCTGAGCGCGCCGGATATCCTCGGTATCATACAAATAGGTCAGGATTTTCCCATGATAGTCATTATCTACATAAATTTTGTTTATCTTCGCATCGGGAAATTTCATTGAAGCGATCATTTGCTCCATCTCATTGCTGGACAAGTTGTAGGAGCTTAATTCATAGGTTAATCCTTGATCCCTCCAGATGTAATAATATCTTTCCGGCTGCCCTTTCCAGGCGGTCATGCGAATCGTAATTTTATAGCCTTCATCCATGCCGGCTAAGGATAGGGATTCTTTCTCTATCACTTTCCCGTTATCCTTCCGATCGGTTTCATCTTGCTCCATTTTGGAAATCCGATCATATTGTTTCTGAAGATCGGCGCCTGGAGCGATTCTTAACTCGAAGTTGCCACCAAATTTGCTTATTTTAGCCTTGACGTACCCTAATCTGACACTTGGTGGCGGATCATTGAACTGAATGCTCATATCGCTAAAACTATACCCCTCTGGCAGCAAGGATGGAACTTTAAACTTAAACGGCGCCACCCGTGCCCCTTTTTCAAGGTTATCATATACCCGAAATCTTTCATTAGCAAACAGCGTTTCATTCCCGCCATCTTCGGCATGAACCCAAGCGGACGATCCCGCCTCCGACACCTGCGCATTGGTCAGCGTTGCCGTACCGATCAAAAGTACGAGAACAACCGCCATGATTGAAAGTTTATAAGAACCCTTTTTAAAAGATTGAATCATTCGAATCCTCCTCACCATCTCTTTTTGACCGTTCAAACCTTTGAAATAAAGAAGATGCGGCTGGCTTCTCCCGGCGGAGTACCGTTTGAGAAATCCTATAATCGTCATGCCGTAATGCACGGCTTCTTCTTCCCCCAGCGCATCCAAGGCGCAAGCGTCGCATGCCAGTTCCCGGTCGGCTTTCATTCGCCGCAAAATGAACCAAACAAGCGGATTCATCCAGTGGATGGCAAATACCAGGCTGCCGAGCATATTCCAGATGGTGTCCTTGCGTTTATAATGAGCCAGCTCATGGGCAATCACATGCTTCAGCAGCCGTTTGCTGATTGCTTCACCATCCAGCAGCTCGGGCAGATAAACAGCCGGACGGAATATGCCTGCAATATATGGACTTTGAATATTCGGATCTCTGTAAATATCCACCGGGCGTTTAATGGAAAAGAGTCTGCGGCACTCTTCTGCAATATCCAAGATTACAGGACCGGTTACACGGCTGAGATGTTTATGTTTGGTTCGGATCCGCAGCCAATACATCAGGTTGTAACCCAGAAGAACGGCTGCACCGGCCAGCCAAACGACCGCCAGTATCCGAACCGCCGGATGGCTTTCTCTCTCTATGCCCTCTTCTGTGGCAGGTTTCGCATCCTGCGGGAACAAAATCGGAGGCGAAACATCCCTTTTGGCTTCATTCGTTGTATAATTAGATTGATATGAAGTTTCTTTTAGGCTGTTTTCGGATTTCTCGGCAGGCTTGTCCAGCCGGAAAGCAAACCCGGAAACGGCATTTTTTATGTCTGTCAATGTAGGTACCGCATTATAGAGGCTAAACGGGCTTTGCGGCAGGACCGGCAGCACGAGCCTCAACAATACAATCAGCCATAACGCATGCCTCAAACGCGCGCTAATGCGTCCTCGAAACAGATGCTGCACCAACAGCACCACGATAGCGGCAGCGCTGGCCATCAGCGTCGAGGCAACGAACCAACTAAAGAGGCTTTCGGCTATATTCATGGTATGACCTCATTTGGTTGAATTTCACGGTTTTAAGACCGCGATGAGTCTTTCGAGTCTTTTTTCTGTTTCTCCAGCAAAATTTGCTGCAGCCGTTCAATTTCCTGATCCGACAGCTGGGTTTCCTCCAAAAAATTGGTCATCATCAGCCCGGCTGCACCGTTAAACACCCGGTTCAAAAAAGAGCGGCTTTCTGCGCGCACGCACTCTTTCTCCGAAATCAGCGGATAATACAGATAACTTCTGCCCGACTTTTGGTAGCCCAGCGCTTTTTTCTTCATCAGCCGGTTGATAAAGGTTCTGACCGTCTGATCGCTCCAATCCGTACCTTGCGGCAAATGCTGCACGATTTGCTCGGCTGTCAGCGGGTGTTCCCGCCAAACGACCTTCATAATCTCCCATTCGGATTCCGAAATCTTCGGCATCTTGTCCATATTTTGCTCCCCCCTTTTCCGCTTGAGAATAATAACCAGTAATGAATAAACTATTACAAGTGTAAATATAACCTATTTGCATAACTATTACAATTGTAATTTTAACAAATCCAAAAAAAGACGGCATGCCCGGTTAGTCTAAATCGACTTCCTGCACGCCGCCAGCCTGAACTTAGCGATTCTCTTGAATTGCCACGTAGATGTCCACAATGGCATTTTGCGGATCAAAACCGCGCATATCATACAGCTCAAAATCTCCCGTATATGCCCGCTTAAGTTCGGAGGTTCGGAAATAATCCCATATTTCCTGCCACAGCTGAAGAACAACCTGACCAAAAGGCCCTCTTTGTGTCGTGAATTTAATGTACGCCGCTTCTGGTATATAAGCCGTTTCTGCCGCATTTTCCCTGTTGTGGTCGCGGTCAACCTCATGCCCGATCAGTAACCTGTATTCCCCGTTCACGTCACTCTCATATTCCGTATATAAAGCGTACAGCAGATGAGGATTAATCAGGTCCTGCCGCTCTTGAAAGCCGCTGCGGAAATACTCTTCCCATAGAGCCGGAATTTGCCCTTCCGGTCCGCTTTCCCGCTGATTGGAGGTCCGGATGCTGACGCCTGTCAAGACAGCCGAGGGTCGATGCGTAATGTTTGATTCCATGAAGACACCCTTTCTTTCACTGTGATGCATTCATTGTACATGGGCTAAGTGGACACCATATTGTTCGGTTTCGAGTACAGATCGAGAATTTTTTGCGCCCGGCGGACCACTTCCTCAGCCACAAACTCCGGACTTTCAATTTTAATATGGCCTCCGTAGCTGAGCACCATGCCGTAGAACCATTCATCGAGCGAAAATTCCCCTTCAACGCATACGCTGCCGTCATCGTATAAGGATATTTGATCCGGGGCGAATGTGTCCCAGACTCTATGCCTCACCAAAGGGGAAAACAGCAGCCTGACGGTGCTTTTGCGGGCATCGGAAGACCATTCGGGTTTCCAGTCATAGGTATCCTGGAGCGGCAATTTCCGCGGTGTGAAATGGGCCTCGAATACATCGATCTCCTGAATACGGGAAAGGCGGAAAGATCTGAAGTCCTCACGAAGCAGGCAATATGCCTGCAAGTACCACACATTCCCTTTCAAAATAAGCCGGCACGGTTCCACTTCCCGCTCGCTATCGCTTCCGTTCATATTGATGTATTGAAGTTTGACTTTCCTCGATTGTCCGATCGCTTGTCTCAATTGGCTAACTTTGCCCCTTGTGTTAACCCCTTGCCCCCATGGATTCAAATCAAAAAGCAGCTCTGCGGAAACAGAATGTCCCACTTCCTTTTCCTGCCGCGACCGATAAAGAAGCGTCTCCACCTTGTCCAGCAAACCATCCAGCGTCTGATCATCGAGTGCGGCTTTGACGCCTTTGACCGCTGCAAAAATGGAGTATATTTCATCCAAGGTCAAGAACTGTCTGGAGATTGTATACTGCTCCATGATCTCAAAACCGCCGCTTGTTCCGGAATAGGCTGCGATTGGAATTCCCGCTCGGCTTAGCGTATCCATATCCCTATAGATCGTTTTCGTGGAAACCTCGAATCGGTCGGCCAGTTCCTTCGCGCTGATTCTGCCCCGGTTCAGGAGCAGCACGGTCATGGCGAGCATACGGTCTATTTTCATAAAGTGCAGTCCTTTCCGGTTTAAAAGTGCAGTTCAAAATGCGGGCACCATGATGTCGCTCAACCACATATGAGACTTCAACATAAGACTACACCCGCCCGCCTTTTGAGCTGGGTTTGCCCTCTGGCTTATCATCCACACCATAACGAACTTCATTATACCGACTGATGATCCGTTTTACATCATTCGCTTCCAATCCAGTGTACTCGCGATCTGCGGTCAATGCAGCCCCATTCTCGGAAGGCGTAAAGCTTGACCGAAAACGGTATCCCCGTTTAACGGCACGATGGATCAAGCTGCCGTAGGCGCTGCGCGGATCGCTCGCGTCTGTCAAGGACAACTCCGCTTTTCGCCTTTTCCGCAGCCTGCCCGGGCGTTTACGGACACGTTCAAGCTTCTCCACCTCGTCCACGTAGTTGCCCTCATCCAGCGATACGGACCGGATTTCGCGCATAAGCCGCAGACGTTGCGCCAGCCGGGCGATCCAGTCGCGGAATTTCTCCGGAAGCCATTTTTGCACAAGCCGATACAGGAGAAACAACAGCGCGGCCGCAACCAGTGCGATCATCAGGAATAACAACGCTTGGCTTAAGATATGCACCCACTTTGGAGAGTGGGTTGCCGGCGGCAATGGCGGTTTCATAGGCTCCGGCTGATTTTCGGCCAGCTGTTCCGGCACTTCCGGATGTTCGCTTCCGCCCAGCCCCTTCAATAATCCGGTCAGCCAATGCTTGATATATGCAAGTCCTTCGCCCAGGCCGTTCCATATGCTCAGCAGCGCGATCATGGCAAGGACAAGCCAGGTCATCCAGCGGTTGCGGGATAAAATCCGGCGCAGCAGCTGCCGGTCGGTTTCCTGGGCATTGGAGGCATAACGTACACGATCTCCGTTCCAACGCAGCAGGAAGGTAAACAGCGTAAACAAACCCATAAAATAGAGCAGCGGGCGATACGGTTCAAGCTCCTGTACCCGGGAAGCCGCAGCATATACGATTAAACAAGCCGCCAGTCCGGCGAGTGGCAAATTCAGTTGGACTGCCCGCCACATTTCCTTGCGGCCGACCACCAGTCCGCGCAGGATGGCCAAGAACAATACCACCGCCGCCAAAATGGCTGCGCGAATCCCAAGCACCGGGAGCGGCAGCAGCGAAGCTGCCATAAGCAGCGCCGTGGGCAGAAGCGCCTTTTTGCCGTCCGCCTGGCAAGAGCCGATGAACGTGCCCAGAGCATGGAACAGGCAAATTAACGGCAGCAGCCAGCCCGCTGCCGCCCCCATGGCATAGATCATATACAGCAGCAGATAAGGATAACAGGCCGCCGTTTCAAGCAGCGAATTCCCCAGCATGGACAACATCCGGCGCATAAGGATTCTTTTCTCGCTCTGCATTATGCCTCCGCCTCCTTTAAACCTGCGTTCAGATCTACGACCGATACGCGGTGGCCTTTTAGCTCCAACTGCTGGGCCGCTTCCCGGATGGCCGGGGATATGTGCGGCGTTACCAGAAGATAATCAATCGTCTCGGCTGCTTCCGCTGCCGCTTCGAGACGAAGCTGCTCATGAAAGGGTCTGCACACCTTCATCTCGACCGCAGCCATCGCCTCAAGCAAATCCCCAAGATGCGGCAGCCCGTAATCTGGCGCAAGCCGGGTCAAACGGGCATCCGCATGCGGCGAAAGATATGCGTTGCTGGCAAACCCGGCCGCCATCCCTTGATGAATAAGCGCTGCGGCACAAGTTGCCGCATAAGACAGCGCTTCCTCGACTATTTCCGGCTTGGTGACGACGTTCCACATCTGCTCCGTGACCTCAATGTTCAGAAGAATCATCGCTTTGGGATCGGCGGAATAACCATGCTGATGCACCTGCAATTCACCGCTTCTGGCGCTGGCCTTCCAGTGAATCCGGTTCATGGCATCTCCTGGCGCGTAACTTCGCACTCCCGTAAACAAAAACGGGTCCTCCACGATCCAGCGCCGTACGGCCAGCTCCCCCTGCCAGGTTTTCCAGGAAGAAGGCAGATCTCCGTCGTTCAGCAGAGAAGGATAGACAACCAGCCGCTTGCTCAGCATCACCTGCAGGGAAGGCGTGTACAGCGCAAACAAATCGCTTCCGGTCATCGTTGCCGTGTCCATGCGGAATATGCCGCGGCCGCGGCAATGGATCTGATGTGTTCTAGTGATTCTCGTTCTCGCAGGCAGCGAGAAAAAGCTGGTATGATTCTGATAGATATCGCCTTCGCTGACCCAAGTCTCTTTGCTCCGTTTGAAACCGAGAGATGCGGGCAGCATCGCCTCCAGCCTTAGCCATGGAATCGGAACCCTGCGGTTGTTCTCTATGACCTCAACCATTTCGATGGAGTCTCCCGCGTGGCAGGTCCGGGTGCTGAAATGACGGTCATAATTCAGCTTGCGCAGGGAATATTTGCCCAAAACCAACCCCTGCAGCACCACAACGATGCCGCAGGCAAGAAACAGCCATAGCACCGCCATTTTAGTTCACGCCGCTTTCGAGTTCCTTTTCACTCGGAACCGGAATACTATTCATGATTCCTGTCAAGATGCGTTCCGTCTGGCCATGCCCGGCCTCATGCCGTTTCCTTGGCACCAGCCTGTGCGTCCATACCGGAAGAACGAGCCGCTTGATATCATCAGGCAGCACATAACCCCTTCCTTGCAGCGCCGCATAGGCCTGGGCTGCGCGAAGCAGCGCCTGCGTTCCGCGCGGGCTTATGCCGAGCAGCGTTTCCTCGTGATCGCGGGTTGCCTCGGCCAAAGCCACGATGTAGCCCATCAGGTCATCGGCAATCCGCACTTGTCCGCAAATCCGCTGCGCTTCGAGCACTTCTTCCTTGGTCGCCGTCACCCCCGCTTCCTCCACCCGTAAGCCGCTTACCGATGCAGTCCGTTTAAGAATCTCGACTCCTTCGTCTGTTGATGGATAACCCAGCTTCATCCGAATCAGAAACCGGTCCATCTGCGCTTCCGGAAGCGGAAAAGTCCCTTGATTGTCCACGGGATTTTGCGTGGCGATGACCATAAAGGGGCTTTCCAGACGTTTCGTCTCTCCCTCAATACTAATCTGCCGCTCTTCCATGCATTCAAGGAGGCTCGATTGAGTGCGGGGCGTGGCCCGGTTAATTTCATCGGCGAGTATGATGCGCGCAAACAACGGACCCGGGCGGAAATGAAATTCCCCATCCCTCTGGTTAAAATAATGAATGCCCGTCAAATCCGACGGCAGCAAATCGGGCGTAAACTGAATCCGCTGAAAGCTCAAGCTGAGCGAAGCCGCCAAGCTTTTGGCAAGCAGTGTTTTGCCCGTTCCCGGCACATCCTCAAGCAGTACATGCCCCGAAGCGAGAAGCGCCGTCAGGAGCAAATCGACTTCATGCTCTTTGCCTACAATAATGTTTGCAATGTTTTGCTTTAATTTCTGCGCTAACTGCTGAACGCTCTCCATACCTCATCCCGTCCTTCCTTCTTGCCGCCATTTCAGCGGAACCGTTAATTCCAGTAAAACGCTTGCAAAAAATCAATTTCATAATGTCGATGAATGCTTGAATTCAGGCTGGATACAGATCAATACAATTAGCGTCATCCATATACAGCTTCCGATACTCGTATTCATCCATTTTGAAATGAATTCGAAATGGAGCAAGTATCCTGTCATTTAAGTTAAACAGCTATGTACTCTTCTTTCCTTACCCACCCATTTTAACAAAAATATCTCGCATTTGGAGGATGAGTCAACAACTCATGACTGAAATCGGCTGAAATCGCAATGACCTTATGCAAAGCAGTGACCTTACTCCGCAAAAGCAGTGAACTTACGCCGCACAAGCAGTGAACTTGCACAAAACACGAAAAACGAACCGTTGGCATTGACTGCACCACCTTGACATCGCTAATATGGGCTTAAGAGGTGATTTCAAATTGAAAACCATGCTGATCCTCGGCGGCATCATGCTGTTTCTTGCCGTGGCCCTGGGCGCCTTTGGCGCGCACGCCCTGAAAGAGCGTCTGAATGAGAGCCAAACCAAAACATACCAGACCGGCATCCAATACCATTTGATCCATGGACTCGGCCTGATCCTGATCGGTCTTTACGCCGGTGTGGCCGAACATGCATCGCTTGCGGTTCTGGCAGGGTGGTTCATTGTCGCGGGCATCCTTCTTTTCTCCGGCAGCCTGTATGCCTTAAGCCTGACCGGCATCCGGAAGCTTGGCGCCATCACGCCGCTTGGTGGCGTAGCGTTTTTGGCCGGATGGGTTGTGTTTATCGTTGCTGCCGCTCAAGGATAACTTTTCGCTTGATATGTACGTCCATCATTCGCAAAAAAAGAGCGCATCCCCTAATGTAAAGGGCAAGCGCTCTTTTTTGCAGTTAGTTTTAGTTCGGTTAGGGGGAGTTGCTCAAGCTCTAACAGACATCACCCCTGTGGTTTTGTAACGGACACAGCGGACGTTATCGAGGGGATTTTCGACCATTATAGTTTCTAACGGACACAGTTGCAGCTATCTAATGAAAAATACCCTTTTGGACGACGAATTCAGTTATTAAGTGCTGTGGTGTCCGTTAAAATTTAAAATTGACCGTTTTGGGCCGAATAGCGTCCATGGTGTCCGTTAGGAGTGGGCATGATCTAATTGAAGCCTTGATCACCGCTTAAAAGAGCGCAAAGGGGACTAATTTTGTCCTGGAGGAAAACAACATGATCTACACATTTTGACGCATCCCCAAATTACACACACTTTTTAGCGTATTTCCTCTTTTCGTCCACAAGCAGCCTAGTTCCCTTCGGCGACACGTTTGCGCTCGCTCCGAATCTGCTTGCTCCGCAGCTGACCGCAGGCCGCATCGATATCCACGCCGTGCTCCAGTCGTACGCTGCAGCTGATATTGTTTTTCTTCAGCGTATCGTAAAATGCGGTAATCGTCTCCTTCGAGCTGCGTTGATATTGGCTATGCTCGTCGACCGGATTATACGGAATCAGGTTCACGTTGGCCAGATTTCTGCGGCTGCCTACCAGCTGCGCCAGCTCCAGCGCATGCTCAGGCTGGTCGTTAATATCTCTGAGAAGGATGTATTCCAGCGTGATCCGGCGATTCGTCTTCTCGAGATAATAATCGATGGCCTCCATCAACGGTTCGATCGGATACGCCCGGTTGATCTTCATAATCTGCGTCCGGATTTCGTTGTTCGGCGCATGCAAAGAAATGGCCAGATTCGTACCCAGATCGCTGTCGGCAAACTCGCGGATCTTCGGCACCAATCCACTGGTGGAGACCGTAATGTGGCGCGGCCCGATGGCCAATCCCTTATGATCGCGGATCACCCGGATGAAATTCGACATATGCTCGAAATTATCAAACGGCTCCCCGATGCCCATCACGACGATATGGGTAACGAGCTCATCCCGCTGTCTTCGGTCCAAATGAAGCTGTACCTTCATCACCTGCCCCACGATTTCGCCGCTGGTCAGGTCCCTGCTTTTGCGCAGCAGCCCGCTGGCACAGAAGCTGCAACCGATATTGCAGCCCACTTGGGTAGTCACGCAGACGGAAAGGCCAAATTTATGGCGCATCAGCACGGTTTCGATCAGATTGCCATCCTGGAGCCGGAACAGGAATTTAATCGTGCCGTCGGCAGATTCCTGCCGGGTATGCTCCTCCAGCGTCTCGATGGCAAAATGTTCGGCCAGTAAATCCCTGCATTCCTGCTTCACTTCCGTCATGGCGGAGAATTCGGTGACCCGCTCGCGGTACAGCGCGTTCCAAATCTGGAGCGCCCGCGATTTTTTATGTCCATGCTCAGCCAGCCATGCGGCCAACTGATCCAGAGTTAATCCATAGATGGATGGTTTGCTCATGTTTTTACGTTCCTCTTTTCAAAAACCTAAATTCAGTTCCTCTCTACTTTGCCAGATCAGAACTTCAAACTGTCATTATTGTCCCAAAATTCGACCGCTAAAACAAGGGCAGAAATAATCCATTTCATAATGCCAACCGCTGGTTGATCCAATATCTATATAAGTTGAACCAATGATTTGCACGGATGTAGGCAGCCGGATGAAATGTTCTTTCGATCGCTGCCCGCTCCCAGATTTCTTTGATTTATACTAAATTCATGGTTGAAATCCGATCACAAAGCATATGCTTACGAAGCAGCTTTTTTTCAAAAAGCTTTTAGCTTCTCCGTAAATCTTTCTCCTAGGTTCAATATTCTAACATGGTTCTCCATTAGAATATTGAACCCTCTTGTCTATTCCTTATGCTTTTTTTAGTTCAACTTATATAGGTTCAAGCATTCGATATACATCCATTATGAAATTGATTCGATATAGATCGATATGAATTAGATGATTCGAAACTGGCTTCACTAAGCGCAAGATGCAATTGAGCATGAGTTGCAATTGAACGCGGGCTGTTAAGCGAAGCTGCAGTCGCTAACGAAACCTGCAATCGTTATTCAAGCAAAATACGGCTGTAAAATATTCTACCGAAACCATGAATCGCTATTGATCAAAAACAACGGTGATTTCACCTTATTTCATCCAAATAGCGATTGGTAGTTTCGTTACGTTTGATTTGACCACGATCTTACAGCAATAACTCTTCCCAGTTTCGTCCCTCGTATTTAAGGTGTTTTCTCATGAATACTCACTTATTCGCAGAATTCCTTCGCCTTGTAAAACAGAACGAGAGCCGGAATGAAGAAGTAGACACCGCTTTTTTCGACAAACGGGCGTGCAAGAACAGAAGCTACGCTTATACGCACTTCGTGGGTGCTGGTATACTGCACGCTCCACTTGGCCCTTGGAGGTTCACCCTCCCATGTCTCAACGGATCATTGTCCTTCCATTCCTTCGTCATACCTACCCAAGGCGTGGAGACCGATAGCGTTTAGGTGACGGGTCTATGCCCTTGCGAAACTGGCACTCGGTTCTCTGTGCATATTAGAGATCCTGCGAATAAGACAATATTCGTAATACGACGGGGCGACAGGTGCTACGGGATCGATAGGAATCCTCGGGGTTAGGCGGCCTGCTTCACACCGATCTCAGGGCGATACGTTTCTCCACGCTGGACCATCCCGATGACGATCCGGGCCAGCTTGCCGATTAATTTGAATAACGAAGCCATCTTCTTCATGCCCTTGTTCAAGTTGTGTTCATGCCACCGTTTGAAGTCCGGGTTTTCACGCACCAAGGTGAGCATAGCCAAAAAGAAATATTTGCGCAGCGCACTGTCTCCGCGTTTGGAGAGCTTGATCTGACCTTTGTACTTGCCGGAGGTTCGTTCAGCCAGATTGAGCCCGGCGCGGCGCAAGAGCTGCCGTCCATGGGCATAGTGACCAAGATCGCCGGCGAATCCCAGCAAGGCTGCGATCGTGGTCGGGCCCATCCCGGGGATGCTCTGCAACTGTTTGGCCATGGGGATCTTCCCTAGCAGCGCTTCGACTTCTTCCTTCATCTCTTGCAGGTGGCTTGTAATCTGGTCGTACGCCGTCAGCAGGCGCTGCAGATCTCGCCTTGCCTGCTCCAATCCCTCGGTACGGCCAATGCTGCGTTTGGCCGCCTGGATGAGTTGGACCGCCTTCGCTTTCCCGGTAACTCCACCCGGGCGTCTCATGCCTTGTTCGTGCCAGCGCTGGATGACTTCATCGGCGTTCAGGTCCTGCAACTCGCACGGTAAAGGAAAAGCCCGCAGGGAAGCCAACGAGCGCTCGGCCTTCCAGTCTTTAAAAACAAGCTGGAACTCCGGAAAGTACATGTCGATCCAGCGGACGATGCGATTACCCAAACTGATAGCATATTTCACCCAGAATTCCCGATCACTCATCAGCGTCTTGAGTTGCTCCAATTGGCCTGCTTGCGGGGTAAACTCGGTATAGAAGCCGCGGCTGACCGCATCGGCAATGGTTAGGGCATCCTTGGCATCGTTTTTGGACGGGCTATTGTCACGGTTCTCCTTGTTGCGATGCGTCACGACTGGGTTCACCAGGACGACCTCGATTCCTTGTTTCCGCAGCCAATGGGCTAGATTAAACCAGTAGTGTCCGGTCGGCTCGAGGCCGACGATAACCGATGTCAATCCCTGCTTCTTCTGTACTTCTTGGGTAAAGCGCATCAGCCTCTCAAAGCCTTCGAGCGTATTTGCAAAGGTCAGATGCCGACGCGTGAGTACGATACCGCGGAAGTTGGTCACTTGAGCGACGTGCTTCTCTTTGGCGATGTCGATCCCCACGATAGCGTGCTGGGTGGTAATTCGTTCAATCCGTTGATTTGTAACTTCAATTCGAGTAAACTTCATAGTAGGCGCCTCCTGATAGGTTTTTAGGGCATTTGACCCGTCTCACCCCTATCATACGAGGCGCTCCTTTTTTTTCAAAGACCATTTTCTTAGCCTACACAGGAATGTTTAGCGGCTGTGGGGAACAGTAATGAATCAAAAAAGACAGCCTATCACGGCTGTCTTCGAAACATTATCGCACCTGCTGCGAACTGCCTGCCAAAAACTGCTCCAAGCGCTCCTTCTGCCTCAAATGATGACGGTAATGCATTTCGATCAGCATAAACCACTCAGCCGCATTCAGCGCGCCAAAACCCGGATGGACAATCTTATTTTGCGGCGGGGCCGAGTAAACAAGCGGTTCGGTTTCCTTCATCTGGGTCAGCACGCTGCGCAGCCCTTCGCGGAGCTGCTCCTTGCTTGCCGGCTGCGGCGGCGTATACCCCGGCGATGCTGGCACGCGGACTCGCATATTCGGAAACTCCCGGTTCAGGTAAGCCGCCTCTCCCCGTTCCGACTTTTCGCCTCCGTTAAGAACGCCCTCAGCCGATTCCGCGCAAGCGCGGACATTCCGGAGATGCATATAGAGGGAAGCGTTGATCAAATGCATATACATTTGTCCAAGCGACCATTCTTCTTCATCCGGCTTTCTTGTCAATTCCTCCATACTGAAACGGTCCAATTCCTTTATATATAAATCCGTTATTTCTTCCAGCTTCTGCACAATCTCCTGCATATTCATTTTTAGCTCTCACTCCTTGTTTTTTTGTTCTGAACCCATCATACAAAAACGCTACTGACAGCGTTATGTCAGTAGCGTTTCAAAAGTTTTTCGGCTTCTTCCCGAATCCGCCAACATAGCGATTCGGGTTCCAATACTGTGACGTTCGCACCCCAGCCCAGCACCCAGGAAAAAATCTCCTCGATCCGTCTAACGCGCAGCCTGATCCAAAGTCCTTCAGGCTGCTCCTTAAATTCTTCGATATAATAGCAGCCCGACTCTTTAATCCGGCCTGCGATGTTATGCTCTGCAAGCAGAGTCACTTCCAGCCCGCGGTCATCCGCCGGCGTGTAGTCCTCAAATTTGAAACCAGCGGGAAGCTCGTAAATAGAAGGAGTCATCTCAAGCCCGGACATCCGCGATACCCGGAAATGGCGGATTTGTCGGCGGAGGTCGCAGGCGGCTACCAGCATCCAATTACCTTGTACATGAACCATTCCATAGGGAGCTGCTGTGCGCGTGTTTTCCTCCCGCTCATCCTGTCCGGGCTTCACGTACCTGAAGCTGATCTTTCTCTTCTCAAGCATAGCTTGGCGCAAAATCTCAAGGTTTGTTCGCTCACGCCCGCTGGTTTCCGCTTGCCGTCCCGGCAACAGCCGCATCGTCGCGCGCACCCGCTCGGCTTCGCTCCGCTCATGCTCCGGAAGCACGGCTTCAATCTTCGCCCGGGACGACTTCGCATGCACTTCATAATTCGGCTCCAGCTTCGTTTGCACAAATTCCGCGCCCAGCAGTAGCGCTACAGCTTCGCTGGCCGTGAAGCTCAACGGAGGCAGAAAATACCCTTCCATCAAGGAGTAACCCTGACCCGGAGCTCCTACAATCGGAACATCCGCCTCGCTAAGCGCTTGCATATCCCGGTATATCGTGCGGATGCTGGTTTCGAACTTTGCGGCCAGTTCCTCGGCCCGGACCGTCCTTCTGCTCTGTAATTCAAGGACGATCGCCAGTAAGCGATCCGTTCTGTTCATGAGGTATGTTCACTCTCCGATTGTGATATCAATCTTTCTTCAGGGACGTCCCGCGAGTTCCTTAAGCATTGTCAGCGCCTCTTCCCAATGATTTTTCATCGCTTCCCTTGCCGTCTGATCTTCAAGCTTTTCCTGATGGAAGCTGATGGTCGCTTTCCCTTGCGCAGTCGGTAAAATTCGGATCTGAAGCGTCGACGGTTGCTTCCATTCCGCACGCTGCCATTTCATCCGCAGCTGCTCCATCGGTTTCACGATCCTCAGCTCACCCGTGATTCCTTCATCCGATGCAAAACATTGTCCCGGCTCAAGCTCCAAACCGCACGCTTTACCGATCCAAAGCTTCTTTCCTTCCGGTGAAACCAACAGCCGCCAGGCCTCTTCAGGGGACAAAGGAACGGTTCGGCGAACTCCGATTTGATAACCTGCCGCCGCAGTCAGGCCTACCGGCTTAGACTTCTGAGTGCCGCCTTCCAATAGCTTGTCGAACTGCCTCGATCGGTTCATTTGAAGATCAGCCTCCATGCAGGATGTCCAGGAGATTACGCTCTCCATCATCCCCGGTTTTCATTTTTGTATATCCTATCGATAATATTAAAAGCCTCTATTCATTCCAAACCTAGTTCCGGGTAATGAATTTGTCAATGTATGGTCGCATGCTTCCTAAAAAATTACCCAACCTGATCCAAAATCCTTGATTAAGACAACCGATACGTCGCAAATGGGCGGCCATACCGGAACGCTTCACTGATACCGTCAAGCTTGTTCAGTACATTGCGGCCTGGATTCAGCTCCAGGCACTTCAGATTTTCGTCCAGCTGCTCCGTACGGGTAGCCCCCACGATAACTGTTGAAACGGCCGGCTGCTCCATCAACCATGCCAGTGACAACGTACTTGGCGTGCAGCCGCTATCTTCAGCGAGTCTGCTTACCGATTCGCTAAGTTCCAATGTCCGGTCATTGATGAAACGGCCGAAGTTCAGATCCGTCTGCGCACGCGAATTCAGCGGCGCCCGGTCGGCAAAGCTGTATTTTCCCGTCAGGATCCCGCCTGCCAGCGGGAAATACGGGATGATCCCCACTCCCTGATCCAGGCACAACGGCACTATTTCCTGCTCCGGTGTGCGGTCGGCAAGCGAATAGCTCGTCTGGATGGAAACATACCGGTTCAGACCCCTCATATCGCTAATTCCCAACGCTTTCATCAGTTCCCACGCGGCATAATTCGACGCCCCGATATAACGCACCTTGCCGCTGCGAATCATATCGTCAAGCGTGCGGAGGGTTTCCTCCAGCGGTGTATGCGGATCGAACGTATGAATCTGGTACAGATCCACATAATCGGTTTGCAGGCGCTTTAAGCTGCGGTCAAGCTCCTGCATTAGATGGTAACGTGACGAACCTTTAGTATTCGGACCTTCCCCGTTAACCAGCCCGGCCTTCGTGGCCAGCACCACCCCATGCCTTTTGTCTGCCAAGGCCTCGCCAATGATCCGCTCCGATTCCGAACCCGCATAAATATTGGCTGTATCGATAAAATTAACGCCCCGGTCTATCGCATGATGGATAATCCGGGCAGACTCCTCCTGGTCCGCGCGTTTTCCAAAAGCATTGGTGCCCAGACCTAATACGGATACTTCCAAACCACTGCCCCCAAGCCGGCGATATCTCATTCACATTCGCTCCTTCAGTAATCGATTTTCACTCCATCATCTGCGCTTGCTGCTCCGTAGGAACTGCCGCAAATTGCCGCCTGCTCCATTGTTTTGTTAGCAAACTATACGTTTTCCGCCCAACTTTGTCAATGATACCCTGGCAGGTTGGTCCCGTCGGATTGATATCGAGGAATGGAAGTCCATGATCTTGAAGCTCGAACCCCCGAACCTCGCACGGCAGACTACGAATCGGACTACATCATGATTCGCAATCCTGATTCTCTGCAAAAAGGAGCCGTACTTAAAACCTTGAAGGTCAAGTACTGCTCCTTTGCTGCTTTATGCCAAATGGCCCAATACGCTAGTTCTCGCGGAGAATAAACAGCTCCTCTACCGTAATGCCAAACACCTTGGCCAGCTTAATCGCTAATACCGTACTGGGAATAAACTTGCCGTTTTCAATCGTGTTGATCGTTTTTCGCGTTACGCCAATCCGCTCCGCCAGCTGCTCCTGGGTCAATTGAAGCCTGGCCCGGTTCATTTTTATCGTATTCTCTAATACTTCATCATTCATGGTGTTTCACCCTTGGCATTATTCTTTTTCAAAACTCATATAGGCTAGCGTTGAAGAAACAACGCCCGTAAACAAAGCGGCATGTAAAACGAAGCTAGTCGAGATATCAACCCAAAAGCTGAGGGGGAACAATACGGCAATCACAGCCATAAGCACCCAAAATCCAGCCGCAAAACTCCGCGTCCGAATCAACCGGATGTATTCATCGTTCAAAGCTTTGACCACTTCACGTCTTTTGCGGAGAAGCCATGATTCAAGCTGCATCCTGATCAAATAATACGCCCATATGACGCTTCCCGCCACAGAAACCCATGTCATCCAGCCGCCCGATAGCGACATATGGTTCTTACCTGAAGTAAAATAGGAAGCCAAATACGGAACTTGCCAGATAATAAAGCCAATGGTGAGTCCAACCAAAAATCTTTTGCGTTTCGATTCAAGCGTCGAAATCCCTGTTACCAACATATTCTCCTCCTTAAATGTAACCTGTGCTACTCATAATATAACCTTTAGGTTACAATCAGTCAAGAATCATTTCCCAATTTTATTGTTGTATTTTCTTTTCCTAAATCAGGATTTTGCAAAATTCGATTCCAACCGCTCCCGGGTACAATATATAGACGAACTAAACCGTTTCGCTCTATATATTGCTGATTGAAAGCCGCTCCTTGGATTTTTGCCAAACGCTCAAATATGAGCCTCTCATTTTTTCAAAAAAAAGCACCTTAAGCCCAAGCAGCTCAAGATGCCTTTTCTCAAAACGTTCTCCCTTAGACAAATGAGAAGCATCGCCCCTCCCTAAGTATTTCACCACCAAAAACGGTTTGGGTCCGCCCCATATGGATACATCTGCTGTGTACGATACGGACTTAGCGCATTCGATAGCAGCTGCTCCGGCTGAAGATCAGGATAGGAGGTTGATATATATTGTGCCGGCTGTGTGCGAGCGGGAGAAGTTTCTCTGTTTCCACAGTTCACCGGTGGGCCTAAAATAGCCGACTGCGAAATGGGGGCGACCGCTTTGGCGAATTCCTCCGGATTGACGCAGTATGCGCGTTCCGCAATCTCTTTTGGAAGAAAACGCAGAAAGTCGGACGCGTAAACAACATCCGGGGTCGGCTGATCGAAAATCGCCATGATGAACGTATTGTCGGTGAGTGACACAATCCAGTGGAACCAGCCTTTGGGAAACTGTACTACCTGTCCGGGTTTGAGCCGGTAAGTCATCAACCTCTGCGAAAACGGGTTAAATACAGAAGCTATGACCTCGCCCGTAATCACGACTACCAGTTCATTCACATTCGTATGCCAATGCGGATTGACCATGACGCCCTGACTCATATGCACATTAAGAAAACCGGTTGAAATGGCCAGCTGCTGTGCGCCAAAAAGCTGCGTAACGTAATTTTGCGGATCACGGCGGTAATTGACAACCTCATTGGAGTCCGCGCTAAGATTTAGAGACAGAGATGTCAGGTCAACTTTCACTTTCGGGCCTCCTTCTGGCAGGATCTTGCATAATGTTTAGGTAAATGTCTACCCACTATATGCACAAAGCCCAAAAATTGCTCCTTCCCCTTTTAGTTCCTCATTACATCATTCCTTCTTATCGAACAGACCTGCGGGCAGAATGGGATTTTTTGTTATTCATCGAACAAATTGAGTTATAATGGAAAATAAGGCTGACAATTTATGCAAAACAGATCACTTCAACCATTTCGGAGGGTGTTATGAACCGTATAAACAGTATCAATATTCCCGCATTCATCGTAGAAGGCATCAACAAAACACTGGTTATGGACATGCCTGAAGCCAGTCCTGAAGAGCTGGACCAACACCGGAACCAAATGACCAAAGCCCAGCTTATGGACGCCTATCTCACCTCTTTTTCGGGCAAAATCACGGGCGATGTCATTCATGATGTCGTGGGGCATATTTTCGGCATGGATTTGGATAATGTAGTGCTGCTGTCGGGTGGAGACAAAGAAACCTCTGCCGCAGTCCAAAACAGGCTGCCTGAAGAAGCCAGCCAGGATCATACCCCGCTTCCCCGGGCCGTTATCGATTCCCGGCTTGCCGCGTTTGGCAAACGTATCGCCGGTCCCGAAATCCGCGTGATGCTCAACCATTTGTTCGGAGTTAATCTTGACGCCATCTCCGGGCTTGAAAATGCCAAAATATCGCTGTATTCCAAAGGACAATGGATCGTAAAACATGATCATGATCTGTTCGTAGTGTCTACTGGCGAGGGAGATGTGGACGTTCAAGTATATCCCACCTCTTATTTTATAGAGCGGACAGGAACGACCGAACTGCCGGAAGATCTGCAGCACGCTCTGATGGGGCTCGGTTATTGCAAGCGCCAAGAGAGCAGAGAGAACGAGGGCCTCTATTATGCCAGTCCTGATGGACAAGCCGTGCCGGATGCCTTCAAAGGGCAAACGATGGGCGCCATCATGGCCACAATCCGCAGCTCCTTTGCTCATTTGTAGGAGGAATCCGAGAGACATAAGAAAAACGTCTATCGACGTACTTTCTAGGAAGACAGACCGCATTTAGCGGATGTTTTTCTTGCGATTATAGGATTTCTTAAGCTCCGCTTAAAATTTATAAATTCTATAATCTTCAAAAAAGCTTCCTCCCACGTTAAAATGACCTGAACTGTATGTTTCCATGTGCAGGTATCGGCAGAACATCCATATAAAATCGAGTGGAGAAGCCGAAAATTTGCAAACAGAAAAACCCTCGAAATTCCCATTTTTATGAGCACCACGTTGGTGGCACGAAGTCTCTATTTAAAAGGAAAATTGCAAAGGTGCATCCTTTTCCCGCAATTCTGCTGCTTTATACAGAAAAGCCTGCAAATCTGCAGGCTTTTTCGGCCATTTAAGCCAATGATGATAGTTTTAGCGGGAAATGATGCACTTTCGCATCAATTTACCTACTCTCCTACTAAACTACAATAAAAGGATGCATTTTCGCAGGAATTCACCTTTTTAATTTTGAATCCAGCTTTTCAGTGAAGCCACCTTACCTAAATTCAATCCGATTAAATATACTGTCAATTGTTTCGGCTGTCCGCAGTAGAAGCAAATCCAGTGCGTTCTAATAGGCGACAACCAGGGAACGCTGAAAATTCGGCAAACAATGCTCGCAAAACCAAAAACAGCGGCACTAGGGAATCTCCCCTGCGCCGCTGTTCAACTTCGGTATATCGATGAAACAAACCATTTCTAAATCCAGGGATTACCCTGCTTGCAAAAGCCAACCTTTACACGTTTATTTCCCGAACGAGGACAGGAATTTCACGCGATCGCCCATTGGAGGAGTGTTGTTGTCCACCAAAGCGATTTCCAGAACTGCAGGACCGCCTGCATTCAACAGGCTGCTTAGCGCTTCCTGGTTCAAGTCGCCCAGTTCGTCGACACGATAGCTTGGAACCCCCATTGCCGCAGCCATTGCCGCGATGCTGATTTCTTGCTGCAAGAAGGAAGCATGCGATCGCTTATACTGCAGCTCATGTCCATGATACACCATGCCGAGGCGGGCGTTGTTCATTACGACGAACAGAATCGGCAGTCTGTATTCCTTGGCCGTCAATATCTCCATGCCATGCATAAAGAAGCAGCCGTCGCCTGTAATGCACACCACCGGACGGTCCGGGTCCGCGAACTTCGCGCCGATGGCGGAACCGATGCCGCTGCCCATCGCGCCAAAGTGTACGTTAATATCAAATGTGTTGTAATCAAGCACATTCATGTAATTGATCACGTAGGACATGAATTCTCCGATATCCACGGTATACCGCGTATCCGCAGGCAGATGCTTTTGCAGGTTTTTCAGCACGTTTTGCGTATTGTATTCCTCTGTCGGAACGTATGCCTGCTGCTTGGCAAACGCCTTCCCGCCTGCTTTTGGCAGCCCAAGCGCCTTCAATTCTTCCAGCAGGAACATCAGGCTCAAATTGATATCGCCCAGAACCGGAATGTCGATCTCATATTTGCGGCCAAATACCGTCTTGTCAAAATCCATTTGCACGCAGAACCGGTTTTTCGTCAAATTCGGATTCCAGTTGTTTGTTGCAGTTTCGCCCAAACTCGAACCGAGAATCAGCAGGGCTTGTCCGTCTCCTTCATTAATCAGCGCCGAAGCCCCTTCATGTCCGGCAAATCCAAACACGCCCGATAGCAGCGGATGTTCCTCCGGAATCAGTCCTTTGGCCTGCGGTGTCGTTACGATCGGCCAATTCAGAAGAGCCCCCAGCTCAAGCACCTGATCCACGGAATAACGGACGCCTTGTCCCACGAACACATAACCGCTTTCGCGTTTCGCCAGTTCCTGTGCCACCTGCTTGATCGTGTCCAGATCGGGAACGATCGGCGCTCTTTTCGGCGGTTCAGGAATGGTCACATTCGAAACTTCCCCCTGCTGCACGTCGATCGGCATCGCTACATGTACAGGTCCCGGCACACCGGAAATCGCGATTTCAACCGCCTTCACCACTTCAGGCAGCAAATCCTTCGACTCGCGGACGGTTACGCTGTATTTGGTCACCGAACGGAACACCGGCTCGGCATCCAGCTCCTGCGAAGCATTGAGACCAAGCGTATTTACCGGAACCGCACCGGTGAGGAATAATACCGGCAGATGTTCCCGCATGGCATTGGCCGCGCCGGTAACCAGATTGGTGCCGCCGGGTCCGCTGCAGCCGATCGCAACGCTCAGCTGGTTCGAATATTTGGCATAAGCCGCCGCCATATAAGAAGCGGCCCCCTCATGCTTGGTGACGACCGGAGTGATCTCGGGCATTTCCACCAACTGGTCGAACAACACATTCACCGAACCGGCGGGAATTCCAAAAATATGTCTGACGCCCTGACTTTTCAAATACTCTAGAACTGCGCGTGCTGCTTTCATAAAAAACCTCCTAAAATTACATTTTTCATCTATGATGTAAGGGATTGAACCAAGCCTACGGGCTTTGGCTCAATCCGTATGATAGAAATAATTTAGCGATATCCTCCGCTTTCATCGGGCGGCTGAAATAATACCCCTGCATCAAGTAACAGCTGCGCGCGGCCAAAAATTCCGCCTGCTCCTTCGTTTCAACGCCTTCGGCAATGACATTCAGATTCAGGTTCTGCGCCAGTGTTACAATGGTGTTCGTGATGGCCGCATTGTCGTCGTCCTTGATGATATCCTGCACGAAAGACTTATCGATTTTCAGCGTACTGATCGGGAAGTTCTTCAAATATCCGAGAGAGGAGTACCCTGTGCCAAAATCGTCGATCGCGATATTGATGCCAAGGCGCTTCAACTGCTCCATCGTTTTGAGCGTGACATCGGAATTTTTGATGATTTGGTTTTCCGTGACTTCCAGGTGCAGGTATTCAGGTGATAAATCGGTCTTTTTCAGAATGTTTTTGACGATGCTGAACAAGTTGTTTTGTTCAAACTGTCTAGCGGAAAGATTCACCGATACGCTGATATGTGGGAGCCCCATCTTATGCCATTCCTTGATTTGCATGCAGGCATTCCGCAGCACCCATTCCCCGATCGGAACGATCAGACCGGTCTCCTCGGCAATCGGTATAAACTCGTCCGGCGCCACCATGCCCTCAGTCGGATGCTTCCAGCGAAGCAGGGCTTCAACGCCGACAATCGTTTGGGTCTCATAGTTAATCTGCGGCTGGTAGTAGATCATCAGCTCATTCTGATCGAGAGCTTTATATAAAGCATTTTCAAATTTAACGATTTCAAAGGTCCGCGTATCCATGCCCATGCTGAAGAAATGATAGCTGTTCCCGGAGATTTCTTTCGATTTATACATCGCCGTGTCCGCATTTTTGATAAGCGTTTCGCTCGTATCCCCGTGGTCCGGAAACAGACTGATGCCGATGCTTGTTTTGATGTATACTTCGTTTTCCTTTACGTAAAAAGGCTCCGCGAACGAGGCGATCACCTGGTTGACGACTTTCATGATGTCTTTTTTTCCGTTGATGTTCGGCAAAAAGATCGTGAATTCATCCCCGCCCTGCCGCGATACGGTGGCGCTTTTGGGAATGCAGGCACTGAGCCGCTTGGCTACATCGCGCAGAAGCAAATCGCCATAAGTATGTCCCAGCGTATCGTTAATAAATTTGAAGCGGTCCAGATCCAGATACAGAAGCGCTAATTTCCCCCCATTCATTTGCGCATACTTGATGCCCTGATTCAGCCTGTCCTTCAAAAGGACCCTGTTCGGCAGGTCTGTGACGCTGTCAAAATATGCATGGTATTTGATCTCTTCCTCCATCTGCTTCCGCTGCGTAATATCCTTGAACGTAACCACATCGCCTACGATGTTGTCCCCTTCCTTAATGGAAGAGATCACGTATTCAACCGGAAAACTGGAATTATCCTTGCGATAGAAGCGATCATCCGTGTGCAGTTTATTCCACTTGCGCTGTCCGATGCCGCATGCCTCGATTCTCCCGCCTTTTTCCCCATTAAAAATGACACTGCAAGGTTGGCCAATGAGTTCGCCTTTGGTTTCGTAGCCAAGCATGGCTTCCCCGGCCGGATTGCAAAAGGTGATGTTCCCCTCCAAATCCAGCCCGAAAATCCCTTCCCCGGCCGAGTTCAGGATCAGTTCCTTCTCGCGGCTCAGCTGCTGCAGCTCGGCGACCACTCTTTCAAGCTCTTTGTTTTTGAAGGTAATCTCCGAGGTTCTTTCCTCAATAATGACCTCCTGCTTCTCCATATAGAGCAGATTGGACAGCGTTGAAGCCGTCGCTTCAATAATCGATTGGCAGAGCTGGATAGTAGCCTCCGAATATCTCATAATTTTTTCGCCGAGATTTACGACGGCAATGACGCCGAGCACCTCGCCCATGGACACGAGCGGAAACATGTACATTCCTTTGATCCCGAAATCGCGGCAGGCCTGATGATTGGGCCTATGATCCTGCGATACATCCGGGATAATGATGACTTTTTTCGTGCGGACCACTTCTTGGAAAACGTAATCATTTTCAGGGTCGATCTTCATCCTCTGATGGGTCCGCATCCAGTCTTCTTCCGACCAATCGCTGTTTTTGCTGAGCTTGGCCGGTTTGATTCTTTTGCCTGCGAGCGGATCCAGCAAATGCGCCCCGACATTATAATTGTTTAGTACTTTCGCAATATAGTAAAAGCAGGTATCCAGCCCTTGCTGCATGGTAGAACACAACGACAGGTTCCGCGTCACGTCGAGCAGGAGCTGTTTTTCGGCAATCAGATTTTCCTTATGCGTCAAATTGTTAGCATTGCGGATCGCGACGGCCGCCATATTGACATAGGCCTCGACCGTTTGAATTTCTGATTCCGTCAGGTTCATCGGGATGCCGTAATCAAAAAGAAATACGAGTCCAAACAGTTCCTTCTCATACGAGATGGGAAGAACGAGCAGCGATTTGATTTCAAAACCTTCAATTGCCCAGGAGTCAGGGCGTTCATCTTGTGATGTGTCCGGAATATAGATCGTTTTTTGCGTTTCGATCACTTCTTTGGCCAACTGATCACGGTCGGTATCGATGATATGCATGTCCAGCGTCATACCGTTAATGATTTCCGGCTTGCCGACATATCCTCTGAAAGTCCCGTCATCCTGCGGCAAATAAATCCCTACCGAATCACACTGGACGATTTCCTCCGAGATGGCTGTCGTAACATGCTGCAGTACTTCTCTTAATTCCAGCTTGGTGTTAATTAATTTTGTAATATTGGCGAGCCGGGAATACCTCGTTTGCTCCTTCACCATCACACGCTCTCCCCTTGTCGTCTTCGTTTGTCATCGATGTATGGTCCTGCTAAATATGAACTATTTCCGTACTATAAGCGCATGATCTCCCAACCCTAAACTTGGTTACATCTAGTCTGATATAAGGTTCTATTTTCCTTATTTTAACTCAAACTGGTAGCTTTTTTATATATCCAATCCTAAAAATATAGTAATTTTTAGTTATTTTCTCCATTGGGTGGCTGAGAGTCCTGCACGAGCGGAAAACAGCGGTGCAAAAGTCGGGGGGTAACGGATAATTCTGTCTACGATGCAGTGCGCTTAACATCATCCTGTATACAAAAAAAACCTCTCAAGAGAGAGGCCTTGATGACGGCTGCGGTGCAGAACATGAAGAAGATGACGATCCACCTGGATCGCTTGGAAAGAGGGGGCGATCCCCTGTTTTTTCAGGGTCTGGACATTTTCATGTCAAGAAAAAGAAACCGGCGTCTCATATAGAAGGGATTTCTCGTCAAACTGAGGATTTTATAATCCTTTCCCTCCCACAGGACGCAGCTGAAGCGGCTCACCGCCCGCAATCAGCGGACGTCCGCGCTGCAGCAGTTCCAGAACCTTCGTATCCGCTAATGAGGCTGCATGCGCCTCTTGATCTTTCCATAGCTCGGTGACCCATACCGTGTCAGGATAATCATCCGAGACGTTGACAATGTATAAATCACAGTTTGCGTTCGATTGAAGAATATCAGCCGCCTCAAGCAGGATGCCCACAAGCTCATCTCTCTTTCCCGGCAGGGCGGTCAGTTTTCCATACATGGCGAATTTGTTCATTGCCTATCTCCTTTGGGGGTAATGGATTTCGATAGCATATTTCTATAATGCTCGGCGATCCCTGCGCTTACTTCGGCCATTTTCATGACAAGCATGTCCGGTTCGAGGATGGTCAACGCTTTGCCGTATGGAAGAAGAAAGTAAGGGACAAACGCTTGAAGGGAAGACGGCTCCAGCCGGAACACCGCTTCTCCCGGACTTTGATCTGTCAGCGCATGGCCAAACAGCCAATGCTGCCTGAGTTCATTCAGTACATGTTCATGTCCCTGGACCCTTACGGTAACGAGAGAATCATCAAGCAAAGTGTCAGGCAGCAGCTGGTTAAGCAGAACACCTTTGGCCGAAAAATCTTCCGGACGCTCAAAGTGCTGATCAGTTAATTCCAATTGCGTGATCCGGTCCACGCGGAAATTACGCATTTCCCGGCGCAGCCGGCAATATCCGACCGTATACCACTGACCCTTCCAATGGACGATGCCGTACGGATCAAAATCGCGGGTAATCACGGTACCGTCTCTACCTTTGGCATAATTCATTTTCAGCGTCTGGCCTGAAGCAATGGCACCTTCCAGCATTTGAAGGAACGATTTCTGCTGCCCGTCAATCGGGGGATGCAGAACCGATATTCCGCTGCTGTGGCGCTCAAGCTGATGGAGCTGCTTCTCGTTGGTATACCGTTTCAGCTTGTCGATGGCCCGGTTCAGCGCATCAGTGAACGGATATCCGGCTTCCTTGGCGAATACGGAAGCATGCACCAGCGCTTTTTGCTCTTCGGTATCGAACAGCAGCGGAGATTCCGCAAATTCCCCCATAATTTGAAAACCGCCATTCGGACCGGAATCGGCTATGATGGGCGCTCCGCTGGCGCATAATGAGTCGATGCAGCGGTATACTGTGCGGACATGGATTTCCAGTTCATCGGAAAGCTGCTGCGCCGTCATTTTTTTGCCTGATCTTAACATCCACAGAATGGACAGCATATTATCTGCTTTGGACATCATACTAATTCCCTTCATGATAAAGTTTTTTTCAGGGTATTAGCAACTATTGTATCGCTCCTAAGCGCGCGGTTCCATGCCTCTTTCGATCCAGGAATCATAATTGGGACCGTAGAGATCGGGAATCCGAAGCCCGGCTTGTCTCATCAGAACAGTCATTTGTCCCCGGTGGTGCGCCTGATGCATGATGGTGAAGCGTAAAGAAGCGCCGTTATTCCATTCCCCACCGAAAACCGTTTGGGTTACCCGGAGCGACTCGTTATCCCATTGTGTCTTGACCGCCTCCAGAATAGCCTCGCTAATCCGCTCGTACTCCTCCGCAATCGCTACCGCTGAATTGCTGACTTTCTCACCGTTATCGGGCCCTTCGAATTTCAGTCCCAAGGAAGTCATATAGCCGACGGACTCGACCAGATGCCAAGCCAGCTTACCGAGCGTCCGGTGCTTATCGGTGATAGCCTGATTTAGCGATTCATCCGTCAGCAGATTCATGACCTGCTTTGTCATCTTGGCTTCCTGTGACCATTCCGCAGCAAAATCGTCAATGCTTGTAAACATGATTCATTCCTCCAATAGAATTATTTTTCTCTCTTGCTTATGAGTATAAACAAAAATCACTGACAGTTACGGTCAGTGATTTTTGAAAGGATTCAAATTTGAGGAGCCCTCTCAAGAGAGGACTTTATCTAAGTATAAGGTTCAGATCGAACCCATCATTTTCTTAACCAGCTCTTTGTTCCGATCCTTGAACAGCTCATTATGCGAAGAAACCATAGCGAACTCGCCGGCTTCCGGCTCAATGAACTGCTTCGCCTTATTCACCGCGTTAGCCGCATCTTGGAAGGCCCCTGCGATCAGATGCAGCTTGCCTTCATGCTTCAGAATGTCCCCCGCCGCATACAGACCGGGTACGGAAGATTCGCTGTTCGGCGTGCCGGCGATATAGTGCTGGTCGGCAATGTCGATTTGGAGAGCGCTGTTTTGCAGCAATGTCATATCGCGCTCGTAACCATGATTGATGATGACCTCATCCACATAGAGCTCGGTCACCTCGCCGGTCTGATGATGGGTCAGCTCGACGCGTTCAATGATTTCGCGATCATTGCGCGCATGCAGTTTTGTAATGGAGGTGTGGAACAAACATTCCACCGAGCTGCTCAGCAGATGCCCCACCGAGGCTTCATGTCCATTCAACGCATCCTTGCGGTAGGAGACATAGACTTTCTTGGCTATAGGCTCCAGTTCATTGGCCCAATCGATGGCCGCATTGCCTCCGCCGGAAATCACCACCGTCTTGTCCTTGAACTGTTTCAGCGACTTCACGGTGTAATGAAGATTGCTGACTTCGAAGCGGCTTGCCCCTTCAATGTCCAGCTTCTGAGGATTTAATATACCGCCGCCGACGGCTACGATAACCGTTTTGGACAAATGGATGCGGCCCGAGCTTCCATGCAGCTCGAAAATGTCATCCTCCCGGCGCGTAATGGACTCGACTTTCTCATTCAGCACGACTTCGGGATTAAACGTCAGCCCCTGCTGCACCAGCTGCTCGATAAGCTTAGCGCCGGTAACCGGCATCAGTCCTCCGACATCCCAGATCATTTTCTCCGGATACACATGAACTTTACCTCCCAGTTCAGGCTGAAATTCAATGATTTTCGTCTTCATTTCTCTTAACCCGCTATAAAAAGCGGAGTACAGCCCGGCTGGTCCCCCGCCGACTACCGTGATATCGAAAATTTCCTCTTGGCACATTCCCGCTCGCTCCTCAGAAATCATTATAATTGATAACAATTCTCATTCTCATTAAGAATATACATGTATTTTTTCCTATTTTCAAGATTATGTTGACATTTTACTTAAATCACCTTATTCTTTTTTTGATATTGAGAATCATTATCATCATTTTATTTGAGTTTATCTCCGATTATCCTTAAAATTCACGAGATACATAAGGAGGCAAATCATGGTCCGTCTGTACACCACCGATTTAAACATTGGATATGGCGAACGCTCGATTGTCAAAAATCTCAGCGTGCGCATTCCCGATAAAAAAATTACCGCGATCATCGGTTCCAACGGATGCGGCAAATCCACCCTGCTGAAAGCGATCACCCGCATCATTCCGCATCAGGCCGGAACGGTGATCCTCGACGGCGAAAACATCGCCAAGGAAAATACGAAGCAGCTGGCGAGAAAAATGGCCATTCTCCCGCAGACGCCCGAAAGCGCAGCAGGACTGACAGTCGGCGAGCTGGTATCTTACGGACGTTTTCCTTATCAAAAGGGGTTCGGGCGCCTGACGGCCCGGGATTATGAAGTGATTGACTGGGCCTTGGAAGAAACGGGAACCAAGGAGTATAAATTCCGTCCGGTGGATACGCTCTCGGGCGGACAACGCCAGCGGGTATGGATCGCCATGGCGCTCGCGCAGGAAACGGACATCATTTTCCTCGACGAACCGACCACATACCTCGATATGGCGCATCAGCTGGAGGTTTTGGAGCTATTGGAAAAGCTGAATCTGGAGCAGGAGCGAACCATCGTCATGGTACTGCATGATATCAACCAGGCTGCGCGTTTTGCCGATTACCTCATTGCGCTCAAAGACGGGGAGATCGTAAAGACAGGCAGCGGCGAGGAAGTCATTTGCCCGGAAGTGCTGAAGCAGGTCTATCAAATCGATGCGGCCATCGGACGCGACCCCCGGACAAACAAGCCGATGTGCGTTACCTATAACCTGATCCGGTAAACGGACGGATTCTATAAAACCCTAAAGGAGCAGCACCCTCATGAAAAAAGCATTTTTCCCATTTTTATTATGTCTTATCCTGATTCTAAGCGCCTGCGGCAATAAACAAACCAGCGAGCCGTCCGGCGGAAAAGTGGAAGGAAACGCAGCCGCGGAGAACGCCAAACCCAAAACGATCACCTACCAATCGGAAAACGGCCCTATCGAAGTCCCTGCCGATCCGAAACGCGTCGTCGTTCTGTCGTCGTTCACCGGTAATGTGCTGTCTCTGGGCGTTAACCTGATCGGCGTCGATTCTTGGTCCAAAGCCAACCCTAACTTCCAGGATAAGTTAAAGGATGTGCAGGAAGTATCCGACGAGAATCTGGAAAAGATCATTGAACTGAATCCGGATCTGATCATCGGCCTGTCCAATATTAAAAATATCGATAAGCTGAAACAAATTGCTCCAACCGTTACCTTTACGTATGGAAAAGTGGATTATTTGACGCAGCATCTGGAGATCGGCAAGCTTCTTAATAAAGAAAAAGAGGCTCAAAGCTGGGTGGATAGCTTCAAACAACGCGCGGAAAAAGCCGGCGAAGAGATCAAAGCCAAAATCGGCGAAAACGCTACGGTATCCGTCATCGAAAGCTTTGACAAACAGCTGTACGTCTTCGGCGACAATTGGGGACGCGGCACAGAAATTTTGTATCAACAAATGAAGCTGAAAATGCCGGAAAAAGTGAAGGCCTCCGCTTTGAAAGAAGGTTATTATGCTTTGTCTCCGGAAGTGCTGCCCGAATTCGCGGGCGATTATGTGATCTTCAGCAAAAATAAAGACGCGGACAATTCATTCGAAAATACGGAAACGTACAAAAATATTCCCGCCGTCAAAAACAATCATGTTTTCGTTACCGACGCCAAAGCGTTTTTCTTCAACGATGCTTTAACGCTGGATTACCAGCTAGACTTCTTTATTAAACAATTTCTCGGGAAGTAATGTGATATGAGCGAAAAAATCGAACGAATCCCCTTTACCTATAAATTGATTGCGGCAGCCGTTTTCTTGATTGCAGTTTTCGTACTCGCGATGGTGTTAGGTGCGGCAGACACCTCGATTAAGGATGTATGGTTTGCTTTGACAAGCAGCCAAACCGGCGAAAAATTGACGATGCTCCGCGAAATCCGCCTGCCGCGTGAGATCGCGGCGGTCTTCGTCGGAGCGGCTTTGGCCGTCTCCGGCGCCATCATGCAGGGAATGACCCGAAATCCGCTGGCCGATCCCGGCCTGCTTGGACTGACGGCCGGTGCGAATGCCGCGCTAGCCGTGACTGTAGCGTTTATGCCTGGGGTCAACTATTTTGGCTTGATGGTGGCTTGTTTTATCGGTGCGGCTGCCGGTGCGGCTCTCGTATTCGGGATCAGCGCCGTCAAAAGGGGCGGCTTCTCGCCGCTGCGCATCGTACTGGCAGGCGCCGCCATCTCGGCTTTCCTGTATGCGGTGGCGGATGGCGTCGGCATTACCTTCAAAATATCCAAGGATGTGTCTATGTGGACATCAGGCGGTCTGATCGGAGCCAACTGGGAACAACTTCAGGTCATTGTGCCATTCATCGTCATCGGCATCATCATGGCGATTTGCCTGTCCAAACAACTGACGATTCTTAGCCTAAGCGAGGAAGTCGCCGTCGGACTCGGACAGAAAACTACCCGAATCAAGACCATTTTATTTATCGTCACCGTTCTGCTGGCAGGGGCTTCCGTCGCCCTGGTAGGCAGCTTGACCTTTGTCGGGCTGATGATTCCGCATATTGTACGCGCCATTGTCGGCACGGATTACCGGTTTGCCATTCCGATGTCCGCGCTTGCCGGCGCCTCATTTATGATGCTCGCCGACACGCTGGCCCGGACCATCAGCGCCCCTTATGAAGTGCCGGTGGCAGCCATCGTCGCCGCGCTGGGCCTGCCGTTCTTCCTCATCATCGTGCGCAAAGGAGGAAAGGCATTCTCATGATTCATCCGTCTATTATCAGGAAGCAGCGGCTGATTCTGCTGGCCCTGCTTATCCTTATCGCGCTGACTTCCATTGTCAGCATGGGGCTGGGATATTCCTCCCTTTCCTTTGACCGGCTTATACCAACCTTGCTTGGAAAAGGCACGTTCAAAGAACATTTCGTGCTGTTCGACGTTCGTCTGCCGCGGATCATTATTACACTGCTGGCAGGCATGGCTTTAGCCTTATCAGGCTCGATTTTGCAGGGAATTACCCGCAATGATCTCGCCGACCCGGGCATTGTCGGCATCAACTCCGGCGCGGGCGTAGCGGTAACGGTATTTTTCCTGTTTGCCCCCATCGATGCCGGCTCATTTATTTATTTGCTGCCGTTGGTGGCTTTTGCGGGCGCACTTGCGACCTCCTGTCTAATCTACTTTTTTTCATACAACCGTACAACCGGCATGCAGCCGATACGGTTGGTGCTGATGGGCGTAGGATTCTCCATGGCGCTCTCGGGCGTGATGGTCGTGCTGATTTCTTCCGCCAAGCGGGAAAAAGTCGATTTCATCTCCAAGTGGCTCGCAGGCAACGTATGGGGAACGGACTGGCCTTTTATTTGGGCGTTATTGCCTTGGCTTATTATTCTGGTTCCGTTTACGCTGTATAAAGCCAACCGGCTGAACCTGCTATCGCTGAACGAACCTGTAGCGATCGGGGTAGGCCTATCGCTGAACAAGGAGCGCGTCGTACTCCTGTTAACAGCCGTGGCGCTGGCGGCCTCCGCCGTGTCCGTTACGGGCGGGATCGCATTTATCGGGCTGATGGCGCCGCATATCGCCAAAGCTTTGGTCGGGCCGCGCAATCAGCTGTTTATTCCGGTAGCCGTATTGATCGGAGGCTGGCTGCTCGTGCTCGCCGACACCATCGGCCGCCAGGTGGCCGATCCGGACGGGCTTGCGGCGGGCATCGTGGTCGCTCTTATCGGCGCACCTTATTTTATTTATTTGCTTTTGAAAAAGTAGGCGCATGTTCACTGCTCTCTAACGAAACTACAGAGCGCTATTTTCTCAATAATGGGGGCAAATTGAATCTAACGAAACTCCGGATCGTTATTTAGCATAGATGCTCATGAAGAGCTCTTCATTTGGCTAAATAGCGATACCATGTTTCGTTAAAATTTTTAAATGCCCTTTTTGCCCCAAATAGCGATACCACGTTTCGTTAGAGCTTCCCCATTTGTCCGTGCTTTCGCAAGCTTCTCATCCATAATCCATAAGCGCCGGAACGCCAGAAAAAGATGCGCGTTCGCAACAAGAAACTCCGGATCAAGCAGCCAACCGTTTCTCAAAAACACAAAAGCACCTTCCCGGACTCAAATACGCATGCTCGTGCGAACTGATCCATGGAAGGTGCTTTTTTATCGCTTAACGATTGAGCGGAACGATCCGGTATACGCCGGGTTTTCCGGCGTCCTGAATCGCCCAGCCCAAAGAGAGAACGGACTCAAGCCGCTCCTTCTGGGCGTCCGTAAGCTCGGCGGTCACCGATTCTTGCCCCGGTTCGCGGTTGATCTCCGGCTCCAAGCCGTACGCGACTGCGATCCAGGAACGAAGGCCCCCTAACGTGTTGTATTTGATGGAATAGCCGTCCTTGACCGCAGACTCGAAAGTCTCAGGCTCTGCCTCGGCAAACGCCGCCAATTCCTCATATTCAAATTCATAAATGCTGTGGTCCTCCGGCAAGTCGCGTTCACGAACCTTCCGCAGCAATTCCTCACTGGACCATCCGTATGCCCGCAGTCCTTCCAGCATTAACGCATCCCATTGGGACAACTTGACAGGATTTTTTTCCATATTTCAGCGCCTCCTCTTACTTAATGATCCGCCACAAAGTGGCCCGGACTCACTTCCCGCAGCTCAGGCACTGTGCCGTCCTTTGCCGTGGGGACCTCATATTTAACCGCCATTCTGCTGTTCGCCGCACGCGGATCCGGGACCGGAATGGAGGAGAGGAGCGCCTTCGTGTAAGGATGCAGCGGGTTCTCGTACAGCTCATCGCTTTCCGCCACCTCTACCAGACGCCCTCTGTACATGACCCCGATGCGGTCGGAAATATGGCGCACCATCGATAGGTCATGCGCGATAAACAGATAGGTCAGGCCAAATTCGGCCTGCAAATCTTCCAGCATATTGACGACCTGGGCCTGTACCGACACGTCAAGCGCGGAGATCGGCTCATCGCATACGACAAAATCGGGCCGCACGGACATGGCCCGCGCAATCGAGATCCGCTGCCGCTGCCCGCCGCTGAATTCATGCGGGTAACGGTACAGATGCTCGCGTTTTAGTCCGACTTTTTCCAGCAAACCGGCGACGAATTCCTTGCGTTCATCCGCCTGTTTGTAAATGCCGTGGATATCCATCGGCTCCCCGATCAGATCCAGCACGCTCATGCTTGGATTCAGCGAGGAATACGGGTCCTGGAAAATCGTTTGAATCCGCCGCCGGAACGGCTTCAGCTGCTTATCGCTAAGCTTCGACAGGTTTTGTCCGTCGAAATACACCTCGCCGCCCGTATAATCATAAAGACGGATCAGGCAGCGCCCAACCGTCGATTTGCCGCTTCCCGATTCGCCCACGAGCCCGAACGTCTCGCCTTGGCGGATTTGGAAGCTGACGCCGTCCACGGCCTTCAGCACTTCCGGTCCCTTCGTAAAATGCTTCTTCAGGTTCCGTACATCAACCAAGATTTGTTCGCTCATTGATCCGCTTCCCCTTCCGCTAACGCCTGTTCCAGCGTGCTGTGTTCCTGCACGAGCCAGCAAAGGGAACGATGTCCCTCGCCAAGCTCCGCCATCTCAGGCAGCTCCGAGCATTTGCCAAACGCGTATGGGCAGCGGTCCCGGAACGGACAGCCCGCTGGCGGGTCAATCAGATCGGGCGGCGAGCCTTCAATCGGAACGAGACGTTCTTTGCCCGCACCTGCGCGTTTAGGAAGCGAACGCAGCAAGCCTTGGGTATACGGATGACCGGTCCGATAGAAGATATCTTCGACGGTGCCCTCTTCCATTACCATCCCGCCATACATCACGACAACGCGGGAACATACCTGAGCTACCACGCCCAAGTCATGGGTAATGAGCAGTACGGCGGTATCCGATTCATCCTTGAGCTGCTTTAGAAGATCCAGAATTTGCGCCTGAATCGTTACGTCAAGCGCCGTGGTCGGTTCGTCCGCAATCAGCAGCTCCGGGCTGCAGGAGAGGGCCATCGCAATCATGACCCGCTGGCGCATCCCGCCGCTGAATTCATGCGGATATTGCTTCACGCGGCGTTCCGGTTCGGTAATGCCGACCTTGCGCAGCATTTCCACCGCTTCCTGGATCGCTTCTTTTTTGCCAAGTCCGCGGTGCCGGCGAATCACCTCCGCCATCTGGAAGCCGATCGTTTTGACCGGGTTCAGCGACGTCATCGGGTCCTGAAATACCATGGCGATCCGGTTGCCCCGCAGCTTGCGCCACTCGCCTTCGCTCAGGCCGCTCAGGTCCGTTCCTTGAAAAACGATTTTACCGTTTGTTACTTTCCCGGGCGGGGTAATCAAACCCATGATGGCTTTGGCCGTCACGCTTTTGCCGCTGCCGGATTCGCCGACAATCCCTACGGTTTCGCCGGCGCCGACATGAAAGCTGACACCGCGCACCGCTTGATTTTGGCCGTCCCTGGTTTGGAATGAGACCTTAAGCTCATCGACGGTCAGCAATTGTTTGGTCATCTTGGTTTCTCACTCCTTTTTCGTCTTACGCCGGCGGTTTATCTTTTGCCCAGCTTTGGTTCCAGGCCGATTCGCAAAATATCTCCAAGTATGTTAAAGCAAAGTACAGTCAAGAAAATAAGCAATCCCGGGAACAGCGCCATGTACGGAGCCTGGGCGATATACCCCTGCGCCCCGTTCAGCATACTGCCCCATGTCGCTTTCGGCGTCTGTACGCCAAAGCCCAGAAAGCTGAGCGATGATTCCATCATAATCGCCGAAGCGATATTATTCGTCGCGCTGACTATGACGACAGACAATAGCCCCGGCAAGATATGCTTCCAAATAATGCCGAATGTGCTTTGTCCGGATGCCTTGGCATATAACACATATTCGCGCTCTTTCAGCGCCATCGTCTCCGCCCGGACGACCCGGGCGATGCTCATCCACATCAGCAGCGAAATAATCACGATGATGTTGCCCACGCTTGGCTTCAAATACACGCTGAGCAACAGCAGGATCAGGAAGGACGGAATGGACATGATGATGTCCAGGAAACGCATCAGCAGGCTGTCGATCAGCCCGCCGAAATAACCGCTGATAACTCCGACCGTCACGCCGATCACCGTTGCGAATATCATCGATAAGAAGCCGACCGACAAGGAGACACGGCCGCCATACAAAGCGCGCGTAAACGTGTCGCGTCCGTAATCATCCGTGCCGAACCAATGATCCCTGCTTGGCGGCTGCAGCCGGGCAAGGGCGTTCATTTGGTCCGGATTCTTGGTAGACAGAAATGCTAATATAGAAGCCAGGGTAATCAGAAACAAAATAATGACGGCGGCGATCCCCACCTTGTTTCCCATCAGCTCGCGGGCTACGTTTATCCATTTATTCCGTTTCATGAGATCACCTCGTTGTTTTAATTCTCGGATCCACGATGCCATACAGGATATCTGCAAGCAAATTCCCCAGGATCAGCAGAACGGAAGAAAATAATGTAATGCCCATGATGACGGGATAGTCCATGCCCCGTACGGCCGTCATCCCCAGCGAGCCGATGCCCGGCCAGGAAAATACCGTTTCGGTAACGATCGCGCCGGCGACCAAGTCGCCCATGGACATCCCGAGCAGCGTAATGATGGGAAGCAGGACATGCTTCATCACATGCCGGAATAAAATGATCCATTTGGTCGAACCAAAAGCATACTGAATTTGTACGTAATCTTCTTTCAATTGGCTGATTGTGCTCGAGCGGATATATCTGACGTATACTGTCAGGAAACCGATGGCCAGCACCGTACAAGGCAAAATACCGTGTTTGATCACGTCAAGCGCGGAATTGACGCCGATCGTGCGCATTCCCATGCTTGGGAGCCAATGCATTTTTATGGAGAAAAAGTACATCAACAATATCGCGAGCCAAAAGAGCGGCAGCGAAATGCCGATATAAGCCATCAGGTTAACGAGCTTATCCACCCAGCGGTTGCGGTTTGCCCCCGCGATCAATCCGAGCGGTATAGCCAAAACAACAGCCAGAGCAATGGCTGACGCCATCAGTCCTGCGGTTGCGGGCAAACGCTCCAGAATCTGTCCTAACACCGGCTTATGGTTCACAAGCGAATAACCGAAATTGCCGGTCAAACATTCTTTGAGCCATATAAAATATTGAATATATGCAGGCTTGTCCAAGCCGAGATTATGCCTAACCCGCTCAATGTCCGCAGCATGCATGTTTGGCGTTACAAAAGAACGCACGGGATCTCCGGGCGCCGCTTTAACCAAAATGAAGCAGACAATGGACACAAAAAAGAGCATGGGCAGGGTTTGCAATAATCTTCTGACAATCATTCTTCTCATGCTTTTCTTCTCCTAGCTTCGTTTCTCTTTTTCGATATTTGTTCATGGCAGAGCAGCTTGCTGCGGATGATTCAACGCATTCGAAAGAACGTTAACGAGAACGTAAAACGGCTGCGCCTTATGGCGCAGCACCGCTTTATGCTTACAAAGTCAATTTAAGTAAGATCATCCTTATTTCATGTACAACTTGGACGGGTCCTCGAAGATGACGACCGGTTTCAGCACGGCTTCGTCCAAGCCGCCGAATCTCTTGTCCACGGCAACGATCGTTTTCGTATACGCGATTGGATAGATTACCGCATCGGAAGCGATTGTTTCCTGCAGTTTTTTGTAGATTTCTCCGCGTTTGGCGTCGTCGCCTTCGCTCGCTCCTTGCTGGAAGAGCTGGTCGACTTCTTTATTCGAGTAATGCGCATAGTTGGAATCGCTGCCCGTCGTGAACAGAATGCTGTATGCGTCCGGATCGAAGCCCATGATATAGCCGCCGACGGTCAGCTCGAAATCAGTTGCTTTAGGATCCGTGAATTTGTCGTTGAATGCGGAAGCATCCATCGATTTAATTTCGACGTCAACCCCGACTTCTTTCAGCTTTTGCTGAACATACAGGGCGATAGCCTCCTGTGCCTTGTTCCCGCTTGTGATAATAAAGCGCAGCTTCTTGCCGGTGACCCCGTTTGCCTGCAGCAGTTCTTTGGCCTTATCTACGTTATTGTCATACGTCGTGACGTTGTTGTCATGATACAAACCGTCAGGCGTGACAAAGGATTTGGCCGGATCGGCATAATCAGGCGACATATAAGTCACTTGAATCATCTCTTCGCGGTTCAGCGCGTAAGACAATGCCTCTCTAACTTCTTTTTTGGCCAGCAGGCCAGTGTCGCTGTTTTCATTAAAGATCATGTAGGACAAGCGTCCTTCACTGTAATTTTTCATTTCGAAATTGCCTGTGGACTCGATCGTAGCCGCATCCTGCGGATCGACATATTTAATGTTGATTTCGCCGTTTTGCAAGGCCAGATTCGCTGCATTGGCATCTTTGGAAATCCGGTAAGTGATCGAATCGAGATGCGGTTTGCCGCCAAAGTAGTTATCGAAGCGCTCCAAGGTTACATATTCGCCTGTTTTATATTCCTTGAACTTAAACGGTCCGGAACCGACCGGCGTATTGTTCTTAGGGCTTTTCTCGATATCGGCCTCATGCTCGAAAATATGCTTCGGAATCGGCGATACCTGCACCAGCGTCGCTTCGAATGCCGGGCTTACTTGCGGAAGCTTGAATTCAACTGTAGTGTCGTCGACTTTCACCGCTTTGATCGGCTTGCCGTTGATAATAAAGTTGCTTCTCAGCATACTGTTTTGTTTCTCATCCAAAATCTTGTCGATCGTAAACACGACGTCGTCAGCCGTCAGCTTCTCGCCATCATGCCAAGTCAAACCGCTTTTGAGCTTCAAGGTATATGTCAGTTTGTCTGCGGATGGCTCAAGGCTGTCCGCCAGATAAAATGTTTTCTTCCCATTGTTGACCTGGAACAAAGGCGCAAAAAGAGCCTGGTCGATCGTCAAGCTGACGCGGTCCCCTGCATAGTTCGGGTTCAGGATCACCGGGTCGGCCGCAACGCCGATAATCAGGTTGCCTCCGTCTTTCGGCTGCCCGGATGTTTGCGAAGCATCGGAAGATGCATCGGAAGGCGATGCCGAATTTCCTGAGTTATCTCCAGAGCATGCCGTGACCAGCATGGTCAGTAATGCCAAAATAATGACCCCTGAAAAATATTTCTTCATGATGTCTTATCCCCCACTCTCTATGAAACTGTGTTTTATTGTATATCGGATTACTAGGAATTGCAATGTTTAATTCAGATCCTCTTCCGGTTTCTCAATTTAACATAGCACTTCACTAAAATCCCTGTATAAATAAGAACTAAAGCAATTGGCCGCATGATTTATGCGGCCTTGCTTTAGCTTTATTTACAGTCAATTGCGTAATCCTTATCTACTAACTTTATTTTAGTAGTAAATATGAAAAAATGCTAGATCTAAATTTCGAAAATTGTCGAAAGTGATCATCGAAATTGGAGTTTATCCGGGTTCCTCACAAAATACAGCTTGCGAATAGCCCCCTCTTCGGCGTGAAGAAGCACGACGGTATCGATTTCCTTCTGCGTACGGGCTATAATCGCCGTCTGACCGTTCAGCTCCGCCAGTTCGATCTCTACGCCGCCCGTTAATCCGGAAGACTTCCGCATCAAGCCAAGCAGGAACCTTGCTACATGTTCCGGAGACATAATCGGATGAACGGCAGCCGATGCTTTCCCGCCTCCATCGGATATGAGCACCACATCTTCCGATAAAATGGAAACAACCCGCTCCACCTGTCCTTGCCCCAGCGCTGCCAGCAGCCGCCGCACCCACGCTTCGCTCGCTTCCTCGGCCTGGACCGGAACATCCGCATCCGGGGAAAGTCCCATCTTCGCCCGCGCCCGGCTCAGCAGCTTGCGGCAATTCGGTTCGCCTTTATCAAGCAGGTCGGCGATATCCCCATATTCGAATCCGAGGGCTTCGCGCAGCACGAACACCGCCCGTTCTGCGGGAGTGAGCTTCTCCAACAGTACAAGCATCGCATAGGACAGCAGTGCGCCGCGGATCAAAATCTCGGAAGCATCCTCGGCCTGTGTCGGAAGAGGCTCGGGCAGCCATTCCCCGAAATACTGCTCCCGCCGCTTCCGGGCCGATTTAAGCAGATCCAAGCAGCGGTTCGTGACCATTTTGCACAAATAGGCTTTGGGTTCGGCCAGACGTTCCGGATTCACGTCAACGATTTTCACGAATACATCCTGCACGGCATCCTCGGCATCCGAAACGGAACCCGTCAACTGATAAGCCAGCGAAAACAGCAATCCTTTATAACGCTTATACAGCTCCTGCATCGGCTCTTCTCCCCATCACGCGAAATTGGATATGTCTATTTTAGCAGACTTGCCATGTCCCAGGTCATCTTGCGGATCCGCCCGCCAAGCTTGCCTGTGATGATGAGGTCGAGCCCCCACTGGCGGGTCCAGACCAGTCCTTGCTGCGGGCCCAGCCCGATGCAGAAGAAATCCATATACGATTTGTGCAGGGGCGCCGGCTGTCCGTTCAAATCCGCGGCAATCACCTTGGCTAGCCTCGCCGCCTGAGGCGTCGCTTCCTTGCAGGTCTTGCCGTCTTCGCGTCCCGTTTCGGGATCGATGATCCGGGCGCAGTCGCCGATGCTGTACAGACCCTGGGCCCCCTGGACGCGGTAGCTTCCATCGACAGGCACGAAACCGTCAGGCGTCAGCGGCAACCCCATCTTCCGCAGCCCCGGGTTCGGGCGCGTGCCAAGGGTCCAGATGCATAAGCCGACAGGGGTCTTTTCGCCGCTCGACAAGCTGAGCAACCCATCCTGCTCCTGAAGCACCTTGCGCTGATGAACCGTGGTAACGCCGCTTGCGGCCAGCAAACTTTCCAGTTTGCGGCTTGCCTTTGCGGGTCCTTGGGGGAACAGCCGGTCCTGCGCATTGTACAAAAGGATATTCACATCCTTCGGATCGAGTCCAAAACCTTCCGCATCCAAACGAACCCCCGCGGCCAGTTCGGCAGCCGTCTCAATCCCGCTAATGCCGGCGCCGGCAATGGCAATCGTCATGAGCCTCTTCCGCTCTTCCGCCTGGGGTTCAATAGACGCCTGCCGTAAATTCCCCTCCCAAACCGCGCGGATGCGGGCGGCCGCTTCCAGTCCGGTCAAAGCGATCCCGCCTTGCTCCGGTTCGGGTTCACGCACAATACTGCCTACGGTTAGCACAAGGATATCGTAATCCAGCGCATGGGTAAGTCCTTTCGCATCCTGATACTGCAATCTCTTCCCGGCAGATGCAATGCTTGTAACGCTGGCTTCGATCAGTTCAACCCCTTCCGGAAACAGTTGTTCAAGCGGAACGGTAATTTCCCCCGTCTGAGCCGCAGCCGGCTTAAAGAGCAGCACCTTGCGCAGGTGATAAGGCTGTTTATCGATCAGCACCAGTCTCAGCTTTTCCGGCATATTCCCTTCCTTCACAGCCTTGCGGATGGCCTGGACGGCATGAATCCCCGCATATCCTCCGCCTACAACGACACATGTTAAATTTTTCATCATGCTTTCACTCCCTTTTCTCATTTGCACATGTAACGAGAACGGGCATCATTTTGTGACAGCATGATTCCAAAGTAAATGATGGGCTCCATCATATATGGCGGTGCACCCGGAGGTTATTTACTCGGAGGTTATTTTACTCAGATGATCCCCCAGAAACTTTACGATTCCGTCCTCCGCATCCTGCGAATACTCCCAGACCATCGCGCCTCCCAGATCGTGTTTCTCGATGTATTTTACCTTTTCGATCAGCGCTTCCGGATCCTCGTAGGTGATAAATGTATTTCCGTTGTAGAGATAAGCCGTTTTGGCCTGATTGTCGAAGTAGCGCTTGTAGCCGTTTTTGTTCAAATAAGATCTCTGTATCGTTTTATAGGTGAGGTCAATCCGGTCGATATCGATGGATTTCCCGAGGGAAAAGGCGCCGTCCGTACCGCTCTTCACATCCTTCCAAGCATATGAGTAGGCAGGGATGCCGAGCAGCAGCTTCTTGCTTTCGATACCGTGATCGAGATACATGCCGATAATTTGATCGACGCTCATCTTCGATTTTTTCTGGCGGTCCATATACAAGTTGGCGTTAAAACCTGTCGTATCAGACCATTTGCCGATCAAGTCATAACTCATCACATTGATGTAATCGACGTACTTCTCGACCTTTTTGACCTCAACGTTTTGAAAATACCAGTCCTGCGTGCCTGCAGCGAAGGTCAGCAGGTAGCCCTTGCTCTTATACGGCAGCCGGTACAGCTTGTCCCGCAGTTCCTTCATGAGGCTCGTAAAGTTTTGCGTATCTTCGGGACGCGACTTTTGCGTATTCCAGGCATGGAACGCAGGATATTCCCAGTCGATATCCACGCCGTCGAGACCCAGCTCCTTGACCGTTTGGATAATGCTCTCCGTAAACAGATAACGGTTGCCGTCCATTGCGGCATCGGAGAAGCCGTCCGCTCCATACCCGCCTATGGCGAGCACCATGCGGGTGCTCGGATTATTTTCCTTCATCTTCTTAATATTGTCCTTGATCTGCCGATTGGTCTCCTCATCCTTATGAAAATAAATCTTCGTTCCGTCGATTTTCGCAAAAGCAATAAACGCGATATCCACATTTTTTTCGGACAACCGGATGTTCTTGGCATCCTTCCAAGCCTCCACGTATACCGCCGTTACTTTACGGTCCGCCGCGCTTGAGAATTGATAGAAATATAAGCCCATGCCCGCCAGCAAAACGACGACGATGATTTTTGTATATAAGCTGATCTTCATCCTATTTACCCTCTTCCGCCGAACAGGATGTATGTCGCCGCTTTATTCAAATTCAGGATCTTGACGGTGACATAACTGATGATGAAGATCAACGAAATATTGACCGCAAGATGCAGTGCCGCCTCCAGAACCGTTGCCTGAAATTCCGTTCCTCCCGACACGATCAGTTCGATGAGCAGATGGATCAGATACACGCTGAAGCTGGCTTTGGAGACCGAGCCGATCAGCATTTGGAGCTTATGATTGACTTTTGCGCTCATGGCATCCTCTTTTTCCTTGAAGTAAACAAACATGCCGGCAGCCATAAAAAAGGTGGTAATAGAGTAGTTGCCGTAAAACATTTCGTCGAGCACGCCGCTGTGAACCGAAACGAAATAAGTTGCCACCGGGGCGATGAAGAAAGAGAGAATGCCCATATTAAACAATATATTTTTAGCTTTGAGCGGCAGGTCGAAATGATACAGGTAATAGCCCAAAATAAAGTAGCCGAGATAACCCATGAAAAACGGGATGTTTAAAATCGGAATGCTCAGTTGCATGCCTGTCAGGCGTTCCACGGAATCGTACACTAAACGGTAAGCGATGTTCACAATAAACCACAGGAGCAAATAATATCTCAGGTCGCTTTCACTGCATGATTTGAGAAATTTGCTGACCAAAGGAACCGTTAGGTAAATGGCGATAATCGCGTACAGAAACCATAAATGCACGTAATTGCGGTCCGTCAGCAGCCGATAGCCGAAATCCAGCAGAAATTCGAAGGCGCCCATCTTGCTTTTCAAAATAAAATATTGGTTATATAGGCCGTAGATAAATGACCAACTAATGAGCGAGATGAGCAGAGGTACCACTCTTTTTTTGAAAAAAGCCCGGTAAGACCCGATTTCCGTGCGCAGAATCATCGCCCCGCTGATCATAAAAAATACCGGAACCGCAAACCGCGATATCGAATTAAAAAAATTGCTGATCCACCATGAAGCCGAATTGAAATCATTGGAGGTGGTAAGCAGCTCCGCCGTGTAATGCAGCATTATGACGGCTATAATCGACAGGATTCTTAAGCAATCCACATACAAAATTCTTTTTCTTGGAATAACGCTGTCCATATGGGGCCTCCTCTACTCTTAATTCGATCCGGATGCGATGTTTTGACTGATCGCCGCCACGCCTTTTCTTTCGACGAACCCCCAGCCCTCATCGTTGTCAAAATATTTGAATGTCCCGGCAATATTGATATAAAGCAGCAGATTTCGATAGGTCAGCAGTTCCATTTGACTGAACAGAAACATTTTTACATAGTCCAGGGCGGTATAGCTGCTGCCGTATTTTTTGCATAACCCCAAAGAAATGATGATTTGTAGCGCATTGACCACCACGCTGATCAGCAGAAAAATGAGCGCGTGCATCACGTTTCCCCCGGCGAAAAGCGCCTGCACAAGATATATGAGCGTCGTAAAAGCCGAGAAGGTTCCGAGCATAAAGCCGTCGATCGCAAAAAACAGGTTGACCCCGGCGCGAAAATCGCGGGACAGCCGCGACCAATAGATCAGGATGCAGTCGACAAACGCCTTTTGCCAGCGGATGCGCTGTTTATAGAAGTTAGGCAGATTTTCCGGGCATTCCGTATAACATACCGCTTCGGGCGCGTACACCAGCTTTTTTTTCAAGCGATTGGCTTTTAAATACTCGTGAATTTTTAAAGTGATATCGATATCTTCGCCCACGGTGCTGCGGAAGCCGTTCACCTCCACCAAAATATCTTTATAAAAAGCGCCGAACGCGCCGGATATGACGACAATGGAATTAAAAAAGGACTGCGTTAATTTGCGGACATAAAAGCCGTGCGTATAATTGATGATTTGGCTTTTGATCAGCCCCGGGCCTTTGAATTTCTCCATAATGACGCCGCCCCTCTTCTCCGCTCCCTGCACAATTTTGACGGTTCCGCCAAGCGCGACAATATCGCTGTCATGAAAGTATTGATTGACGTATTTCAGGGCATTCGCCTCAAGCATGCTGTCTGCGTCAAGCGTAATGACGATCTCCGATACGGCATAATCGATCCCTGCATTCAAGGAATCCGCTTTGCCGCCATTTTGCTTGTCGATCACAAAAATATGGGGGTAGCGGTTCGAGCGGTATACGCCTTTAACCGGTTTATAGGCAAGCTGGTACCCGGGCCTTCGGCCATCAGGCTCCAATTGCAAAAGCTCGTCCAGTCTGGAGAAGGTTTCATCCTTGGAGCCGTCGTTAATGATCATGATCTCATGGTTGCCGTAATGCAGGCCTGCCATGGCATCAATGCAATTTTTGATCGTCAGCTCCTCGTTATAAGCAGGAACAAGCACCGCTATCGATTTTTCCGCCAGATCCGGATGGAGTTTTTTCACCTTGCTGCACAAGAGCGGAATCACCGTGTACAAAACTTGAAATATCAGAAACACAACCGCCGTTGCATAAAACAGGTATGACATGGTACGCTCCTCCTCTCTTTTTATATCTCTAGTACTAAACTATCCTAATCTTCCTTTCGGAGTAAAACCGCTTTACACCACAAGAAAACGAATACATGTGCTCTTTTCATGTTCGCTCTCCGTTTTGGATGATATTTCCTATTAAAGTTATTTTTATGTTTTTTATGTATTATTAGGGATAACTTTGTCTAATCAAGGGGGAAATATATGTTTTTGAGCGGAAATCGGCATTAGCGAGAGGAATTTTCTTCAACGAAAAAGAAAAAGCCCCTGCGTATTTGCAGGAGCCGTTTTCGTATGTTCTTTTTCTCACTCAAGTCTATGTGGAGATGAATCATAACTTGCTCCCGATGCACTCCAGTTCCTTACGCACCGCTTGGCGCAAATGATTGAGGTAGGCACCCGGGTGCCTGCGGCCAATGATCCCCAGCCTTCGCACGCCGACCCATAGTGCCCAAAGGTCAATTTCCAGTTGATCCTCTGCAGATAACGCGGCGACCTCACGGTAGCCTTCCGCCAGAGCCGGGTATCCAAGGTAGCGCTGCCCATCATGGATTTTGAAATGTCCGAGGTCATACAGCGGGCTGCTCCCCTGAATTTCGCCAAAATCGATGATGGCCGTAAATGCCCCATGCTGCTGAAAAATATGCGAATCGTCGAAGTCCCCGTGAACCAATCTGGCCTCATGCCTGCCCATCAGCGGCGCTCCGCTTTCCAAAATGCTTCGTATTCTTGATGCTTCGTTTGCAGGCAAGATGCCCTCGGACAGAAAGCTCAAATCCGGTTCCAGAAATTCCGTTATGACATCTTTTATTTTACTGTGTTCGCCGCGCAAAACCTTCCCATCATGTTTGCCTCTTTGAATCCAGCCGTAACCGTCAACCGGAACCTGATTCGCTAAAGCGATTTGCCGTCCTGCATCCATCAGAACCGCATCATATTCCTCCCGGGTCAGATTCTCGCCGGCATGCGTACCCGGGATTTCCCGGACCAGCATCACCGACATGCCAAGCGACTCGTCACAATTTGCAAAATAGACCACTTCCGGCACCCGTACTCCCTTTTGCAGCAGCAGGTTATGAACCAGAACCTCGGCAGCGAAGCTTTTTTCATGCTCCGGAAGGATCCGGAGGTAGAGCGTCTCTTTCCCTGTTTCAATACGGTATACATATGTCGACACGCCCTGCGTCTCCCTTTCGATCCCTAGAACAGTACCGCCCAAAATCTGATGCACTACCGCTTCAACCTTGTCCATGGACGGGGCTTGTTTTTTATGCAATGCGAATGGCTCCTTCCCTTTTGAACCTATCTGAATTGTATCCGAAGACCATGCACGTATCCCGTGAAAGTTTAGCTATAGCTGAAGATTACGTGTTTCGGCCCGGCCGGGTTAAGTGCTCGCAATTTTCTTTTATGCAGAAAAAAGAGGGAACTTGCAATCAATGCATGTCCCCTCTGTATGCTTTGTCTTATTCTTTGGTAAACTCAATCGTACTGCGAACGGTGTCGATCGGACGAACCAGCTTCTCAATCTGTTCGCGCTTCGGCTCCAGGAAAGGAGGAAGCGATAATTTTTCGCCCAACGTTTCATAGGGCTCATCCCCCATAAACCCTGGGCCGTCCGTAGCCAGCTCGAACAGGATTTGCGGCGCCACCCGCGCATACAGCGACTCGAAGAAATGGCGGTTGACATAACCGGAGGTAGAAAATCCGAACCGCTCCAGTCGTTTAATCCACTGTTCCAGCACGGTGCGGTCCTCTACACGGAATGCGGCATGGTGCACGGTGCCGAATCCTTGCCGAGCCGGAGGCAGTACAGCGTTGTATTCCACGATAATCTGCGCCCCGTTGCCGCCTTCGCCAACCTCGAACAGATGGTACGAGCCCTCTTGGCCAATCTCCTTGAATTCCAGCACCTTCTCCAGCATTTCTTTGAAGTAATCAAAGTCAGCGATCCGTACAAAAACAGGTCCCAAACCGGTGATCGCATATTCCAGCGGAATCGGTCCTTTTTGCCATGGCGTGCCGGATGGAACACCTTCGTTATGCTCGTCGGAAATCAGCTGATATTGTTGATCATCAAAATCCGTGAAGGAAAGCGTCTTTTTCCCGAACATCTCTTGGATGCCGAAATGCTTGACGTTCAAGCGGTCGAACCGTTGTTCCCAATAATTCAGCGCCGCATCGTTCGGCACCCGGAAGGAGGTTTTGGAAATTTCATTCGTGCCGTGAACCCCTTTCGGAATGCCGGGAAAATCGAAAAACGTCATGTCCGTGCCCGCACTGCCCTTATCGTCTGCAAAAAACAAATGGTATGTTTGAATATCATCTTGGTTTACCGTTTTTTTCACCAAACGCATGCCAAGCACATAAGTGAAAAATTGATAGTTCTTTTCCGCGCTGCTTGTTATTGCCGTTACGTGATGTACTCCCTTTAATCCGTTCATCATAATTTCCTCCTTGTGGTTTATATTTTCCCCAAAAGTTTTATCTACAATCAGTTGGCGCCAACTGTTAATGATAAAGAATCTTTATTTTAAGATAAATATAGCACGATGAACTTTTTGTGTCAAGCTATCTAAAAGTAAGCTACCAGGTCCCATATAAAATACAGCTGTATACTGGAAAATAAAGAACTATATAAGTTGAATGAACGAATGAGATAAGGAATTGGAAAAATGGCCCGATATTTAAAAGCTATCTTCGTATAAAATGTTCATATGCCCATCCTGCGGCAGTTCGACGATTTATAACGAAGTTTAAAAAACAGCGGCAGCCATGATTACTTTCCCATTCCCACCTCCATCTGGACGATTTCTACTCAACCACCACACTATCACCGGCAGTAAAACACGTTAAAATAGACCGCCCTGAGCAGGGTTCGGTCTATTTAGCAGCTGCCATAAGTTGAAGGATAGATGGAGATTGTTCCAGGCCTACCGCCGTCCGGCCTTTCGGCGGAACGACCAGGCGGACCAGACCATAGACACGGCCAGAATCAGCACGCACCAGCCAAGCGCCCACCAAATCTCGGTATGAACTGGACTGCCGGTTAACAATGCGCGGATCGTTTCGATGACAGGCGTGATCGGCTGATGGTTTGCCACACCCTGCAGCCAAATCGGCATCGTGCTCGTTGGAACAAACGCGCTGGACAGATACGGAAGGAAGAGCAGGGCAAAGCCATAGCCGCTTGCGGCGGCCGGTGTCTTGGCAACAAGGCCAATCGCGGCGAAAAGCCATGTGAAGGCCAAAATGAATAACGCGATCATGCCTACCGCTCCGGTCCATGCCGCCAAACCAGCGTTAGTCCGGAATCCGACAAGAAGCGCAATTCCGATGACGATGACGGTTGCGACCAAATTCCGGATGAGGCTTGAAACCACATGACCCGTAATGACATGAATGCTGCGAATCGGCAGTGTCTGAAATCGGTCGATGATGCCATTGGTCATGTCGGTCGATACATCCACGGCCGTACTGGATGATCCGAAACCCGCGCATAACAAAATGATTCCCGGGACGACATAATTCACATAATTCCCGCCAGGGTCAAGAGCTCCCCCGAATACATAGGTAAACAGCAGCATAAGCATAATGGGCAGCATGATTGCCATCATCAGCGCTTCGGTGTTGCGCAGGCTGTGCAGCAGGCTGCGTCCGATAAATACGCTGCTTGTCACGAGTTGGGACGGCTTTTTCATTGCCGATGTGTTGTGAATCATAAGGAAGCCCCCTTTTCCGTTTCGGTGAAAGCCAGGAACACATCGTCCAGACTCGGTCTGCGGATGCTGATCCGCATTCCTTCCTCGGCTGTATGCGCCAGCCCATCCAAAATATCCTTCACATCCGCAATACTGCCGCCTGTCGGGATTTCACGGATGACATCATCATGGGCATTGCGGAGTTCAACCACTTCGCCCCCGACCCGGGACTTCATCTCTGCCGGGGTTCCATGGGCGACAATACGTCCGCCTGAAATGACGGCAATGGAGTCTGCCAGCTGATCGGCTTCTTCCAAATACTGCGTCGTCAAAAGCACCGTAACCCCGTTTGCGGACAAATCGAGAATGATATCCCATAATGCGCGCCTGCTGCGGGTGTCAAGCCCTGTCGTCGGCTCATCCAGAAATAAAATCGGGCGTCTGACTACCAGACTGAGCGCCAGGTCCAAGCGGCGCCGCAGCCCGCCCGAAAAAGTTTTTACCCGCTTACGCGCAACCTCGGCCAGGCCAAAATGTTCAAGCAGCTCGTTGGTCCGAAGCCGCGCCGCGGAGCGCGAAAGTCCGCAAAGCCTGCCCATCATCCGCAGGTTTTCCTCGCTCGACAAAGCTTCATCCACCGCCGCGAATTGTCCTGTCAGGCTAATCGACTGCTTCACCTTTTCTTTATCCCGGACTACATCGTATCCCGCAACCTTGACAGATCCTCCGTCCGGAGCCACCAGCGTCGAAAGTATGTTGATCAAGGTTGTTTTGCCTGCTCCATTTGGACCGAGCAGCGCGACGATTTTGCCCTCAGGAACCTTTAAATCGATGCCATTCAGAACCGCTTGCCCGCCAAAACCTTTATGCAAACTGGAAATCTCAATCGCCAAAGAGCTCATTCGTACTCCTCCTCTTCATCTGGTTATATATTGTGTATGTCATAAACAGTTTATTGCATACACAGTATATTGCATATACAATTACAGTGCAACTAAAATCGTAAAATTTATATAAATCTGTTCCCCCTTTCGGATAAAATGAATGAGGAAGAGGTCAAAGAAGCTGCAACTGAACCACTGATTGATCAGTCATGAGGGGATTGTGAAGCAATGGATAATGAAAAAGTAGGCAACCTGCCTCTTGGGGTAGCGCTCAGCTGGGGGCTTGTCCAGCCGCCGAAGCGGGGACCCAAAAGAGAGATGAGTATCCAAAAGATTGTTGATGCCGCCATCGCAATTGCGGATGAGGAAGGTCTCTCCTCCGTGTCCATGAGCCGGGTCGCTTCGTCTCTCGGTTTTACGACCATGTCCCTGTACCGCTATGTTCCAAGCAAAGACGATTTACTGCTGCTGATGATGGATGCGGCCTGCGATATGGACATTCCTGAGGAAGAAGAGGGTCTGGATTGGCGGGAAAAGATGCGCAGGTATGTAAGAGACACTCTCGCCGTCATGCGGAAACATCCCTGGTATACCGATATTCCGATTTCCGGTGTGCCCATTACGCCCAAAAATCTGGAGATCGTAGATATCGGATTACGGTGCACCCGGGGTCTTCCGCTCAACGATTACGAGAAAATGTCGATCATCCTTCTTCTCAGCAGCTACGCCCGCTCTATTGGAATCGTTATGAAAGATATGGATCAGGCTCTTAAAGCCGGCAAAAGTCCGGGATCGTTTTCGGGTCTCGACTACAGCGACGCCTTGAAGAAGCTGGTGACGCCCGATCGTTTCCCGGATTTATATCCGGTCGTCATGTCCGGAGCCTATACGGATGAGGTTCAGGGAGCCAACCCGATCCCGGACGACTTCGAATTCGGGCTGGAACGGGTTCTGGATGGCATCGAATATTATCTTTCGGTTAAAAAGAACATGGAGCCCAAGTGATCGTTTCAAGCTTTTGTTCCCCAGTTCCGGGGCTGTCAAACAAAAGGAGCTGACATAAAGGCCAATGGCCTTAGTCAGCTCCTTTATCGTTTTGCGGTCTTCAAGGACATCGCCATTAAATAACTTGACCACCAAATGGGATATCATTGCCAAGCATGGGAATATTCCAAAATCAATTTTGCCCTGAATCTCCTTTAAGAGTTACTTTTCACAGTCATTTCAACTTTGTGGTGGACCACCGTCATGCAACGGCATACCGCGCGCTAGCAGCTATCGCGCGGTGAGAAAGCTGCTTTCGTACCACTGCAGCACCGCCCACGGTGTTGAGACGTCGCATGATGGCTTTTCACCGCCGCTCCTAAACTCCTTTTCCAACAAAAGTTGCAAAAGAAAGTGCATCTTTTTTCATTGTTTCATTGAAAATTAGTTGATGATGTGATCAGGAAAAATGTTGCGAAAGTACATCCATTTGACCATGAATCGTCTGTTTATGCCTAAAAGCTGGGAAAAAGGTGCCCTTTTGCAAGCTTTCTAGCCATAATTGCCTGGAACGCTATAGCAGATGCACTTTTGCAACTTTTCAGATGGAACAGCCAGTCAGCCGGCCATTTTTGTCATGTAGGATTTTGCTAAAACCAAAAAGCGAATTCAAGAATCTATTTCATAATGCCGCTGTTCAAATACCCGTAATATTATTCATTATGAAATTGATTCCTTTTGCGATCTTTTTCCAAAAAGTCGCCATTTCCCCGGTGAGAAGCTGCACTTTTGCATCTTTTCCGTGAAGGAAAAAGGAGATGATTAATAAACTGTCCCATACCCCGGAAAGCCTGAAGCAGCATAATCCACACCGCAATACGAACAATGTGCGGCACCCGATATATCCCTAACGGTTTTCCTATACGTTCTGTTTCCCCACTCGCTGACTTCCCTTTAAGGTAGATTCCTATACGGTCACGCCCAATTCGCCACCTTTTTATGCTGACCGGCTGGCATCCGATGCCGCTTCTCTTTCGGCTCTTCGCGCGAACCACGTAGCGAGCAGCGAACCCGAAATATTATGCCAGACGCTGAAGATCGCGCTTGGCACCGCTGCGATTGGATTAAAATGCGCCGATGCCAGTGCTGCCCCAAGCCCGGAATTTTGCATGCCGGTTTCAAATAGGACCGCTTTGCGTTTGCTCAGATTCATCCGGAACAGCTTGGCAAACAAGTAACCCAGCAAGTAACCCAGCACGTTGTGCAAAATGACAACCGCAAAGATCAGCAGGCCGCTTTCAATAATTTTGGATTTGCTGCCGCCTACCACAATCGCCACGATGACCACAATCGCAAGCGTTGAAACAAGCGGAAGGGCCTGGACGCTCGCTTCGGCTTGCTTTTTAAATAAGGTTTTGACGATCACGCCGAGAATAATCGGTAAAATAACGACCATCAAAATATCCTTGATTAACGCCCCTCCGTCAACCGGCATCCAGCGTCCCGCCAGCATACTGATCAAGGCTGGAGTAGCCAGCGGCGCAATCAACGTAGAGACGGAAGCAATCGAAACGCCTAACGCGACATCACCTTTGGACAGCAGGGTCATGACGTTGGATGCGGTACCGCTCGGGCAGCATCCAACAAGAATGACGCCAACGGCGATATCTGGAGGCAAATTCAGCACACGTGCCAACACATAAGCAAGTAGCGGCATGATGATATAATGGCCCACTACGCCAATCAGCACCTCTGCGGGTCGACGAAAAACTTCACGAAAATCAGCCGAGGATAGTGTAAGTCCCATTCCGAACATAACAATCCCCAGGAAAAGGGAAATGTACCCCTTTAAATGGATGAAGACCTCGGGCAAAAAGAAGCCCAGACAAGCGAATAAAATAACCCACAGTGAAAACGTTCCGCCTACAAACCGGCTTACCTTAGCAACTGCGTTCATTACAAAAAACCTCACTTCCATTGTCGTAACCAAATGTAATTATTAGGAATTATTCTACCGCTTGTCTATTGATTTCGACAATGGAAAAATATTACTCTTCAGGCTCTCCCGCAGCTTCCCACTTGGCAATTTCCGCTCGGACAATCGGCGCTACTTCGGTTCCGAGCAGTTCAATGGTTCTCATGACATCCTGATGCGGCATGCTGCCAACCGGGACATGCAGCATAAAACGGTTAATGCCCACCTTTTTGCGAAGATGGATGATTTTCCGGGCCACCGTCTCCGGGTCCCCAACATACAGCGCGCCTTCGAAGCTTCGCGCCATATCGAAAGTAGAACGGTCATAATGGCCCCAGCCCCGCTCCCGTCCGATCACATTCATGGCTGCCTGCGTAGAAGGGAAAAACTTGTCTGCCGCAAGCTCCGTCTCCTCCGCGATAAAACCATGCGAATGAGATGCCACGGGCAGCTTGGAAATGTCGTGGCCGGCATGGGCAGCCGCCTTTTTATACAGCTGGACAAGAGGCGCAAACTGCGTCGGTCTTCCCCCGATAATCGCCAGAACCAACGGCAGCCCGAGCAGGCCTGCACGAACAACGGACTCCTGATTGCCGCCGCTGCCGATCCACACCGGAAGAGGCTCCTGAACCGGACGCGGATATACGCCAAGATTTTTGATTGCGGGACGATGCCCGCCTTTCCAGGTCACCTTTTCGGATTCTCTGATTTTGAGCAAAAGCTCCAGCTTCTCGTCAAACAGCTCGTCATAATCGTTCAAATCATAGCCAAACAGCGGGAAGGATTCAATAAAAGATCCACGTCCCGCCATAATCTCCGCACGGCCGCCCGAGATCCCATCCAATGTGGCGAAATCCTGAAATACGCGTACCGGGTCCGCAGATGAAAGAACCGTGACCGCACTGGTAAGCCGGATCCGTTTCGTCTGCGGCGCCGCCGCGGCAAGCACAAGCGCCGGTGATGAAGCCGCGTAATCCTTCCGATGATGCTCGCCAACCCCAAACACGTCAAGACCGACTTGATCGGCCAAAATGATTTCCTCTACGATTTCCCGCAGCCGCTGCGCGTGACTTACGACCTCACCGGTATGAACATCCGGCGTTGTTTCTGCAAACGTACTGATTCCGATTTCCATGAGACAGTCCTCCATTCGTTTATCCAACAGCAATATTTGAAATCATTACACTTCAATCCATAAATTTTAATAATTGATATCTTTATATTGAACTATTATTTGTAGATTTTCAACCCCAAGAAAAAACCTAAATCGAAGCCATCCATACCCTTTTAAAAGTTGTATTTGAAGCCTTCCTAAGGAGTGTTCCATGATTTTCCACAAAACCAATGGAGCATGCTTTCGTCCAATTATATAGAGCCGCATGGAGTCAATCCAAATCAATCAACAAGGTGATGAATATATGACAAAAAGTAAAGCCGCACTCCTTATGGTATTAATGGGCTCATTGCTCTATTCTGTTCCTACTCATGCAGAAACCGCAGGGCAGACTCAAGGCGCCCAAGGCACCGCCAATCCAGTATCCATTTTCCTGGATGACCGCCAGCTTCTGCCCGAAATACAGCCGCTTAACGTAAACGGCACGCTGCTCGTTCCGATGCGCGGCATTTTCGAAAACCAGGGCGCCAAGCTCACCTGGAATCATGCGAGCAAAATCGTTACTGCCACCAAAGGGAACACAACCTTAATCTACCGCATTGGCGAACATACCGCTTCTATCAATGGACAAGCCATGCCTGTCGATGTTCCCGGACAAATTGCAGACGGTTATACCATGGTCCCTTTGCGTTTCATTAGCGAGTCCTTGGGAAGCACAGTCAAGTGGGAAGAAAATACCAAAACCGTCCGCATTGCATCGGCAGTAAATTACGAAACGTCCATCCGGCAGGACGTTAACTTACGGAGCACGCCCGATTCCGCTGCAGGCGCTTCGCTGGCGATGCTTCAGGCCGGCACGAAAATCCATGTCATCCGGGAAGTAAATGCTTTATGGCTTGAAGTACAAACCGAAAACCGCCAAACCGGATACGTATCGGCCAAACCGAAATATACCGACTATACCAGCCCCTCTCTCACTGAGAAACAAGGGGATGCGCTGATTGCCTATGGTCAAAAGTATCTGGGAACACCGTACCTTTTTGGCGCTTCTTCGGATCAGACGAGTACCTTCGACTGCTCTTCTTTTGTGAAACGCGTGTTCCAGGATACGCTCTCGGTCGATCTTCCCCGCGTTTCGTATGATCAGGCCAAGGTCGGCAAGGAAGTCTCCATCAATGATTTGCGCAAAGGTGATTTGCTGTTTTTCACCGCGCGCAAACTGGATATCGGACATGTCGCCATTTATGCGGGGAACAACCAAATTTTGCATACATACTCCAAGGAGCAGGGCGTTCACTTCGAGCCTTTTGAAGGCCAGTGGAGAAAACGGTTTGTTACCGCACGCAGGGTGTTTTAATACAAATATATGTTTTGAAACCCAATCGTATTTAAACGTAAAAGAGACCGTCCGAAGACGGTCTTTTTTATTATTTCACTTGCAATTTTCAAAAACTATTTAGCCAGGTAGACAAGGGACATAATGCACAGCATACGCTGTCGTCTTCATCTATGCATCAACTGCAGCGCAGCTTCACCGCAACTTGCGGATTTCCCCCTTGTTCAATCAAACTGCCAGCAGCTCAAACTCAAATTACCATACTGATAACTGCGGTGAAGCAGCTTAGCCTGCTTGTGCGCATCCCCCGCGCCCATCGCGATCAGCAGCGGAATAAAATGCTCATTTGTCGGTACCGCCATCGCGGCATGCGGAGCCAGCTCCCGATAGTTAAACAGTGAAGCCGTATCCCAAGCCTCCAGCTTTTGCTGCAGCCAGTTGTCGAAGGCTCCGGCCCACTCATCAACTCCGTTTGCCCGCCAGTTTACGCTGCGCAGGTTATGAACGGTACCGCCGCTGCCAATAATAAGCACATCCTTCTCTTTCAGCTCAGACAATGCTTTTCCGATTGCATACTGCTGCTCATTGCTGAGGAACCGGTTTACCGAAAGCGCAACGACCGGAATGTCGGCATCCGGATAAAGCAGCTTCAGCACCGCCCAGGCACCGTGGTCGAGCCCTCTTTTTTCATCAAGTTTGCTTGAAATGCCGTGTTTGGCAAATAACGACCGGATCTCTTCACTCAAAGGCCGATTCCCCGGAGCCGGGTAAGTCATTTGATACAACTCATCCTGAAACCCGCCAAAATCGTATATGGTGCTATATTCATCCACTGCGCTCACCGTCTGCACGGATTCCTCCCAATGGGCGGAAAACAATACAATCGCTTTAGGCTTAGGGATGCTGTTTGCAAAGTTATTCAATAGATCCGTGTAAGCATGTTTTTCAAGCACCAGCGACGGCGCGCCATGCGCAAAGAAATAAGATGGCATCATATGAACTCACTCCTTTATCAATACCGGATTTTGCAGCATCAATTCAAATGCTTTTTTTTACGTCGATCGACGTTTAGATATAAGAAAGTATAAACCTCAAGAGGTTCACCCTTATATTGCAAGAAAAATTTCCACTAAACGTGTTCTGTCTACTGTGAAAATACTTCGATAAGTATTTTTCTTTAGATATAAGACTTCCATGCCGCTTCGCGGCACCACTGATGGATGAAAATTTTGTCCATACTGCTACTATGGCTGGCGAAGGTAGGTCGTACTTTCTTGGTGTCTCGAACCCGTATATAAGACGGACCACAACGACCCGGTGCATCGCAGATTGTTGCTCCTTCGGGAAGCACGCAGGGCAGAATAACCCTTTTTGGTAGTTGCACCAGCCTTAAAATCACCCAGTCGTAAGGAGAAGTACGTATGGAAGTGTTAATCGAACGTTGCTGCGGTCTGGATGTTCACAAGAAGAGCATCACCGCCTGCATTATCACCCCTCAAGGAAAGGAGATTCGAACATTTGCTACAATGACCCGAAACCTGATTGAATTGGTAGACTGGGTCAAACAACACCGTTGCACCCATGTCGCGATGGAAAGCACCGGAGACTACTGGAAACCGATATATAACCTGTTGGAATTGGAAGAACTCAAGCCCATGGTCGTGAATGCGCAACATATTAAATCTGTCCCTGGACGTAAAACGGATGTCAAGGATGCTGAATGGATTGCCAAGCTGCTGCGGCATGGTTTGGTGCAAGGAAGCTATATTCCGGACCGAGATCAAAGGGAACTGCGAGAGGTGATTCGTTACCGGCGAAGCATTATTGAAGAACGAACGCGTGAAGCGAATCGGCTTCAAAAGGTGCTCGAAGGCGGCAACATCAAGCTATCCTCAGTCGCTTCCAACGTACTCGGGGTTTCCGGACGAAACATGTTGGAAGCCATAATTAACGGTGAAACCGATGTTTCTGTCTTGGCCGATTTCGCCCAAAAGAAACTAAAGCTGAAGAAAGAACAGTTGAAACTGGCGCTGGAAGGGCGACTTGGCCCTCATCAACTGCTCATGATCGAGAAGCAGCTCGCTCATATCGATTATCTGAACGAATTGATCACCGAATTGGATACAGAAATCGATAAACGTATGGACCCTTTTGCTGAGGACCTGAAGTTATTGGATTCGATCCCCGGTGTCGGTAAACGAACTGCCGAACAAATCTTGGCAGAGATCGGTACGGACATGTCGCGGTTTCCAACCCCTGGCCATTTATGTTCCTGGGCAGGGATGACTCCAGGTCACGATGAAAGCGCGGGGAAGAAAAGGTCAGCCAAAACACGAAAAGGAAACAAAAAACTGCGAAGTGCCCTAACTGAGGCGGCGCGGGCGGTGACACGTAAAAAAAATTCGTACCTGGCAGCCCAGTATCATCGTATTGCTGCACGACGCGGAAAAAATAGAGCCGCAGTCGCCGTAGGACATACCATTCTAACGATCGTACATATCTTGTTAACGCGAAAACAAGAATATGTGGAGCTTGGCTTTGATTACTTTGATAAGCGAAAGCGTGACATCTTGATTAACAACTCGATTAAGAGACTAGAGTCCCTTGGACTTACAGTCAGCATTCAAGAACAAACGGCTTAAGCGGTTCAAACCCATTTTTTAAAAAAGCAAGTTACTGGGGTTAGTTTCGTATTGCCAAAAACGGCTTTTCTAACGATACTACGAGCTGATAATTTTCAGGGCAGAAAGTTTAGGCTATAGAAGTCCACATCCTTATATCGCAAGAAAAATTTCCGCTAAAAGCGGTCTGTCTACTGTGAAAATACTTCGATAAGTATTTTTCTTATTGAACCGAACGTTTTTTGAAAATAAACCGGTCCACCGACAGCGATCCCGGTCCCTCGGCAAGCAAGTACACCGAAATCATCATCAAGGCCAGATCGAGCTCATAACCAGCAGTCTCGTTATTGCCCAAAAGGCCCACGGACAATTTCACGGTAACAATGGCGCCCAGCATCAAAACGACAAACAAAGCCGAAACTACGCGGGTGAACAATCCAAGGATCAGCATAGCGCCGCCGACCAATTCAATAATCGCCGCCACATAAGCCATAAATCCAGGAACTCCTATAGAGCTGAACCAACCTTCTACATTGACCAGACCCATTTGGAATTTGCTGATTCCATGCGCCATGAAAATCACGCCCAGAACCACGCGCAATAAAGTCTGCACCCATGTATGTTTAATCATAAAATCATCTCCATTCCAAAAATATTAGTAATAATAAAATAAATTTTATATGAGTAATTTATATCATTCCCTACTGGAATGTCAATAGGAAATTTGTTAATATTAATATTAAATTAGTATTACAAATATTTCGAAGGAAGCGTGAAGCTTATGGACATCGGCTCCAACATCCGTGCGATCCGGAAACGGAAAAATATTACGATTGCCCAAATTTGCGAGGAAACAGGCCTGTCCCAAGGTTTTCTGAGCCAAGTGGAGACGAATAAAACCTCGCCCTCGATTGCCACGTTGGAGAGTATTGCACAGGCGCTCAAGGTCCCTTTGGCCTATTTGCTGCTGAAAAAGGAAGAACGGATGCAAATTGTCCGGAAGGATGAACGGAAAGTCACCGTATTCAACGGTTCGGAGAAACTGAAGGTGGCGCATCTGAGCTCGACCAAAAACGTAAAAATGATGATGGTCGAAATGCCTCCCGGCGCCTCTACCGGCGAAACGCCCCATGCCCACGAAGGCGAAGAAGTGCATATGTTGATTCAGGGCAAAGTTTTTGTGCAGCAGGGGGAGGAAACGGCGGAAATCAATGCGGGAGATTCTTTTTCATGGAATGCCTGCACACCCCATTCGGTTAAAAATATCGGGGATGAAACAGCCATCGTTGTGATCGCGGTGTATACGGAAACGGATCAGGGACGAAACCTATTGTAAATGCGCCAATCCTTATCCAAATAAGAATAACCCGAAAAACCGGTTTCTCTTATATATCAGGATGTTGCAAAATCCTAATATAAAAGGAGCACGTGCTTTCGGGTTTTATTTTTGCTGTTTTTTGCATTATATATACTCTTCGTCTATCAATGAAATTTTATATTTTCCTTGTGAATTTAAAATCTACTGTTTATGATAATGTTGTCGAAATAAGTATTTTCCTGCCTTGTGAGCTCAAATCTATCAAATGTTATCTTGACCGGATATGAGATTCCGCAAGATACATCCAGGCGGTTGTACCTTATTTCATACATAAAATCCATAGGATGGTGTATCCATGATCATTCAACGTAACATCGTGCTGTCCATTATTTTAACTCTGGTCACTTGCGGTATCTACGGGATCTACTGGTTTATTGTTCTAACCAATGAAGTCGGCGTCCTGAGCAGAGACGACTCCTTTACCGGAGGCAAACATTTCCTGCTATGCTTAATTACTTGCGGTATCTGGACATTCATTTGGGCTTATCAAGTCGGCCAACATGTCGCCCACGCCCAAAGAATACGCGGCCACATCATATCCGACAACTCCATTCTTTATGTCATCCTCAACTTTTTCGGCTTAACCATCGTTACATACGCATTGGTTCAGAATGATGTCAATAATCTCGTACAAGAAGCTTAATCCCAAAAAACGTGCCCTTCTGCTGCGAGGCGCTCTTCTTGCTGCCGCAGGGCTGCTCTATCTAAAAGTATGGTTACCGTTAACCCATATTTACATCCCGTGCATCTTTCACGAACTCACCGAATGGTACTGCCCGGGATGCGGAATTACGAGGGCCGCTTTATCTCTGCTGAATTTGGATGTTGTTCAGGCATTCCGGTATAACGCCTTGGTATTCCTTCTGATTCCCTTATACGCCATATATTGGATTGCCAAGAAGAAACAAGCTAAGACCTTAAGCAATGGAATGATGGTACTCATGCTAATCCTGACTCTTGCATTTGGATTGATGAGAAATATGCCAATGTTTGATTTTCTGGCTCCGACGGAATTGTTGTAATTAAAAGCAAGATAACCCCACAAAGTCACCCGGACAAAGTGGAACCTATGCTACGATGCTTATCCCAAATACTTTGCGGGGGCCCAAAAAACATAATCTCAAAACGGGAATGCCCCAAAGTCTAATGACTTTAGAGCATCCCCGTTTTGTTAAGTGTCAGGCTTTTCGCGAAGCCCACAATGATTCCATTTCTTCGAGCGATTTTCCTTTGGTTTCGGGAATCACGCGCCATGTGAAAATAAAGGTAATCAGCGCCATGAGGCCGAAGCTCCAGAAGGTGATCGCCGGGCCTGCAGAAGCAAGCATCGGCGGGAAGGCCTGCGAAACAAGATAGTCCGCTGCCCATAGGGCCATGGAAGCAATCGCTGTCGCTTTGCCGCGAATCCGGTTCGGGAAAATCTCGGACATAACAACCCATACCACCGGTCCAAGCGAAACAGCAAAAGCTGCCACATAGATCAAAATAAAGATCAGCACAAGCGGTCCGGAAGTATGTCCTGTGTGGAAAGCGATGCCAATTACGGCAAGACAGATCGCCATTGCCGCAGATCCGACCAGCAATAACACTTTGCGCCCCACCTTATCGATAAGCCAGATCGCCAGAATGGTAAACAGGAAGTTGATCAGTCCGACAAAAATCGTCTGCATCAGGGCAGAGTTGGTTCCCGCACCCGTCTGCTTGAAGATTTCCGGCGCATAATACATAACGGCGTTGATACCCGTAACCTGTTGAAGAATAGCCAGTCCCACGCCCACGATCAGGGCCAGTCTCAATGCAGGGCTGAACAATTGGCGGATCGAGCCATTCTCCTCTTTAAACGACTCCTTAATGTCCAGCACTTCTTGTCTGGCGAGCTCTTCCCCGTGAATCCGCAGCAGGATCGGCAGGGATTCCGCCGCTCTGCCCTGTTTGATCAGCCATCTTGGGCTTTCCGGCACTAAAAACAGCAGGGCCAAAAACAATACGCCCGGAATAACTCCGAATCCGAACATCCAGCGCCAAGCTGTGGAAACATCCCAAGCATGATCGCCGAGATCGGCTATCCACATGTTGACAAAGTAAACAAGAAAGATACCCGTAACGGTTGCCAGCTGATTAAGCGCTACCAAACGGCCGCGATATTTAGCCGGAGCAATCTCCGCATTATAGAGCGGACAGAGCGTTGAGGTGATCCCGATGCCAATTCCGCCAATCATACGGGCGATAATAAATCCGCTGAATGTATCCGGTATAGCCGAACCAAATGAACCGATAATAAATAAAATAGCGGCTGCGATCAGCGTTTTCTTTCTGCCAAACTTTTCGCTTATTACGCCGGAGCTGATTGCACCGACGATACAGCCGATAATCAAGCTGGAAACCGCCCAGCCGACCTGAAATTCGCTTAAGTCGAAACGTTCCTTCATGAAGCCGACCGCGCCCGAAACAACGGCCGTATCAAATCCAAATAACAAACCGCCTAAAGCAGCGACAATGGAAACCAGCGTGACGAACTTCATGCTGACTTGCTGCGTGCTTTGCACTTCTATCGTTGAGCTCATCATCGGATGCCCCTTCTAAGCTATATTTTGTGTTTCATGCGATTACCGGCGCAATTATAACACCGGTGGTTACAACACTAATTGTAACATGGAGGGGCATCTTACTAATGGCCGAATCCCTTCACTAATTTGCGTTATGCCAGCATTTAATTGATTCTTGTTTTTCAGGCTCCGGCGTCGATCCGCAAATTAGCACATTTTCTCCTTCATATCTTAAAAAAGTCCATGCCGCGGCATGGACCTTCAATCTATTGAAGCTGCGCGCGGTACTCGGAAGGCGTTACTCCTGTGACCTTTTTAAAGACCCGGCTGAAATAATTGGGATCCTTATAGCCGACCGCATAGCAGACCTCTTTCAAGCTTAGCTCTCCATCCCGCATCATATCCTTCGCCTTGTCGATGCGAAGCCTGGTGACATAGTCGATAAAGGTTTCTCCCGTTTGCTGCTTAAACACTTTGCTGAAATAATAGGGGTTCAGATGAACCTGCTCCGCCACATCCTCCAGCGATAACTCTTCTGCGAATCTGTCGCGGATGTAAGCTATGGCCCGGTCAAGCATGTTCGATGTGCTTTGCTCACGTTCCGCGCGGATTTGGCGGATCGCAAGCTCCACATATGAAGATTCGCCGGCGGGAACGCCGTCAATCGGCAGCTGATCGGAAGCTTTCCCTGCTTCGTCCTTGTCCGCGATGTTCAAATCCTCAAAGCGGCAGATGCTTCCCCATTGATTGTCGTATTTGGAGGCAAAAACAGCCTCATAATAAGACCGCCTGATCCCGACTGTATCCGATTGCATAGAGCCGATCCCTACGGAAATAGTGACACCGCATTGCTCCTGAAGGGCTTCGGCCAACCTGGACGCCAGCTTTGCAGCTTCTTCCCTGATCGGTTCATCCGCCGCTTGTTTCTTCCCGATAAGAAATATGGCCATATGGCTATGAACCATCGAGCTGACCACGGAACCGCACCGCTCTTTCACGATGCCATGCGTCATGTTTTTAACCGCATCGTATATTTTCTTCTTCTCGTCTCCCAATTCCGGAAACGCAAGCACCAATGCGCAGCCTTTCTCCGCCGAAAGCTGTAAAATATCAGCCAAACCTTCAATTTCCGTCTCGTTCACCTGTTCCGACATCAGATGGAGCGCAATTTCCGTCTCGGCAAGCGGAAGCAATTGAAAGAACTGGTCCCGAACCGCCAGCTGCTCATTGCGCTTTCGACGGTCTTCCTTAATTTCATCGAGCAACCGCCTCAGCACCGCTGCGATCTGCTCCCTTTTGGCCGGTTTGACCAGATACTCCTGAACGCCAAGCGCTATCGCCTGTTTTGCATATTCAAAATATTCATACGCGGTAATCAATATCATTTTGACATCCGGGTTCCGGGCTTTAATTTCCTTCAGCGCCTCCAGCCCTTGAATCCCCGGCATTCTCACGTCCATCATCACGATATGCGGATGAAGCTCTGCTGCTTTCTGGATAGCCATACGGCCGTTTTCCGCATGAAAGATCTCAAAGGTACCCGGCATCATCCGGTTTACGATCCATTCGATGCCCTCCCGCTCCAGCGCTTCATCGTCCGCGATTAATAGGCGATACATATCCATCCCCCTTTCCCGCAGCAGGAATCCGTATCAGGACGGTTGTCCCTTTGCCCGGTTCGCTTTGAATGTCGACCATATCCTTTTTGTCATAAAATAACTCCAATCTTCTGAACACATTACGCGTTCCCAGCCCGGTAGAGTGCCCTTGGCCGCCGTATCCGCTCTCCTTCCGCACCGGTTCCTCGCGATCATAATGAAGCAAGGATTCCCTAATCTGTTCGTTCATGCCGGCTCCATTATCCGATATCGCCACCCATGTCTCATCCCCATGGCATGAAACGGCAAGCTTTATAACGGCCCCTTCCTCCATGCCTTCAATCGCGTGCACAAACACATTTTCAATGAGAGGCTGAAGCGTAAGCACAGGCACCAGCACGTCCAGTCCGGCTTCATCAATCTCCGTGACAAACCGGATCCGCTCCCGGAAACGGGCCTGCTGGATCACGAAATATTCTTTGGCATGCTCCACTTCATCCCGAAGCGGAACCGGCTGGTCCAGCTTGCGCAGATTATACCGGAGCAGATTGGACATGGAGACGGTAAGGTCGCTTGTTTTCTCTGCGCCTTCAATCAGTGCGAGCTTGGATAACACATTCAAGGAGTTGAACAGGAAGTGAGGATTGATTTGATTTTGCAGCACTTCCAGCTCGAGTTCCTTCACTAGACGGTCCTTTTCCAAACTCTCCTTTTCCGTTTGAATCAACAGCCGTAAATTCTCCTGCATGTGGTCGAAGGATTCGGCAAGAATCCGGAATTCGCTATGAGCGCTCATTTGGGGAGGGGCCACCTGCAGGTTGCCATCCGAAATTTGCTTCGCCGTCCGCACCAATTCCTGAATCGGCCGGGTAATCCGCAGCGATATCCAATATGCGAGCACCACGCTGAGCACCGTATTCAAAATAAAAACGGCCACGCCCCAATGATTCATAACCTCGGTCTGAACGAAAATTTTACGGTAAAACGGCTGGTAATAGCTCAGCTCCTGATCGATCAATTGATAGGCCTCTTCCTGGATGAAAGACGCCGTTGTCTCCGCCTCCCCGTAAGATGCGGCATAAGCGAGCGGCGTCCGGCTGCTTAAAGCCTTTATGATATCCGCTTCCTGCAACATAAACGTATCAAGCATATGGCGATAGCTCCGGACCATTAGCTCGGTGGATGAAATCGCTGTCTGAGCAGACAAGCTTGAACGAAGTTCCTTCAATTCATCGCTCTTTGTTTGATACGTCCCAAGGCTGCTATTATCGCGGTCCATGATATATACGTTGATCGCCCGAAGATTGTCGCGCGTTTTCTCTTCAATCTGTTTGTATAATAATACCCGATCCAGCATCATATTATAGCTTTGCTGTACCGTCCGTCCGCTTTGGAAAATAAAAAAAGACACCGCATTATTTAATATAAACAGCAGAGGAATCACAATGAACAACATTTTACGCATATTCATCGTTTGTTGTCCCCCGCTTCCTTCTGGCCGCGCTCCAAAACGTTCGTGCCAATCAAATATTTCGGAGAAGGTTGTTCTCCCCTGAACACTTGATCCAGCACATGAATAGCTTTGGCTCCAATCTCTATCGGCTGCTGCACAACCGAAGCCCGGATTTCTCCGCGGGAGATGCCTTTGCGGGTCATATCCAAATCATCAAACCCGTAAATCTTAACGTGGCCTTCCTTCCCGGCTGCTTTGACGCCTTCCAGAATGCCTGCCGCATCCAGGGCGCTGAATCCAATGATCGTGTCAATGTCCCCGTGGCTTGCCAACATGGCTTCCGCTTCTTTGGCTGCTCCAATGCGTGAAATGTTGGACGAACGGACATCAACAACTTGAAACCCCGGTACAGCCGAAACAACGGAACGGAAACCTTCAAGCCGCTGCTTCTGGTTGTCCGCCAATTCGCTGCCGATGATAACGCCGATTCGGCCGGATCCTTGGGCATTACTTAGCACCAGTTCCCCCATCCGCTTGCCCGCTTCCCGATTGTCCGTGCCGACGTAAGCAAGCCGGGGGCTTTCCGGTTCATCCGCATCGACCGTCAGCACAGGGATTCCCTGATCGATCGCTTTGCCAATCAGCCGGTCATAGTCCGAATTTCCGATGCCCTGCACCAAAATGCCATCCGGCTTTGCGGCAATCGCTTTTTCCAGAAGCCTTGCCTGTTCCGATGGATTGATCCGAATCGGCCCCGTATAATCGATTTTCATCCCCAGTTTGCCGGCAGCTTCATTCGCCCCCTGCTCCATCTCGCGCCAGAATGGGTTGTCCAGCTCCTGCGCGATCAGAACCACATGCTTAAGCGATGGATCTGCCGTATTGCTTTGTCCAATTTGCCATACCAAATCATCTACCTTGAGTGAGGAAGAGAGGAACCGGAGAAGTACGAATCCGAAAATAACAATGAGAACGATCAAAGCGAGCGACCATTTGCGGTTTGTCATGAAGGGCATCCGATCCTTTCTTTGTTGGTCTCGCACGCTGGCGTTTATTTTATTCATTCGAATAGTATATCATTAAGCTTGGACAAGTATTTTGCCATTCACAAAATTGCTATCATTCCAAAGAAACTTGCGGTGGAACCACAACCTGAAGTCTTCCGAACTGTTAGGTTCGCTTGAACGAAGAGGATGCATCCTTTATATGCAGTTAATGGGAAATAGTAAATATACCCCCAGTAATTCTCCTGTTACAGAGATTATAAAAAATACAGGCCAAATACCGCTTATTTGCTAAAGGAAATGAATTATTGCTTCAAGGAATAGAGAGGAAAGTAAGACAGATGTAAATCAACAAGAGAAGCCGAGGGATTTCAGTGAATGACAAAATAAGCAATGCCCATGATGAGCATTGCTTTGTTCTGTTCGATACTGGTTATCGGGCTATCGCTTTAAAATAGTGATACACCCGATTCAATTTCTTCTCATGTCTGCCCTTCGTGCTCTCCATGCTCCCAAATTCGAAAAACTTCACTTTTCGGATGCCCACGTATTTAAGCAGCGCTTTTCTCATGAGAATTTTATGCGCATTACCCAGCCAATATAAAGGATAGAGGGCAGGCCCTTTCATGGTGGATATACACACCGCGGATTTACCTTTCAGCAGCCCCTCCGGGAAGAGCCCACCATTGTCCCGATAGGCGAAATTCGATGCAAACATCTGGTCGATATACCCCAAAAGCATCGCGGGAGGACGCCCCCACCAAATCGGATACACGAATACGATTTTGTCCGCCCAGCGGATCTGCTCACGGTACTTCTCTAGCTTGGGATCGATGTGCATATCCCTTCTCCGCTTGTTCTCGTTAAAAACCAAGACCGGATCGAACCCCTCTTCATATAAATCAAGCACCTGAACATCCGTGATATGCGCGTTCTCGCGGCTCCCCTGGATGACCTTCTGCAAAAAAGCATAACTTAGGCTCCGATGATTAGGATGCGTATAAATCGTCAACACGTTCATGGCTTCACTCCCATTACTTATCATTTGATAACAAAACAGTATCACATCTTCATTTTAGTTGTCAAATGATAATTGTATATTGATAATTAGTTTGTTATTGTTTTAATATGAGGTGATTGTTATGGACAACGAAGCTTTATTTCATAAATTCGTGACTTTTACAACGGCCGTGCATGAAGTGACGCATGAATTGACCAAAGATATCAAGCCGGACGACATTACGCCCGTTCAATATAGCATTCTGGAGTATATCGCTGTCAGCCAGCCCGTTACCTTAAGCCAAATTAGCGACTGTAAGCATATTTCCATGCCGAATACGAGCCGTGAGCTCAAGAAGTTAACCGAAAAAAACCTATGCGAGAAATTTAACGTTGCCGAAGACCGGCGCAAGCAATTGATCCGACTCTCCGAAGCAGGGCAGACCATGATGGACGGCGCCTTTCAACGCATCGGCCGACGCTTTCTGGAACGGATCAAGGATGCTTCCTCAGAAGAACTGGAGGACATTCAACGGGCACTGGATGTGCTTCAATCCAAAGTATTTTATGGAGAGTAAAGGGGGTGTGATGACTTGGACAAAACATATTCCATTGGAGAAACCTCTAAAATGACCGGGACCAACGCGAAAACCATCCGGTACTATGACGAGATCGGATTGATCAAGCCTGCCGGGCTCCAAGCACAATCGGCAGGGCCACGGCGATTACGGAGTAAAACACAGCCAGCGACGCAATCAGAATGGCCCGTATTCGGGATGCTTTCTTTTTCACTTCCTTGGGTTTAAAAAAGCGCCTTAAAGCAAACATAACGATGGGGACGAGCGTCATCGCATAGATCGGAATCATCTGCCAGCGCATAACTTCGGCAAGTCCGTGCACCAGCTCGAGTATAATGGAAACCCCCGAACCAATGAGCAGCCCCCGCTGCGGCTTGTTCCTCGCAAGTATGACCCAGCCGAGCAATAGAATATTAAATATGGTAGACAATAATTCAAAAGACCTCATAAACCCTCCATTCTGTTCTGGCTGCTTGCTCGATCAAAGTATAAAAGTTCCCGTTACTGGAATTTCAACATCTATTTTTTCAATCCGTAAAAAAGAAAAAAAGCGGCAGTCCGGAACATGACTTTCACGTCCCAGGCTGCCGCTTCGTTTGAGCCTAATCCAAAATGGTTATTTTCCCGGTAATAACGCCTTTTTCGTCCCTGAAAAATTGCAGCGCTTTGTTGGTTTTACCGTCCCCGCTGAATTGAACGCTATCCGAATATCCCGTTTGGCCTTCCTTGAACAATTCGCTGGCCAAAATCTTGATGTGCCAACCATCGTAATCATAGATGATGTTTCCTTTATTGTCATAGCTCACTTTTTGGATCGATTCGGGAATGACCTTGCCGTTTGGTATTTTCCTCTTCAATTCTTCGATTTCGTTCGCCAAATTCGATTCATCATTGGAGGCTGCCGGGGCCGTTGCGGTTCCCGTTGACAGTTCCTTCAATAATTTCTCAAGATAGGCATCTGCCTTGGCATGGTCGGCTTTGGTTTTGTCCAAAGGCAGATCGAACACAATGGATGCTCCCTTGTAGCCTGCCTTGGGGCTTATTTTACCTGTGCCCTCATTAAAAGCGAAGGCGTCGTTGCTATAAAAACTGCTGCCGCTGCTGATCGCCAGATACGCTCCTCGGTCCGCGAACATTTCCACTCCGTCGCATTCAATTAATCTGTACATTATTCCGTCCAACACAAACTCGCTATAACCGCCATGCATCGTAACGATATTTACCAGCCACGGTTTCTCTCCCTTAATCAGAGGCGAAACGAAAAACGGTTCCTCGCCGTATTTCGGATCTTTAGTATCCGGCATCGGATGGCCGTCCTGTCTGGCAATGGATACAACGGCATACGTTCTCTCCGGATTGAAGCCTTGGGCAGTATCGGCAAATCCTTTAAGCCCCGAGCCTGAGACGATCCCGTGCAAAGTAAATCTGTAGCCTGCCGAATCGATCGTTTGGTTGATTTCAATAGCGTCCCGGCTATCAAAGGCTTGGGCCAAATCCTTCTCTCCCAAGTGTTCGACCACTTGCTTGGAATTAAACAACTGCGTGGCTGCATATGCCGTGAAAGACATGACAAGCGTGAATACGACAACCAGCACTCCTGCAGAAACCCTCTTTCTGTATACGCGCTTCATGCGTCCTCTCTCCTTTAACCCATTAATGATATTTTGGTTTAGCTTCTCGTCGGGCTCCGCTTCCGGAGCCAAAGCTTTGCTGAGCAGCAAGTCCCACTTTTCCGAATCATTCATAAAGACTCAACCTCCAATATCTTTTTCATGGCCTTCCGTGCTTGGAAAAGTCTGCTTTTCACGGTTCCCGGGGGAATCTTTAAAACCGACGCGATCTCTTCGACGGACATTTCTGCCGTGTAGTACATATAAAGCGGTATCCTCAACTTATCATTCAGGCTGTCAGCGGCATCGCGAATCATGCCTCGAAGCTCATCGGACAGGACGGCATTCTCCGGGCTTGCTTCTCCATCAGGAGGGCAGATCTTGTCCACTTCTTCTTTGAACTCCACTGTAGGCGCAATCCGGCGTCTCCAAGCAAATTTCCTCCGATTGTTTTTGCGCAATTGAATGGCGACGGATATTAGAAATGATTTGGGATTATGGCTTGCATCCATTTTGTGGAGCATTTCCATTGCTTTAAGGAACGTTTCCTGATAAAGATCGTCCGTGTCCGCCTTGTTTCCGGTAAGCTTGTGGCAAAACCCGTAAATCGCTTTGCCATGCTGCTTTACAAGATCGTTTAATTCATCGATTTCCAATGAGTTGCTCCTTTCTTTAAAATGATCTTCACTATGTATTGTCATGGGCTTTTAATTGGTTCACTTGCCTGGGGAATATTACAAAAAAATAAAGGGAGAGAATAATCCTTCCGTAACTATCTTTAATCTTAATAAAAAGCGGCATGCTTGGAACATGAATTACATGTTCAAGCTGCCGCTGTCGTTATTTTTGATCCTATTTGATTGCCAATGGCAACTCCCGGCCCACTCGATTCATCCTTAAGCTGAAACTAAGTTCGTGACCGAACGGCAATCCCCTCAGTCTTCTGGCACGCGAAACGACCGCAGGTAATTGTGAACGTCCTCCTGGGGCGTCTGAAGCAAACCCGAAAGCATGGACTTGATAGACTCCAACGATTGAATCTTCTCTTCAATCTCCTTGATCTTGCCCTGGACAAGCGCCTCCAACGTCTCTGCCTCCATATCCTGGCTCAGCATCTTTAGCGCTGCACCTATTTCCTTAAGCGAGTAACCAAGTGATTTGGCATCCTTAATGAACTTGATTTTCACTAAGTAATCATCGGTGTAGATGCGGTACCCGTTTTCTACCCGGCGGGGGGCGGGAAGGACGCCGCTTTCCTCATAATATCGGAGAGTTGCCATGCTCAAACCGGTTCGTTTGGCCAATTGGCCCCTTGTCATTCCTTTCACGCCCATCCCCCCAGCGGCTTTCTTATCTTATTGTACTCTTCTTTTCGTATATTTCCCGTCAAACTGCACCTCCGGATAATCAGACGACGGTCCTTCGAGCAGGTCTTGACGTTCATCTTTCAAATATTGGTCGAAAAAAGCCCTCACGTATGATCTGGTAATATCGATATTATGCTCTGCGCTCATCTCTTTGGCAAACATCGCAGGAGCCAGCAGGGCTATATCGGTAAAGCTTTGATGGAAAAAGTGATCAATGGTCAGATAATAGGTGTCATTTGTGCTTTTGGTCATGACGGAATCCAGATCAGGGGCAAATTCCTCGTAAAATACCTTGTCTTTTTTGACAGTCGTTGGTTGAAGGCTCTCCGCCGTGCCGCCTGTCATCAGATACATAAACGGCTGCTTTAATCCGGTATGGGAGACGGTTCCCCAGAATCCGCCTTCCAGGCTTACGCCTGCCTTGAAACGCGAATCCTGCGCCATGGCCTCAGCCGTTGTTGCCCCGCCATACGAATGCCCAAAGATGCCGACGCGCTCCAAATCCAGCTTCCCTTCGAACATATGGTCCGGATCGTTTTCGTTCCACTTCGTGATCATATCCAGAACAAAACGCGCATCCGCCACGCGGATACCGACACCTTTTACGTTTTGCTCATATACCTCTGCCGATGTAGGATAGGCAGGATCAGGTTCATAGAAGACTGCTCTGCCATCCGGATACTCGACCTTGGCCGATGTATAAGGATGATCCATGCCTACCACGATATATCCATGGCTGACCAATTCTTCAATAGCCGTCATGCTTTGGAAACGTGTTGAACGGACCCCCGGCGAAAACAGCAGCACCGGGTACTTGTTTTCGGCAGCGGACAACTCCGCTCCGTATACTACATGCGTCGGAATTTCCGTCACATGGCTGAATACCAGCTTGGGAATGCCAAAAACGAGGCTGATCGCTTCGCCCACTTCGGACGGATAATGTTCTTTGGGTTTGCCAACGGCTTGGTTCCGGTCTACCGGATACCAAATACTCACCATGAGCTCCCGCTTATCGTCCGGATCGGAGCTTAAGGTCTCTTGGCGCGAGTCATCCGTTAGATGCCGGGATACGGTGCCGATAGCGTAACTGCCGGTCGGCTCAGGCATCGTAAAGACGGGCAGCAGGATGCTTAAACCGACGGAGACCCCGGCAAAAACCAGCACCACGATCGATAATAAGCTTTTTTTAAGCAGAGACCGCGGTTTGATGATGCCGCCAGGTTTGACCAATCTGCGAATCAATACAATAATCAGCGCCAGCGACACAGCGTAGGCCGGAACCATCTGAATTCGAAAATGCTCGATAATGCCGTGCAGAAGCAAAGCCAGCACCGAAAACGTAAGCAGCCCCGCATCCAAACGCCGATTTTTTCTTATATAAAGAATTCCTCCTGCCACCGCGAGATCAGCCAAAATAACAATAATTTCAAAAACTCTCATGACCACAGCACCTCCAACTTCATCTTTGATCCTTCCGTACGAAGTAGCTTAGAACAAGCATAAACGTTGAAGTATACTGCAAGGTCAAGGTTATTTTTTATTTATAGGTTTGGAGCTCCGCGCCAGTACTATCTCTTATTCAACCAGCGCTTTCTTTAAACGTTCCGTATGAATCCACAGAGCCTTGCGGGAACCATTTTTCTTCAAAATCCCTTCCGCCATAAGCTGATTCAGTGTTTCCGTGACCGTTTCGCGGATATTTCCCGTCATGCTGGCCAGCTCCTGATGCGTCAACTCCACCTTAAGCTTAACCCATTCCGTTTGTCCGGCCCCTTCCGCTTCCGTGCCAGAATTCTCGGCGAATTTTGTGGAGAGTTTGTACAGCAGGAAAAGCAGACGCTTTCTAACGCTGCTGTATGCCATATGCTCAAGGAGTTCTTCCACTTCCTTGATACGCGCCGACATGATCTCAATGAACCTGATCCCGAGTTCAGGCTTCTCGCGAAGGAGAAATTTGAACTGTTCATAGTCCATTGTACAAATGACGGACTCCTCCAAGGCAATCGCGTGTACGTTATGATCCGATACAAGAGAACCGATGTCGCCAAAAATATGCCCTGTACCCAAAACATCAAGCGTTAGTTCTTTCCCTTCAGCCGTCACCGAATAGAGGCGGACCGTTCCGGACTTCACTAGATACAACATTGGCTTCTTGGTATGCGGGGAATAAACGACTGTTCCTTTGGGGACAGGTTCTATAGGGATGCCATCTTCAATCTCTTGCAGATCCGGCGTATCCAACACCTGAAATAAATTGACTCTCGACAGATATTTGATTCTGCTCAAAAAGAGATCACCCGTTTCTTTCGGATTGTAGGCTGGACTACATCTTATGTAGCTTAGTTCAATCTATAATGAGTTTCAATAATAGATGCCCGTTTATAGGGCGAAGGAGAGAAGCCCCTTGTATTATGTACTCATCATCGGTCAATTCATATTGATTGCCATGTTCGCGTTCTCCGCCTACATGAAATTTTCCCGTAACAAAACCATGGTACATCACTGGGAGGAGTACCGCTATCCAATGTGGTTTATGTTCGCAACCGCATCATTGGAGCTTCTGGGCGTACTTGGGCTTATTACGGCTTTCTGGATCCCGGGACTGCTCAAGGCGGCGGCGCTGCTCCTTGCGGTGCTGATGATCGGAGCGGTTCATGCCCATCTTTTCCGTGCCAAACATAAGCCTGCCATGGCGGTCAATGCGCTAGTGATGCTTGCTATAGCTGTCGTTTTGTTATGTGTCTGAGACTTGACTTGCCGAGATCCGCATTACAAAAGCCCTCCTTCAGGGAGGGCTGCTCTTCTTATTTATATATATCGCCCAGATCACAATGCACCCAAAAGCGCTTCTATTTTTTCCTCGGTCCCCGTGTTTTCAATGGGAGTATATACCCTCATCAGATAATCATCTGCTTTCAGATACCATAAACGTGTTGTAGTGAAAAGACAACAAACCTGTCTCAGGATGATTAAGCACCTGGTCTCCTTCCGAGTTCCCGGCAACCTCATGCCGTTCCCACCATGCCCGGAAAGGCTCGCTGTGACCGTGCAGTTTGCAGACTAAGTCTTGATACCATCCATCGTTTATATACATGGCATAACGGTTTCTAAAATGCGCCAGCAGCATTGCAGAGACATTTTCCCAGTTAACGATGCGGTCTTTGGAGACTTCCATCATGAAGGTTCGCCATAGGAGATTTCGCTCGAGTTCTTTCGCCTGTTCCAAATCCCCGCATAAAGTACCCGCCGTCTTGTTCCAAGCCAGAACATTCCACCGTCTGTCGACGACAAAAGCGGGATAGGTCCCCAACCTGTCGAGGATCTGCTTAAGCGCCGGGGGAATGGATTCATCCACTTCCTTAATGGGAGCTACAGCCGGGTTGGCCTTGGCCAGCATGAATAGATAATTGCGTTCATCGCGGCTCAGCCGAAGAGTCCGCACCAGGCTTTCCAGTACCTGCTCGGACACCTGTATATCCCGTCCCTGTTCAAGTGCCGTGTACCATGGCAAAGAAATGCCGGACAAACTTGCAACCTCTTCCCGCCTTAAGCCTGGCGTCCGGCGGCGCGAGGATGATTGCAGCCCCGCCTCATACGGGGAAACCCTGGAGCGGCGGGTCCGCAGAAAATCGCCAAGTTCCTTTCGTCTTCGTTCTGAGTTCATACCAACGATCCTCCCCGTTACCTGATAGTATTTATACCAGTATTCGTACCAATAGTATACGAAGTAATACTACAATTGCTGATCTGTTTGGTTGTTACAGCACTCATTATAATCGACTTACCGCCTGGATAAAAGAAGGAGCGAATACACCGCAATCAGGCATCTGGCAAGACCGGTACATCACAGGGGCAGACCATGAAAATGAAAAGAACGCTCGTACCGCTTTCCACACATTATTCAGAGAAATGAGGGAGTTTGCATGGAAACAACTGAACAAATCAGGCATGACCGTACTTTACAAGGAAAACGGGTGATTCTTCTTGGGGGAACATCGGGTGCCGGATTCGCAACCGCCGCAGCCGCTGCCAAAGAAGGTGCTTCCGTCGTTGTCGTATCCAGCCGCAAAGAACGTGTTGACGCTGCGCTTTTGCGCCTGCCCCGCAATGCGGAGGGGTATGCGGTGGATCTGGCAAATGAAGAAGAGATCCGCGGCTTTTTCAGCCAAATCGGCGCATTTGACCATTTGGTGTTTACGGCCGGCGACCCATTGCTGGTGGAAAATATCGGCGCAATCGATCTGGATTCGGCCCGCAAATCCTTTGAACTGCGGTATTGGGGAGCTTATATGGCCGCTAAATTCGGCAGCGAAAAGATCAGGCCGGGCGGATCCATCACGTTAACCAGCGGCGTTGCCGGAGCCAAGCCGCCGAAAGGTTTCACCATTCCTGCCAGCATATGCGGCTCGATCGAAGCCTTGACCCGGGCGCTGGCGGTTGAACTGCAGCCGCTGCGTGTCAATGCCGTGTCTTTCGGGCTTATGCGCACCGAGATGTGGAACCATATCCCCGAGGAAGACCGGAACATCATGTATGAAACATCCGGCCAAGCCATCCCTGTCGGCCGGGTAGGTGAACCTGAAGACGCCGCGGAAGCCTTTCTGTATTTGATGCGGGAGCATTACTCTACCGGCCAAACGATTGTTGTGGATGGAGGTTCCATATTGGCGTAAACATAAGCAGGCTGCCATTGCAAATGATGGCAGCCTGCTGGTTTATCTCTAACGAAACGTGACATCGCTATTTGCAACAAAAAGGGGGTTTTGAAATGTTAACGAAACAGGGTATCGCTATTAAGCTAAATAAGTGCCCGCAAGCCCGCTTTTATCCCAAATAACGATATATAGTTTCGTTAGATTTCATTTGCTCTTGTTTTTGAGGCAATAGCGCTCTGTAGTTTCGTTAGAGATACCTGGGCGAACGTAGTACATGCTTCTAACCTAATTCATATTCATATGCTCTCTATATTATTTTTTGCGTTCCATACGTACGAGATTGCCGTAGCTGTCGAATTTGGCAATGATGGATTCTTTGCCTTTGCTGGTGAACACATAATCTCCCCAATCTTTGTCCACCTTTAAAGTATAGGAAGAGAGATCCGCGCCGAACAGCTGCTTCGCGACAGGTTTGACGAGTGTTATGCCTTCTTTCTCCGTAAGCTTCTTCAGTTTCTGATTATCACTTGCCCGTTCGATCGTGACTGAAATAAGCTTGCCTGTTTTCCCTTCGACTATGGCAATGGCGTCAACAACAAAAGCCCGGTTATCCTCCTGTATCACGACTCTTTTTTTCGGGAAATCGCCTTTGACTCCCACTTTCCGTGTCAAAACCCACGCATCTTCGCCAGTTTCGCCGTTCGTTTTTCTGCGTTCAATATCCGTAAATGGCTGTACCTTAACCCCCATGCTCTTCACAGCTTTTTCAGCCTCTGCAACGATTTTGCGGTCCACGTCAGCCGCTTTAAATTTCAAGGAATACATCGTCGGTTTTAATGTATTGGTATCCATAGCGATAAACTGACGATCTTCCGAGGCAAAGGTCATCGTGGCTTCCTGCAGCCCTGCTTTATTGCTCTTAAAATAATGAGCCTTGGTAAAAGCAAGCTCCGTTTTCGGATACAGCTGTTTGGCAGCCGCCTGCGCCGCCTTCAAGTAGTTTGCGTAATCGCCGGTGACTTCCGGAATGGTGAACGTAAGCGATACGGTCAACACCTTGCCTGAAACCGCGTCCAGCGAGACGACAACGTTCCGGTCTTTAGATTGAACGATCCAGCTCTCTTTTTTGGTTTTGCCCTCATAATAATCGTTTTTAAACGCTTCCTCCAACTTGAAGGCTTTTCCGTTAGCATATTGTTCAATTGCCTTTTCTGCCGCTTCCGTCAATTTCGGGTCCAAATCGGTATATTGAATGGTTTCCTCCCCTCCCGGGTTTCCGTCCACAGGTGCGGCCATGATCGGGGTTGCAGCGAGGATGCTGCATGCCAGTGTTAACGTGAGGATTTTTTTGATGTTCATATTATAATTGCCTCCTGATTAAAATGGTTTAAGCATGTTTGATGCGCTCATGCGCTCATATGATTAATCTTGAATTCCTTCGCTTGGGATCAGCTCCAGCTTCCAGAAATCGCCCTTGGCGTTGACGGTGCCTTTCATCGTCATGGAGTCCTTTTTCGTAAAGGTGTACTCGTTCAGTTTCACGCTCATCTCGTATCCTTCCAGACGGAGTCCGAATATGGACTGGACCATGGCTCCCACCTTCGCAACAGCCTGCTCTTTCGTATAAAGCGGTACGGCATACTTCTTCCGGGCAGCAGCCTCGTCTCCTGGATCATCATTTTTATAGCTCTGTTCCACCGACCATACCCGGTTTGTTCGTACGCCAACCTTCACGTAAGGATTCATCTCCCGATCCAGCTCCCAGACATGTTCCTTCGGCGTCATTTTCCGGGTCATGCCGGTGAACTGTAGTGGCTTGCTCTGCGAAAATACTTGATAAGCCTGCTCCGCGGCTGCCTTGGCCTGCTCTTCAAAATGTCCCGGCGCATAACGGATGAATGCTTCCTCCACCTTGCCCGTCGCAACATCAATCGTAATCCCGGCCTGCTCAGAGCTGAACAACCAGCGATTCCGCTTCTGCGATCGGTCCCGTATGGCTTCCTTAAACACGATCGGTTGCTCGGGTTTCATCTGACTCAGCGTATCCTCTACGGTCTGACGAAGATTCTGATCCAACTCGCTGTATGGAACCACGCGCTGGACAATGATCGGTTCAGCCGTTTTTTTGTCTACGATGACGATGCTGCCGCTGTTGTCCCTGGCGTACAGGAACCAACGATCCGAATAATCGGCGACGCCAAAGAGCCGTGACGGCTTATCCGGAACCAGCTCATGCAATGCTTGCTCCGCCTTGGCAACAATGCCTGGTTTCAAATCTTCTACGGTCATCTCATATACCGGTTCTTGATGAACCGGCGGGAGCGGCTCTGATGATGGGACAAGCGGAATACTCCAATCGATCGGGGCCTTTTTCGTCCAGGTATCCGTGGACAATGTCAGATTGTCAGGCTTCCGCACAGTATTCGGAAAAAAGAACAATTTGCGATTTCGGTCATTTCCTTCTGCGTCTTGTTCCAAAAGCACTTCTGACGGCACCTGGATCTCTTGACCCTGCCCATCCTTAATGTGCCACTCGATATCGATGACATCGGAACCAAGCTGTTGATCCGCTTCCAGTATCCAACCTTCTCCTTCAAAAACGCTGCGGCCATTCTGGAGCAGCTCAGGCGCTTTTTCCGTCTTAACTCGCGCTTTGAACGTAATACTCTTCCCATTCACCTCCTTCACCAACGGATGTTCTGCCAGTATCTCCGGCTGAAGCTTCACGGATACCTCCTCAGGCAGCCGTTCCAGCCAGTAAACGGAAGTCAGATTTAACGTCAAATCCTGCTTGTCTGTGAAAGGCAAAAATGGATGTGCATATGTCATATGCCCCCGCTCTCCTTGGCTGCTCCAGTACTTCTTAATCAGATTGAAGTCCCCGAGGCCCAGATCCGGACGGTTTATGCCGTCAAATGCGGCGACAATGCTGCCTTGGCGGTTCTTCACCTCATACCGGAGCATCGGATCGCTTTTCTTCCCTTTTCTCCAGTCTTGCGTTTCATTGACTTGCAGCACGACTTCCGACTTGCTTGGTCCATGGCGGAGCTGCTTAAAGTCCACGCTGAAGCCCATCGGCGATATATACCGCTTGTTAATGGGAATCAAAGTCGTCGAGGCCTTTGCCTTCGTCAAATCGATGGGTACCTCCAGATGCCATTTCCCATAGGTACTGCCGATCTGATTGATGTCGAAGCGCACGATGATCCGGTCCGGGAGATCGGACATCGACTGCAGCTCCCGGCCCTTCAGAAGATCGTCAAGGGACATGAACAATATTTGGTTCTGTTCCACCCGCATTTGCTGAAGACTCAAAGGAAGCACATTCCCCTGCTCGTCGACGACTTCATACCGATTGACGTATGGGTTATCGTCAGGTCCGTTTGGAATGAACGTATCAAACAGCCGGGCCGGGTCCATGGGCTTGCCATCCCGCTCAATGCCGTACAAGACCGAAATGCGGAACGCATCATGAATCGCCTCTTTTACCTTGAACGTGATTCCTTGATCCGTTACCTCCTTGTTGATTTGCTCCGCAAATCCCTCATCCGCCGCTTGTTTGAGCCCTTCGTCCGTATGATGAAGCGAAAACCACGATTTCACGTAATCTGCGAACGTTGGAGATGCAGCCGTTCCCAAAGCAACGGCCAACACAAGGCCTGCGGCAGTGATGCCTGCGACTTTGATAGCTTTCACGACCCTGCTTTTCACCGAGAGCTCCCGTTTGGCCTGCCGAACCCCCAATAGGCTGCGCTCATGCAGTTCCTTCGGAATTTCAATCTTCTCGATCTCTTGTTTAATCCGATTGTCTTGGCTCACGATATTTCACCCCTTTTCAGACTTTTCCGCAGTTTGTTTAACCCCCGATATAGAATCGATTTCGTTGAGCCAAGAGGGATCTCAAGCATGTCCGAGATCACTTGAAACGTGTACCCCTGATAATATTTGAGCAAGATGACGCTTTTCTCGTGAGTATCCAGTTCGTCCAGCAGTTCCTGCAGCGTGACCGAGAGAGGAATATCCTCCTCACTAGAACTATCAGCCTGTTGCTCGGTATATTCCGGCGGCAGCGGGATGACCTTTTTCCTTTGCTTCAGGATTGAAATGGACTGGTTGATCGCTATTCTGATGAGCCATGTCTTGAAGTAGTTTGCCTCGCGCAAGCCCGCGATGGATTTGAAAGAGCGGTATGCCGTCTCTTGAACCACATCAAGCGCATCTTCTTTGTTTTTCAGATATGTGTAGGCGATCCGGTATATCGCTTCCTCATGCTGCTGAAACAGCTCAAGAAATGCCTTCTCATTGCCCTTTTGCGCTTTTTTGACGAGCTTATGTATATCCATGTGGCATCGTTATCTCCCTTCCCTCTTACTTATATAGAGTGTAGGAATGAAATTTTGGCTTTGTTTTTTATCAAAATAATTTTATCCCATACTTCATACTTGCATTTGCGATGTTTGCTGCGGTAAAGGGTCGTACCACATCATTTGGAATTTAACTGCTTCACTGAAGAGATTTGAATTAACTGAACCAAAATGAAAAAGACAGAGCCCTTTTGGACTCTGCCTGGTTTACGATTAAAAACTTCTATTGTTCATTGGGAAGTGCTTGAATGATATCCGAGTACACCTTCATTTCAGCGTTAATTGAGCCGCCGCCCCCTTGGTCACCTTTATAGACTGCCGTAGTAGTAGCGGTTCCGTCTTTTCTCGTTTCATAGAAGAGAACGCTATGACGAAAAGGCTCCATGATCGGATCCGTATCGAAAATCATATTAGGAGGAACGTTGCCTGCCGTACGGGAATAATCACTTTCGTCCAATTGGCCCGTTGCGACTGCTTTGCCATTCTGGATTTGCACAAAAGTATAAAAACGGCCGTCAAAAAAAATGTACGTTTCCGCGCTTCCCAGAGGAAATCTATATTCGTGATAGATGCCTGAAACACCAAGCGTTGGTTTAAAATCAGCCGTGATCGGCAAGGAAATTGCAGCTTTTCGAGCAGCGAGCGTATCGTCTTGATAAATGGTTTTCATATCGAACTTATAGTCCTTGGAAGTAACAAAGACCAATCTGCGAATCTCATCATATTGAACGTTATAACCTAAAGTTTCGGTTACAAAACGGATTGGAACGAGCACGCGTCCATCATTGCTTTTAGCGGCTTGGTCCATTTTAATCGGCTGATTGGCTTTATAAGCTATGTTACTGCCTACTGTAATTTTCAAGTATTCCCCATTCTTGTTTTTTACCGCAGCTATTTTAGTAGAAGGATTCCAGCTGTACGACAACCCTAAAGAGGACAAGGATCGAATCGGAATAAACAACCGGGTGTTATCCATGATCGGATGTACATCCATAGAAATGAATTTTCCATTTACATTGACTTCGACGGGTCTTTTTTCATCATCACTTTGCGCTGCATGGGAAATAAGGGGTTGACTCATGAAAACCAGACCTAAAGCTAGAAGCGACGTCATCATTATTTTCCTCATAGCCCGTTCTCCTTATGTTCTTACTTTCTTCTTAGACCGACAAAAAATGAGAGTTTCAACTTCATATCGTTATACATGCCCTTCAAATTTATAACGCTCTTAACTTTGTTTAGTTACAATTTTAATCATTTTCCTACAAAAATTTTAAACAGAAAAGGAGGTTTCAAATCCATTTTCACTTATATTTTTTCTAAAAAATGTACTGCCATCGGATGTGGCCTGCTATAACCCCCACGTTTCCTGCATAATCATAATCAAAATGCATTATGGAGGCGTTTGGTATGAAGGCTAAATATGCAAAAGAATTTTTCTGTTTCCCCGACATATGTATCATGTGCGTGCTGTTCCTGATCAGCTTTGGCTTTCTGATTCCAAATTTGACATCCATCGGGCCATGGATTGCGTTTGCCTTTGGGATGGCCGCATATTCTGCAGCCGAGTATTTCACGCACCGCTTTCTTTTCCACATCAAAACACCCAAGAATCCATTCTTTTTAAAACTGATTAAGCGCTTACATTATGATCATCATGTCAATCCAAACAACTTACATTTATTATTTTTGCCAGTATGGTACACTCTGCCCAACATGGCTATTGCCGGGGCGATCGCCTACTTCCTTACTTCAAGTCTCGTGATCACAAATGCTTTTATCGCGGGGGTAATGATATTTTTATTATTTTACGAGTGGAAGCATTATATCGCCCATCGCCCGGTCCAACCCGTGTCGCCGTGGGGGCGCTGGATGAAAAAGGTTCACCTATGGCATCATTTTAAAAATGAAAACTATTGGTACGGCGTGACAAACCCGTTGTATGACTGGGCGCTCGGGACATTTGAAGATCACAAAAACGTGGAGCTAAGCCAAACCGCACGGAATCTTGAAAAACGGGGCAAATAAAAGCATGACTCTCTGGTAATTCGGCTAGCGCACATAAGAAACGGAACAAACCCGCTAATGTTTTAGCGGGCTGTTATTTTGTTCACGCGTTCTTACTTTTTTTCTTGATCCACCATCTGCTGCTGCGCGAGCCGGATCATTTCGCGAACCATGGAACCGCCGATTTTCCCTCCGACATGACCAACCGATTCGGTTGTCAAATCGCCGTTGCCATCCGGCTTGAGCGGAACGCCTAACTCTTTGGCCACTTCATATTTCACGTCATCCGGATGGTTTGGATCCACATCATAACCTTCGCGTCTCATCACTTCGGCTTTGAATGTCTGCATCCCGCGTTCGGCTCCGGGTACCGCGTATTTCCTGTTTCTTCTGGACATTGCTAATCACCCCAAAATCACTTTTTTGATTAACATGCCCTGAACCGGGAATCGCCATCCTTTATGCAACATCGATCATGCAGGAGATTATTGGTTGCGGCACTTCAACTTATGGGTTAAGCTGCGCAATGGATGTGAGTTCTGTATTCAACACATTTTGATAGTGAATGACATTTCCGGATGAATCCGTTCCGAATACAGTGATGACCGTATCTGTTGGAACCTGTCCGTTGACAAGAAATTGAACCTCGTAAGAAGTATTCCCTGCGATGTTCAAGTTAATGATTTGGCTCGTGTTCGCATTGATATTCAGTAAATTGGCATAAACCAGGGATTTGCTCACCACGTTGTTCCATACGTATACATGATAAACAACGGTAGATGAAAAACTAAGATTATCATTGTCAATGTTCATGACAAGGTTTGTAGCGGGAGCGGTTCCCGTATTCGTAATGATGCCTGTTGTTAAAGCCATGATAGGCCCACCTTTCTAGTAGTTTTAATATATATATATGAAATACAAGTCCAAGTTGTGTAGACCAGCTAACCAGTTATTGTGCGGAAACTACGAGATAGAACCGAGGAACGATGCATCATTCGAAATGTGACTTTATTTCGCCGAAATTTAATGCTCATTTATAGGAAATTCCTATGAAAGCGGTTAATAATAAGGTTCTTTCCACATATTGCGGTAAGAATTCAGTCCTATCTCCTCTTATTTAATTAAGCATAATAGTGTTGAGGCTATTACTTTATCCAAAATAAATTAAATGAAGAGAGGGCTGTCGCTATGAAACTGCTTGGAATTACGTCCTGTCCGAACGGTATCGCCCATACGTATATGGCAGCTGAAAAATTGTCCAAAACAGCAGCCAAACTTGGGGTCGACATGAAAGTGGAAACTCAAGGCACCATCGGTATCGAAAATGAGTTGACACCTGAAGACATTGCGGCCGCAGACGGCATTATCATTGCTGCGGACAAAGCAGTCTTGAACAAAGAACGTTTCAAAGGAAAAAGAGTATTGGAAACTCGCGTTACTTCAGCCATTAAAAACCCTGAAGAATTAATCAAACAATTTGAAACCGGCGAAGTTCCGATTTATGGTGAAGTAGAAGAGGCCACGGGGGATAAGAAGGGAACGCTAAAATCTATCCAGGAAGTGAAGAAAGAACGGAAATCCAAACAAAATCCGATTTATCGCCATCTGATGAACGGGGTATCTTATATGATTCCGTTTGTGGTGATCGGGGGATTACTGATCGCCATTTCCTTGGCTATCGGAGGACAGCCAACGCCGGAAGGCGTGAAAATCCCCGATGGTTCATTTTGGAAAACGGTCAATGATATCGGGGTTGCCGGCTTTACCTTCATGATTCCTATTTTGTCGGGCTTCATCGCGGTAAGTATTGCAGACAGGCCCGGCCTTGTTCCAGGTATGGTGGGCGGATATATTGCCGCAAACGGCAGCTTCTACGGCAGTGCGGCTGGGGCTGGTTTCATCGGAGGCATCATCGCCGGGTTTCTTGCCGGTTATATAGCAAAATTCATCAAAAAACTGAAAGTGCCATCCGTTATTCAACCCATTATGCCGATTCTGATTATTCCGATTTTTTCGACATTGATCGTTGGTTTACTGTTCATTTTCGTTCTGGGGACACCGATTGCTAACCTGATGGAAGCCATGACCAGTTGGCTGAACAGCATGCAGGGAGCCAGCAGTATCGTCCTCGCCATGATCCTGGGTGCCATGATCGCCTTCGATATGGGTGGGCCTTTTAATAAAGTTGCCTTCTTGTTCGGCGCTTCCATGATCGGACAGGGTAATACCTTCATCATGGGTTCTATCGCTGCAGCGATCTGTGTACCCCCGCTTGGAATGGGACTAGCCACCCTGCTTAATAAACGCAAATATGAAGCCGAAGAGCAAGATGCCGGGAAAGCTGCCCTGGCCATGGGATTGTTTGGCATCACGGAAGGGGCTATACCCTTCGCCGCCAAGGACCCTCTTCGCGTCATTCCAAGTATCATCGTTGGCTCGATGGTTGCTGCTGTGATCGCCATGGAAAGTAAAGTAACGGATTCCGTACCGCATGGAGGACCGATTGTTGCCGCATTTAATGCGGTTGGTCATGTGGGTATGTTCTTCGTGGCACTTGCTGTCGGCACCGTTGTCACGGCCGTTTTGGTCAATGCACTGAAAAAAGAAGTTCCTCAAGACTAATCAACGATACAAACGATACAGAGGAGACATCAACATGAAAATTACCGATATTATTAACAACGATCTTATCTCACTGGAACTATCGGGAAATACAAAACAAGCCATCATCTCCGAGATGATCGGCATGCTGAAATCACAAGGACTTCTGAACGATGAGGCCGAGTTCGAACAAGCGATCTATGCCCGTGAAGAAGAGTCCAGCACAGGTATTGGAATGGGCATTGCCATCCCCCATGCCAAAACGGACGCGGTCAAAACTCCGTCACTCGTATTCGGTTTAAAAAAACAGGCTGTTAACTGGGAAAGCATTGATGATGAGCCCGCCAACCTGTTTTTCATGATTGCGGTGCCGAAGGCAAGCGCCAGCAATGATCATCTTGTCATTTTAACCCAGTTGTCCCGCAAGCTGATTGACGATGAATTCCGTGAAAAACTGATGAAGGCTTCCTCCAAGGAAGAAGTACTGGAACTGCTCGGCACTCTCTAATGTTATTACGAAAACAATTAACTCAAATCAAATACAATGAGGTAACCGATTATGCAAAAAGAATTTACTGTTAAAAATCCAATGGGCATTCATGCCCGGCCTGCAGGTGAAATCGTGAAGAAAGCTTCCTCCTTTCCCTGCAAAATCAGTTTTTTAGTAGACGATAAAAAAATTAACGCTAAAAGTATCGTCGGCGTGCTGGCAGCTGGTTTGCACCATGGAGATACCGTCACCGTCGTTACCGATGGGGAAAAAGAAGAAGAAGCCCTCAATGAAATTGGGGCATTGATCGAATCTATTTTGGAATAATCCAAAAGGAGGGGCTTTAGAACATGATAGAACTACAAGGAATTGCTGCAGCTTCCGGTTATGCGATGGGGCCTGCCTTTATTCTTCAAGATACGCAGGCAGAGATTATAAGACGAACGCTGCCTCCTGAGGAAACGGAATTGGAAATAAAACGTTTGGAGTCCACGGTGGATCAATCCATCGCCGAGCTGGAAGAGTTGAAGGCATGGACAGAGGAAACCATAGATGAAGAACATGCTAAAATTTTTGCCACCCATATTCTTGTTCTTCAAGATGAGGAGTATATCGGCAGGGCGAAAGAAATGATTCAGAACGGCCGGATTAACGCCGAGGCCGCACTAAACGATGCAACCGAGGAAATCGTTGCTTTGTTCGAAAGCATGGACAACGAGTACTTGCGGGAACGTGCAGCGGATATCCGCGACGTAAGCAAACGGATGATGAAACATCTGCTTGGGTTGGAAGCCGACGGACTCGACCAAGTGAAGGATCCTGTTGTTCTGCTCGCCAATGACCTGACTCCATCGGACACTGCCCAGCTGGACCGCGAAAAAATTGCCGGCTTCGCTACCAATATCGGGGGTCATACTTCTCACTCAGCGATTATGGCCCGCTCCATGGAAATTCCCGCCGTCGTTGGTCTGAATGAAGTAACATCGAAAGTAAAACCAGGCGATTATGTGATCCTGGACGGGGCCAAAGGAACCTTGCTCATTAATCCGCCGGAATCCGTTATTGCCTCCTATCAAGTACTTCAGCAGCAATATAATGCCTGCATGCAGGAGTTGAAAAAGTTCCATGATCAACCGTCCGTAACCGCTGATGGCCATCTTCTTGAGATTGTATCAAATGTCGGGAATCCTCAGGACGCATACGCAGCTAAACGCAGTGGAGCCGAAGGGATCGGCTTGTACCGTACGGAGTTTCTTTACATGGGATGCGAAAGTCTGCCTTCCGAGGAAGTACAGTTCGATGCTTACAAGGTGGTCGCAGAAATATTCGGCAGCACAGCCCCTGTCGTTATCCGGACGCTCGATATCGGCGGGGACAAAGAGCTCCCGTATATGGATCTTCCTAAAGAAGCAAATCCGTTTCTAGGTTACCGGGCGATCAGGCTGTGTTTGGATCGGAAGGACATTTTCAAAACCCAACTGCGCGCGATACTCCGTGCCAGCGCTTTCGGCAACATTAAGCTAATGTACCCGATGATTGCAACCATGCAGGAGCTTAGAGAAGCAAATAGCATCCTGGCCGAGGCCAAGCAGGAACTGGACAAGGAAAACATTCCTTATAACCGTGAAATGGAAGTCGGAATGATGATTGAAGTTCCATCCGCCGCCCTGATCGCAGACATTCTTATCCAAGAAGTTGATTTTTTCAGTATCGGTACTAACGATCTTGTACAATATACGATGGCGGCCGATCGGATGAATGAGCGGGTCTCCTACTTATCGGAACCGCTCAATCCGGCTATACTGCGTTTAATCCGCAATGTCATTCATGCCGCGCATCAACACGGCAAATGGGTAGGCATGTGCGGGGAAATGGCTGGCAATCTGACGGCCATCCCGATATTGGTGGGTCTGGGGCTTGATGAATTCAGCATGAGCACAGGGTCCATTCTCTCCGCCCGGGCACTGATGAGCAAGCTGAACCGAGCGGAGATGCAGGCACTGGCGGAAGAGGCTCTTAACATGACATCAGCAGAAGAAATCAAACAATATGTGAATAACAAAGTTCCTGCCGTGGCAGAACTAACTCTATAAATTCTACACTGTTCCAAAAGAGCAAGAAACTTCCTTGCTCTTTTTTTTAAAAATGTGGGTTGTACAATACGGCAACCATTCTTCTTCCCTTGCCCGAGTGGAGGTATGAGGTGAAAAATGAACGCAAGACAAAAACGTTTGCTTACTTTTTTTCTTACAAAAGAACCGGAGTTTATCTCGATCAAAGAGCTGGCTTCCAAAATGGACTGTTCGGAGAAAACGATCCGCAACGATTTCAAGGTTTTGGACAACTGGATTTTAAAGCGCTCTCAAGCGGTACTGATCCGTAAACCAAGCGCTGGTGTTTGCCTGCATGCGGAAGATTTTGAGAAAAAACATCTGCTGCAGGAATTAGACCATGTCCAAGTAGACATGATGCAGGATCACCGCAAACTGTGTATCGCCAAGCTGCTTTTAATTCGTGACGAGTGGGTGACGATCCAGGAACTAGCCGAGCATTTCTTCACCAATCGAGCGGTTATACGGGAAGACTTGGACGAACTGGACGAATGGGCGGAGCGGTATCGTCTTGTTTTGATACGCAGACAAAACTACGGCGTAAAACTGGAGGGGCCGGAACGAATGAAGCGGTGTGCCATTTCCACCATCGCCGAGATTGCTCCCGCTGCAAACAAAAGCAGCTTTGAAATGATAGCCGACTGGTTTGCTCCAAGTGAAAAACAGATGGCCGAATGCCGCCTGCGGAGACTCGAAAGCACGCTTACCTTCAGCTTTACGGACCTGGCCTTCCAATCTCTGCTGTTCCATGTGTTAATTGCCTATCACCGCTTTAAATCGGGGTTCACGTTGAATGAGCTGCCCAGAGATTCTGATGTCATCCGGAAAAAAACCGAATATGAACAAATGAAGGCATTAGTCCGGGATTTGGATACCGCTTTTGCCGTTTCCCTCCCGGAAGAGGAAATATTAAACTTGACCCTTCATCTGCTCGGCGCCAAAATTCATCTTGATCCTGCCTTGAAACCTAATGAACGTGAAGATATATTGAAACAACTGGAGCCGGGAATTGTAACCTTTACCGAAGATTTGATTAGAAGAGTCAGCCAAAAGGTAAGCCCTTCCATCGTTCAGGATGAAGATCTGAGAGTTCTTCTGGCCATCCATCTTGACACAGCAGTGGCCCGATACAGACATGGTCTGATCATTGTGAATCCGATGCTAAGAGAAATCAAGAAAATGTACTTTTATATTCTTGAGATTCTGTATTCTGTGCTGCCTGACCTTGAGAAGGAGTATGGAATCCATCTGCCTGAGGATGAGGTGGGTTATGTGGCCGTTCATTTCCAATCCTCCCTTGAGAGGAATAGGCAGCAGCAAACGGCAACAGCTCTTATAGTCTGTACGATGGGAATAGGCATCTCACAACTGCTGCGGACAAAAATAAAACGGTCGTTTGACTCTGTAGATATTGTCGCCACCTCCTCTGTTACAGAGTTGAATAAGTCTATAAGATTGTACAAACCTGATTTCCTGATCAGTGTAGCGCCTTTAGATGAGATTGATTTACCGGTTTGCATGATTTCCCCGCTCTTTACTGATGCTGATCAGCAGAAGCTGCAGCATTTTATAGAATCAAGGCAAAACAGCAAACCGGTTGCCCATCGTTTTCCTGTTCTCCGGAGCATGCTCGACAAATCCATGATCAAGATTCACACCGAAAAAGTTCACGAGAAACTTTTGCTGGTAGAAATGGCCGAACAACTCCGGGAAAAGGGATATGTTGAGGAAGGATACACGGAATCCATGCTTAAAAGGGAAGCGATGTCCTCCACTTCGATCGGCGGCGGCATTCTTCTTCCCCACGGAAAAAACACGTTGGTGAGGCGGAGCAGGGTTCTTTTACACAAGTTGAAGTGTCCTCTTACTATAGAAAACGAGTCTATCTATTTTGTGTTTATGCTGGCTTTAAGAGCCGAGGATTTGGAAAGCCAGGAGCAGCTGTTTTATGAGCTTGGGGAGATCGTAGACGATCCCGTCTTTTTAGAGAAATTAAAAGCTCAGCAAACAGCTGTAGACTTATATGATTGTTTCTAGGGTATACGGATAAATCATCTGCGAATTATTGGCTAAGTAATCGTGTTCCTAAATATTTCGTTTGCCATTTCAGGAATGTGATTTTATTCGCTGAATAGTAGGTATGGAGGGTATAGTATGTAACCAAATTTAAGCTAAGGAAGTGAAGTTGCCCCATGAAAACGAAAGTGTTAGCCGGGATCGGCGCTGTGATCATATCTGTCGGCATTGGAACTGCAGTGTACGCTCAGGCAGGACCAGGAACCTTTAGAGAAATGCTTCCCTTTATGAGAGAAATGCATCCAAACCTGGGCGATTCCGATTTAGAGCAAATGTATAATAGTTGTCACCAAGGAGGTCGGGGATTCGACTCTCCTGGAATGATGCATAACTCGATGATGCGATATTAAGAGAGATCGGATTCCACGTGAGAGCCCCTGATGAGGGCGATATTTATTGAGTATTTTATTTTTCTATGAATCGCCGGATCGCCATCATTTCTTCGAGCTGCACAGTTATAATGGCGATCTGAGGTTCATTCTTCCCCTTCAATCTTCTGACACCCCAATCACTAGCAATCCCCCATAAGTTTGTAATTTTAGAGAAAAGACAACAGAAAATCGATATCAATTATTCAAATATATGGTAATATAAAAATGCATACTGAATATGGACATGACAATACGGCAGCTTAGGAATAAATATTTAGATTTACAAATAAGTGTTTAATTGGTGTTAAGTTAGTATTTCAGCGTTAGGGGGGGAGCGGATTGCATTTTTTCTCTGATCGGAATGAAAATAAAACCTTCAACAAAAAGTTTTTTATAGTTTACTCAATCATAATGCTCATATTCTATTACAGTTATGTACTGTTAGACGATTACCGCCTACATAAATCGTATTATTGGTTATCCAAAAGCAACTTAACTGAACAAGATTTCAATGCGATCGAACAGCTTGGAGGATGGGTATCCACGTTTGAAAAATTCTTTTTATTTTCATTTATCATAGCGGCGTTCATCATGCATATTGTTTCCCGAAAAAATATCAATCGAATAACACATTTCTTATTATTTAATACTGCTTTATTCGCAGGAATAGCGCTGATCAACTATATTATCTCTCCTGTCACCTCCCTACCTATCGGTAATCTAATGCAACCCGTAAGCTCAGCCTCATTTATGCTAATCCTGTTTTTCGTCGATCTGTTATGTCTGCGAGTAAAAACAAACGAAGCTTTTTCACAATGAGATTTTCATCCGCATACCTCCCCAATCCTTGATACAATAAGACTAAACAATACATCAACGTGAAAACAGGATTGAAAAGGTAGGGATCACAGAAGATATGAACTGGAAAAACGGTGCCTGCGGGCATAAATTTATAGCTTCTTTTAGTGGTGGAAAAGATAGTGTTCTGGCTTTATATAAAGCCATGCAGGTAGGAGAAGCTGTTGGGCTGATTATCATGCTGGAGGAAGAAGGAAAGCGCTCCAGATCCCATGGCATGCCGCCCGAAATCATTCGCGCCCAAGCAGAATCGGTCGGCCTCCCGGTATATACCGGAGCAGCAAGCTGGACGGATTATGAATCCGTCTTTACGGGACTGTTAAAACAAGCCAAAAACAAAGGCGCCGAAGCATTGGTGACCGGAGATTTGGACATGCCTGCTCACGGCTGCTGGCATGATAAGGTGACGAAAAATGCCGGTTTGAAGCTGGGGATGCCGTTATGGGAGATGGATCATCTGGAAGCCGTTCAAGAATTTATAAATCTTGGCTTCGTCACGATGCTTGTCACGGTAAATCTATCGTTAGGGATGAAGGAGGAAGATTTGGGACGGGTTCTGACCCATGAATTTGTGGAAGAACTGCAGGCCCGCGGCATCGACCCCTGCGGCGAAGGCGGCGAATTTCATACGACGGTCATCGATGGGCCCATTTTTAAACATCCGATTACCGTTCGTAAATGTGAGATCGTTAGAGACGGCGACTATGCATTTTTGCCTTTAGAATTGGATCGGATGGCGTAGTAAATTTGAAGACATCCAATGTCGGACAATCTATTCGAGACTGGATGTCTTCTCGTTAATATAACACTTCTTCCAACAAGAGTTCAGCAGCGTGAACAAAAATGAAGAACTACCCTCCTAATTTTTCAATTACCTTATTCCTCAATTTACCTTACTCTATAGAAAATTCGACCATATTATTCTATCCTTCAATAACATTTCTCTCCATATTCTATATTAAAATTACATATAATAACATTTTAGTATAGAAACAGAATAATTAATGGTATATAATACCATAAAATATAAATACAGGCGGTGATATTATAAATAAGCCAAGCAAATACGGGTTGATTTTGGTATCGATGATGCTGGTATTTTTCATAGGCTGTAATAATAAGCAGTCTACTGTAGTTAGTTCCTCAAAATCTTGGGCCTTTGGTTTTGTCAATTGGAACAACACATTTTACAAGGAAACGGATAAGAAGCTAGATAAAGTTGGATCAAAAATCGGCGAAGTTGAAGTTTTTGCAAGGGACGAAAATATAGAGTACCACGGAACTTTTTCAAACGAATATGAAGTTGGTTCAGAAATTTACTCAGTTGAAGGATTTGAAACTGCTAAAGCCATCGCAGTTAAATCCAAGGGAGACTTTATCTTGTTAATAGAACAAACTTTGAACAAGGAGGATATAAAATGAAAAAAAACAATCCCCGCGATATTAACATTATTTTTATTTCTAGGAGCGACAAGCGGTGCAAGCGCTTACAGTCTAAAGCGAATGACCGAGCAAGGATTTACTTACTTGGTCATTTTTCTATGCACGGGATGATCTCTTGTTTGAATAATCACTTACTGTTTTCATAAGCTTAAGCTGAACCCTCCCTCTCCTCAAGAAATGCTGTGAACTGTTCAATGTTTTCAAAACAGTTGATTTCGACTCCTTTAGTTCGGAGATGCCCCTTTAAGAGAGTGCTTAAGTGCTCTACAGCGGCTTGTAATCGCGATAAATCACGGGAATTTAGCATTGCGACCAGATCCGGGAATCCCAATCGCTTGTAGATGTCCAGATCGGATGAATCGATTATCAAGTCGCAGGGCCAGTGTCCCGTTTCCGCGTAGAATAAGAAGGCGGCAATTTCGTCCTGCACATGGACAGCAGAGAAAAATGCTGTATCGTAATCATTCATTTCGCAAGCCGTAATGATTTTATCTAAAACTCCCTTTATCTCCTCGTAAAAGCCTTTCATTCTATCGGGGTAAGAAGGAGAGTGGTAGTGCTTTTCTTTTTGATCCAGCACCAATTTAAGCGTTTCTTCCGTAAGTTTTTCACAAGCCTGAAGAATGTCGGTGTTCACGTCGCTGTGCATAATCGTTTCCATAAGCAGCTCTAAGTACGCCGATTTCAATGGCAAACTTAGAATTTGCCCCTTATTTTTTCCAAAACCTCTTGTATAATAAGTTCTATTTAAAAGCGCAAGACTTTGTAATACCTTCGTTAAAACTCCATATGCTTCTGTTCTATAAAATGTTATATTTTCGGAATCGCCAGCACGGCTCATCTTATACAAATGCACATAAACATTATGAAGCTCCGATTCTGCTTTTTCAACCATCCTTTGTACATTTTCCAGGCCCTGCATTGTAGAAATGGTATCCCGAAGCTTCATAAATCTTTTTCGGTCCTCGTCCGAACGAACATACAGAAGCTTAGAATCCGCGATAATCGTGGTTTTTTCGTCTTGGAATGAGGCCATTCTTTCCGCTCGTTCCCAACTAATGGGCCAAAAATCAAAACTTATGCCATCAATAATAAACTGAATACTCGCTTGGTATCCTTTTGATGTGGCTGGAATGAAATCGAAGTCCAGGTCAGAACGCTTTGTGGCAGTTCCTTGAGCATATGACCCGTAATAAGCAATAATCGCAACTTCTTCGGGATAAACTTTTCCAACATAATCCATAAGGGTCTGGGCAACATGAAATACGTTCAACATTCAAATCCCCCTAATATGTTAAGCCTTACCATGTATGATAACAAGGTTTTCTAAGACCTGATAGGTAAAGTTTAATTAGAATGATTAGGGGATGGCACAGTTACAGGGATTTTATATACTATGGATGATCCTTACGATAAAGATCGCGGCTTTTATAACCTGCCTGGAGAATCATTTTCATTTCTTCCCGGCGTTTCGCTTGTGTTGCCTCTTGTTTGGCGCTGTACACATAACGAGCCCAATCTTTACGGTACCCTGGGGTAAGAGATTGGTAAATAGCGAGCAACTCCGGGGTATCCTCCAAATCCTTCTCCACGTTGGGAATCAATGAAATATAATCATCCACGCACTGACTTGGTTTGGAAGACGTCTGGCCTCTACCCTTTGCATCCTCCTTGAAACCGACAACTGTAAAAACATCGTCCAACCCCACCATGCGCGCAAATTTAATATTGCTTGTCCCAATATACCCCTGCTCATCGCTTCCGAGTCCCGCAAGCAAATCATCGCGGTGGATGAACGTAGCGTACACTTTATTTCCCTTTTTAGGATATGCCGCAAAAAGATAGCCATTCTTTTGCAGATGCTGCCGTTCAATGACGCGGTTCACAAGCTCCTTTAACGACTCCAGATCCAGCACAAAAGCAAATATGAGATCATACGCATTCCCGTTGAGTGCTGTATCATAACCTGTCAACTCTGCGAAATAATCCGTGCCTTCAGGCTGATTTAATATCGCCACTCGCTTGTACTTTTGCAGACCCAATTTTTCCACAATAGATTTTGACAATTCTACTCCATCCTCTACATGTATTCGAATATCCATTCACTCATTATAGCCCAAAAAATTTTGAACATAAATTAGCCGTCTAAGGCATTAATGTACTGCACCGCTGAACGCCTCTTCTTGCGACCTCCATAAGTGATCTTCGCTCGGTCGGGAAAAATTTGAATATTTCCTAATACATTGCAAAAAATATGGTGGATGCTGACTGAATGGATAGCTTGTTTAAAAGTAAAGAACACATAAAAGGGAGCACTATCATGCTAGTAGAAACCTTTGACCCATTTCACAATCTCATGATCTCCTCGCTTGTCGGGGCTGTTCCCATTATTTCATTCCTTTTATGTTTGACCCTATTTAAAATGAAAGGGATCCATGCAGCTTTACTGAACTTGGTGATTACCTTTTTGATTTCGATGTTTTTATTTGACTTGCCGTTCGGTGAATCCATGGGTAGTGTGATACAAGGCGTAATTCAAGGAATCTGGCCCATTGGTTACATTATTATTATGGCTGTTTGGTTATATAAGACATCCGTAATATCGGGAAAATTCGACATATTACGTGCGAGTATTGCCGGCATTTCGCAAGATCAGCGTCTTCAACTTTTACTCATTGGTTTTTGCTTTAATGCCTTTCTTGAAGGTGCTGCGGGTTTTGGCGTGCCCATCGCAATTTGCGCCGTTCTATTAGTTTCCTTAGGATTCAAAACTTTGCAAGCTGCCATGTTATGTCTAATCTCTAATGGTGCTTCCGGAGCGTTCGGAGCAATCGGAATTCCTGTTGCCATAACAGGTGCATTAAACTTAAAAGGTAATGTAACTTCCATGGATGTATCCATGATGACGGCGTTGACGTTGCCTATAATCAATTTTACCATTCCGTTTCTGCTCATTTGGTTAGTGGATGGATTTAAAGGAATTAAAGAAACTCTGCCAGCCATTTTAGTGGTATCTGTCACCTATACAGCATCTCAAGCCATGATTACATTGATAATGGGGCCTGAATTGGCTGATATCATTCCTTCTTTGCTAGCTTTAGGGATACTGGCCTTATTTTCGAAAAAATGGCAGCCAAAGCATATCTTCTTACTGAATGATCGAGCGGTTCAAACGGAAAAACATACGGTTGTTCATATTATCAAGGCTTGGTCTCCATTTTATTTATTAAGCATATTTGTTTTAATATGGAGCCTGCCTGCATTTAAAGGTCTGTTTACGGAAGGCGGGGCTCTGGATTTTACGACATTAGCCTTTAAAATACCGGGCTCTACGCTGATCTCGAAAATCGATTTAATAAGTGCAACGGGTACGGCCATCTTGCTTGCCGTCCTAACAACAATAATGACGACAACATCCATCGGTTTCTCAAAAGGATTTTCGCTCTTTGGAAAAACAGTTGCGGAATTTTGGATTCCCATTGTGATGATCTGCGCAATCCTAGGCATAGCTAAATTAATGACTTATGGCGGCTTAACAAGTGCAATAGGTGAAAAGATTGCGGCAACCGGAAACTTCTTTCCATTATTATCGCCAATTTTAGGCTGGATAGGGGTATTTATGACGGGGTCCGTCGTGAACAACAATACATTGTTTGCGCCGATTCAAGCCACTGCAGGCCATATTATAGGGACAAATCCGGCATTGCTGGTTTCCGCCAATACTGCGGGAGGCACGATGGCAAAACTCATTTCCCCGCAATCTATTGCCATTGCAACAGCTGCTGTCGGCGAAACAGGTCAAGAGTCTGTTTTAACGAAAATGGTTTTAAAATACAGTATAGGATTCCTGACCTTTGTATGTATTTGGACATTTGTATTATCATTGTTACTGTAAGGCAGCCTTTGTAAAATGAAAAACGTGACGGGCCCGATCGTTCTATCCGATCAAGCCCTGTGCCGCTTTTTAAAGAGCCTGAAACAGCTTCTCCCCTTTGATCTGGATGTATCTATACATCACACTGCATACAGCTAACATGATTGCTCCAATGCCTAACAAGATCAGATTGCCATTTACATGGGATAGAAGAAACAGTACAACACATGGAACGACTATACTGATGAAGCCCGTGAACATGGACACGAATACCGACGCACTTTGTTTGATCACCGTGACTTCGCTTGTCCACTCCAGGTTAGGAAGCTTCAAATTGACAATAACTCCCATCAGCGCCGAATAACACGCATATATTAATGGGATAACAAGCAATAACAAGCTTTCAATCCATCCAGTGCGCAGCGATATCATGAGCATCACGCAGCTAATCATCGAGACAGGTATTGTAACGGTGAGATTCACCGCAACTTTGCTGAGCAATATGGATTTCTTTGATACCGGCGAACTTTTTAGTATCCATAGATTGTTTCCTTCGAGAGAAATAGCACTTGACGCTGTACAGCTTAAAATGACGAACAAAGAAACGACCAGTGGAGCCATTTTGCTCAGGTAATCGGACAATTGCGGAATTTCTATCAGTTGCCCAAGTTTCTCCGTGCTAATAAACAATAAGGCAATCGATGTCACGAGCAAAATAATCATGCCTATACCCGTATTCAGCACATATAAGGGAGAACTGATATATCGACGCAGCTCCTTCTTGTACAAGGCACGAAAAGGAGAAGATGTTTTTAGCGGCTTCATTGTATATTTTCTGCTTGCATGAGAAGTCGTTAAGCCAGTGTGTATAGCTTTATATCTCGTGCCCAGTATAGTGGAAAACAGTATAAAAGCCAGCATAGAATTTGTAATAAATAATAGCAATGGACCCATTCGATAAGAGCAAACGGCATCTACATACATGGCTGCAAGAGGATACAGCTTAAATATCATGTCTGCCATTTGTGTACTCATATCGACAAGTGCCTGCTCATTTCCGTTGATGCGGGACGAACCAATCATAACTCCAATGATGACAACCATGGTTAGAATGAGGCTGATCATTCGACTCGCTTTAAAACGGGAGGAAATCCAGCTGATCAGTGCGCCGATAATGGTTGCCGCAATGATGGGCAGTAACGGAATAAACATAAGTGCTATCAGAAAAAACAGATAATATAACGCTTGAGGGTTCACTTTTATTGCATAAACCACACCGGCTGGCAGCATCACCATCACAGTGAAAAATAAATTCAGCGCATACAGCTGAAGAACACGGCTCGCTACGACATGGCTAGTTGGGATAGGCAACGACATGACCAAATCATAATCTTTAAAACCAAATAATACTCCGCTTGCTTTATAGATCGTTGTAAAGAACCCGATAATAGAAGTTACCGCCATCATAACGGCCAGCAGCAGATCCATACGGCCTATTTGTTCAAAGGCCTGTGCCATCATGAAGCTGTATCCAAATGAAAACACTGCAATCATGACCACACCAATGAGAATACCGCTGCTCAGCAGAAGGAATTTACGTCTTTCCTTAACATCGCGCGTATGCAATGCTTTATTCAAGCCAAATGAAGAAAGCAGCTGTATCTTCGTTAATCTCCATATATTAATCATTGTCTATCAACTCCAGGAACACATCTTCAAGGCTGTTGTCACCCTTAACTTCTTCTGTCTTGCCATGGGTTACCAATTGGCCCGCTTTAATGATAGCAATTTTATTGCATAGCTTTTCTGCAACATCAAGTACATGGGTTGAGAAGAAGATGGCACCGCCGTTACTGCACAGCTCTGCCATGATCGTCTTTAACATGTGGGCAGCCTTCGGATCAAGTCCAACAAAAGGTTCGTCCAGTACTAACAACTTTGGTTTATGAATAAGAGCAGAAATAATAGCCAGCTTTTGCTTCATGCCATGAGAATACGAGGAGATCAAATCGCCTAAACTGGCTGTAATCTGAAAAGCATCGCCATATTTCTTAATGAGCAGCTCACGATCTGCTTGGGAAACGCTAAAGAGATCGCCAATAAAATTCAAGTACTGTATGCCGGTAAGATGATCGTATAGATCCGGGTTATCGGGAATGTACGCAGTAACCGCTTTGCAGGCAACCGGATCTTTTTTTATCGAGATGCCGTCAATTTCAATATCCCCTTCTTCAAAGTCGAGGACACCAACAACCGATCGGATCGTTGTTGTTTTTCCCGCACCGTTATGTCCGATAAAACCATAAATGTCGCCTTTCTCGACCACTAAATTCAAGTCGTTTACGGCCTTTTTGCCACCCTTATAGCTCTTGGTAAAATGTTTTATTTTGAGCATCTTCCTTCACCTTTCCATTGGTGTGATATACATCTTAATGCAGCACCATATCTTCTTTCCATGCGCTTTTCCAGTAGAATAACTATAATACGAATAGCCTATACGGAAAGTTCATTTGTATCTGGCATTTGTTTTCCGTGAACTACCGCCCACCTCGAGAAGATCATCGCCTCATTTCCGCTATTGAACAGGAATACACGCGTTTTATGTCGAATTTCTTATGCATGATGACGAAAATAACCCAAAAAACCACCTTTAAAAATATAAGCACCATTTTGCTGCTTCTTGCCGTTCTTCAAGGCTTGAGGTGGATTTGGCTTGAGATCTTCCCTTCGTCCAAGCACACCGGGGTTACTCTTGGCGTGCTCGATTTGCGCGGCCAAGACCTGGGGCAATCCGCCTCGATCCGGCTGGATGGGGAGTGGCAGTTTTATCCCGGGAAACTAATCTCACATAAGGAGATACAAAATCATGATGAGAAATCGGCCCGCTTTATCCGGGTTCCAGGAGACTGGAGCAGCGGACTGAAAAAAAACAACCCCGATTCATTGTCATATGGGTACGGAACATATAGGCTGCGTATTTTAACCGATCCGCTGGAGGAGCCTGTAGCATTTTGGCTTCAGGGGATACAAGCCTCATCCGGCGTGGAGATCAATGGCATTCCCGGAAATGACATCGGCAAGCCCGATGTGAATCCGGACAAGTATAAGCCGCAAAATGTTTCATACACGGCTTCTTATTTTAAAAAAGGAGCGACGGAAGTCGAGCTGCTCATTCGGGTGGCCAATTTCGATGATCCGTACAATGGCGGAATCCTGAGGACGCTTCGTTTCGGCACGCAGGCAGAAATCGATTATGTGCGCTGGTATTCGATCGGATTTCAGCTCGTTACGTTTATCGTTATTTTGCTTCACAGCTTCTACGCTCTTATTCTTTATGTTTTTAATCCCAAAGAAAAAACGCTGCTTTTTGTTGCCTTGGTAACGGTGTCCTTTGCAATATCCATCGTGGCCGGCCACGATAACATCCTTTATTTATGGCTGCCGGCCAATTACACATGGGCACTCAAAATAAAACTGCTTGCCCTTCTGCTGCAGACGTTTCTGATTCTGGTGGTGTTCAGGAGATTCACTTCGATCCCCCAGAAAAAACAATGGATTCGAGTGTACGCCGTTGTGACCGCTGCTTTTGCGGGGTTCCTTCTTGCAGCAAACGCCTCGCTGGTCAATGCAGCGGTCGACTTGGGTATATTTCATTTCTTCTACACGCTTCCATTCGCCTGGTTTCTATATATCGTCGGTGGAATGATCTTCAGGAAGCAAACCGACAAGGACATCGTTTTTTTGCTGCTGTCCGCTGCCGGCATCACATCCAATTTTCTTTGGGGTCTATGGGATACTTTCAGAGAAGATACCGTGGTGTATTATCCAATCGATATCATCACATCCATTGCCGGATTCTCTACCTATTGGTTCAAAAAATACTTCCGTCACGCCAATGAAAATGCCCTGCTTAACGAACAATTGAAGAAGGCGGACAAACGGAAAGACCAATTTCTGGCCAATACGTCACATGAATTGAGAACCCCGTTGCATGGGATCATGAATATCGCCCAGAACGTTGTGACCAATGAGAAGCAGAGCATGAATCAAAACAGCCTCAAAGATATGGATCTGCTGATCACCATAAGCCGCCAAATGTCGCGTATGCTTGGCGACCTTCTGGATGTCGCCCGGCTTCAGGAGCAGCGCATCATGCTGCAGCAAGAACCCTTGAAAATTCAATCCATCGTTCCCGGCGTTGCCGGAATGCTTAAATTCATGGCCGAGGGCAAACCCGTTCAGCTGCAGCTGAATATTCCCGAATCGCTGCCCCCTGTCCTGGCTGATGAAAAGAGACTGGTGCAGATTTTGTACAATTTGCTGCATAACGCTTTTAAATATACGGTAGAAGGGACGATTTCCGTCTCCGCCAAAACAAGGGGCGGATCTGTCATCATTTCCGTTTCTGATACAGGGGTGGGCATGGATGAGGACACGCAGGCAAGAGTGTTTTTTCCATACGAGCAAGGTTCTTACGGAATAAGCGACGGAAGGGGTATCGGACTTGGGCTTAGCATCTGCAAGCAGCTGGTGGAACTGCACGGAGGTTCACTGGCGGTGCAATCCACGCCGGGCAAAGGTTCCGTATTCAGCTTTGATCTTCTGTTGGCGGAAGAGGCGAAGTTCCCGCTGGCGCAGGATCTCGCTCAACCGGATAAGAAGACAGACGAAACGGAAATCGCGGCCTTTAGTTTGTTCGTTCCGGACACGACAGTCGGTGAGATGGCTGCCTCAATTGACATGCCACCGCTGTTTAGTGAGGAAAAAATGAATATCCTGGCCGTAGACGACGATCCTGTCAATCTGAATGTTCTCGTCGGCATCCTGTCGGCAGAGCCGTATCATGTTACGACTGCCGGGTCGGCACAAGAAGCGTTGACACTTCTAGGCACACAGCAATGGGATTTGTTGATAGCCGATGTGATGATGCCTCACATGTCCGGTTATGAGTTGACGCAGAAAGTGCGGGAGACTTATTCCATTTCAGAGCTGCCGGTTCTGCTCCTGACCGCGCGTAGTCAACCGGCTGACATTTACACCGGATTTTCGGCCGGAGCCAACGATTATGCGACCAAACCCGTGGATGCGTTGGAACTGAAATACAGAATCCGGGCGCTCATCATGGTGAAGCAATCCATCAATGAACGGTTGCGCATGGAAGCGGCTTATCTGCAGGCACAAATTCACCCGCATTTTTTATTTAATACGCTCAATTCGATTATGGCGCTCAGTGAGATCGATACGAAGAAAATGCAGGATCTGGCCGAGGCGTTTGTATCTTTTTTACGGATCAGCTTTGATTTTTTGAATACCGGGGAATTGGTCAAGCTTTCCCATGAACTGGAGCTTGCGAAAACCTATTTGTATATTGAAAAGGAGCGGTTCCGGGACAAGCTCGCCATTGAATGGGAGGTTGAGCCTGGAATCAACTTGCTTCTGCCTCCGCTCTCGATTCAGCCGCTGATCGAAAATGCCGTCAAACATGGCGTCCTCAGCCGCCAAAAAGGCGGCACCGTCTGTATCCGGATTACCCGACAGCCCGGCCGGACGCTGATTGAAGTCAAAGATGACGGCAAAGGTATGGAGCATGAACAGGTTGTTCAGCTGCTGGATCCAACGTTGAAGGGTAAAACCGGAATAGGCATCGCCAACACCAACCGGCGGCTCAAGCAGCTTTACGGTCAAGGGCTGTCCATCGTCAGCCAACCTGATGCAGGAACAACCGTGTCGTTCACGATCCCGGATCGTGCAAGCGGCCGGAGTTCTTGATGGCTTGGAATGAACTAGGCATGTTTAAGGCCATCCGGGCAGGATGGCCTTCGCCGTGATACGGATGGATTATTCGAGTGATGGCTAAGTCACAGATTATCCACACTGTTGTAAACCAAAATCAGCCCAACGATGCACATGATCCATGAGACAGCCGAACCCGCATTTTTTGCAAGTTTGGTTCGCAGCCGTTCCAATGGTTTTTGCATAAGCCTCCCTAATAATACATGCAAAACAAACAGAATTAATGGCGGCAGCACCATAATGAAATTATAGCCGGCCAAAATGGGGAGCCATTGATAAACGGCCAAATTCGAGGTTGTCATCAGGCCGATCGCAGCGAAATAAGGAATAGCTGTCCCCACTTCGATGAGTGATGTCGTGATGCCGAATGCAACCATGGATGTATTGGTTCTTGACTTCGGTCTTGGTAAATCAGATTCTTTTTTGTTCTTGGGATAATAAAAGCTCGCTATAAACAGCCCCACTCCAATTATCATCGTTACCCAGCTTACGGTGCGGTTTTGAAAAATAGAGGACACTGCAGACAGCAGCGCATCAAGCCCTAACATAAGTGCTACGCCTACCGAAAAATAAAAAACAGCAACAGTCCCCAAATAAATCATTAAGCGCGAACCTACCCGCTCTTTTTCAGAAATCAGCAAATATACCGTTACTCCCAAAGTTGCCGGACTAAGCGTATCTAATAAGGCCAAGCCCCCGATCATACCCAACAGTTCAAAACTCATGATTCTCTTCCTTTCTTTGTTGTTTCCTGAAAAGAAGCCATATAAATGTCATAAGCCTGCTCCATAAAATCAAGAACTTCCTTTTCGATTGGATATAGGCCAAGCATCTCGGATTGTTTTGAGGATTTTCTCGATTCCCATAATTTATCAATAAATTCATCTTCATCTTTAAATTCTTCCGCTTGTTTTTCCAGCATACGACGGATGATGTTTTGGACTTTAGGCGAATCGGGACCGTCCTTCATATGCTGCTTTAGCTGTCCCAGCAAAGCGATCCATTCCATGGAATCCGGGTCTTCCCCATTCATTTTGGGGACCTTTTTCAAAAGCTGAATTTCCCTCTCGTTAAACAGGCTCTCCTTGAAGCCCGGAACTCTTTTTTTGTGTTGATGCGATAACCGAATGAGCTTCTGCACCGCCGCCCGTTCATCCCCGCCTTCGACGATAATCCCATTGATCAGCTCCCGCAGGGACGACTCAATTTGCTTTAATCTTTGCTGCTCTTCCATGATGCAAACCAACTGGTTCTGCAAACTGGCCAGCCAATCCCAATCGGAGCCCAATAACATATCTTTAATATCCTGCAGGCTGTAACCCATTCCTTTGAGAAATTGGATATATTGGAGCTTCTTCAGCTCCTCTTCGGAATACAGGCGATGTCCTCCTTCCGTTTTGGCCGGTGCTGTCAGAAGCCCGATCTGATCATAATACCGAAGGGTTCTGACCGTAATATCCGTTTGTTTGGCAACTTCCTTTATATGAATCAAAACAAGCACCTCCACCGGGTTATTTTTCTTTATCTTTATTTACGACGGATTTCAGCAGATACCCGAGTCCCAAGCCGACGACAACTCCCGGAAAGGGCTTGCCCAACATTAATCCAATCCCCCCGCCGATAATAACGCAAGCATAAATAAAGGCATCCTCTCGTTTCATCTCCATCGTCCCCTTTATATCCGTCTCTTTTCCTGTACACCCGCCGTGTGAACCATACTCATGGCTCATTGCCTCGATTATACAAAATGACGTAACGTCACTTTCAAGTGTTTTTGCGGTGAAAATAATTCTTCTGGCAAATCGAGTTGGTCTCGCCTGGCGAAAAGTGGCTTGTTCTATTGCTTGTTAGAAGAAACGTAAAAGCCATCCTCTAAGGATGACCTTTTGTTTAAATAAAACACATCTAGTTTTCCTATGTATTTCCCAAGTGGAATTTGGTTTAATTGGAAATATAAAACTATGCAATCTACATAAAGTGAGGGAACCTATTATTCGTACATTTTTCATTCTAATTTTCGTCGTTCTTTTTTGTTTCTTTCCCTTCACAAAGGCTAATGGAGCAACTAATCAGCTACTGGATAAGGTACAGCAGATTGATGCGGAGATTCAACAGAACATGCAGCGTTTCAATATTCCTGGTATGGCATTCGTGCTTGCAAACGAGGAAGGCATCGTTTATGCCAAAGGATATGGATTGAATGAGTTTGGGGGCACCCAGAGAGTTAATTCCCAAACGAATTTTAAAATTGGTTCCATCTCCAAAGTATTTACGTCATTAGCCATCATGCAGCTTCGTGATCAAGGGCTAGTTGAATTGGATTTACCTATTAAACAATACTTGCCATGGTTTGCAACGAAAGATGCCTCGCTCTCCGACCGGATAACTGTCAGAGACTTGCTTCATCATACTAGTGGACTTCCGGGTCGGCTTAATGCACATGATATCAAAGGATCCGATATGAATCTTGTCTCATCCCAACTAGAACACAAGCTTCAGAATGTACGTCTAGTTGCGCCTCCCGGTGAAAAGTATGAATACACCAACATGAATTATGACTTGCTGCAATTAATCGCCGAACAGGTGACAAACCTGCCTTTTCCCGATTATATGAGTCAAAAGGTGTTTCATCCTCTGGGAATGAGTCGGACAGTTTTTGCCACTGGGAATCAATCATCTAATTCAGCCACCGGGCATCGTTACATTTGGGGAGATATCCACCCATTTCACGAAAAATTGTCCTTTGCTACTTTGGGTTCTGCGGGATTGTCGACGAATGCCGAAGATTTGGGCAAGTATATATCTTTTCTTCTAAGTAGCTCCGCAAAGGGGAACAATCCCGTTCTTCATTCAGCGAGCCTTACTGAAATGCATCATGCGGCTATTTTCGACGAATCGATCGGGCATGGGTTCGGTTGGGACATTACCGGGAATACCATCGAGAAAAATGGAGGGCTTCCGGGGTTCAGCGCTTTGTTTACAATCATTGTACTGCTGATGTGGCTGCCAACTATTGTCTTACGGTTAAGAAAGAAAGCGAGTTACTCATTCAAAAAACCAAACCTTTTCATCATCCTCATATGCTGGGTTTTGAATGGTTTAATCCTGACTGGGGTGCTGTATTACATTTTTTATCTCGTTCCTTATGAAAGCGGGGTTCCATCCCTCGATAGGCTAACTATTGCCCCCGATTTCGTGAATGGATTGATCATACTCTCTGTATCCTACCTAGCTTTTAGTATCTCTCTGGTTTGTAGGTCCCTATTGCAAAGAACTGCAACTATTTCGGATTCGCGGAAGTAATTTGCCTCCTGTAAGAGGGGCACTTTGTTTCGGGGCCATCCATGCACGGATTTCATTATATGCAGGTCCCCCGGCTTCGCAGGGGCCAGGCCCCTTCGCGGTCGGGCGCTTTCACCGTCCTTCTGTACGCGCAACCAAAGAAAAAACAGGCTTTTGAGGCCTGTTTTATAGAAATCTCGCGGGATCTTTAGTTTTTATCATTATTGGTTTCGCGTTGGCATGCTATTTGGCGCGGTGAACCGTCAGATTGACCTTATTGGTTTCGCACATGAAAGTAGACAGATGAACGGGTTTATCGTTCGCATCAAAAGCAATCTTTAATATCCGAAACAAATTGGCGCCAACATCGCATTCCAATAATTTCGCGTAATCTTTGGTCGCCCCGATCACATCGATAATCTTATCGTTGCTCACGATTTCCGTATGGTAATCCTCCGAGAGGATTTTATAGGTCGAATCGTTCATGGCGATCTTTTTTTCCAGATCAGGAAAACGGATCAGCGAATAATGCGCGATATCATAAAAAAGAGGGCGGTCATTAACATACATCAGCCGTTCAAGCTCAAGTACCGGACTTCCCTCTTCAATCAAAAGATGTTTGGCCACATCCTCGGACGCTTGAATCACTTCGCTTCTTAAAATTCGCGAGTTGGGGATCATGCCCAATTGATGGCTAAACTCCGAGAATCCGCTTACAGATAACAGCTCATTATGGAATTTATTGGAGGCAACAAAGGTCCCTCTTCTCGGAATTCGCGTCAGCGTCCCCTCCCGGACCAATTCTTCTATCGCTTTCCGTATTGTGATCCGGCTTACATTATAAATGTCGCAAAGCTCCGCTTCAGTCGGAATTTGCTCATCCGGTTTATATCGCCCTTGCTGAATATCATTCTTCAACATTTGCCTGATCTGCATATACAGCGGCTGGGGGGTTGAAGGATTTAAATTCATCTAACATTCATCCTTATCCATCAATGTTTATGATATCCATTATACATTGATGGTCCATTCCAGTCACCATGCGCCGAAATAACCGATGGTCTTCGCAGCCCTTGATGTGCCCAGCTCCAAACAATCAGGAATCGGACGCCCTCCTAACACGCCATATATAAACCCGGCAATAAAAGAATCGCCAGCTCCCATCGTGTCCACGACATCCACATCGTTTACGCCATGCTGATAGAATAGTTCCCCATCATAGGCAATCGAACCATTTTCCCCTAATGTTGCCACGGCGATTTTGGAGCCCCGCTGTTTCACCTCTTTCAAAAATTGGCGGATATGCTCATCATCTTTTACGTAAGAAAAAAACGGGTAATCGACGTACGGCGTTAACGTTTTTACCAGGTCGTGGCCCAGCTTGTCCGAGAAATCGAATGATGTAAGCAATCCCTTCTCTTTAAAAAAAGGATAGTACTCATCCGCATGTCCCCATATCCCCGCATGCACAAGCTGATGCGTTTGGGCAAAGTCGAGCTGCTCCGTCGTAAGAGCAAAATGTGCCATGACGCCTTCGTCGTAATCGCCAAATTTACGGTCATTGCCCACCATTTCAACGTAAGTAACGGCTGTGTTCCCTTCTTTTTTTACCATCCGTGAAGTATCGACGCCCTTGCCCTGAATGGATTTGATCATGATTTCACCATAAGGGTCGGTTCCAACCCAGCCCATATAGGCAGTCTCCGCTCCTAATTCTTGTAAATAGACGGCCACATTAACAGGGTTTCCGCCCGGATAAGCCATTCCGCTGGCCTGATAAACGTCCATGCAGTTATCTCCGATTGTAACGATTCTCATCCTTCCACCGCCTTTCCTGATTCGAAAGAACAAGCACTACCTAAAGTAGTGCCGTCCATTATCTTAATATTCCATTTGACGATAGTATCTTCTGAGCGTTAACGGATGGTTTCTTTCACGTTCCAGATAGACGCTGATGCGGCTTAATACCGACCAGTTGATGCTTACGGCAAAGTGTTTTCTGAATTCCTCGCTGATGCCTTTCATCTCGAAGTCTTTGGTATCGATCACAGTAAGCTGCTTCGTAATCTTTTCGGCAAATCTCTCCACGCGGTCCATCAGCGGTCTGGTTTCATCTTCACCTTTTAATAAAATGACACTGGTATCTTCAACAACAAGCTCAAGCGTGCCATGGAAAAACTCCGCCGCATGGATCGACTTGGCATGTATCCACTGCATTTCCTCCAATATGCACATGGCGTAGGAGTACGTATTCCCCCATAGGTTGCCGGAGCCGACCATCATGTGGTAATCAGTATCTTTATGCTTGACGGCAAAAGCCTCCGCCTGCTTGTCAAAGGATTTGACGGCGTCCAGAATGGCGCGCGGCAGTAAAGAAACTTCCTTCGCAAATTGTTCATATTGAGGAAATTCATCGTTGTTATACATGAAACGGAAAATGACCATATACAGCAGCATAAAGAAAGTGTCGAACGAGTGTTTTTCGGAGCCGGTCGTTATGCAATGATCCACTATTTGGGTTAACGGGGTATCCGGTTCGGCCACCAGCGCAAATGTCGTCGCTCCCCGTTCTTTGCAAAATTGTGCCGCGGCCACCGTTTCTTGCGTCGTTCCGGACACGGAGGTGAAGATGCAAACCGAATCTTTATTGAAATGTTTATTGTTCATGACCATGAATTCAGCGGCGATCTCGGCATGTACATCGATGGTGGAATTCGACTTTAAAATATATTCATACGGATACATCATGGCAATCGTGCCGCCCGCACCAATCAGAAAAATATTGCTGTACCCTTTTTTGGCGATTCCATCCACAATATCTTCAATTTGTCCTCTAAAGGCCAGACCTTCTTTTTCCACCAGTTTAAGAAACAACTCTTCATCAAATTTTAGCATCTGCGTTTCCTCCCTATACCGGAGATTAATCTCCAATATATCCCTATTTTATTTGTTATATCTTGTATTGTATTCAAACATAATAATATTTACAATTGATTTTTTGGCCTATCTCTGTAGGACCATCCGCTAGGCGGCCCCTTTGCTGCCTTTATTAGGGTTCGGTCCATATTTCTTTTCCCAATAGTAATAAACGGGCAAACCTGTAACAATGACGATAAGTGCTGCTATCATTCCTTGTACCGGAGCCCACGTAAAAGTTCCCCATGCAAGCCATGCCGCCCCAAGTATCGCCAAAACGGTCGTCACCCGCCACACCGGCATCCGGTAAATCGGGTTATAGTCATCCCTTTTCCGGCATTTATAAACCGCGGCAAAATCCAAAATGTTAATCACCAATTGAATAAGCGTAAAATAGCCGAGCAATGCCGTTAAATTACTGAAGAACACTAGTATGCAGGCAAACGTAACCTGGGCGATGATCGAAAAACTTGGCGTTTCGAATTTGGGATGGACTTTCGCAAAGCGCTGAAAGAACAGCCCGTCCTTTGCCATTGCATATTCCAGTCGGGGTTGAAACATGATGCAAGAGCTCAGGGAACCCAAAATGACGATAATCGCAGTAATCGCTACAAAGGATGAGGCCATACCGGATAAACCGGGGATGTATTTGACGGCATCGGAAACGGCGGCGCTGGATCCCATCAATTTATCAAACGGCATAAGGCCTGTAACGCAAACCGAAAGCAGCGTATATAAAGCCAATACGATCAATACCGAACTAATCAATGCCCGCGGAAGGGTTTTCCCCGGATTTTTGAATTCTCCGGCCATAAAACAGATGGAGGCCATTCCGGTGTAAGCCCAAGTCGTGGCAGAGACGCCGCCGATCAAACTTCCCTGTGGGGCTCCATGCGCAGGCGTGTAAGAAAAATGGTCAAAGTTCATGTACATCAGACCCAGGATGATAACAATCAGGAACGGAATAATTTTGATCGCAGTAATCAAAACTTGAAAGCTTCCGCCTCCTTTCACGCTGCGATAATGGATGGAAGTGATGATCAGGATGATCGCGACCCCCAGTAATTTGCCGGCGATTCCGGAGAAAAACGGAAAGAAGCTGGCCAGGTAAGAAACGATAGCCAAAGCCATGATCGAAATGGACGGGGGATCCAACGCCCAGAACGTCGCCCATCCGTACAGAAAGGCCAGAGGTCTCCATCCCGCTTTATTCAGGTAGACGTAACCGCTTCCATTTTGGGGGTAAGCAGTCGACAGCTCGGCCAGCACCATGACCTGCGGAATCGCGATGATTCCGCCGATAATCCAGGCCAGAATCGAAATCGAGGGAATGCCCGCAGCTCGGGCAACGTCCCCGGTAGAGACGAATATGCCGGAACCTACCGTAGTTCCAACGGCGATGGCCAGGGCCGACCAGAAACCAAGTTTTCGCGTAAGCGTGCCATTACTCATAGAGAGTTCCTCCAAATCAAGATGATAAGACTCCGAGTTCCCTTATTTTCCTGATTGATCTCATAAGCGCTTCATGCGGATTCCGATAATACTCGAATCCCATAATCTCTAACGTACAGACTCCCTCGTAACGATAGCTTTGAAGACTTGTTAAGCATTCTCTCCAACGGAGCACCCCGTCATCTAGGCCCAGATGCGCATCCGACAAACCGTCCCCATCGATCAAGTGAAAATGGCATATCTCCGGGAGAACGGAAAAATAATCTTCCGGCGTTTCGCCTGCGAGCTGCATGGCTACGGTATCGATCATTCCTTTTAATGAAGGGGACCTGATCCCGTCTATCATGCTCTTGATTCCTTTGGCGTCGGTAATCAGATTCGATTCGAAACGGGTTAAAGGCTCCAATGCAAGGGTAACCCCCTCTTTTTCGGCCACATGGGAGATCTGATCGAGGGAGTCGCTGGCATATTTCCACGATTCCTCTTGCGGAACGGAGAAGTCCCCTATTCCGGAAGTCATGAGCATCATATCGGTGCCCAGCTCCAGAGCGGCGTAAAGGTTATCAATAAAATAATCGATGCTCTTTTGACGCAAGCAGGGGTCGGAAGCCGCAATATTGTATGGGTATACGCATTGTTCAGGCGTGTAGCAAGCAATGTTCATGTTTCGAGACTGCAGCTCTTTTCTTATTTGCCTTATGTTGCCCAGAACGTTGCGGTAAACGTATAAATGCGGTTCGCCCGCCCATAGCTCAATATCTTCAACCCCCAATCGAGCCATCGAATTCAAAAAGTCCCTGAAAGGAAAATGCCGATACGTTATATTCATTCCTGCTATTTTCATTGCTTCACCTCCTCTTCTTGTAAGCGTTTTTATTTGTTATGTCTTGTATTATAACTAGTAGTTACAATAAATTCAATCCATTTTTTTATACTGCAGATCGCTTGTTTGAAAAATTCCATGGAGCTTTTATTCAGAAATAGAAAAAAGCCCTTCCTGTTGAGGAAGAGCTTGCCCTTTTTCGTTACACCGTAAGCTTCTATTCCGTTTTTAAAACACTGGATATTTCCATGTTCTTCTCATTTCGTATCCGGGATATAACGATCCTACTCTCCGGCACCGTAGGAATTCTCATGCACCAATCCGCGAATAAAAGCCTCGAAATTGTCGGCCAGCTTGGTGACCTTGTAGTTATTTTCTTTATCCACGTAAACGACCTCTGGTTCGCCGTCATTTCCGGATGGACGATAATCTAACATAACGATTCCGGATTCGGAAGGAGTATCACAGAACATCACGCCAAATTCCGGATAACCGCCATTTTCAATGGTTGGCCAGCTGCCCGATTCCCCACACAGCGAATGTTTCTTTTCCCGACCAATGCCCAAAATACCTGAGATGGTAATATGATCTTTTCCGCCAGAAACGGTCTCCTTCAAAGGAAAACATCTGTTTTGGGGAATTCCGCCATTATGTAATTTCATCATATGAATATAAAAAGCAGGCAGCCTGAAGACGAGCCGTTCTTCCACGGCAGCAATCTGCTCATCCGTAGCCGGATTCAAAATATATTTTTCAAACGCCTCTTCGCTGTCATCCCAAAAGTTCACGAAATCGGAATCGACGTTTATCTCGGGTCTTGGTCCTGCATCCACCTTAGCGTTCTTTTCAGTATTAGACTCGGCGTTCGATTCAGCATTCGGCTCCGCACTGGACTCCTCATGCTCCTCGGACTCTTCAATTGAATCTTGAGCGGTTTTGCTCTCAATCCATTCCAGGAATTCCAAGGCATCCTCATCTTCAGGGTCTAATTGATTTACGATTTCAAACTCTCTCCGGGCATCGTCATATTGATCCAAATAATAGTACGATGTGCCTATGCGGTAATGCCAAAGCGGGTCATCCTTGCCCTCTTCCGCAACGGTTAAAAACTGTTCCACCGCCTCTTCGTAACGTTCGAGATTATTTAACGCCCTGCCTAAATGGCTGACCAGCACATAATCTCTGTCCTCATCGGGAATCTCTGTGATTGCTTCCACGATTTCATCGAATTGATCCTCTTCATGCCACCGGTCCAGCTTTGCCAAAAGTTCATCCTGCATGTTTTAAGCCTCCCAAAATAACCCTTTTGGAGATTATACCATTTCCGGGACGGGACTCTCCAGCAGGGCAAACCTTGCAAACAACCTTGCCACCCTGTCTAATGTCGCATAATATTCATAAATATGATGTTTCAAATCATATTTTACGTGTGTCTTTAGAGGGATATGGAAAAAGATGTCGAATTATATAGCTATGATGGCAAAAAGGAAAATATGGATTATCACAACGATATTTTTGGCGGTATTGACGGGTTTCCGTTGTTTGTGGCTTCTCTATAATTCGGCTTCGCACTATCCGGTTGCGACCAAAGGCGTATTAGACTTGCGCGGCTGGGATTCTCTAACCAAACATTCCATTCCCCTAAACGGTGAATGGCAGTTTTATCCGGGCAGCTTTCAGTTTCACGACGGGACACGCCAACCCGATAACGAATCCCCGAGCAGATGGATTCAGGTGCCTGGTAATTGGAAGCTTGAAGATGGGACCAATGGCGGAGACAAATACGGCTTCGGCACTTACCGGCTGAGGATCCTGGTCGATCCGGACCAAGGGAATGCTTACGGCATTCACATTTCGAGTACTAAAAGCTCATCGGAGGTATATATAAACGGGCAGCTTCTCGGTCATTCCGGCCAGCCCGCGGACAATAAAGATGGTTACATCCCGCTCGATGTCCCATATACGACGTACTTCGATTTAGGGAACGAGAACAAAGGTGAGATCGAACTCGTTATCCAGGCTTCGAATTTCGATAACTCCCGCAATGGCGGGATTGTCCGCTCAATGAAATTCGGGCCTGAGGACACCCTGAGGAAAGACCTGACCTTTTCAACGAACATGATCTGGATTGCTTGCGTCGTTTATGCGATTCACGTTCTGTACGGCATTATCATATATCTGGTGGGCGGCAGGGATCGAAGGCTGATCTACTACTCCCTGATGGTTGTATGCGTTATTCTCGCAACGCTGCTGGACGGGGAAAGATTGCTGCAAACCTGGATTCCGCTCCCTTTTGGATGGGGCTCAAAAATAGAAAATCTCGTTGCGCTATCCGGCGGCTATTTCGTACATCAGTTAATTAAAGACAAGCTGCCATCAGCACTGCGGCGCAGGGCTGCACGGGCATATGAGCTGCTGTGCGGCATTGCGGTTCTATCCGTCCTGCTCCTGCCGTTACACGCTGCACTGCTTTTACAGGAAGTATATCTGGTTTTGATGCTTGTCCCTTGCCTTTGCTTGGCGTTGATGATGTTCCGGTCGACGGCGAAAATCGATGCCGATAATATTTTCTTGCTCCTGGCTGCGATTGCCGCATTCAGCAGTATGATCTGGCTCCTTGTGCTTAATTACCTGCATATCGAAATGATTTCTTATCCGTTCGATCTCATTATTGCGATGATTTGCCTGTCGGTTTTTTGGTCCAAGCGCTATTTTCGGATGTCCGAGGCAACGCGTCAATTGGCGGAGGCGCTTCAGCAAGCGGATAAGCAAAAAGATGAATTTCTCTCTACCGTCGCTCATGAACTGCGGAATCCGCTGCATGGCATGATTAATATTTCGCATGCCCTCTCGGAAAGAGAGCGGCATAAACTCGGAAAGCAAAGCGCCAATGACCTGCGAATGCTTGTCGAGGTCGGTCGCCGCATGTCTTATACGCTGAATGATCTGCTGGATATGGCAAGGTTAAAGGAAAACCGGATCAGCCTGCATTTTACCGGCGTATCCTTACATGGCGTGGCTTCAAGCGTGATCGATATGCTCCGCTTCATGACAGAAGGCAAAGCGATCCTGCTGAACAACCGCGTACCTGCTGCTTTCCCGCTTGTTTATGCCGACGAGAACAGACTGAACCAAATCCTGTTTAATCTTTTGCATAACGCCGTAAAATACTCCAATGCCGGCGAGATTACTGTGGATGCTGACATTCACGATGGATGGGCAAGCGTATCGGTAACAGACAGGGGCATCGGGATGGATACGGATACCATGAAGAGAATTTTCGAACCCTACGAGCAGGCTGCGTCATCGCAGGATGCACTCAGGGGCGGATTCGGACTTGGCCTCAGCATCTGCAAAAAACTTGTCGAAATGCACGGGGGAACATTGACCGTTCGCTCAAAGCCAAATGAGGGTTCCGAATTCACCTTTACTTTAAAGATCACCGCAGACCGGGCTGCCGAAGAGTCGGCCATACCGCTGATAGCAGCGGCTGATGCTGTGTCTGAAGACGGCAGGACCGAAGATGCCCGGATGCCTGTGCATGATGGAACTTATACCCCATCCTCGGACCGGATTCGGTTGCTGGCTGTCGATGACGATCCCGTCAATCTGAATGTGCTCAGAACGATTTTTGCGGAGGAACATTATGAAATATCCACGGCCTTTAGCGGTGAGGAAGCGCTCAAGCTCCTGGGTTCAGGCGAATGGGATCTGATCATTTCCGATGTGATCATGCCGGCCATGTCCGGTTATGAACTGACTGCGCGGATTCGCGAACGTTTCTCCATCGCCGAGCTCCCCATACTTCTTCTAACAGCAAGCAATCGGGAAAAAGACATTGAGGCCGGATTCCGTTCAGGCGCCAATGACTATGTTACCAAACCGATGAATGCGACAGAGCTGAAGACGAGGGTTCAATCGCTGACCCATCTGAAAAAGTCGGTAAACGAACGGCTGCGAATGGAAGCAGCGTTGCTGCACGCTCAAATTCAACCGCATTTCCTGAACAATACCTTTACGGCAGTATCTGCCCTAAGCAGGATCGACACCGATAAAATGGACGACGTCATCGAGGAGCTGACCAATTATTTCAGGCTTGGCATCGATCTTCCAAATTTCGATCAGGCAGCCCCGCTTGACCGTGAGCTCAAACTGATTCGTTCCTACTTTTTCATCCAAAAAGAACGGTTTGAAGACAGACTTCAGACTGTGTGGGAAATCGATGATAACGTGGACGCCATGAATATCCGCATTCCTCCCCTGACCATTCAGCCGTTGGTGGAAAATGCGGTCTCTCACGGCATTATGAAGCGCAGCGTGGGCGGCGAAGTACGCATACGAATTACCGATTTTGGCCAATTTGTCGAAATACGCGTTTCCGATAACGGTGTGGGAATTCATGAAGATACATTGAAGCATATCTTGGACAAACAAACGGATAAACGCGCGGGAATCGGTTTATTTAACACCCATCGGCGCTTAATGCAATTTTGCGGCAGCGGTCTGAAGATTGAAAGCGAATTGGGCCTCGGAACCTCGGTTTCGTTTACCATTCCAAAAACAAAGCCGTCATCATAGCGGGATCCGCCTTGTGAAGATGTGCCCTGGCCGCACGATTTAATCAATGATAAAAAGCCCGATTTGCTTGTACTGAAGCAATCAGGCTTTTTCTATTTTACTAGGGAAACCGACTTGAGATCAGGGACTCCTTAACTTTGAAGCGGATTCTTTAATGGTTTATTGAGTTTATCCTTTATATGTACGCATTTTTTCAGGTGCAAAAAAATATGTCTCGTTGCAGGCATTAACATGAGCCCGGCTATAGTTTTCTTGCTCCAGTACTCGGCTAACCATATCGCATCTTGCGTAATGGCATGTTCATCAAACAATCGTTTGATCCTGTCTGGTTCAACTTTTTCTTTGAACTGTCCTGGTGCCAGCTCCGATACGATTTGTCGTGTTTGCTTACCCACGGCTGTTCGATATGCCAATAAGGATTCAAAATGGATGCTTGAACTTAGATCAGCAATATCCTCTCCGCTCATCTCATTACCGGAATGGGAAAATCCAGTATTCATTTTGTCAAACCAATTTCCGGCATAAAGAACTTGTTGACCATCCGCGACCAAAATATTCATAGTCATATCTTCAATGCGAGTAATATGCCATAGATGCCATGCTATCGAGTTTTTGGTATTCGGGAGGGTTACCGGATACTTTCTGAAAGTTGTTTCATTCAAATGTTCTACCGCTAAATTTTCCAGTGTTGGCTTGTCTGTGTCTCCAACGGCCGGAGAATGCAGCCAGGCATGTAGAGAAAGAAATAATTGAATCGCTTGCGAATGTTCTTGGGGTTTTAAAATGATGTTATTTAGTGCCTTATGGCTTTGACTCCAAGCCCTTTGCGCTTCCAAGTCCATAGAAATCAACCCGCTCCTCTTATCGGCAGAATCTCTTACACAATCATATCATGAAAATAATTCTCTAAACACCAATTTACAACAACGCCTCATCACGGATTATGTTAATGGTGGTTTTACTTCCTTTCCTTATTTCTTCAAATGATACGGTACCGTTGTCACAATCACGTCTTTACGGTACAACAAATACGTACGAATCATTAAACTTGTCTGGTTATGGAGCAAATTCTGCCAGCTGCGCTTAGGAATAAACTGGGGAATGATAACCGTCACCTGATAATTTGACTCGCTTGCTTTCCGGTGAACGGTATCAATAAATTTACTTAGCGGGTGGATGATGCTCCTGTAAGGTGAAGGCAATGTGACCAGTCGGACGTCGGGGCGCCACTTGTTCCATTTTTCCTCAAACCTGTTCTCCTCTTCCCGTTCAAAAGGAATGTAGACTGCAATAATCTGGTCCGCTGACAGAGACTGCGCATAATTTAAGGAACGTTCGACAACATGCGTGATGCCGGATACGGGAAGAATAACGACATTCCCTTCAATCGGAACCACCGGTTCGCAGGTCGACAAACGTAGCTGGTCACCCACCGCTTCATAATGCTTCTTAATGCGATGAAACAGATAAACGATCAGCGGTAAAAATATCAGCACCGGCCAGATTTGCGGAAACTTCGTTACAAAGAACATGACTGAAACCGTAAAGCTGATCAGCGCGCCGATCGTATTGATGATTAGTTTCATCACCCAGCCCGCAGGCTTCTCACGAATCCATTTCACCATCATGCCTGTCTGTGACAGCGTGAATGGAATGAATACCCCTACCGCATACAGCGGAATCAAATGTTCCGTTTGCCCGTGGAAGGCGATTATCAGCACGATCGAGAGCAAACCAAGAATAATGATCCCGTTGGAGTAACCAAGACGGTCGCCCCTTACGGTAAACATTCGAGGAATGAACCGGTCCTTCGCCAGATTAACCGCAAGCAGCGGGAAGGCCGAGTAACCTGTATTGGCGGCAAGGACAAGGATCAGAGCGGTTGTTCCCTGGATGAAAAAGTACATAAAATTTCGTCCAAACGTCTGCTTGGCGATCTGGGATACCACCGTCTCCTGGGGATTCGGGGAAATCCCTAAATAATAGGCAAGAAACACGATACCGGAAAACAACAGGGCTAGCAGAACCCCCATCGCCATTAATGTTCTGGCGGCATTTTTCGGGGCCGGATCTTTGAAGTTCGGGATGGCATTGGATATTGCTTCAACACCTGTCAAGGCCGAACTGCCTGATGCAAAAGCTTTTAACAGCAAAAATAAACTGATGCCCGCTACAGGTGTTCCTATTGGCGTATGAAGATTGGGGGAAACATGACCGGTCATGATATTGTGCAGCCCTACGCCGATCAAAATGAACAGCGCAAATGCAAATAAGTAAACCGGATAGGCCAAGATGGATGCCGACTCGGTTACACCCCTCAGGTTCAAAATGGTAATCAGAATAACAAATGTTACGGCAATCCCTACCGTATGCTCATGCAGCACAGGAAAAGCTGACGTTATCGCATCCGTCCCCGCCGAGACACTGACCGCTACTGTTAAAATATAATCCACCAACAAAGAGCCTCCAGCTACCAATCCAGGAAGAATCCCCAGATTCTGCTTGGACACAACATATGCTCCTCCGCCGTGTGGATAGGCAAAAATAATTTGCCGATATGACAGAATCAACGCCGTTAATAAAATGAGCACTCCAATCCCGATAGGGATCGAATACCAGAAAGCCGCTGTACTGACGGTGACCAGAACTAAGAGGATCTGCTCCGGACCGTAGGCTACGGAAGATAACGCATCCGATGAAAGTACGGCTAATGCCTTTTTCTTATTTAATTTTTGTTCTCCCAGTTCTTTAGATTTTAGAGGCCGGCCAATAAGAAACCTTTTCAATGCTGCCATTGTTTATGTCACCGCCAGTGTTTAAGTTGAAGAAACCATGGATGTACCCTTATTGTTACCCATAAAATCAATTTTGGCACAAAAAAGCCACAGGAAAGTTGGACTTTCCCGTAGCTTTCATGAGCACACAACAAATTCCTCTTTCATAACGCTTACGAGGTTAGCTGACGGATTCGGGATTGAAAGTATCCCTACACTCAAAAAGTGAATAATCAAGTGATTCACGCCTCTTATCATTTGAATTCCAAACATACGATGAGTGGATCTAATCGGTTTCTCCCTACCCATTGGGCGTTGAGAAAACAACCATCCGCGAGATCAAAACCCGGGATGGTTGTTTGGCTAAGTTAGCTATTGTAGATCGCTTGTTTACATGTCGATCAGATTAGTTGTTTTGAGCATTCTTGCGATAAGCGCCGTTACCTCGGCACGCGTCATCTGTGCTTGAGGACTCAGATGTGTTGGGCGGTTTGGCAACCTTCTCTGGGATATGCCTATCCCTTATCTTTGATTTCATAACTTTGCAGTCCGGCCAGAGCGATGCCTTATTGTTGCTTCAGCTGACGGAATGGGATTCAAGGACTTCCACTGTTTATACCAACGGGTAATGTCGGCGTGAATTGGCAGTTCCAACTCGCGTTCGATCCTCTGTTTCAGAAGCAAATATTGTTCTTCTACGCCTATCATGTTGCCGGCGGCATGATAAAGCTTCATCACGGATTACGACGGGGACAGCATGATGATTTTATGGAAATATAAAACAAATATGTATAAAAACAGGGTGTTTCTGTAGCAACCAAACACCTTTTCAAATTTCCCCAAACTGGGGCTGATCAATAACTCTTTCCTCTGCAATCAATCATATCACACCGATGAAAAGTGATGGACCCCAAAATTTCTATTGTTTATGATGGCGCGTTTTCTGCTTATTGATAGGAATAAAACAAAAAAGAAGGGGAAGTCCCCTCCTATAACATAAACCAACTCTTATCGTTCATCGTGATCAAAAAGGTCATTTTCTTACTTACTTTGCTCTTACCATCTTTGAACCGTAATTTTCTCTTAAATAACCCACCCATAGATCATGCAATTCCGCTTTGCTGACCCCAAAGATACGATCCCAATCCTCAGGATGCCTGATAAAATCATTTAATTTCTCATATCCGTATTTGGCAGCCAAAAATTCCACAATGGTATACGAATATGGATATCCGTTCCTATAAACGAAGGCAGACCCGTCTAACTCATCAAAGCCAGGTATTTTGCCGGCAGATACCAAAGGGGGAAGCACGTTCAAGGCATTTAAGTCTGTTTTCCCGAAATAATTGGCAACCCCTTCTTCCAACCATGTGGGCCGCTTACTGTCAACATGCGATAAGACGACATGCGTAAATTCGTGAACGGTTGATTGAAACATGGAGGGCCGATATTTTGGGGATACAATGTATAAAGCGTCTTCGCCAAAAACGCCAAGCGACCAAAAGTTAGAAAATTGCCCGATCGAATAAATAAAATTCATTGGGTTTGGAAATACGGTAACCTTCGTTTTCGCAGGCAGCTTCACTTGAATCGCATCTGTAATACGTCCATAGTTCTGTTCCAGAAGATCTGCAAGCTTATCTAGCGAGTCATCGTTTTTGGAGCTGTAAAAGATAAAGTGCTGCGTTTCCAGCCGATTCTTATAAAAACTGGATTGTAATGACGACAGGTTCAAATAGATAAAGATGAAGGATATCAGCGCAATAACGGAAAGGACCACACGCTTACCTATCTTTTGTGGAAATAAAGGAGCTGTTTTCGACTTTTTGATTAGGCGATAGGATGCAAAAAGAATAAGGAGCGTCCATACTGCACCGAATAACGTGATCGCTTTATTGAACTCTCCAACCCAATAAAACACAAAATAAGACGCCGTAGTCAGCAAACAAAGAATACTCCCTGCCCAGTTCGATCCCCTGGATTTCCAAACCCACCACATAAGCAGACCAGGTATGAATAAATTGGCGATAACGAAATCAATGACCAGCATGAATACCCTCGCTTGTAATAGGATTAGACGGACAAAATGGACATATCGGCGAAAAAGAACTTTATTAAACAGTTTTGGACTTATTTTTAACGCTAAAAGAGAAAGGCCATCCTTTTGAAATGGCCACCATTGATTACGAAGACATAAAAAAAGAGTCCTGAAATTTTTCAAGACCTCATTCAACATCATACCAAAAGGAGAATTATAAGTCTATATTTTCCCCGCCATATATGTAAAAATCTGTTTCGTACAATATTGTGCGGGAGGGAAAAATGGAATGATTCCAACATGCTTTTCAGATTATTGCTCCAAAATACCTTTGCTGAATGAGGTTGCTGAATGGTCGTTATTAAGAAAATGGACTCTTTCTGAAGTCTACAGGATAAAGCTAACGAATGGTGAATCACGCATCATCAAATGGGGTGGCCGTGAGATGGCCGGCGAAGCTGGAGTATATCGGGATTTAGTGGGTCCGTTGCAGATTAAAGCTCCGCAGATTTTTGAATATGTGCAGTTGAAGAGCAGCGGAGTCATGATCATGGAAGATGCGGGAAAAGAAAATTTGGAAGAGAATCCAAAGTCGGCTTATTTTTTGGAGGCTGCAAGGGAATTGGCAAGACTAAGAATGCAAGCAGCATCCAACTTGGAAAAGACTCTTCCTAAGCAGATCATGAACACTTATTACGTTTCAGCTGAAAAATTTTTAGGGTTGCTAGATGGTCTTTTGAAATCGAAAAAGTTAGCAGAATACAAAGCTTTATTTAAAGTTAAGGCAGTCCTGCCTCGTTATTTAGAACAACTCTATCAAACGGTACCCGCCACCATCGTTCATCATGATTATCATGCAAAGAATCTTTTGATCGAGGATAATAGCGTCGTGCCGATTGACTGGTCCACAGCCTATTTAAGCCCTCATCTTGGAGATCTATACTGTTTGATTGGGGAGGCACAAGCCTGGAGTCATGTATCGAAGGAAGATATAGTTTCAGCCTACCTCGAAATAGCTGATGTTCATGTGGATCATCTGAACTGGCAATTGAGAATAGGCGGTATATGCTGGCTGATCAAGACATTGCATTGGCTTGTTTATGGCGGGACAGATATCATTCCTGGATCAGAAGCTTGGATACCCGATCTGCTGCAGGATGTCGAAAATCTCCACGAAATGGCCTGATCTTTTCACGCAGATGAGACCCCATTTGCAAGCAAAATCCAAGCAGCCAGCCTCCCGGAGATGATCCGGAGACTGGCTTTTTGCTGCATCTACACAAGATATTCAGCCATAATCTGCTCGATATCATATGGAGTAATCCCTTTTCCCTCCGAAAATATCGCATCCGCCTGATCCGCAGTATCTACCAACTCCCCCCTTGCCTTAGCATGGAGCATGAATAAATCATACAGATCCGGCTTCTGTAAAGCAGCCATGGCTTTGCCCATTAAGACCATCCCTTTTTGATTCCCCTCGATATTATTGTAGTAGTTAGGATGTCTCGTCAGCGATAGATCCGTCCATATGACCGCACGTTCCACCAGATCCAGGATGACGGGAATCGCAATCTGCGTATCGGCTGTGACATCAATTTTATTCTCCACCGTAGCAGGCTCGAATATCTCGCCGGAACCCGGTTTTTTGCGCATCATCCACCCCACGAAACATTCCGGCAAGTCGCAATACGGCTGAACCGTATACGAATGAAGTGTAGCGACGATATAACGCACGCCATGATCCACGATGGAAGGGATATGAAGATCGATGAACTCACACGCTCCTTGAGGAGCTGTCACGATATCTCCGCTATGCACGGCCTGGTATTTGGAGGATCGCAGATTCGTATATGAAATATGTTCAACACACTGCCAGTTTCGATCATACATGACAGCGGACAGATCGATATCGACACGGCCGGTATGCTTGCCGTTCACTGTCCCTTCTTTCCACCAGCTGAAGAAACGGATCGTATCCCCCTCCTGCATGGGCACACGGCTTCCCCGAACAATCGTACGCAAAGCTTTGCTTGCCGATCTTTGGGAGAACGGAACATTATAGCTTTTCAAGCGTTCATCAACATAGATTTTCCCTAACGAAGGCAGCGTCGAAAATCGCTGTATAAGCACCTGATCGCAAATTCCTACGATGTCCTGGCATGCCGCTGCATCAATCTCCGGCAGAGTATTGGGAATCGCGGTTGCTTTGGCTATATTTCCTTTTGGGAAAAAGATGCGCAAGTCTTGAGGCTCATGGCGATGTGCAAAATGCTTTTTCACCTGCAGCAACACAGGCGTCGAAACTTGACTCGCAACCTCGCCGAATGCCAACACCACATACTCCGCATGCTCGGTTAATCGCAATAAATGATCCAGTCTTCTTGCAAATTCACCCGGACGCTGCATCAACAGATCGATCAAAGTCCAGACATTATGATATTGGAATGCGAGTTCGACACTTCCGTTAAAGGTCGTAAAGGGCTTATTATTGCGCAAAATATCAAAAGCTTCCTTACACCCTGCAAATTGATTTTTATATTCTGAAGGATGCAAAATTTCGCCTAATCGAATCCAGCGCTGTTTATATCTCAGCATGTCTTCTGTAATCGGGCAGCACTGTTCGAGCAATCTAAGCAGCAGCCGTCTCTCGGGACGCTTAAATTTGCGAAAACGCGTGGCCTCGGCCAGACTGACATCGCCATCCGACCATGCAACAGCCAAGCGAAGGACATCGGTTGCGGTCTTGAAGTATCGTCCGATGAGTTTCATATTGGCCTTATCATGCTTCAATAATGAACCCACAACAAATCCCGCATTTTCCTTGAACGGAATTTCGGAAGGAAGTATCCCATCCAGTTCATCTACATCCGCACACTCTATCGCAGCATCGATATCCTCTTTGTCCGTCGCAGAGATCGATACCTTGGCCTCAATAAGCTGGCGTATCATCGTATGAAACTCCGCTTTGCTTCCCAGGTCAATCACTTTCAGGTTGATATTATCCATTAAAGGGATTCTCCCAGCAGCCTTATACTCAGGCAAATCCAACGTAAGATAATGATAGACCGCATTCAGATAAAGCTCGGCATCCGATTGCTCCATGACCTGCACTGGGAAGTCAGGATACATCGGTTTGTATTCCACATGAGCGCCAACCATCACCCTCAGATCGGCGACCAACTGAGAATAAAATGCTTCAAACTGCTCCTTGGATAAAGTGCGGACAGTGCCCATCAAATGATGGGAGAACGTAAAACCAAGATATTCGATATTTTTCATCGCCGTAGCCAAATAAGCTTCCGAAATCCGGTTAGAACCTTGCCCCCGGTTCACAATCACTTTGTTCGCTCTTCGTAAATAAATGGTATTGATCATCATAAAGACTCCAGGAAAGCAATATCCCTAAATGGTTTAAATGTCAGTAGAAGGAAGGAATATTATAGCCTGGATGCCTCCTCTCATGAATAAAAATCCTTCAGGGAAGCCGCGGCCCTAGTTCACCCAATTGAATTAGAAGGAAGGACCGCCATAGCCTGAAGGTCAAAGTTCGAAGCCTTGTGGCCTTGAACTCTTTGATGTACCCATCATCACATACTTCCCGGTAAGCGAACAGGGCGGAAGTATTACGACTTGGTAAAATATTCTACGGACGCAAAAATGACGGAAATTCTGTATTACAGGGGGGATATTCCCAAGGACTTTTACAAGAAAGATAGAATTTATATTAAAAAAATCTTTCTTTAAGGTAGGGATCGCCTATGGATAAAGATACTCTTCGTACGAACCTAAGCAACGAACCTATCTATTTGAAGGAACTGCTTCAGTCTCTTGTCGAAACGACGACGGACGCGATTTCCATTCGAGACATGCAAGGGAATATACTTCTCATCAATCATGCTTTTGAGCAAATTTATGGCTGGACATACCAAGATCTGCTCCAAGATCCTTACTGCCTGGTACCGGAACATTTAATAAACGAAACGAAAGAAGTGTTCCATCCGGTCAAATTCTTTGGAGAAAAGCTCTCGGATTATGAGACTGTACGAATGCGAAAAGACGGTACGTTGGTTCAGGTATGTCTGACAGGTGCCCCTATACGAGATTCGGCAGGGAAAATCGTCGGTACTTCGGTGATCGCCAGGGACATTACAGGCCGCAAAGCGGCTGAAACCGCATTGTTGGAAAGCGAAGCCAAATACCGGATACTCGTAGAAAATACGAATGACATTATCAGCACCTATGATCTGGATTTGCAAAAGATTTTCGTATCTTCTTCCGTAGAGCTTCACTTGGGATACACTCCGGATGAATATCTTCAAACGGATACTTTGGATATGGTTCATCCTGATGATATAAACGAAATCCTGAATCTCCGGCAATCCATCTCCATCCATAAAAAAACCGTTCAGTTGGAATATAGAGTTAAACATAAAAACTTGTCATGGGTATATTTTGAGTCCCGTTGTGTGCCGATTTTATCCGAGAACGCTGAGATCGAGGGCTTCCTGGTCGTATCGCGCAATATCACAGAGCGAAAACACTCCGAAGAAGCGTTGCGCAAGAGCGAGGAACAATACAGGTTTATTGCTGAAAACACAGTGGACTTCATTTCCGTGATGGATAAAAATGGCGATACCACTTACAGTTCTCCCTCACATGTGAAGAAGCTAGGCACGGATCGAATTCGCTTTGAAAATATCCATCCTGACGATGCATCTCTCGTTTGTGAACGATACTCTTACATGCTCCAATCGAAAACCCCTGTTATCTGCATATATCGATACAAACTTGAAGACGGAACCTGGATTCACTTGGAATCCAGAGGAATGCCTTTTTTCAACATGGATGGCGAATGCCCTTATTTTTTTAACGTTACGCGGGATATTACGGAGAGGAGACAAAACGAAGAGCTTCTGCGTAAAACGGAAAAGCTGACCATTATTGGTGAATTGGCTGCGAGTATAGCGCATGAAATCAGAAATCCGCTGACCTCATTAAAGGGCTTTATTCAGTTTTTACAGCCTGCACTTTCAGAGAATTCCCTTTATACGGACGTTATGTTGTCTGAACTGGATCGAATCAACTTTATCGTCAGTGAGCTGCTTGTTTTAGCGAAGCCGCAAAACCTCGATATGAAACCAATGCTTTTGCACGGCATTATAGAAAACGTTATAGAATTACTCCAACCAGAACTAAGTTCAAGAAATATCATCATCAGTACCAATTTTACGAATCCGCCCGTTACGATCAACAGCGTAGAAAATCAATTAAAACAAGCGTTTTTCAACATCATCAAAAATTCCCTGGAGGCCATTTCTGCGAATGGTGAAATCGGTATTCAAACCAAACTTCTAAGCGACAACGAGGTCCTTATTCGCCTTTCGGATAACGGCTGCGGCATATCTCAGGAACTGCTTCCCAGACTCGGTGAACCTTTTTATACGACAAAAGAGAAGGGAACAGGGCTGGGCTTACTTGTCAGCAACAAAATCATTAAAGACCATCAAGGCAGCATCAACATCACAAGTGAAATCAAAAAGGGCACGATTGTAGATATTACCCTGCCTATTTCCGGATGCCCCATACCCTAACGCCCTCTTTCCACGCCAAACGAGGATGGTTAGACACAAAAAGCAGACAGTGGATAATCGCTGCCTGCTTTATTTTAAATTTTAATTATTTACTTACATTAAGTTCCGCGTTGACCTGATGATTTTTTTGCTTTTTCCGAACGACGCCAATGACGGAAGCAAGCATTATACAGACGGCACAAATCATCGCCGATGTGGTAAATAATCCGCCATAACCATTCCCCGCGACCTGATGAAGAGAGTCGATCATAACCTGCTTTACAGTTGGATCTTGGATATGCTGGAAGCTGGCTTGCAGGGAGTTGAAATCCATTTGAGCCGGCATTTGCATCACTCCTGATCCTGCAGGCACGATATTCGCTGCTTTCATATTGCTTTGGATGACGTTACCCATGTTCATATACGAACGCGCGATAAACCCTGCGAGAAACGTTGGGGCCAGCGTCAGGCCAACCTGACGGGCAAGCGAGGTGGTCGAAAGTGCCACGCCTTTGTTAGCCCCTGCCTTTTCAGCCGCTAATACATTGACCGGCGCGCCGATCATCGAACCAAAACCTACGCCGACCAGAACACTGGCAAACACCATCTCCCATTTGGTTGTTACCCACAGCGAGAACAGCAGGAACCCGATAGCCGCCAAGGAGCTTGCGATCAATAAAGTAAAGACAGAGCCCTTCTTATCCACCAGCCGTCCGCCCAATGCCGCCCCGATCCCGGAAGCGAGCGCAAGCGGCGTGAACCAGTACCCTGATACCGTGCTGCTTACGCCGAGATACTGCTCAACAAAACCCGGAACGAATATTATCGACGCGATAATCGAACCTGAGAACATCGCGAATACGAGCGTCCAACGAAATGTATTATCTTTAAACAGATACATGGGCAGGATCGGATCAATCGATGATTTCTCCACTCTTTTCTCCACAAAATACAAAAAGATAAGCAGCGCAACCCCTGCACCGAAAAATCCAAGGAAAGATGCTGAGGTTAAACTATCGATAAAGTTCACGCCATCCAAATTTGTAAATCCATACATCATGGATAACATCGCCAGACTGAGCGCCGTTACGCCGACCCAGTCCATTCGGGATTGCGTAAGGATTTGTTTTTCGTGAATATATTTTGCGCCAAAGAGAACAAGCAAGGCTGCGATAGGAACATTGATCAAAAACAGCCAATGCCAGCTTCCGGTAACACCAAGAATAAAGGAACCGATGTTGGGGCCAAGCACTGATGCGATTCCATTCATTCCGCCTAACATGCCCAGCGTTTGACCTTGTTTCTCCTTTGGAAACGTATTGAGGACAAAGGAGCTAGCAATAATATAAATACCGCCGCCGCCCATGGATTGAAAGAATCTCGCGATCAAAAACCAAGTAAAGGTCGGACTTAGAGCAACAAATAATGATCCTAAACCAAACAACGTTGCTTCCACCATAAATAATGTTTTACGTCCATACCGATCGGAGAGCTTTCCGATAATCGGAACACTGATTGCGAGACCTAAAGTATATACCGTAATCGACCAAGCACCCCAAGTTGCAGAGACATGAAATGATTTGGTCAGTGTCGTCAGCGCAGCCGTAATGATCCCGTTATCTAACGCTGCCATAAACACCCCTATGGCGAAAACAAGCAGACTCAACTTTAATTCACGCTTCATAAATACACCCCATTCTCAATTCGAATCCTGTGTATAACAACATATAGTCATCGATGATTATGTATCCATAACCATAGTGTAGTCACTCCATATCATATAGTCAAGTGTGACTAATGTCATGTGATTAATTTAAATGACAAGAAGATGAACACAAAAAAAACCACAGTTTTTGCTGTGGTCAGATTGTTGAATGGCCTATGATTTGAATGCCGAGCTCGTTTGTTATAACTGGATGTCGCACCCATCAAAAGAAAGACCATTCTGGATCAGTTCAACTCCATTTACAATTGCAATTTTCTGAAATTCCGACAGATTAACCTCGTTCCCATCCCAACTATGAAGCCACCAGAAGAAAGAACTAATATTTCTGTAGTCCATGAACATCGGAATCTGTCCGATCCAGTACTGGTTCAAATGGTTTTGTCTGAGGTAACCTGTTAGAAATTCATTTAGGAACCGTTTTGAAAATTCATGTTTTGATTTCCGATCATTGTTAGGCGATCCCCACCATACGGCATGAGCGGCCGCGACACCGATATCAAGCGCAAACCAGCCATAAATCGCGTCATCAAAATCAAAGACCGTAATATCTCCCTGATCGACAAGAAAGTTATAGGGGTGGAAATCATAATGGATCAATCCGTAGGATTCCTTATCTTTAGGAAGGGACGAAATGATTCCCTCGAGGGATTTTAACTTGTCAAGTAAAATTCGATAGTTCCCTTGGAAAAGGTTAGGGTTGTTGATTTTCGCTGCGCTCCACTCAGCTCTTTTATAGCTAGGCTCGGCAGGTTCGTAAGCTTTTGTAAGCCGGTGAATCTCCCCCATTGTTTCTCCCCATGTATGGAATAAGGAAGGGCCCCATATTTGCGGTTCTCTATCAAAAACAATCCCCGGTGCCATTTGAAACACTGCAGCAATAAACCACGTATCATTCTCGTTGTAAACGGTAGTTAATTTCCCATCCTTCGTTGTGATCGGCAGCGAAACGCGCACTCCTTTTTCGGCCAAATATCGAACCCAGTGAAGTTCCGCTTTCAAATTGTCCACATCATGAAATGGTTTTTCAGATAAACGCAAGATATATAGAAGATCATTTTTGGTGAACCGGTACACCTCATTGCACGAATGACTGATAAAAACCAGTGTATCAACATCAAATTCAAAGGACTCCGCCACTTTAGCCAATAGTTCCCGACTTACCATCTCAAACCTCCAGTTCTGAAAGTTTCCCGGCCGGGGGATAAACCTAAGTTAACAGTATTTTCTAAAAAGATATAGACTTATATTTTTCTCTCATCTAAACTAATAATCAATGTGCGTGGTTATTTTTATCCTACCTGTTTCTCCAGGCCCTGCCCGCGCGCCTTAGCTTATCTGAATACTCCTAACGAAACTAGGGAGCGTTATATTCACAAAAACGATGCAGATTTGAATTTAACGAAACTACAGATCGTTATTTGCACGAAATACGGCTAAATGAACCTCTATGGAGCTGAATAGCGTTTCCCAGTTTCGTTAGAAGTTTTGGCGGCTCATTTTTGCCCGAATAACGATTGTGGGTTTCGTTAGCTTATGGGCAGCCGTTAACACGGTAGGATATAAGCCGGGGTTTGTCCGAGCACAAATATCGTTAGGAAAAATCACCGTAGCCAGCCTGAAGGAAGCACTACGGCCCTGGGATATAAAAAAATAACTGCCGAGACTTTCTCGACAGCCTGAGGCCATCCTTAACGGGATGGCCTTTAATTTGAATACCGTTAAATACTGTTAAATACTGTATTGGTCAAAATGGCTAATTTAAACCTGCAGTTCAAATGACGAACCTATAAGAAGCCCCGTTTATTTCATCAAAGAAACTTGCCGTTCTTGCGATACAGCTCGGGCTTAACGGGTCATACAGCGGAAAATCCGCAGCGAAACATCCGCTTCATCACGTACCGCAATACGTCCGGTAAGGTTTGGTTGACGCAGGCAATCCGCAGTATTCATCCTGTTCGGCGGAGTACGCGAACGGGTCGGATAAAACCGTAAGCAGCCGTTCCATCACGCTGTAGTCTTCCTGTTCCGATGCGGCTTCCAATGCCTCCTCGACCCGGTGATTCCTTGGAATTACCGCTGGATTGCTGCTTCGCATCAGCTGCTTGGAGGCGGCTTCCGATTCTTGCTGTCTGCCGAGTCTCGCCTTCCAGCGTTCATGCCACTGGGCGAATTCGGGAGCCCCGAACAGATCCGTGCCCTCGATTGTATCCAAGGTTAACGCCCGGAAGGTATTGGTATAGTCCGCATGATATTTTTCCATCAGACCGAGAAGGTCGTTAATAAGTTCTTTATCCGGATCTTCTCCGTTAAAAATCCCCAGCTTGGCTCTCATGCCCTCAATCCAATTCCCCTCATACAAATCCATAAATCCGGAAATTTTGTCCTGGGCCAGCTTGATAGCCTGCTCCTGATCATCATGCAAAAGCGGCAATAACGTCTCGGCAAATCGCGCAAGGTTCCATCCGGCAATGTACGGCTGATTGCCATAAGCATAGCGTCCTTGCGTATCAATGGAGCTAAAAACCGTGGAGGGATCATAAGCATCCATGAAGGCGCAAGGGCCGTAATCGATCGTTTCGCCGCTAATGGTCATGTTGTCGGTGTTCATCACGCCGTGAATAAAGCCAACCAGCTGCCATTTGGCGATAAGCGAAGCCTGGCGTTTGATCACTTCTTCAAGCAGCGCAAGATATCGGTTCTCACCCGCTTCAATGTCTGGATAATGGCGATCTATGGTATAGTCGGCAAAGATGCGCAGGTTTTGTTCGGTGCCAAATTGCGCCAAATATTCATAGGTGCCGACACGTATATGGCTCGCAGCTACCCGTGTCAGAACGGCGCCCGGAAGCTCTTTTTCACGGGTTATGAACTGCCCCGTTGTCACGACGGCAAGACTGCGGGTGGTCGGGATGCCAAGCGCATGCATGGCTTCGCTGATGATGTATTCGCGCAGCATCGGTCCAATTGCAGCCCGGCCATCCCCCCCACGAGAGTACGGCGTTCTGCCTGAACCCTTCAGCTGGATATCCACCCTCTTGCCTTGGGGTGTAATCTGCTCACCGAGTAGAATAGCCCGGCCATCCCCTAACATGTTAAAATATCCGAATTGATGCCCGGCATAAGCTTGAGCCAGAGGCGAGGCCCCTTCCAGCACTTGATTCCCGGCAAATACGGCTATGCCAGCCTCGCTTTGCAGCGCCTGAACGCTCAAGCCCAGGGATGCTGCCAAAGGATGATTAAGAATGGCCAGCTTCGGCGAGCGTACGGGACTTGGCTCTGCACGGGCAAACAATAATTCCGGCAGCCGGGCATAACTATTGTCGAAGTTCCATCCTGATCCTATATGTTTTGTCATAGACTCTCCTTATCTTTTGTCTTGTCTGTCCTTGTTATTTTTTAGCGCTTGTTATAATTTCATCGCTTTTTTAATGTCCGCTTCTTTTCCATTATTATACCGTTTAAGGCAGAATGGCGGTGCAGTAATCATGCTCTTTTCGCAGCAATATATTGGATTCATCGAGCTTGAAAATGCCCCTCATAAGCGAGAGCGACATTGTATAACGTTGACCAGTTACAGTTCCCCCTCAAGAAACTTGATGAGGTACATTTCAGGCTGCGCAAGAAACTCTGCAAAGCTGCACAAATCCGCATACTCCTGATGCTCCACGTCGTAACAGCCGATCAGGCCTTTTTTCTTTGGATTCCACACGAGCTGCAGATGGGAGTAATTGTCGAAGTCGGCTGACAGCCGCAGCAGCTTTTGCCGTCCGACTTTCATCTCGATCGTGTCGGTCAATGTGAAAAAATCGATATACCCGATTTCATATTCATTTTGCGCCAGTTCAAGGCGCAGCTTGTCCCCGGTAAGAAAGCTGATCAGCTCATCGGTCAATTTATATTTTTTCAATTCATGCTTTTTGTTCTCGAGATTATGAAACTCTGCGGGCTCAAGCGACTTCAAATAATCAGCCAGGACCGTATCCTTGTTGCTGACTGCAATCGTGTACGGGCGTTCGCCATCTTTTTCCGCTAGAGTAACGTCTGCGCCGTGCTCAACCAAATATTTGACCATGGCTGGATTCCCCATGCGCGCTGCAACGGTTAACGGAGTCGCCCGGTAAGGATAGACCATATCCGGTTGATTATAATTAATGTCCACCCCATGTTCGAGTAAATAAGCGATTGTCTTAAGGTCATGATCCGACACGGCTTGACGCAATACAGCGCCGCCATGCAGCTTAATATCCAAGCCCAGCTCATGGATGAGCGGGATATTCTTTTTGTTTCCATAGTAGGCCTGTGAATAAGCGCCGGACCCGACTTGATTGAGCATGTCCAGCTTAGCGCCTTGCGCCGCAACGTAGCGAACGATGTCTTCTTTGCAATAACGAACGGCTCGCAAAAAAGACGGATTATTGGAGACATTCAAATCGGCGCCGCGCTCTACCAACAGCTTAACAACATCCAGCCTCTCCGATATCAGCGCCAGATCGAGCGGGCTTAACGTAATATACTTGCTAAGTACGATGCCTTCTTCAATATCCCAGCCTGCTGCCATTGCAGCCTCCAAACCCGGTATATTTCCTGTGTAAATGTCCATCGCGATTTCCGGCAGCTCCTCGAACCTCCCGATATCTTTCAGCTTGATCATCCCATACCCACTCCCACTCAAAGTTTTATAAGAGTATAGAAAACAACTTGGCCAGAAACAATGCAGCCTAAGGCTCTCTCATTTTTATCAAACCATTTACGGAATGCCCGACGGTGAAAATATATGGGCGCGTTAGTCCAACAACTTTTTTTCTATAATCTCAACAAATTTCGTTGATGCCGGCGATAGAGATACGCTTTTTAAAAAACATACGCCAATGCTTCTCTTGGGTATTTCCTGGGTTAATCGAACTTCATGCAATATGCCTTTATCCAGATACTCCTGAGAGAACTCCTTTGTCACGCTCGCTACGCCTAAATTGATTTTGGCAAACTCCAATAACAGATCATGTGATCCCAATTCAAAATCCGGAGATATCTTAATTCCTTTAGACAACATATAGTCTTCCACATACTTTCTGGAATTGGATTTCGATTCAAGGAAGATTAACGGCAGTTTGGCTATCTGATCAAGGCTGACACGACGGGATAATATGCTCTTGAATCTCTCCCCATATACAAAAATATCATGAATATCAATGCATGGTCTTCGTTCTAATGCCGGATCTTCAAGCGGAAAATTACAAATTCCAATATCCACCTCACCCGATTTGATCAGAGTACAAATTTCAAGGGTTGTGCCATTCACAATCTTGAACTTAATATTGGGGTACCGATTATGAAATTCCTCCAGATAAGGAAGCAAAAAATACCTGGATATCGTATCGCCAACACCTATTTTCAACTCGCCTGTCGTTAAATTTTTTAATTCCAGCATCTTTTCTTCCCCGACGTGGATTAAATTCATGGCTGAATTCGCATAATCAAATAAAAGACGGCCTTCGTTGGTTAAAAATACGCCTTTCGATGTTCTTGTGAACAGACGAGTATCCAGTTCCCTTTCTAATTGCATGATCGCCTGGCTGACGGCTGGCTGCGTCATGTAAAGGTCCTGAGCCGCCTTGGAAAAGCTCTTGCTTTTGGCTACCATACAAAACACTTTATATAAATCCAACTTGCTCACTTCATAAGCACCTCTTATATCATCTATTCGATATATTAATTTCACTTATACCATTAGATGGGTGTATATTACAAATAGGAATGCCAAATCATGTTATTCACTATAGTAGTCCTAAGGAGCGATTATTTTGGAAAGAGTGGTTGGAACAGTCGTTAGAGGCCTCCGTTGCCCAATCATCAATCAAGGGGACAGCATCGAGGAAATCGTCGTAGATAGCGTATTAAAAGCTTCCGAAGCGGAAGGCTTCAACATTCATGATAAAGATATCGTTACCGTTACCGAATCCATCGTTGCTCGTGCGCAAGGCAACTATGCTACGATTGATCACATTGCGAAAGATGTGAGCTCCAAATACGGGGAGGAAACGGTTGGAGTCATTTTCCCGATCTTAAGCCGGAATCGCTTTGCAATCTGTCTTCGCGGCATCGCCAAAGGCGCTAAAAAAATCGTTCTCATGCTCAGCTATCCATCGGATGAAGTGGGAAACCACTTGGTGGATCTCGACATGCTTGATGAAAAAGGGGTTAATCCTTGGACAGATGTGTTGACAGAGCAGCAATTCCGCGAGCTTTTTGGTTATAAAAAACATACTTTTACCGGCATCGATTATATCGATTACTATAAATCATTGATTGAAGAATACGGCGTGGAATGCGAAGTCATTTTCTCGAACAATCCAAAGACGATCTTGGAATACACCAAAAACGTGCTGACATGCGATATCCATACCAGATTCAGAACGAAGAAAATTTTGAAAGCCAATGGCGGAGAAAAAGTGTATGGTCTCGATGACATCCTGACAGCATCCATTGATGGCAGCGGATGTAATGAAGCTTATGGCCTGTTAGGCTCCAACAAATCCACCGAAAACAGCGTAAAGCTGTTCCCGCGTAATTGCCAACCTATCGTGGATAACATCCAGCGCATGCTCAAAGAAAAAACGGGCAAGCAGGTTGAAGTGATGATTTATGGGGATGGGGCATTCAAAGACCCTGTGGGTAAAATATGGGAGCTTGCGGATCCGGTTGTATCGCCAGCTTACACGGCGGGACTTGACGGCACACCGAATGAAGTAAAGTTGAAATACCTTGCCGATAATAACTTCGCTGATTTAAGGGGCGAGGAACTGAAGCAGGCAATATCTCAATATATTAACAAAAAAGATGCGAATCTGGTTGGAGCCATGGAAGCCCAAGGTACGACGCCAAGAAGATTAACCGATCTGATCGGCTCTCTGTCGGATTTAACTTCCGGAAGTGGAGATAAGGGCACGCCTGTTATCTTTATTCAGGGATATTTTGATAACTACACGAAGTGAACTAACGAAATAAACTAACGAGCTGAACTATATAAACGCAACTCCAAACTCTAACGGACACAGCGGCCGTTATCAGGGTCAATTGCGACCATTATGAATTCTAACGGACACAAATGCAGTTATTTTGCGAAAAATCCCCTTCTGGCGGTGCTTTAGGAGCAATTAAGTGCTGTGGTGTCCGTTACAATATGAAAGCCGCCCTTTTCAGCGAATTAACGTCCATGGGGTCCGTTAGAAAATACTCGGAGCCGAACACATCAGGTTTGCGTTTTGTCCTAACGTTACAAAGGCATTTTATGAATCGGCCCTCTCCACTAAAACGGTGGAGGGGGCTTTTGCTTTCAAAAAAGCAGCTTCCGCAAAATGAATTCAATCTTTCCCTATCGCAAATCTGTTCAATTTAGCCTCTCCTGCAAGTATGGCAGCGTCAAGGATATTCCCACGGCTGATCTGCCCTCTTCTGAAATAAAGGCTGCGGAGAAAGTTTTTGCTATTTACGCGGGCGATCCTCGGACCACGGCTTTGCGGCAAGTCGGCGCAGTGTGTCAGTCCACTGATCCAGTCTGCGACCTCCTGCTGCGGGAGCAGACTTTTGTCAATCATGGTATCCACGATACGGGCGATCCGCTCATCTTCTTCTTCGCTAAAAATTTGTATCCCGTTATGCAGCATTCCCTGAACAGCGGCAAGCACCTCAAGCTGTACCGCAGCATCACTCTCCTGGCACTGAACCAGCTCCACCAAAGCATCCGCACCGTGTGCCGCACTGTGAGCCCAACCCCCTTCAGGCAGATAGCCGCGCAGATCCTTTTCCTCCTTATAATAGCGGAGCAGTGAATGCTTAAGATGCTGGAATTCGGCATGATCCAGAAAAGGTTTCTTTCTGTGGCGCAACACGATCAAACCGATGGGCAGGACAGAGAACGCCCTTGTAAATACAGACTCGTCACCCTCGCTGCCAATATGATAAAACAAATGTCGCTCATCGGTTAGAACAGCCAGGAGACCACGCAATTCCGTTTCCGTTAACCTGCTGCCATCTTCTTCAATCCATTCATAAAATGTCGTACAAATCAGATCATCCCGTAATTCCGGCTGAGGATCCCCTATAAATTGCAGCATCAAAGTTAAGAAATCCTGATAACACTCTCCTTCACGAAGTTGGTACTGCTCCTTTTCTATTCTTTGCAGGTCCGTCATGAGTTTCATCCTTGTATCGTTCACAATTCCATCCCCTTCAACATATTGATAATTTCCTCTATTACAATTTCCGGTTCATCATGATGAACATAATGCCCGCTGCGCCCGGCAACCCTGATCTTGCTTACCGTTGACAGCCGCTTAAAACCGGCTTGCAGCCTTTGCTCCATTTGCAATATTTCTTGTTGTGGCCATTCCCCATCATCGCCATCATTATCATCATTACCATCATCTCTATCACCGCCATCCGGCAGCCCGCTTGTAATAATTGACAAGGGAATATTGCTTTGCCGTGAATGATCAACGACCTCCTTATAGCTCCGTAACTTATCGATCTTCTCCCGATTCAACATCGGATTTTCGAGATAAGCTCTATTCACTGAGATCAGCTTCTCAGGCAGAATCTTTTCATAAGCGAGCTCTTTATATTCGTGTGCAGCATCAATCAGGACGATCCCCGATACCATCGCCGGATAACGACTCGCAAATAACCTGGCAACCAATCCTCCAAAGGAATGTCCAACAAGAATATACGGCGGTTCCATTGGAATACTCGATAACAACTCGGAAAGCTCCTGCACCAAGTCAAGGCATGTCCGCGGAAGCGGCGCAGCTTCACTTCTACCCACGCCCACCCTGTCATACGAAAAGGTTGATGTGATCCGCGATATCCGGTCCTGCACTACATCCCATGACTCCGAGCTATCACCCAATCCTGCGATGAATATTACGCTTGGCGTACCTTTTAACGAATATTTGCTGAACAGCTTGCGGCCATGACAGGTATGGAAGGCTTCAACCATACGCATTTTTGTGCCACTCCTTATGTAGAAATGAACAATCGCATTCTTTTGTAGCTTCTTCATATGTTAACTCCCTGCTATACCTCTACAATAAAACAAAACGACTGACATCAGTATGTCAGCCATTGTATGGGAGCAATAATTTTTTTATATATTCTTTTAATTCATCTCTCAAATAAAGGGGCTCTACAATCTCGCATTCCTTGCCAAAGCTTAAAATATATTTGAGTAACCCTTCATCATGAGGAAAATGATCTACAACAATGTATTGGTTATCTTCCGTTTGATGAATATCCGCTTCTTGGAAATACTCGGTTAGCCCCTTGCCCATTCGATTGGAAAATTTCAAGCTAACTCGAATACTTGATTTGCGGATGCTTTCCTTAAATATTTCTTCGATTTCTCCCTTTGAAATATCTCTTTTTTCGAAACTGTCACCCATCTTCAAATTCCTGATCCGTACCAGTTTAAACTTTCTGTAGTCGTTTCTGTATCTGCAAAATCCAACCAAATGCCAATGACCGGCAGAAAACGTGATTTGAAGCGGCTCTACAATTCTTTCGGAATATTCCATTTGTCTGTTGCAATAATCAAATACCATCAGCTTGTTTTCTTCAATGGCTTGGTTCATCAGAAACAGGTATTCCTTTAATTCACTCTCCATACTGAAATGGGACATGTTAATGTTCAACTTATCCGTATTTTTTTCTTGTGTATACGTATTCTCGATCTTTAAAACCATATCATTAAACTGTGTGTTTTTCCCAAACAGAAAATTTAGATTATTCATGATCGCCATGAAGGTGGAAGCTTCATCTCTCTTCAAAAAAAGATTGTCCACATTATAGTTTTCCATAATGTAATAGCCCCCACCTTTACCGCCAATGGATGCGACCGGAATACCTGCTTCGCCTAATTTTTCTATATCCCTGTAAATGGTTCGTATGGATACTTCAAAATGTTCCGCAAGCTCTTTGCCTGTAACCATACCTTTTTTTGAGATAATTAATAACATGGAGAGTAATCGATCTACGCGCATTTTGATGTATTACGTTGATTTACAACGTTCCTCCCATATTTTGTGTTGGGCATAAAAGAAAAACACTTCTTGCCTACAAAGGTTGAAGGCAAAGCAAAACGGCCTTTAGTTCCATGAATTTCAGGATAAAGGCCGAGTTCATTTCATTTCTATTTTGTTATTGACTACTGACGGATTTCAACTTCTTTAGACCAAGCGTCCGCGCCGTAGAAGCATGAATTTCACGGACAAGCTCAGGATTTTCCACGAGTGGCAAGCCATAAGAAGGAACCATTTCTTTTATTTTCGGCTCCCATTCTTTTAGATGCTGCGGGAAGCATTTTTCGATGACCTCCAGCATGACGGAAACGGCAGTGGAAGCCCCCGGAGAAGCGCCGAGCAAGGCGGCGACCGATCCATCAGCGGCAGTCACCACTTCCGTACCAAATTGAAGCGTTCCTTTACCGCCAGAGACAGTATCTTTAATAACCTGCACACGCTGGCCGGCTACCAGCATATCCCAGTCTTCGCTTTTGGCATTCGGGATAAACTCTCGCAGCTCTTCCATACGCTTCTCTTTCGACAACATCAATTGTTGGACGAGGTATTTTGTCAACGAAAGATTCTTTGCACCTGCCGCCAACATCGTGAACAGATTATTCGGTTTTACGGAGCCGATCAAATCAAACATGGACCCGGTTTTTAGGAACTTCGGCGAGAAGCCGGCAAACGGTCCAAAGAGCAGCGATTTTTTATTATCGATAAATCTCGTGTCAAGATGCGGGACAGACATTGGAGGCGCCCCGACCTTCGCTTTGCCGTATACTTTGGCATGATGCTGCGCTACGACTTTCGGATTGTTGCACACCATAAATAGCCCGCTGATCGGGAATCCTCCGATATGTTTTCCTTCAGGAATACCGGATTTTTGCAGCAGAGGAAGACTTCCTCCCCCGCCGCCGATAAAGACGAATTTGGCAGTATGGCGTTCGACTGTGCCGCTATCATTCCTTATTTTCAATTCCCACAAGCCATCGCTTGTACGTTTGATGTCATCGACACTATGTTTGTAATGAATATCGACGTTTTTCTTCCTTAAGTGATCGAACAGCATGCGCGTTAAAGCGCCAAAGTTAACGTCCGTTCCAGAGTCCATTTTTGTTGCCGCTATAGGTTCGTTCGATGTACGGTCTTTCATAATAAGCGGAATCCATTCCATCAGTTTTTTCGGGTCGTCGGAAAACTCCATCCCTTGGAACAGCGGGTTTTTGGACATCGTCTCAAAACGTTTTTTCAAATACGCTACATCTTTTTCCCCTTGCACTAAACTCATGTGTGGCAATGGCATGATAAAATCTTGCGGATTACGAATCAGATTGCTGTTTACAAGATAAGACCAAAACTGCATTGAAACTTGGAAATGCTCATTAACCACGATCGCTTTGCTAATATCGATAGATCCGTCCGATTTCTCGGCTGTGTAGTTAAGCTCGCACAGTGCAGCATGCCCCGTTCCCGCATTATTCCATTCGTTAGAGCTTTCCTCGCCTGCGCTTGCCAGCTTCTCAAACACTGTAATTTTCCATTCCGGTACTAATTCTTTCAGCAATGTCCCCAAAGTCGCACTCATGATTCCGGCACCAATTAAGATAACGTCTGTTTCGGTTTGTCTGCTGCTCATTTTTACCGTCCTTACACGCTAATATTTGAAGAAAAGATGTAGGCGCTCTCACAATAAATCAGAGTACGACCTGGTCTCACACCTTTTCTAGATGAATTATAACCTGATAAATATTATATCACTATTTTACAGACTGTTAAATGATTGTTATATGCCATTTACAAGCCAATAACATTTAAGAAGCGAGAAACCGTCCGCAAAATCATGGGAAAACACAAAAAACCAAGGTATTGTATTGGAACATGATTAAAGCGATATTCTTCATAAAATGCCCCTGTTGGTTCTCTGCTTCGTTGGGATCCGCGTACTTCATAGAAGGAATGCATAATCAACGTAACCGGCGGCAAGAAGAGCAAATGCAAGACGCTCCTCGTCGAGCGGCTTTTTCATTTTCATCGGCAGAGAGCTAAACACCCAAGATTTCGCCTCATTTGTGAAATCGATTCACTGCGTCTTGCTTCTCCTCAATAAAGCCCGTAAAAATTCCCTAGCAATTAAGAATTGGTTAAGGAACAGACAAAGACTGATTAAGAATTGCTTTTGTATGCTGGATCCATACACCTTATAGATTATTTCGGAAAAAGAGGGGAGAAGCGAAATGAAGAGAACACGAATAACACGTGTGACGCGAATTGTTATTGCGTTTGCTATCATGATTCTGTTTACGAGTACAACCGTATTCACTACACCCGGCCTGGTTGCTGCCGAACATGGCAGGGGAGCGGGCGAAAGCATGAGTACGCCGTCTGGCATTCCTTATGAGGAGCTTGGCCAGGAAATCGATCGTTTTGTCGAACCCTTTATCGGGCAGTCGACGCCAGGCGCGGCCATTGTCATTACGAAAGACGACCACATCATTTTTTCCAAAGGATACGGCTATGCAAATCTGGAACAAAAAACTCCTGTTGACCCGGCGAAAACAGTATTCGGCTTCGGGTCGATTAATAAGCTGTTCGTATGGACGTCGATTATGCAGCTGGTAGAAAAGGGCGAGATGGCGCTCGATCAGGATGTTCGGACCTATTTCCCAAAATCGTTTGCCGATAAACTGCGTGCCGATAAACCTTTCACACTGCTGGATATGATGAGTCATACTGCAGGTTATGAAGAATATTCGGGCGGGCTGTTCATTAAAGCGACGAAAAAGCTGGATTCTCTTGAAAATGTTCTGCTGTCCTCGCAGCCAGCACAAACATATGAACCCGGAAAAGTCATGTCTTATTCCAATTTCTCAACGGCGCTGGCCGGGTATGCGGTAGAAAAAGTAAGCGGCGAATCTTTTTCGGATTATGAGTTAAAGCATATTTTACGGCCGCTTGGGATGGATCATACATCGGGGCATCCGGAGCTGGGGGACCGGCCTGAACTGCAGAAGCTTGAAGCGACCGGCTATGGCCGCCTCGGGAGCGGAAAGTTCGAAGCTAGAGAGAAGCATTACATTCCGTTTTATCCGGCAGGTGCCATGAAAGGAACCGCTGAAGATTTGGCCCGCTTCGCCATCGGCTTGACTGCCGCTGATCATCCGTTGTTTAAATCCGTTAAAATGCAGCAGTCGATGCTTGCCCAAAGCTATACGCCACATCCTGAAATGCCATCCAATGCGCACGGCTTTTGGGAGTACAGCGTCAATCCGCGAACTGTCGGCCATAGCGGAGGCGCAGTAGGCTTTTCCAGCAATTTTGCGATTGTGCCCGAGGAGCGGCTGGGGATCGTCGTTCTGACGAATACGGAAGTCGAGCCGGATATCGTTCCAAGCCTGGTTAACAAGCTCATTCAAAATAAAAAAGCCAACGATATTGTTCCCGGCACCCATTTGCCGTCATCGCAAGATGCAGCCGGAAATTATGTATTATCGCGAAATACGCTGACCACGTTTCAGGAGATTATGGGGTATCTGACACGGGTAAGCGTGAAACCAAGCGGCGAACATGATCTTACCGTCACCGCCATGGGAAGATCCGGCGAATACACGCAAGTGAGTCCTAATCTGTACAGGTTAAAGAACACCAAAAGTAAAAGCTTACAAATGTCAGCAGCGTACTTATACGTCGAAAAAGACGAAAAGGGGAAGGTAGTTCGCTTGAGCGGCGGCCAGGGCATGGATATGCTGCCGGTTAAGGCAAGCCGATCGAATGCGGTCTTATTGCTTTCGGCCGTCGTGGGGGCCATGGCAGTTATTTTCTTCGCGGTCACACCGGTCGCCATGTTCATCCGCTGGCTGATTCGCAGGAGAAAGGGTTTGAACTCTACCGTATCCAGCCTGCTTATGGCGGCGATAGTCGGTTGTGGAACCATCACGGCTGCCATGGTTCTGTTTCTAATGGCTACGATGATCACAAATCCATATGCGGAGGTTAGCCTGTTTAACCGCTGCATTCTAATAAATTACTTCGCCGCCGCCATTGCGGTAATCTGCGCAGCTGTCGCCATATGGGCCGGACGAAAGCAACCCCTAACCCGCAGCCAGATCTGGTTTCGGGTAGCGACAGCTGTTATATGGATCGGTTTTATTATAGACCTAATCAATTGGAAATTTTTCCACATCATTTCGTAGTCCAACAAAATAAAACATCATCCGCTGACGCGGAAAAGTTGAGAATTGCTGAATGCAGATATGAGGATGTTCCAAGGCTGTTGTGATAAGAAATTTTCCTAAGGATGCCTACTCAATGAAATTTTTAATGAAGGGTGAGCAATCCCTGGATGGTATGGATAGATTACGTGACCGCGAATAGGTTCAGAATTTAATTGAAATGCTGAATGGTTCATTAAAGCATTGGAGAAAAAATATACTGATCTCGAAATCAGTGAATGCTGGAATATAAAATCCCCAAATTATCATTATTGGCCCGAGTGTGAGTTGCACCAGGCGACTCATAATTGATGGCAGGAGAAACTTGGGGCGGGCAATTAGTTTGATGTTAATGACTTCCATGTAGTATAATGTAATGTAAAGCTTATACAAATTTTATTACTTATTGGATGGTGAAGCAAATGGGGAATAATGTAAAGTATAAAGATGCTTTATATATAATTTTAGATCTGTTAAGAAATATTTTATTTCTAATAATAGGACTGCTTTTTCTTAATGCAATAGAAAATTCTTTTATAAAAGAATTTCAAAAGCCATGGCTTATGCTTCCATACATGATTGCAAATTTAGCGCTTTTATATGTGTTCTACCGTAACTTCTTGGGTAATAGGACCTTTTATAAAGCTTTTCAAAAAAACAGTATGTCTAAAAAAAATACATTCCTGATAACTGTAGTGTCGATATTAATTATCGCAGCGGTGGCTTATCTTCAGTAAATTAAGAAGGAAGGGGGGCTATGATAAGCCTCTCCTTCCTTCTATTACTTAGTTCATTGTTACATTAATTGTTTGAGTGTTACCCGGATCCGATACTTTGCCTGTAGGAACAGCAGAATAATAAGCTACACTTGCAACAAACTTCTTAGTCCCAACCAATTTATCGTAGTTTCCATTACTTGTACTGCTAGGCAAATCAAAGTCAGCAACTTTCCCTAGCCCATCTGATCCAATAAGGCCAATGGCAGTGAATTGGAGATTATTACCAATATAACTATGATATTTTGATGTTGTATCTCGAGTAACCATATTTACGTCCACCTGGTTATTAATTACTCCAATATCAACTGTGACTGTTCCGGATGTCTCGACAGATGAAAAGACCCCAGATCCTTTACCATAGAAGCTGCTGCTCTTGACGGCAAGTGTGGAAAATTCGCCTGGGTTAACTGGAATGGTATGGCTTTTCACGTATGCAGCATCTTCTTCAGAAAATGGCTGATTCAGATCATACTTTGAATAAATATCAAGCAATTTCTGATTTACATCCTCTGTGAAAATTGAAAACGCCTGACTATCTTGATTTAAGACTTGAGTCTCTTGAGCTGAACCTTGTTGTTCGACTGAGTCCGATTCAGCTTGTACCAAGCCGAATGGAATAGCTAACGCCAGAGCCGATGTTGCCAGTAGTGCTTTGAATTTTTTCATGATAAAAAGCCTCCTATTCTCTTGTAAAATTTGTTTTTCATATTATTAAACAACTCAAACGATAAATAGTTACAGTATTTGTATAAAATATTTTTATTTTCTATAAATCCCCTATATTCCCTTTATTACCAACTTACCGTTAAAACCATGAATCATTTGTATTTTCTGATTTTTTGAGAAGAGAGTAGTCTGTTTCCTTTATTCTGCTGCGCCCGATTGCGAATTGTCGGTTCTGGTATATATCATGCAATCTTTGGCCATCTGTGCTTCTTAGATCTGAATCCTCGATCGAGATCGATGCTGCCCCCTAGATCAACACAAAGAAAGAGCAGCTATTTCCTAAGCGGATTACAAGAAAGCCGGTTACGTAAGCGGAGAGCGTCAGGCCCTGCCTGTCGGTGTCGTTTGTCGTGGCTCCACCCTTCTTGCGTCTGTTTCGGAAGGCCAAATTCTAAATCGGCAAAAGAAACTTTGGTTTCTTGCGTTTGGATATGTCCTCCTAATGACCGGAAACACAGGCAGCGGTCTGCCTGTGTTTTTTTATTTTTTTCGGTCACAAATGCGTAAAAATGGAGGAACTGATGACATGCATCCGAATGACAAAAAGCACCGCAAGGTGCGGAAATGCCTGAATGAACCGAACTTTAGCGGTCAGCATCTGCTGCATAACCCACGAATTGTGCGGCAAATCATCGATCAGTCGGGCATCCGGCCCAGCGAAATCGTGATGGACCTTGGAGCCGGAAAAGGCGCTATGACGTTTGCACTGGCGGAAAAAGCCAGCAGCGTTGTGGCGATCGAAAATGATCCCCGCTTTGCGGAAATTCTTAAAGCCAAGTCCCAAGCACATGCCAATGTCGCCATTATCGAGAAAGATATTAGACTGGCTTATTTGCCCAATAAACCGTTTCGCGTCGTCGCGAACATCCCCTACGCCATTACGACTCCAATTTTAGAAAAGCTGCTGGACCCCCCGACCGATTTCTTTCAAGGAGCGATGCTTTTGATCGAATACGGAGCGGCCAAGCGCTTCACTTCCAGGCCAATCCGTGACCCGCGCATCTTACGGTGGAGAATGTGGTTCGACCTGGAATTGATTAAGGTGTTTCCGCGGACTGAATTTTCTCCCCCGCCGAGCGTGGAATCAGCTATATTCCGCATTCGCCGCAAAGCAGATCCCTACGTCCAAATCCGCCACCACCGGCATTTTGCCGGATTCGCCGAGTACGCGCTGAAACGTCCCGAGCTGCCGATATACGTGGTGCTGCAGGGCATCTTTACCCCGCCTCAGCTTAAACATCTGTTCAAAAATCTTGGCGTTGACCGGCAGGCCCCGATCTGCACGTTAAATGAACGCCAATGGGGGATGATATTCCGGACGATGCTCGAACGGGTGGATGCGTTTCGTTGGCCCAAGTTATTGAGGCGTAAATAACGCATGGGCTCTGATTGAACTTTCATAATTATGTAAAAGGCCGCCGAATAATCGGCGGCCTGATTGTTATTCAAACCTCAAATCTCTATGTTTGCCTCCAAAAACTCAAGATACTTTGGGTCATCTTCCATAAAAATATCAATTCCCGCACCCATGTAAGCCCGCGTTAGCTCGTCTGCTGCCTTTTCAAGATTACCCTGTTCATAATACAACTGACCTAGCCGAAGATGAATATAGGGGTTACCCAACCCTTTCGGACACTGAACAGCGTTAAAAAAGCACTTGAATGCCTTCTCGTAATTCTCCATTCGAAAATGAACATCCCCAATAGCCACGTATAACCACGTAGCAGCCTCCCATTCCCGATGGTTTTCCGGTAATAAGCGGAGGGCCGCAACATACTTATGCTTGCCAGCTTCAAGGTCGCCTGCCTTCACTAAATCTTCGCCTTGTTTAGATAAAGCGGTGATTTCGGAATAGATGGAATCTGAAAGTTGCATCGTTATTTCTCCTGTCCGTTATAAATCTCATTTATGAATTTAACGAATAATCGTTTTCTGCTCTATAACTCCAGGTTAAATTCCCGTTGAATTTGAATACGCCCGGTGTCTGTAATTATAATAGAACGCTTCACAGCACCCCTGGCAATCCAGCCCAGCTCAAATAGACGGCGAGTGATGCCGACCGCGATAGGACCTCCCATATGGTGGTGCCGTTCAGTCCAGTCGATATGGCGAGGAATAGAACGTGCAAGCCTGTTTAAACCGTCTATTTTCACTCCAAACTCTATAAGCCACTTTTCTCCTAATACAGTAAGTTGGTACTTTCCATCCGATTCTTTAATGTACTCTTTCCTCAAAAGTGCATTGGTAATTGATACCCCGAGCTCGCCAGCCAAATGCTCATAACATGTCCTGGCATAACGAAGCGCCTTTGCTTGGTCGGATTCGCGCAAGGATCTGGCAGGAACAGGAGTCGTGAGAGAAGCCATTTCCTCCATCACTTCTGCCACTTTCGAACTTGCCAATCGATAATAACGATGCCGCCCTTGCGGTTCCATCACGATAAGCCCCCCTTCGACCAACTTGGTGAGGTGAGCACTTGCCGTTTGCGGCGACACTTCGGCGATATAGGCCAGTTCGCCTGCGGTTAGCGACCGCCCATCGGCAAGAGAAACCAGGATTGTAGTACGAGTAGGGTCGCCAAAGAGAGCTCCGATAGAGGCTATATTTTTGTACATATTCATATTTCGATGATACATGAAATAATGGCATGTTACAATCCACACAGAATAAAGCAGAAAGTTGAGGGAACGAACATGCAAGGATTGACGGCAGTCGATCAACAACACGCAACCACTCGTGACTGGCCTATTATTGTTACGGCTGGGGTTGGTTTTTTTCTATCTGCATTGGATACGGGCATTATGAACGTGGCGCTGCCGACGCTCGGGCAGACTTTTCATGTCGATGTTAATGCCGTTGCTTGGACGGTGACTCTGTATCTTATTTCACTCAGTTCCACAATCATCATATTCGGCCGTATTAGCGACCGGGTTGGTCGAATGAAGGTTTATTCCATAGGTTTGGCCGTTTTTGCCATCGCATCCATTCTGTGCGGAAGTGCATTCTCCGCTCCCCAACTGATAATCTTTAGGGGACTGCAAGGAATTGGAGCTGCGATGCTTCAAGCAACTTCAGCAGCCATTATTACGACCTATATTGCAAAAGAGAGGCAAGGGGCTGCTTTAGGGACCTTGGGGATGATACTTGGACTTGGCAATGTTTTGGGCCCAAGCGCTGGCGGACTGCTTCTTTCGTTCGTGGGATGGCGCTGGATTTTCTGGATAAACATCCCTATTTGTGCCATGGGATTATGGGGATGCTACAAGATTGCAAGAGTGACGAAAGAGCAAGTGAGCCCGGTTCCTCTCAACATCGTGGGCAGCGTTCTTCTGGGTGTTGCTACATTCAGCCTTCTCTGCGGGCTTTCGGCAGATTCATTACCCGGATTTCCAAGGATGCTTCCATATGGCTTCTTTGCGTTATCTTTAATTGGCTACATCTTCTGGGAGACTCGGGTAACAAACCCAATCATACCATTGTCATTATTTCGCAGCGGCGCCTTTATTGTCCCGATTCTGTCCGCCCTTGTCCTGGGTTTTGCCACTGCAATTGCTTTTATCGTTCCGGCATACTATCTTGAGGGGGTAGCCCACCTTATGCCTTGGCAGGTTGGATTAGTGAATCTAGCAGCCCCATTAGGTCTGGTTATGCTGTCCAAGCTTTCGGGAAAACTTATCGGTTCCTACGGGATAACTCCGTTAACATTATCGGGGCTAGGGATCATGTTTATCGCTCTTATTGCGTTAAGTACAATGCAGCTTAACTGGCATAGCGTTACATTCAGCGCCTTATTATTGCTCTACGGTTTTGGCGCAGGCATATTTATTCCCGCTAATCTATCGGCTATTATGGGCTCGGTAGGCCTTGAATTACAGGGAACAATCGGATCCATTCAGCGGATGGTGCAAAATATTGGACTCGCCGTAGGCACTTCAACGGCTGCCTCAATGATTCGGTTGGACACGAACCTAGGGTTGTCGGCTTTTCGTAAAATTTGGATTTTGTCAGCCTGTGCAATACTGATCGCTTTTCTCTGCACGGCTTCATTACACCTATTCCGCCGCTACCGCTCCGGAAAAATATAGTTCCGCAACATCCAAAGAAGCTTTGGTGCGGTTCATTTTAAAGGGGATATCCCGTCGCAAGAGCTTGAATAAAATTAAAGAATCTGTTTTGAGTCGGCTCTCAGTCAGTGGAGTCGGGAGAAATCACGTCCCACTTTCCAAACAGCGTCAACCCCGCCGCTTTAGCCAACGCCGTAGACGCCTGGTTATCGAGCTGGCATCGGTACTGGGGTTCGTATCCCTGATCATAGGCATACTTGCAAATGGAACGCACCACTTTACGGGCGTGGCCTTTTCCTCTAAAGGTCGTCAGGGTCAGTACGCCGAGATCCGCAATTTGCGCATTGTACCCCCAGGGATACATGCTGGCTGCGCTGACCAGGCGGTTTTGCTCAAAAGAGCCGAACACCGCCCAGTGATCCAACTCCACATAAGCGTCATCCAAGTCTTGTTCTGAGGCAGAGGACTGGAACTCGGAGAAAACCGCATCATCTTGCTCTGTTAACCGGCGCAAGACGCCTTCCAGGCTTTCTTGCAGCAATACGTTCTTTTCGGCTTCTGAAAAATAAAAAACATAATCTGCGCCATGCAAAGTGACTCCCGCTTCATTCAACATCTGACGAAAGATCTCCTCAGACAGATCTTGTCGTTGATAAAGGCCTACCTTATCGGCCATCGCAGGCGTCAGAACCGCCATGACCCGGCCGTCTGTGGTTTCCAGCACCATGACCCGACTGTCTTCGTCCAGATCCGGGTTAGTAGCGACAGTAAAGACTTCATCGCTATAGAGGACGTCTCCGTTCAAAAATTGCGCCCGCCAAAAGTCAGTTATCGTTTGTGAAAATAAAGGCATATTTATTACTTTTTGTTGATTTGTCATTATGTTCACTTCCTTGTGCTTTTGACTTATTTTTTGCTGCAAAGGGAATAGTTCCTCGTCTCAAATAGGGAAGCCCGTAGTCTACGGACAATTATGCGTCTACCCCCTCATGGTTTTCCCTATCGCTCCAATGGTATCAAAATCATTTCAAGATGACTTTACAATAATTAATTCATAATTAAACTATCCTAATCGTTATTCCGTGCTGTCTGTAACGGCAAATTTTTAGGCCACCCCTGCCGGGATGGCCCTTTCTTTGCTGAGTATGCCTAACTGAAATAGTGTTCTCAGTTGTTTTCACGTTTTAGAGTTCTCGGTGGTAACGCACTTCTTCCGATACTTCTTTGAAGCCAACTGCGTGATATAAAGATAAAGCGGATCTATTGGCCGTTTCAACTTGTAGTTCTGCGAACGCACATCCATGGTCTTTGAGATAGGTGAGCGCCTGAGAAAGTAGATGCTTTGCAATCCCTTGTTTCCGCCAAGGCTCTCTCACAAATAGATCTTCAATAATCCCATCTCCATCATTATCCACCCAAGCCATGACACTACCTACTAAGGTGGTATTCTCCCTTACAACAAAAGCAGTCCACGAAGAATTCTTCCGGTTATCCATTAACCTCTTTAACCCGATTGGGGCCTCAGGCCAAATCTCCATGTCAACTTTTAAGTATTCATCGACGCTTTCCTCCGAATCCATTGCCCCTCGCAAGCAACGGTAAGAAGCAGTAAGTACGGACTCTTCAATCTTCTTGGATAAGTCTCTTCGCATCGTATACGAACTCTTCCAGTACACAAAACCCTTCGATACGAAATAATTGTTGTTGTACTCTTCAGTTGATTGGTTGCCTATAGCAATCATTGTTCGATTCGAACCAGGCAGCGTTTTTTTTAGCTCGTACGCTCTATTTAATAAACACTCATATAGGAGATCATAGAGCGGATAGTCGTCTTCCCTTTGCGGGAGTGTCTTCAAATTGATAAAAATATAATGTGCATGCTCTTGGGAACTGCCCGGCGGAATCTCGGTAATTATACCAACTTGTCCCTTACCTATGATTTGTCCGCTCTCAATCGCTACGAATACATTCAGCCAATTCTCTTCTTCTCCAACCCACCAGAAAACGGTGTTGTTTTTAGATGTAACGGCATGATACAAATCGCCTAACTTCTGCATATCATCCTTTGTAAATATCCGAACCTCTACTTTTCTCAAGCAAGACACCGCCATTTTTAATAATTTTAGTAACAGTAATATTTTACCTTTTTATTGATGTTTTGTTTGGTAATGAATTATTATAATCATTTTGGTTGATGCAATATCACGCGAATTGGTCATGGGAGCCGGTCAAATACAGGCTCTTCACGCACTTCCCGCACGAAAAGATTTAACCATCATTATGGTAAGGTTCAGCTTAATGAGGTTATCGGCTTCTGAAAATCTGTTTATACAAAACTCATATCTATGCATGTCTTCTGTGAAATAACCCATAAAACAATAGTTTTATGTTCTTGTGGAATAATTGTAAAGACAAAAGGAGACAAGTAACTGGAAGAGTAAACCTCGGGAAATATTGACATATAAAGCGAGCCAACGGTATGATTTATATTAATTTCATTAATGTAGGTGACCTATGAGGAAAAAATTACAAGTCTACATATCGTCTACTTATGCTGATTTAATTGTGGAAAGGCATGCCGCTGCAGAAGCTATACTTAAAGCTGGACACATCCCTGCAGGAATTGAGCTATATCACGACGAAACTCAAATGGGAATTATTAAGAGATGGATCGATGAATCTGATGTATATATCCTAATTCTCGGAGGATTCTATGGTTCAATGCTTCCTGATGAATCCAAGAGCTATACTCATTGGGAATATGATTATGCCGGAGAAATCGGTAAACCTAGATTTGCATTTGTTGTCACAGATGAAGCATTAAGACGACTACCATACGACTTTGTAACAATGGAAAACTATCAAAAGTTTCAGGAGTTTAAACAATCCGTATCAGAAGAAATACCTATATTTTATGCTGAAGATGAACGGCACATTAAGTTGGTTATCCATGATAAATTGCCAGAGTATGCAAAAAGAGAAGATTTGTCTGGATGGGTTTCTGGCAAGGATATCCCAGACGTACAAAAGTTACGGGAAGAGAATGCAAGTTTGTTGAGAGAGAATGCTAAATTAAATGCTGAGTTAGAGAAAAATAAAAGAGCAAATACATGATATGAAATATTTTCAGAATGCACCTTTAGCCGTATGGAGTGATCATCCGTACGGCTAAGATCGTCTTATGGATTACTTCCAAGCAATTTCAACCTCTTTTTTCTGTTCCGGTTTACGGGAATGTTTAAAGGCAGATGTAAGCAGGACCAACAGGCCGCAGGCGCCGATCCAGATTAAAACCATGGTCGGATGATTCAAGCGAAAGCCTTGTCCAAAGAAAAACAACTCACGCAGGCCTTCAACCATAAAACGCATCGGCAGCCATGATAATATCCAATCCCGGTAAAACGAAGATAATAACTCCGGAGCAAAACTAAGCAGTGGCGCACCTAAGAATAGAAGCAATACAAAAATAATCATGCCTTTAAGTCCCACCCAAGAGAAAACAGCGGATATCATCAGAAAAAATGTTAAATAAGCAATGGTCAAGAATAAAGCTGTATCTGCGAAATGAGAAATGTCTACGCCCCAGCTCTTGGCGAACCAAGTGAAGCTAAATCCAGCCGCCAAAGCCATGACCCCTCCCCACAAGACTTGGACTATATTCGCCTGAAGCCGTTCATTATGATTCGCATAATTGGATTTGTTCTTCACAAGCAAGAAAATCACGCTTCCGATTAGACTGGCCATCCACAAAGGCTGGAACATCAAAATCGGTGAATTCCCGTTTGCACTATGCGTACCTGTTGCATTCACATGGATGACTACGCAATCGATTGGCGAAGCTAGTGCAGCGGCTTGTTTCGTTGAGATCGCTGCGCCTTGCTGATCGAAAGTCGCTAATAGCTCAGTACGCATCTTATTATTCACGTCATGAACCGCTTGATTTAGCATTTGCTCAGCCATACTAGATGCCGATGCATTCATGCCTTGATTGACATAAATCTGTATCCGGGGCGAAGACGGATCCGGCGTTGTAAGCGATGCTAGCTTCTCGCTAAAATCCTTGTGAATCACCAAAGCCGCATAATATTTTTGGTTATCGAGACCTGCTCTTACTTCTTCTTCGCTACTTACTTCGATCCATTTCATCGGCGGCTCTCCAACCGAGTTCACAGAGGCAGCTGACTGAATGTTAGACACCATTGTCTCGCCCATATTTACTTTTGGGATCGTCAAGCCTTGATCCTCATTTACAATGGCAATCGGCAAGTTATGGGGAGCAGGATTGATGCTTGGAATCATGGCAAGGCTAAAGACGAAGATGACAGCAATAACGATAAGGGGTAACGCAATAATGAATTTGTTTTTAAATAAACTCATACGTTTTCCACTGTCCTTCTTGCGATTCAGCTGCATGAACCTCAAAATCTACTGTTCGTATTTTTTCGTTTTTCTGCCGGCAGTACGGCCTCAACTACATCCCAATGCTCGGCAATCTTTCCATTCTCCACGCGGAACAAATCGTAGAAAGCAGTATGCTGACCATTAAAAATCCCTTCACTCACCGCAAGCACAAAGTCGCCTTGTCCGATGACCTGGTGGAGATGAGTATATTGAAACTCAATATTTTTTTTCTTAAGGCCCTCCAATGCAGCATGAAGACCGGAAAGGCCGTCTGCAATATGCGGGCTATGCTGAATGTAGTTATCCCCGTCAAAGTAAGAAGTAAGCAGGTCCGGGTTTTTCCCGAACAAGATGTTCTCGACATAGCTTTTGACAAGTCCTTTGTTCGCATCCGTCTTGTCGATATCCTTAATCGTGTCCGGTCCGTCAATCATCGTATGATTACTTGCTGTTTTTTCCACCATCTCTTGCAAATTGTCCCAATGTTCGACGATCAGACCATTCTCAAAACGGAAAATATCAATACCGATCTTGGTGCCAAAAAAATCATATACAGAATGAAGGGCGACATATTCTCCGTCGACTAAAGTGCGTTTAATGCTTACCTTTGTTCCAATTTCTTTTAAATGATCAAGTGCATCAAGCATGGCCGCACGACCATCGTGCAAGGCCTGATTGTGCTGAATATATTTATCGGGATGAATGTACTTCGTAATCGCTTCGGGGTTGCCGCTCTCTAAACTTTCCAGCACAGCGATCGCCTTAAGGACAAGCTCATTTTGATGGTTTGATGCCACTATAATATCCTCCTTGTTTTAACAAAAGTTAATTTCCGTTTGGAACGGATTTGCCTTATTTCGAACTAAATTAACAATAACAATGATCTTCATTCCACCTCTTTCAATCCGATTTTATAGTCATTAGATAAATAATGAACTCTTTGTTGTTTATCTATCTTGCGCTCATTATAATGAAGATCAATACAACGCTCAATATTCAATATTTTTAGTTTTGAAGGATAAAATACAATTCGTAGAGCTTTGTCGCTTAACGATTCAAATTTTTTATTTAGGGGACGAAAACAATGAACAAGAAAAAAACCGATCTAAGAATACTGCGCACCAAACAATCGGTTCGAAAGGCATTTTATGAGCTTATTCAGGAAAAAGGATATGAAGCGATAACAATCCAGGATATTGCAGATCGGGCTATGATCAATCGAAACACGTTTTATCTTCACTACCAAAACAAACCTGATCTATTGGATACATGTATGGATGAGTTGTTGAGCGAATTAAAGAAGGCCGTCGTTCTATGTCCAATCCACATGAATCCTTTCAGTATTTCCAGACTCGAAACTGTTATGAAGTCGGTATTGGAACAGATTTCGGGCAACATCATTTTTTACTATGCCATGTTAATTGAAGAGAATAGAATCTATCAGTTTCGAGCGAAGATGGAGAATATCATCAAAGATAAACTAAACGAGGGATGGGATCCTGCTCAGGGAAATTCCACTTTAGCGATATCTAAGGAATTGCTGCTCGAATACCTCGTATCGGCTTTCATGGGTATTGTCATTTGGTGGATTAAAAACGACCGGCCTCTTCCTGCGGATGAAGTTTCATCCCAATTTAGCAGAATCGTTACGCACGGGCATTTGAAAGCTGCCGGCATCGCCGTCGAGGAATAAAATAGCGAGGATAGAAGGAGCAGGTCTACGACATGATGTAAAGCCCCGCCGCCTTGACCGTTTTTTTGATGTTCATGAAGCAAATAAGTTCCGCGATTGACTAGGAACCCGCCCCTTCCGCCAAAACGGCGGAGGCGGAAAATCAAAAGGAGCTGCCGCTGGCAGCTCCTTCGTTTGTTCGTTAGCGGGAGAAGATTCCCATCCTCTCTAGGTGGGATACAAGCACCTTTCATCTCCCCAAAAACGATCAGTTTGTGTTATTACGGCTAAATCGATTCACGGCACTAAACAGCGCTTTTACCGATGAGGTCATAATGTCAGCGTCGATGCCGCAACCCCAATATACGCTGCCGTTGGAAGCCGTGATGCCGATATAAGAAACAGCTTGCGATTTGGAGCCTGTTTCCAGAGCGTGCTCTGTATAGACCAAATCGGAATAATTCAGTCCAAGATCGGTTTGCAGCGCATTGCTGATCGCATCGAGCCTTCCGTTCCCGGTGCCTTCGATTTCCTTGACTTGATTGCCGGAGCGTATCGTGACGACGGTATGAAAATCTTCGTTGTCTGTAAAGCGATATTTAACGAACTCGACGGGTGTTTTTATATTCACGTATTCTTTCATGAAAATATCGTATATTTCATCGGGCATCAGTTCCTTTTGCTGCTGATCCGATACGTTTTTAACGAAATACCCGAAATTTTCGCGCATTTTCGCCGGGAGATCAAGTCCGTACTTCAGCTGCAGCACATATCCGATTCCGCCTTTGCCGGACTGGCTGTTAATGCGGATAATATCGCCTTCGTACTCCCTGCCGATGTCCTTGGGATCAATCAGCAGATATGGAACGGACCAATGCCGGGGTTCTTTTTCCTCGCGCCACTTCATGCCTTTGGCGATGGCATCCTGATGCGAACCGGAGAATGCGGTAAATACGAGCTCGCCTCCATAAGGATGTCTTTCGCTTACTCTCATTTTGGTCAGACGTTCATACACGGAGATGATCGCAGGGATGTTCTCAAAATTCAGCTTCGGATCGACCCCATGCGAGTACATGTTCAGGGCCAGCGTGACGATGTCCACGTTCCCCGTCCGTTCTCCGTTGCCGAACAAAGTGCCTTCGACACGCTGAGCTCCGGCCAGCATTCCAAGCTCGGCGTCCGCCACACCCGTACCTCTGTCGTTATGCGGATGGACCGATAAAATCACGTGCTCCCGATAGTTCAGGTGCTCGCTCATATACTCGATCTGGCTGGCGTAGACGTGAGGCATCGACATGGACACTGTTGCAGGAAGATTGATGATGACCGGGTTCTCCGTCGTCGGCTGCCATACGTCGAGCACGCTGTTGCAGATGTCCAGCGCAAAATCGATCTCCGTACCGGTGAAGCTCTCCGGCGAATACTGGAACTGAAAGTTCCCTTCCGTCTCCTCCGCACATTCCTTCAACAGCTTGGCGCCGCTTACGGCGATGTCGATAATCTCTTCCTTGGATTTGCGGAATACCTGTTCCCGCTGCGCCACGGAGGTCGAGTTGTACAAATGGACGACGGCTTTTTTCGCGCCTTTCAGCGATTCAAAGGTTTTGCGGATAATGTGCTCTCTCGATTGGGTAAGCACTTGGATTGTTACATCATCCGGAATCAATTCCTGCTCGATCAATGTGCGTAAAAAAGCGAACTCCGTTTCCGACGCTGCGGGAAATCCGACTTCGATCTCCTTGAACCCGATATCCACGAGCATCTTGAAGTATTCCAGCTTCTCCTCCAGATTCATCGGAACGATTAACGCCTGATTGCCGTCGCGAAGGTCAACGCTGCACCAAATCGGCGCCTCTGTAATGTATTCCTTTTGGGCCCACTTCAAGCTGGTCTCCTGAGGCATAAAATATCCTCTGGCGTATTTGTTTACATTTTTCATGGATGTCCTTCCCTTCATCGATTTGCTGTGCTGATCTGCTAAAGATCGGAAGCGCAAAAAAAGCCCTTCATCTCCTCTGACAGAGACGAAAGACTTTGACATCTTACGCGGTACCACTCCGAATTCATGCCACCCATCGGCATGCACTCTGCGGATACGGGTCGGCCATAAACGGACAAACCCTGCATCCTCCTGAACGATAACGGTCAGGCTCCGGCTCCACCTACTTTAAAAGGTTGTTCAAAAAGTCGTCTTTTGATAAGAAAACCAATCGAGGCCAATCAAGGATGAACGACCGCGATTCAGTCTTTCGGTGCTGAAAACCGACTTTTTGAACTCGCACTTTAATGGTTCAGCGAGCAACTCCAAGGCGAGTTCCGATCTTCTCTACGGCTGTTTCACACCATCCAACAGCTCTCTGTTCGCTTAGAAAACCGTACTATTCCTTTTCAACGTATTCTAATTATTAGGATTAATGTTATATAACCAATACGACGGTGTCAAGTGTAATCTGAACCTCCCTCCCAATAATTTAGGAGAGCTTCTCGCTTCATTAACAGCCGACTATTGCCGCACTCTCTCATAAAGGCTGATTCCTAGCCCTTCGTGTCTTAAGAAACGTTTGTTATTTGTTGTACTGCCCGCTTGAGAATGTTTTTGGCGGCATTTACATCACGGTCACATTCAAAACCACAAGTAGGACAACGATGTGTCCGCACAGCCAATGTTTTCTTTCCGATTTCATCACCGTTGGAGCTGACTTTGTTAAAAAGTAGGCGGAGTAGAAACCGCTATCAGCAGCGTTTCACCATCCCAGATATTCTTATAACTATGGGGGGTTCTGGCATCATAATAGATGCTGTCCCCTTCTTCTAGCGTATAACGTTCATTGCCAAGTACAAACTCCAAACGTCCGGAGTGGACAAACAGAAACTCCTCGCCATCGCTATGGCCGACGCTGACGTCGCCGTAAGATGCTCCTTCTTCCAGCACTCCCCATATCGGTCCCATTTTGTTGCTGCTTCCTTGGCTGAGCGCGTACCAGGTAATGCGAGAACCCTCGGAATGCACCAAAGGTTTGCGCTCGTTTTTTCTAACGACAATGCTTCGCTTTTCTTCCCCGAACAAATCCGTAAAATTCACGTTTAATGCGTTCGCTATGCGCTTAAGTACACTGATGGAGGGATTCGCCTTATCCCGTTCAATTTCACTGAGAAAAGACAAGGATACAGATGCCGCTTCGGCTACCCTCTTGAGCGTTAATTTCTGTTTTTTTCGCGTGCTTCGAATGGTTTCACCGATCGAGTTCATTTGTAAGTCTCCTAAATTACGGAAGTAATTTCGCTGATAGCGAAATTCATAATTTTATAATAGGGGTAAACATGAGCAATATCAAGCCCTTTTACTAGGACGGAATTACGGTGTAAAAACGTTGATTTATCAGTTTTATTGGACTACTATTTTATTAGGGCTGACGAACGAATTTTACCCGGGTACTACAGATCGTTCATTCTCAACAGAATAATTTTCATTTACAGCGAAATTTTCGATGGTTACGAGGCACGAATCACATGATGGCAACGGAAAGCCGTTCCTTGTTATTCGGATTCATATATACGTGTCAAAAGGACGAAAGGGGCAAAAAGAATGACTAATATAATTCCCAAGGTCTATCAAGTAGGTGATGTTACCGTTACACGTGTCACGGAGATGATGCTTGACGGTGTTCCACCGGAAGTGTATTTTGCGGGATCGTGGGACCCCAAGTTTCTGGAGGAAAATCGGGACTCTCTTCCGGCCGGCCTGATCGATGACAATTCTCAGCTTATTGTTAGCATTGGAACATGGGTAGTGAAAACCCCGAAGCATACGATCCTTATCGATACGGCTACAGGAAATGATAAAAACCTGCCTTTAAATCCGGATCTCGCCAATCTCAAGCTCCCTTATCTCGAACGGTTGAAAGAGGCGGGAGTTACACCGGAGGAAGTCGATTACGTTCTGCTGACACATCTGCACGTGGACCATGTCGGTTGGAATACGAAGCTCGTTGACGGAAAATGGGTACCAACGTTCCCAAATGCCAAATACGTATTTCCCCTCGCGGAACAACAATATTACTCAAGTGAGGCCAGCCACAACAAAGCAAACGAAGCCAACTTTAACGTTTACGAAGAAAGCGTATTGCCTGTTGTTGAAGCCGGCTTAACGCAAACCATTAGCCCTGAGGGCGGGGAATTTCTTGATATTTTCACATTCATTCCGACGCCTGGCCACAGTATCGGCCAAATGTCCATCCGTCTTAAAACCGGCGGAGAAGAAGCTTTATTTGGCGCCGATGTGATGCACCATCCGTTCCAGGTTTTTAACCCCGAATGGAATTCCATGTACTGCGAATTTACCGATCAGGCCCGAGTTTCACGGCTCCGGGTACTGGAGAACATCGCGGATCGTCCAGTCATTTATTTCAGCACGCATTTCCCGGAAAGCGCGGCGGGGTACGTGACTCGAAGCGGGGACGGATACAAGTGGGACTTTATTTAATATGACCTGACACAAACACAATACGAAAGGCGCTGAGCTTATGACAACCCATAGTTTTCTTAATAATGTAAATATCGTTACCGAAGACCTTCGCATCCCAAGCGATACACCCGGAATCCAACTTTATGTACGAAATAAACGGCCAGCTTCCATGAATACCTTCTCCAACGAAAAAACGATCGTGATGGTTCATGGCGCTACCTATCCAATTGGCAGTCTGTACGATGTGGAGCTGGATGGCTTCACTTTTCTGGACTATCTTGCCAGCCATGGCTATGACGTGTACGCCGTGGACGTTCGCGGCTACGGCGGCTCGACAAGACCCCCTGAGATGGAGCAGCCTGCCGACCTTAATCCACCGCTTGTCCGTACGGAAACAGGTGTTCGGGATTTTGGCACAGCTGTGGACTATGTTCTGAAACACCGGAATTTAACGAAGGTTAATGTTCTGGGCATGTCTTGGGGAGGAACGGTTGCAGGGGCTTATACCAGTCAAAACAACGATAAGGTAACCAAGCTTACGCTTGTCGCTCCGCAATGGCTGAGCTCCAAACCGGTTCCGATCGATACCGGAGGTCCGCTTGGTTCGTATCGCCTTGTTGCTGTTGGCAGCACGAAGGAACGCTGGCTAAGCGCTGCGCCGGAACATAAACGCGGAGATTTGATTCCGGAGGGCTGGTTTGAACAATGGGTCAAAGCCACTCTTGCTTCCGATCCAGGGAGCCTAACCGATCATCCTGAGCATATTCGGGCGACCAATGGCCCTATCCTGGATATCCGCGAATACTGGACGGCTGGCAAAGCTTTCTATGATCCTAAGGAAATCACCGTTCCCGTCCTTCTTGTTCATGCCGAGTGGGATATTGATGTACCCCTTGAATTAGCCCAGAATTTCTTCACTTCCCTGACAGGAGCTGCCTATCGCCGCTGGGTCGAAATCGGAGAAGGGACGCACATGGTTTTGCTGGAGAAAAACAGACTTCAGGCTTTTCAAGCCATCCGCGGTTTCTTGGATGAAGCGTACGCACCTGCGAAATAAAGATGCCGCTGCAAGAGCGGATTTTAATGATATCGCTCGCCTAATTAGAGAGGCCCGCGGCATTGTGGCCCGGGTCTTTTATTACAAAATTTATAGAAGACAGAGAGGAATTTAATACGATGAGCCATACCGCCATAACAACAACAAAAGCACCGTCAGCTATCGGCCCTTATTCGCAAGCCATCGCTTTGGGAAATACCGTCTACACTTCGGGCATGCTGCCAATTGATGCCGAAGGAAATCTGAAGGAAGGCATCATTGACCAAACCCATCAAGCACTAAAGAACCTGCAGGCCGTCTTGGCTGAAGCCGGACTTTCCTTAGAAGATGTTGTCAAAACATCCGTTTTCATGACGGATTTAGAGCAATTTCAACAGATGAATGAAGTGTACAGCCAATATTTCAGCGATCATCACCCTGCCAGAACAACCGTAGAAGTGTCTAAACTTCCAAGAGGCGCCAGGATTGAAATAGAGCTTATCGCAGTCAAACGCATTTAAACCCGCTCCATCATCTTGGATTTCTTTGAAAGAAGGCGCATCTGCTTGCGATCTTATTTGCTTCTCTTATTTTGTGCAACCCTTTACGGGAGCAATTTCGTCTTAGGCTCGCTGCTGCTGCAAGCATTTCCCGCCTTGCACCTGTCGGCATACCGGCTTATGGTTTCATCGGTGTTCCTGCTTATTTATTTGGCTGCAACCCGTCGCTTAACGAAGATTACGTTACGTGACTCCGTTTATTTGGTGCCATTCGTCCTGATCGGGATGCTGCTGCATCAAGTTTCTTTCTTTACGGGGCTTCGGACAACGGATGCAACGACGGCTTCGCTCATCTTGTCGTTAGCTCCGATTTTCACAGCGCTGTTTGCCCGCTTATTTTTGAAAGAACCATTTACGATCCGCATGGCCGCGGGCTCGATTGTCGCCTTCGCCGGCGTCTTCCTCGTCGTTGGACATGGCGGAGGCTTGAGAATTGCCATCACTCCAGGCATCTCGATCATGTTTGTCTGTATGCTGGCGTTATCAGGATCTATGATCCTAATGAGAAAGCTGACGGAACGTATGGACGCATTGGTCGCAACCGTGTATACGACGGTGCTGGGCTGCATTTCGGTATACCCGATAGCGATCTGGAGCGAGCCTCACGTACAGGCCCAGCCCCGCTTCTGGTGGTGGGTTCTCTTGATCGGATCGGCGCTGCTTATTCAGGGCTTATGCGCGGTCATCTGGAATGGACAGATTCGAAAAGTAGGGGCGGCTAAAGCATCGCTGTTTCTGAATTTACAGCCGTTTGTTGCCATGGTTTTAGGTTATATCACGCTTGGGACCCCGATTTCCTTAACGCAAGTGGTAGGATCCGTTCTAATCATTTGCGGGGTAGTTCTAGCCACATTACAGGGGAAGAGAACAAGGAAATCGCATGACGATAAACTAGAGTTATCCCCTGTGGAGAGGTGATGGCCTACGCGGCAATCGAGGCTACAATAGCAATATTCTGTCACATTGCCTTCACGCCAAAAGGGCAGCTGCTGCTACAAAATTTTCACCCTGCTTGTGATAGGGTTCAACTTAACGGGTCTGTCTGCTAAAAACACGAAAGGAGCTGTCGTGACGACAGGCTCCTGAAATCCCGTTAATAAAGTAACACTACTTCTTTTCTCTCCGCACTCCTTTAAACTCTTGCGTCCATAATCCTTTCGGTTGCCCTGAAAGGGGAAGCTACAACGCCCCGAATGTTCTGGACAATATTTTTATAAAACCGCGACATATACTAGAGAAGCGGATTTCGGTAAATATTGACAGATGGAGTGAGCCAACGGTATGATTTATATTAATTTCATTTCATAAAGGTGGCTTATGAGAAAAAAACTACAAGTCTACATATCGTCTACTTATGCTGATTTAGTTGAGGAAAGACATGCCGCTGTAGAAGCTGTACTTGAAGCTGGTCATATTCCTGCTGGAGTTGGGCTATTCTTCAAGGAAACTCAAATGGGAATTATTAAGAGATCGATCGACGAATCTGATGTATATATCCTAATTCTCGGAGGATTCTATGGTTTAACACTTCGTGATGATGAATCAAAGAGTTATACTCATTGGGAATATGATTATGCCGGAGAAGTTGGTAAACCCAGGTTTGCTTTTGTTGTCACAGATGAAGCATTAGAACAAAAGCCATATGACTTTGAGTTAGGAGGATACTATCAGAAGCTTCAAGAGTTTAAGCGATCAGTGTTGGAGGAAATACCCACATTTTATGTTGAAGATGTACAGCATATCCAGTTGGTTATTCATGATCAATTGCAAGAGTATGCAGGAAGAGACGATTTATGCGGCTGGTTTTCCGGCAAGGATGTCCCAGACGTACAAAAGTTATGGGAAGAGAATGCAAGTTTGTTAAGAGAGAATGCTAAATTAAATGCTGAGTTAGAGGAAAATAAAAAAACAAGTGAATGATATGGGGAATCCAGGAATAAAAAAACAAAGGAAAGAACACAAAAGACACTATAATCAGTGTCTCTTTTTATTTGCCTTCTTATGCAAGCGGGTGATTCTTTCTTTAGAAAGATACGTTCTAGCGCACTTTGGATATCGATACAATTCTTTAAAATTAATGCCTGATTTTCGGCTACGGCTGTCATAAGCGCAGGGTATAATAAACTCATTCTTAATGCGAAGGTGCAACAATTATGATCCATAATGAGGAACGCAAAATCGAATATTATAATGCGCTTGTCGAGAAAAGATCTGACTATGAAGGCGTCTTCTACGTTGGTGTCACGTCCACAGGTGTGTTTTGCCGACCGACTTGTCCTGCTAGGAAACCGAAATACGAAAACTGCGAGTTCTATGAGACTGCTCAGCAAGCGCTTCTGGCTTCCTTCCGTCCCTGTCAGCGCTGCCGACCCATGTCGCATCCGAATCAAGTCTCGGATATCGTCCGGCTACTCGTCGAAGCAGTTGAGCAAAACCCGGAGAAACGTTGGAAGGGGCATGATTTTAAGACTCTATCCATCGATGAGTCCACTGCCCGCCGTCAGTTCAAAAAGCGCTTTGGCATGACATTCGTTGAATACGCTCGGGCACGTCGAATGGGACTGGCTTTAAAGAGCATCCGATTGGGGGAGAAGATTATCGATACGCAATTAGCTTCAGGTTACGATTCCAGTAGCGGATTTAGAGATGCATTCTCTCGCATAATGGGCGCACCTCCTACACTCCTGGATGACAGCCGTATTTTCAAGGCAGCGTGGTTGGACACGCAGCTTGGCCCTATGATCGCCATATCCGACGAGATCAGGCTGTTTCTGCTGGAATTCGTGGACCGTCGAGGACTAGAACGAGAGGTTGAACGACTGAGAAAAAGATTGAAAGCAGCTATAATTCCCGGCCAAACAAAACCCATTCAATCGATTGAACAAGAACTGACTCAATACTTCGAGGGTACGTTAACCGAGTTCAGGACCCCTCTTCATTTTATTGGAACACCATTTCAACGAAGCGTATGGGAGCAATTACAGCAGATTCCACCTGGGGAAACCCGTTCCTACGCCGACATCGCGCTGGCGCTTGGAAAACCCACCGCTTATCGCGCGGTAGCGCAAGCAAACGGCGCCAATCAGCTGGCGATTGTCGTCCCTTGTCACCGCGTAATCAATACAGATGGCAAACTCGGTGGGTATGGTGGCGGAGTTGCACGTAAAGAATGGCTGCTAAATCATGAGCAAAGTTGGAAGTCAAACAAAATGAATAAATAACTTGAGCAAGCACAGATATTTCATGCAGAGCGATAACCTGCTAATTCCTGTCAATGCTTGAGATGCCCGAAGTGCGCGGGTCGTTGTTTCTGTTTCATTTACGATATCCTTTGGCTACGAAAGCGCTACGACCGACAACGACCTGCTCGCCGAGCGCATCAAACAGTTAAAATCGAAGAACGACGTACTTGCAACCCGAAAAGCTGAAACGGTGCGCCGACTGGATAAAAAACCAATCCGCCTGGGATCCCGCTTCGGCTTATACGCAAAGCACTCACCGACTCCAACAGAGCTTTCTGGTAAAGGTGAGTTCAATCGGATTGCAATTTTCCATTGCAACAATTTCAACCCTTGTAATTTATTTAATATTTCGAGTGTGCAGAAGTCCCCTATTATAGTCAGGCTACCTCTTTACCAGCAACGAATTATTTCTTTTTGACTTTCATCAAAAATGATTGCGCCTGGTATCTCCGACAAATAGTCTATCGCCCAAATGATATGATTCGTGAAATCCCGTCCTTCATCAGGCGAGAATACGAAGCGAATGCGTTCGGCACAATCTTTGATTTCAGGCGGACAATCTTTGATGACGCTTGCAATGTAATTTGCATCTGCGGCTACATTACGGCCAGTTTCAAAATGCGCTGAAAAATTCCAACCCGGCCAACGGAATGCTCCAGATGAGATAATAATTCGCTTGGAACGTTATCATAGATACCTGGCCATACTTTATGTTCGTCTTGTGCATACGGGCTTAATTGGGATTCATGATCAAAACCCTTGATGATGGAGCCTTCAACGGAAAACAACATGATAAGATGATCCCCTGCCCCATTATCTATTTTTGCCATACAAATTCCTTCATCCCATTCTTGAACAAAGCTATGATAACGAAGCCATTCCGTCTCACAAAGAATCGTATTCAGAGCTGCTTTTTATCACCTGCTCAATCCCGAGCAGAATCAACTTCAAGCCGAACTGAAACGCACTGTCGGTCCCCATCAGCTCAAATAGCCCACTCTTGAACATCCTCCGAAACAGACCCGCTTCCGTCTCGCTCATGGAGTCCAGGAGGTGAAGCATTTCTCCTCCTGGAAGATCTTTCCGCTCCTTAAGGATTGCGGAGACATTGCGCTGATGCTGATAATTATCCAGAACAAAGTTATAGACATAGTTCACAAGGGTGAGAACTACTTGTATTTTCTGCTCTTGGTCAAGTGGAGTCGATTCTACGCAGAGCAGCATACGGTTGGTGAACCGGATGATGTCCGGTTCGTGGGGCAGCGTCATCATCATAAGCTGCGTAGAGCAAGGATACCGGCTAAGTACACTCCGTACTGTAACCGCAAGCCCCGTCAGCTGCTCCCTCCAGTCCCCCTCGGAGTGGAACTCATCCAGAATGATTTTCGATACCTGGTTGGCAAGACGCTGATAGAGCTCCTGCTTGCTCTTGAAGTACCAATACAAAGAGGGCGCCTGAATCCCCAGCCGATCGGCCAATCGCCGCATGCTGAGCTTTTCGATACCCTCTTCTCCAAGAAGCTCCCATGAGGCTTTCAGTATCTTATCCTCCGAAATCTGAGGCTGCTGTTTTTTCATCCGTATCCACCCTTTTATCTAACAGTGTAAGTTTATGCTTTACAAGCTTATATATCCATGATATCATCTAACACTGTAAGGTTCAAACTAACACCGTTAGATGAAGGACCAATATTAAAGCAGAAAGTGGTGATCCATATGGATGCAGAAAACCTTCAATACTTTGAGAAAGCACCCATCGCCAAAGCCGTAGCTCACTTCGCCGTACCGATGATGTTAGGCACGTCAATGAGTGTCATCTATTCCATCCTGAATGCCTATTTTCTCGGCACACTCCACAATACAGCAATGTTAACCGCACTCGCGCTAACCCTGCCGTTATTCGCGATCATTATGGCACTAGGCAACTTGATTGGTATAGGCGGCGGGACATTTATCTCACGTTTGCTAGGAGAGAAGAAATATGATGATGTAAAACATGTGTCTTCATTCGCCTTTTACAGCAGCTTAGTTCTCGGTCTTATTGTGATAGCCGTCGGCCTCCCGTTGATCGATCCCATCGTTCATGGCCTGGGGGCAACGCCTGACTCCTTCGGATTTACGAAGGACTATGTCACGATTATGCTTATAGGTTCGCCATTCGTCGTATTATTCTTCACGCTGGAGAATATCGTGCGCTCGGAGGGCGCTGCAATCACATCGATGACCGGTATGATTCTCAGTGTTGTCGTAAATATTATTCTTGATGCGTTAGTCATCTTCGTCTTCCATTGGGGCGTGATCGGCGTTGCTTCTGCTACGGTCATTTCTAACTTGGTTGCGGGTGCATTCTATGCCTTCCATATGAGATATAAGAGCCAATTCTTAACTGTATCCATAAAATGGTTCAAGGCTACCAAGGACATTCTGGGCAATGTAATCAAAATTGGAGTTCCCGTCTTTATTATGAGCATCTTCTTAGGAGCGATGTCTCTTATCTTTAATCATTTCCTTGTTGAATATGGGGATCCGGCCGTAGCGGCTTACGGAATTTCATCACGTTTATTGCAATTTCCTGAGTTTATTCTGATGGGTTTATGCGAGGGGGTCGTGCCGCTCCTTGCCTTCTCTTTTACAGCAAATAAATTACGCATGAAGCATACCATTGGATTCACGATCAAAGTGATTGTGGCGTTAGCCGTCGTGTTCGGCGTCATTGTGTATCTTATTTCCGACCACTTAATTGGTTTATTTACGAATGACCCGCAATTGATTGAAATGGGCAGCTATATTCTGCATGTGACGTTCTTATCCTTGTTCATTACAGGAATGACCACGTTGTTTACGGGGATCTTCCAAGCGACGGCGCAAGGAACAGCAGCGTTTGTGATGTCAGTTATTCAAGGAATTACTCTAATTCCTGTGCTGTTTATCGCCAATCGTATGAACGGCTTCCACGGGGTAGTCTGGTCACTCGTCATTGCGGATGCCGTCGCGTTCCTTGTTGGCGCCATCATGCTGTACGTTCTGCGATCCAAATTACAGCCGGATTTGGATAGTTTAGTACAGTAAGAAACATAACACGCAAGAAGGCAGGATAAGGGCTCTAAACTGCCCATTTGCGTAACATAATCTTTTTTTTAAAACCAAAAATTTGTCTGAGCTTGCTAAGAAAATGACGGTTGTTCTGTGAAGAAATTAAAGCAGATTGACGCCCAACTCACAAAGCATTTTTTAAGCGCAGCCCCTTTTGCTGACATAGGGGAAGGGGTTTTTCTATTGTCCGGAAAAGCCCCTTGACATAAGGATAAGCTCGTTTTCTGCATCTAACGCCCAAAAGAATTCCGATCCACCTTTAAAATCGAAATCGAAGACTAGGAGTTTGGGACATTATACTCTTCGAGCGCACAGACCAACTTCCTTCTGACAGCTTCTCTTAGTTCCTCCGGTTGGAGCACGACCGCTTCAGCACCGAACGAAAAGAAGTATTCAGCAAAGAATCGTATTTCTGAGGGGAAGATACCCATCTGTAGTATGCCTGTGCCGTCATTGGAACTATGTAATTCTCCCCAAGGGAAAATCCAGCCCTTATTTCGGAATAACTCAATCCCTTTTGCCGTTAGTTTCACTTTGACATCTACGCTTTCCAGTTTGCTGTAGAAATGCAGTCCCCAATTCGTTAAATCCACCTCTGAAACATCTACTGTAGGCAACGCTTCGGCATCCGCCCAAACGGCTGACCATATCCGATCTACCCGGAATAATCGGAAAGCTTTTCGCAAATAGCAGTAAGCTGGGCAAAACCAATATCCCTCATGGGCATATATACCGATGGGTTGAATCGTTCTTTCATTGGTCTCATACTTCTGTGTTCCATAATTGATTGTCACGGGCAACTTTCTAATGGACGCTTGGAGCAATATCTCAAGGTAGCCAGCTCGTTCAGGGCGTGTATGCGTAAAGAAATCAATTCGGTGCCGCATCTCGTCTATTTGACTTTTCACATCATCCGATAAATGCCTGTAAAATTTTCGAAGTGCGGACTCTGCAGATGCCTCGAAGGGCAGCGAACTGAAGTGTCGAAGAGCATGGGAAGCAAAGAATATGGAGAATGCCTCATTTTCCGTAAATGAAATCGGTGGAAGGGTTCGCTCTGTAAGAACCTGGTATCCACCTCCTGCACCAACTTGAGAGTATAAAGGCACTCCCATTCCACTAAGCTCCTGCAAATCGCGCAGCATAGTCCGGGTAGACACACCAAATTCTTCAGCAAGCTCTTTGACGGTGAATTTCCGCTTCCGATTTACTGCCATCATCAATTCAATCAGGCGCCTCGACTTTCCCATTATATTCACCCCCAAAAAATATAGTGACAAGTTCTGTCACATTTATATTATACACTATGAATAAGCCGGATCGTTGGGAGAGATTACGGTGGAAAGCGACTAAAAAAAGAGAAGGAGAACATCATATGTCTAGAGAACAACGTAAAATTCTGGATGAAATGCTGCGGCGTCCTGAGCCCACCAAACCACAAAGCGTCGAGGAAATGCGCGCGAACTTCGCTGCCATGATGGCAACTATGAAAGTACCTGCGGGCGTTCGGAACGCGCCGACGACCTTGGGTAATCGCCCCGGCGTGATCGTTGACCCCGCACAGGATGCCCGCACAGGAATCATTCTCTATTTCCATGGCGGCTCGTATATTATGGGTTCCCCCTACACTGCCATGTCCCTTACCGCGAACCTGGTCAACAGGACCCGGATCCGGTCCATCTCACTCGATTATCGTCTGGCTCCGGAACATCCGTTCCCTGCGGCTCTTGAAGATGCTCTCGCAGCCTATCGTGAGCTTCTGGACAACGGAGCCCAGGCGACGTCTATTGCGTTTGCTGGCGACTCTGCCGGTGGCGGTATTGCTGTCTCGACTTGCCTGATGGCACGGAACGCAGGTCTGCCGATGCCAGCAGCGGTAGCGGCTTTCTCGCCGGGGCTGGATAAGACGCACTCCGGAGCAAGTATGAATAGCAAAATGGGGCTCGACCCGTTCTTCACCCGTGAGGGCTTTGCATTCACGGATGCGATGTATCTCGCTGGACAGGACCCGAATCATGAACTCATAAGCCCCGCCAGGTTCGCCGATCTTACCGGATTCCCGCCGCTCCTGCTACAGGTTGGAACTAACGAGCTACTCCTTGACGACTCCACGCAGTTAGCCGACCGTGCACGGGCAGCAGGCGTGGATGTAATCCTTGACGTTACCGCCGACGTCCCGCATGTTTTCCAGGCGTTCACTGGTATTCTCGATGAAGCCGATCAAGCCCTGGACCGTGCTGCGCTCTTCATCACACAGCATCTCAGATGAACAGTTGCTTGATAGAACAATCCTAACGAATACGAGAGTTGAAAACGTATAATAGGAGAGCCGCCTTTGTCATTAAATCCGCTTCTTGGTGGATACATGTATGTCACTCCGTTCCTCTTCATTTTTAAATTTCACTTTTTGAGTGATTTATACACCAAAAAACGCTAATCACAATAACAAAGACCACCAAGAGTGCTATAAGGGAGTTGGCTCCTAGGCCATCTCCCATACGACGGGCGTTCAGCCATTATCGGCGCGGCGATGGTCATGAATGGAAAATGGAATGGATCAATTTTGGGTATTACGTTTTCGCCTATAAACTGTTTTTCGGAAATCCTTTATTCTTCACCAGAGTTTTTAGATTTGCTGTAAGATGTTGATATGAAAAAAATATTATCTTTTATGGATTGGGGTATATTCGCTCTTCGTCTATACCATTATATTTTGCTGTTGTCCCGGGCTCTGGCAGTAGGCGAGTTTTCGAACCAAAAGTTATTAAACGTGATCTGGCTGAGCTTAGCCCTTGTCGTCCCTTTGCTGTTCTGGTTTCCTGGGCGCCGGATGAACAAAGTCTGGTTTTGCATATTGGAGCTATTGCTTGGCGGTTCTTATTATGTGAATTCTGTTATTCATCCGGATCTGACTTCAAAAGCGGACTATTTGCTGCCGAGTCTTACAATGGGGTACTTATTGACTAAGCAATCCCTTTGGATCGTTCCCGTAGTTGTTTCCATCCCCTTTTCCTTTCAGTCTTACCTAAGATTATCTTGGGAGCAAACCCTAAGTATCGGAACAGACAATCTGCTGTTCTGCTTCATCGGCATATGGGCAAGCTTCGTCGCCAACGCGTATTATCAGAAGAATGAACTGGTAGCCGAAGTGGAGCAGCAAAATAAGCTGTTAACTCACTACACGGCCGAGATTGAGAAAATGACTTTGCTTGAAGAGCGCAACCGCATGTCCAAGGAGCTTCATGATACACTGGGGCATTCCTTTATCTCACTCATTCTGAGCCTTGATGCCTCTATTGCCCTTATGGATAGCAAGCCTGCCGAGGCCAAAGATCGGTTAATTCGCTTAAGAACATTGGCAGAGAAAAATCTGGACGAAATGAGAAACATCGTACACGAGATGGGGGAAGAAGAGGAATCAAGTCTAATCCGACAGGTTGAATCCCTTGTAGCCCGTTTCCGGGAGCATACGGGTACGGCCCTGACTATGAGTCTGCCGGAGACAGAACGGTCCATACGTTTTGAAGTACGGCAAGCGATCCTTCGGGTCATCCAGGAATCCTTTACAAACGCGCTAAAGCATGGAAAAGCATCTCAACTGCATCTGGAGCTTAGATTTTCCGAGAGCAATCTGCAATTGTCTGTTCGAAATAACGGCAAACCGATCGACAAGCTAAATTATGGCTTCGGCTTGACCACGATGGAACATCGGGTTGAGCGGTTGGGAGGCCGCCTACACCTATCATCTGGGGAGGGAACTCCAGCGATAACCGAAGTCAGATGCGAAATCCCGCTGAAAGGAGTGATGCCGCATGGTGAAGATTAAAGTGCTGCTTGCCGATGATCAAGAGTTAATTCTTGAGAGCTTACATATCGTGCTGTCCATGGAAGAGGATTTGGAAATTGTCGGTTTAGCCAAAAATGGGGAAGAAGCCGTAAAGGGATGTGAGCAGTTTATGCCGGATATTGTGTTGATGGATGTCAACATGCCAGTCATGGACGGCGTCGCCGCAACGGCCCTGATTAAAGAGCGAATACCTGCAACCAAAATCATCATGCTGACCTCTTATAAGGAAGTCGAGTATGTGTTAGCGGCATTAAGCTATGGGGCAGAAGGTTATCTGCTCAAAGCCATTCATCCCAGAGACCTGGCTGCAGGCATACGGGTCGTTCAGGCGGGAGGGACTTTAATTTCGCAGGAAATGGCGAGCAAAATGATCAAGAACATGAACAATGCCACCCCTGAGAAAAAGAATGAATTTGGGCTCACTGCCCGTGAAATAGAAGTGCTGCATAAGCTGGCTGCGGGCCTGAGTAATAAGGAAATTGCCGAGGTGTTGTATCTTAGTGAAGGGACGGTTAAAAATTATATCTCAACGATTTATTCCAAGCTTAATGTGAAAGGAAGGCGGGAGGCCGCCCGCAAAGCCCGAGATTCAGGATTTATGGATCATTAATTATGACCAAAGCGCACTGTCTCTTTATGACTTTTTCCGCCTATACTCATAGCATCGAACAACAGAAGAGGTGATATGAGGCATGAAGAGAAAAAGGTCTAGAAATACAGAACTGCTGCAAAATGGCAGAAAGTTAAGTGTTTGGAGTTCATTTTGGCGCTTTCCAATCGTCTGGATGATTGCGGGGGCTGTCGGTATAATTCTCATAGAAGCGTTCTTCCGGCAGCTGACAGAGCGGGCAGAGGGGACGGTTTCCCTTATTTTTACACTAGTAATGGGATTTCTGTCCATCTTGGTTTATAAACTCACGATGACCTACCTGGCCCGGCGGTCCGCTCCAGAAATATCTGGACAGTGCGCAGGGATTGATGCTGTTCTGGGCGTACTAACCGGAACCGTCTTTATCACAGGATCGGCTGTTATTATTATGGCTCTGGGAGGGTATTCCTTCCAGTGGGCAAGTTCTGCGGATACAAGTTCTGTTCTAATATCCTGCATTGGAACAGCCTTAGGGGCAGCAATTGTCGAGGAACTGATCTTTCGAGGACTTATGTTTCAAGCCATGGATAAAATGGGGGGAAGGCCGCTCGCCCTTGCTGTGACCTCTCTATTCTTTGGAGTTGCCCATCTTGGAAATTCGGGGGCAACATTATGGAGCTCGTTCGCCATAGTCCTGGAAGCAGGTGTGCTGCTCGGGGCCGCATTCTTGTGGCGGCGGAACTTGTGGTTCACCATGGGACTGCATTTTGCCTGGAATGCCATGGAAGGCTTGCTTGGCATTCCTGTTTCCGGACACGTTGCTGCCGGTCTATTTACTGTAAAAGTGAACGGTGACGCACTTCTCACCGGGGGCGAATTTGGACTTGAGGGCTCTATTGTTCCGGTTGTAGTCAGTCTACTGATCTCCATTCCTATGCTAATTGGGGCTGCACGGAAACGAGGGGATGAGGCTGGGAACCTTCCTGTATCAAAGTAAACGGCCGACCTGCTCCCTCTAAATAAATATCAGATCATCTTGCTGCTTCCATGGAGACCATGCAGGAATACTAACGGGTAACCTGCATCTTCGCTAAAAAAGTCGTGCCCCGCTCAATATAAAAGTCGGCATATTTATCACTCCCACGAATCACTTCTTCTCTCTAATACTCCAATAAAAGGTTATTCTCGCCATTTTAGAACTCATGTTTCCCTTTGTGAATATTATCATCTTCTCTATTGCCACGCTCTACTGCCCGTTAACGCAACGAAGGCTGCCGATCATGCTCGCAGCCTCTCGAAATATAAATTTCCCAACCCATCTGCTTTATTTTTCGACAGGTAGATTTCGTCCTACTTGTGATACGGTTCTCCGCGCTGTCTGTAACGGCAAGTTCTTTACTGCCCGTCAATGTCTGCCTCTAAACCGTTTAATCGCATCCTCGGTCACCGGCTCGAAAAGGTTAAGAAGGTTGCCGTCGGGATCGCGGAACAGCATAGAACGGTTCCCCCACGGCATCGTGGTCGGTTCCTTTACCCAATCATCGACAAATGGCTTCAATCGCACATATTCGGCCTCGACATCGTCGACGCGGAACTCAATAATGACAGTGCGATTGTTGGCCCCCACTACGGAACCGGCGCCGATTAGCTGCGCCGTCTGGGAGTGGCCGATTGCAAGGGTGCATGATGGCACAACGAGTTCGGCAAATACGGGCGCGGGTCGCTCCGCCGAAACCCCCATGACTTTCTCATAGAACTCGACGAGACGATCCACGTCGTCAGTAATGATGCGTACAGAAGCGAAATTCATAAGATATCATCCTTCCTAATAATAGGTTTGGCTGCGTCCTACAACCGTTGCAACACATACTTTTTTACTTATCTATCTCCTTTACATTTACATGTCCAATTATAAAAAAACGCTACTGACAACGTTATGTCAGTAGCGTTTTGGAATTTTTTGGGCTTCCTCACGAATCCGATTTCGGAAAGATTCGGGTTCCAACACTATTAAGCCCGCTCCCCAGCCAAGCACCCATTGCAGCAATTCATCCATCTGACGAACGCGTAAGACCACATCCAATCCATCTTGATGCTCTTTCATATCCTCTATGAAATGATAGTTCGACTCCTTCACCTTATCTGCGATGTCATGGTTAAATCGAAGGCAGACTCGCAAGTGGGCGATCGTCTAAAGGGGTATACTCCCTTCGTGATGGAGCAGCAGGCGATAAGGCGGCTGTTGCCTTCCTGTGCAGAGAGCCTCTTACTTCAACGCCATGGCGGATTCGGGAACAAGATGTTCGCACATGCGTGTCATTCTCCTCCTCTGCCCTTGCGTCAACCTAACGGAGCTATCAGCGAAATTCCGTTCCTGCGCATGTCCCGCAATTATTTCTGATAATTCCCAGCGCAAGGGCGGCGTATTTATTTTCCAAAATCGACGATTCTATACATATTTCAAAAGACTGCCTGATTGATTAACTAAAAGTAGCCACTCACTTGAACTGCACCTCCAATTGTTATTGATGTCTAACATATGTACAGTTTGTTGAGGTACGTTAGCGATAGAAGTCAACCATATCTTCAAACAGCTGTTTGATAAATTCAAGCTCTCGTTCGTTGTATCTTTCCAAAAATTCGTACATTCTTTGCTTTTCCTTCGTATGGAGCTCATCATGAGCAGCAAATAGCTTTTTGCCGACAGGCGTTAGCCGAAAATACACTTCCTTTTTGTTATCGTTGAGTTGGGCTTTTCGCACCCAACCTGCCTTTAGTAATTTATTTGCGATCTTGGAGGTATTCCCTTTGCTTAAATTTATCTTTTCCGCGATGGAAGTGACATTGATCGGCTCCTGCTCTCCGATACACGCAATGGTGTGCAGTTCCGTCATATTCAAGCTGAAATCCGATTCAATATGCTTCCGGATATCCTCCAGGTATGTGGCAGTTATTCGGGTTTCATATTGCTCTTTTTGCTCAAGAAACTGAATGAAAAATTCATGAATGGCGGTTTTGTTCTTACTGGCAGTATCCATGATTATGCTGGCTCCTCGACTTATTTGTTTTATTATATCATAGATTGTTTTCTGAGAAACAAACGGTCATACTCATATTGAGCTTGGGGTTGACAGGATAAAGAGTGACCAAGTACAATCATATTGTTTCATATGAAACTATATTATATATTATTTTATATTTTTCCCTATGTAATAAGCATTAAAAATATTTCATATGAAACAATAATTCACGAAGGAGGTTCTACCGGAAACACTTATCCACTTTTTAAGAGAAGATTTATAAATATGGAAATGGAGCATGCTTGCCTATGGAAATCGTGAATCCAAAGACATTGACGGAAAAAGTTACATCTGTAATTTCTCATGTCGTGGTAACTACTGCCTCTAAACTGGCCTTCATCTCAGGTCAGGTTTCTGTAGATGAAACAGGAGCATTGGTCGGTTCAGGGGACTATTACGCGCAAGCGATTCAAGTGTTCACCAATCTTAAGTATGCATTGGAAGCCGTGCGAGCGGATCCATTGTACATTGCAAAAATGAATATTTTTGTGGTAAACCACAACCCGGAATTGATTTCGATTATTTTTGACGCCGGATTTCATGTGTTTGGCCGTAACTGGCCGAAGACAGCAAGTACCTATATAGGCGTTCAAGCACTAGCCGATCCTGAATGGCTTATCGAAATAGACGCTATCGTTATCTTCCCATAATGTTTAAGAAAAGAGGTTATTGATATGAAATATGAAGTCATCCTTATCGGTGGCGGACCTGTCGGCATGATGTTGGCTGGAGAATTGGCATTAGCCGGTGTAAAGGTCTGCGTCATTGAGCGATTAAAAGAGACAACTCCATATTCACGTGCGCTTACAGTACATCCACGAACCCTTGAAATATTGGATATGCGTGGAGTGAAATCAAAATTAATCAGTAAAGGCCGCTTACTTTCGAGAGGGCATTTTGCCGGATTAGAAACTCCTTTGGATTTCTCGGCGTTGGACTCTTCCTCCAATCACACTCTCTTTTTACCGCAGAGTGAGACGGAGAAGGTGCTGGAGGAATGGGCTCTTAACCTTGGCGCAGAGGTCTGGAGAGAGGTTGAGGCTCTATCTGTGCATCAGGATGAGGATGGGGTCGACGTTAAGATCGCCGGACCTAATGGAGAAACAACGTTAAGATCTGCTTATGTGGTAGGTACGGACGGAGCCAGAAGTTTGGTTCGCAAACATGCAAATATATCATTTGAAGGTACAGACGCGACCTTCACGGCTATTCTGGGGGATGCCGTTCTATCTGATTTGGCTCCTATGAGTGTCATATCCCGGATTACAGAAAAAGGTTTGGTCAGCATCATGCCGATCAATGATCATATGTATCGGGTCTTAATTATCGATATGGAGAGACGTAACATCTCTAAGGATGAGCCCGTTACATTGGAAGAGTTTCGTTCATCGATCATCCGTACGACCGGAAGCGACCTGGGATTGAACGATGTGAAATGGATGTCCCGTTTCGGAAATGCGACGCGGCAAGCGGGACGCTATCGGAATGGTCGATTGTTTTTGGCGGGAGATTCGGCGCACATTCATTTTCCGGCTGGTGGACAGGGAATGAACGTCGGCTTACAAGAAGCGATGAACTTAGGCTGGAAGCTTGCAGGAGCAATCAAAGGCTGGGCTCCGGACTGGCTATTAGACAGTTATCATACCGAACGTTTCCCATGGAATACGGCCTTGCTCCGGAATACCGAGGTCCAAACCCTGCTTCTGGACGTGACTCCTCCCATCACGGAACTGCGAAGCATGCTGGCTAATCTGATTCAAATACCGGAGGCTAATTATCAGATCGCTGCGCAAATTTCCGCAATTGATGTACATTATGCTCCCGACGCCGAAGCGCCTTCCCATCCTTTAAACGGGAAACGATTCAAGGATCTCAGCTTAAAGCTGAAAGACGGGCAATTGATTAACTCCTATCAGCTCCTGCACAAAGGTACTTTTCTTCTGTTGCATTTGCATTCTAATGAACAGAATAGCGGTCAATGGGAAACGTATAGCAACCTTCAAGTTGTACATGCATCTTTGGCTGAGGCAGACGCGGATTGGAACGACGTCCACACGGCACTTATTCGGCCGGATGGACATATTGCCTGGGCGATTTCTCAATCAGATCCGAATCCAATGCAAACAATAAATGAAGGAATCACTCGCTGGTGCGGAAACACTACGGATTAGTAATTGTGTAACCGCCTCCCCCTTACACAGCTAAGGCAAGGTCTGTAGATGATTGAACAAGCACTGTCCTTTACGTCAATGGAATCAAGTTCTTGTCCTCAGGTTGGGATAAAACTTGATTCCCTAATTCCCTCTACGTTATGGCTATCTTAGTTTTGAATACACGCTCTAGTGGAAACGTACCGCCAGCTCATTTTCGTGCCGTATCCTATTGCAGGAATGTTAGTAAAAGATGACGGTTCAGTCGGCTGAATCGGGAAACCAGCGCCATTTCGAACCGGCAAGGCCAATGCACGTCCGGCGCCATCTCCCCGTCCAGCAAGCCGGCGATCATCTCGCCGTCGCTCACCGGAACATCCGCTTCAAACTAGTAGGCTGCGGCATTGAATGCATGCCGTGACACGTCGTTCGGATCCAATGTATTAAAATATCCGGAAGTCCGAGCGCAAAGAGGCCGAGCGAATCGATCAAGCTGTCTTCGGTCCCATGAACCCTGAAGAAAAAGCCGGACGGCATCGTCGGGAAGCATTCCGCCTCACTCCTCAACCTTAGAATCTTACGTTGTATAGTAATTTCGCTTCAACCATAATTTCAACCCTCCGCTTTACCACTATTTATGATACGGTTCAGCTTAACGGGTCTATCGGCGAAAAAGATAGGAATAGTTCAAAGCCATCCATACCGTAAACATACTTAGGCTTTTTTTAAAAATAACTATTTACATAAATAGTGAGGTCCCGAGTACGTCGAATTTCACTCAGGCCGGATGCACGACGAGGAGGTGGAACAATGAATACATGAGAATTTTTCGCCGTCACTTATGGCACTATTCCCCCGATTGATCTTCACCGCCCGGTAAGCCTGCTTCGCCAGCACCACCGCATTAGTTGGTGCGGATAGGTCATGAGGGCGAAGGAGAGCTTCTTGACGATACGGGATAGGACAGCGGGCGATTCCCAAATTGGTTATGATGAGAATTACACTAGACAACAGGAAGCGTGTCGGCAGCGTCGAGCTGACCTTCAGCGAGGAGAACGGAAGCATTTTTTAAGCGCAGCCCCTTCCGCTGACAAAACGACAGAAGGGGCTTTCCTCATTTTCGGGAAAGCCCTGAAACTAACGCAAAACTTTAGCATCGCTATCTAGTTGAATTTATTCCTTTTTCCTAACTGGAATCCACACCTCACATATACTATCTGTTTGTGTATTATCAGCCCAGTAGTATTTTTCTATACAAGGCCCTTCCACTTGTTCGAAGTTTGAAGATGGAAACCATTCAGAGTATATACGTTTCCACACATTCTGAATTTCCAAACCTATTTCTACGTCATCTGGAATAGATTCCCTGCTGTCAAATACGGCATAAGTTTGGTTAGGTACGTGTAGAACAGTAAGTCCCTCTAGTGCCCCACTATCTTCCTGCAGTTCGGCACCCATCATATAACGTTTCGTTCCATCCTCGTTAAAATCAAAGTAATAACCGTACAACAAAGTCCCTGCTGGTTTTCCTACTACCATGTTAATCTGGTCATGTGTGCCGTTCTTCCAAATGTCCTCGACGAACCCAGGTACTTCTTTGTAAGCATCTTTCAGAATGATAAAATCCTTTCCAACCACCGTTAAAGCCTTTTCCTCTGTAATGCGATAGTTCATTTCGGTTTCCCCTTTAATCTGAATTTGAAAGGAGAGACGAGGGAACGCCTTTAGCTTCACATTTCCTTTCTTCGCTGCCAGCGGTGTCACCCCATGCAACCGCTGAAAGGCTTTGGTGAACGCTTCCGGGCTCTCATAAGCATACTTTAATGCAATATCGATGATTTTAAAGTCTGTCGCTGCAAGGTCTTCCGCTGCAAGCGTTAGCCTTCTGTTCCGCACATACTCCGTAACGGTGAAGCCCGTCAATGAATGGAACATGCGCTGAAAATGATATCGGGACGACATTGCAGCTTTTGCGATATCTTCAATCTCGATAGGCGAGTTTAGATGTTCCTCCACGTAGTCTATCGCTTGCCGAAGCAACTTAAGCGCCTCCATTTACTCTCATCTCCTTCCTCACTCAGTGTAGACAAAGCCTTGAGTATCTTCCTGTTTGGGAGTGCTTTAATTTGTCTAAGTTTCGCCGTCACTTATGATACGGCTCACTATATCGGCTCTATGGGCGAAAAATCCGCCGCAGTAAAATTAACGAATCGGAATTCGCCCAACGAATACGGCACCGCCTTCAGGACCATTCGCAGCCGTCAGATCGCCACCGTGCAAGACGAAAATCTGCCTGGCTATCGTTAATCCAAGACCCGCTCCTCCTGTTTTACGATTACGGGAGTGCTCCCCGCGATATAACGGTTTGAATATATGAGGCAATACATCTTCCGGAATGCCTTCTCCGCTGTCTTGAATCGTAATGGTGATTTCGTCTACATTCTTTTTTAAAACGATTGTAACAGAGCCTTTATTCGGGGTATGCCTTAATGCATTACTTATGAGATTATCTATCGCTCTCGTCAATAAAAAGCTGCTCCCTTGCACCATAATAGGGCGGTCAGATATATCTAATGTAGAAGCAATATCTTTCTTACCAAAATCAAGCGCATAACCGTCCATTACAGTTTGAATCAGACCCTCGATTTCAACGTTCTGAAATGTTGGTTTTATGCCTAAAAAGTCAAGTTTGACATATTGAAATAAATTAAAAACCAACTCTTCCAACAACTCCGCTTTCTGTTTACAAATCTCAATATATTTTTTCTGTTTGTCCGGTGTTTGAGCTACTCCCCGTTCCAATCCTTCCAAGTAACCACGTATCGAAAATATAGGCGTGCGTAGGTCATGCACAATGGACGCGATAAACATTTTGCGGTCTTCTTCCATCTGAGTTTGGGATACGGATAGCTTTTGCAGCTCCTGCTGCATAAATTGGAACCCATTCGCGACTTCATTGATTTCTTTCACCGGCGAAGACGGCAATTTAGCTGTGAACTGCTTGCGCGAAAATAATAACGCGGCCTGTTCCAACAAATGAAGAGGCCTCAAAATCGTCCGATTGGTAATGATAGCGCAGCCTAACAAAACAAGCAAAAATAAAGAAATCCAAACGATAATTCCTCCCCACTCCTCAATAGACATCATCTTGGGATCATTTGAAACACCCGCTGCATGAGGAGGACGATATCGAATCAAAGCTGTACCCACATACTTTCCGTCTCGACGAATGTCTTGTTGTTCAAAAGCTGATTTGGATATTTGGATACGATAACTCTCTTTCTCATGAACAATGGCTTCGTCAGATATTTTTGCATTCGTAAATACCGGTTGATGCTTGGAATCGAGTAAAATAAGTGCGATCCCTTTGTTCGCTAAATCCGCTTCAATTTTACTCCCCCATTCCTTATCATTCCACAGTTCCGGTTTCGTAAGAACCGCCTTTTCGATCCAATCCTGATCATTTATGCTGCCATGTAAGGCGGGATCCTGTGTCTGTGTGGGCTGAGCGTATTGATGATATAGATGAGCCGCAAGCTTGGTGCCTAGAAACGGAATGCAGGTTAATAACAGCAAAATAATAATTAACCATTGCCGGATGGAAGGTTTACTCTTCATGTCTAGATGCCCTTTCGAACTTGTAGCCAATTCCCCAAACTGTATGAATCCACTGCGGGCGTGCCGGACAATCTTCGATTTTATCCCGGATTCTTGCTACAAACACTCTAACGGAATGGGAATCACCATAGTCGTCTCCCCACACTTTACTGATCAACTGATCATGGGTGAATACTTGCTTGGGATGCGCAGCAAGGAACGTGAGCAGATCATACTCCTTGAAGGTCAATGTAATCAGTCTATCGTCCTTCCATACTTCACGGGCTCTAGTATCGATCCTCAGTCCTCCAAATTCCATGATATGGTTATTCTCGTGCCTCTCCTTCGTATGATGGGCTTTGACTCTCCTGTGCACCGCCTTGATTCTAGCAACAATTTCCCCAGGCGTAGCCGATTTGACAATATAATCATCTGCACCAAGGTTCAAGCCTCTAATTTTATCAACATCCTCTTGCTTCGCACTTAGAAACAAGACTGGGACATCGCTTATTTTGCGTAACTCTCTACATACCGTAAATCCGTCCATGTAAGGCATCATGATATCCAGTAGAATACAATCCACTTCTTCAGCTTTCACGATTTCCAACGCTTCTTTTCCGTTATAAGCCGTAAGCACCTGATATCCGTCGATCTCTAAGAAATCTCTCAACAAATCAACAATCTCAATTTCATCATCTGCAATCAAAATAGTTTCCGCCATCATCTCTGCTTCCTTTCCGAGCTCTTAAAGGGAAAATAACCTCTGCACCATTAATGACAATTCAAAAAAATGCTTTTTTGAATTCATTGATAAAGGTTTGTTATAGGATTGATATTTGATTGATATTTGCATGACGATTCATTTAGTTCTCCCCTATACAATAGCAGTAGCTTAGATAAGGAGGAATAACAGAATGACACTCATGCTAGAAGCAAAGTCGATAGAAAAAACTTACGGTTCAGGCGATCAACGGTTTTACGCTTTGAGAAATATTGATGTCGGGGTCAAGAAAGGTGAATTTGTAGCTATTATGGGAGCCAGCGGTTCAGGCAAATCAACCTTGTTAAATGTATTGTCCGGTTTGGACAAACCAACCAAGGGAGAAGTTTGGATTGCCGGCCATAATCTTGCAGCAGCCAGTGATGCTGAATTAACGAAGATACGCTCCGAAAATATAGGGTTTATTTTTCAATTCTTTAACCTGATTCCTGTATTAACCGCAGAAGAAAACGTATCGCTGCCGGTACTTCTCTCCAGAAAAGATCAGACAAAAGCGAAAAAGAAAGCAAAAAAATTATTGGATTTGGTCGGGATTGGGCATTTAGCGGGTACTCGCCCCGCAAATATGTCCGGCGGGCAGCAGCAGCGTGTAGCGATTGCAAGAGCGTTAATGACAGAGCCCAAAATTATCCTTGCGGACGAACCAACGGGCAGTCTGGATTCCAAAACCAGTAAAGATATCCTTGAGATTTTGCGATATTTCTGCGACAACCTCAACCACTCGATGATTATGGTCACGCATGATGCCAATGTAGCCTCCTATGCGCATCGTATCGTTTTTATGGAAGACGGCCAATTGGTCAATGAGCTCATTCTGAAGGACAGACATCTGGATCGTAGACAGATCATCATCGAAATAACGAATCGTATTGAGGGGATTACAGCATGAACTTATTAGGTATAGCATGGAAGTTTTTTAAGTTAAAAAAAGGGCGAAGCTTCTTTTCGGTCTTAGGCATTTCTTTGGGTATCATGATGCTGATTATTTCACAGATTCTATTGTTCACGGTAGAAAAATCGAATGAAGCAACTGTGAGACAAAAGTACGGAAATTTCGATATGTTAGTCGGTTATCAAACGAATAAACAGTATTTAGCGCAAGAGGACCTTGCATTCATTAACAATATTCCCGGAGTCATCCAAAGCAGTTCGTTGTTATACCCTTATCTAGTAAAAGATAAGTCTCAATCGGAACTTCTGGATATGCCGGTATATGTCGGGTTGAAAAATGATTCGCTATCCAAAGAACTTCCGTTCCACCACATCGGAGAAGGAGCGTTCCCTAAAGAAAATGAAGTCGTATTATCCCAAAGCTACTTGAAATCGAACGGGTTGAATATCGGATCGATCATTGATTTACCATTTCCCCCTAACGGTACAAAACAAGTAAAAATATCAGGCACATTCAATCAAAGCGAAAAGCTGGACTATTATGCCTTATTCAATTACGACTGGTTAAGTCAAGTAACCTCAAACGAAAATAAAGCTACGGTAGCTATGCTGAAGCTGTCCGATCCCTCCGAAATAACTGAAATTACATATGAATTAAAGGATCGGTTTTCGGATATTTTTATTGACGCACGTCAAGAGATGGTTAAAGCAAAGGAAAACATCGGAGGTTTAAAGCCTTTCATTCAAATTCTGACCATTGGATCGTTAATCGGAAGTATATTGATTGTTATCAGCACTTTGCAAATGGCGGTACAAGAACGCCAAAGGGACCTTGCAACCTTAAGGCTATTAGGGGCGCAAAAATCGCATCTCTTTATCCTCATTTTATTTGAATCGCTAATCATCGGTATTCTTGCTGGGGTCGCAAGCACCCTAATCGGAGTACAAGCTGCATCGCTATCCAAAGAGTTTGTGGAGCAACTGATGCAGGTACAGATTTCTGAGGTCGTAGTCCCGTGGAATCAAGTGATGACGAGTGCTGTGATCGGGGTGTTGTTAACCGTTTTGGCCGGTCTTATCCCTGCATACAGTGCAACCAAACTGCCGCCTATTGCAGCTTATCGCCAAAGCGCTGAACCATTAGAGCGTATAAATCCCTTCATTACAGCAGCAGGGTTAATCCTTTTTGTTGTATCGAGCTTCATCACTTGCTTGAATTACTTTTACTTCCACGGATCAAGTCGGACATATTTGTTCGCAGGAATCATGTTTTTAATTTCGATGTTTCTGAACATTCCTATCGTTATACTTAGTACGGCCAAACTATTTTCTTTTATTACACAACCATTCCTAGGTTCGGAAGGATATATTTCGGGGAAAAATGTTCTTAGGCAATTGAAACGAAGCATTCAAATTACAAGCATCTTGGTATTAGCCCTTTCCGTAGGATTCACCGGATCGATGTTATTTCATTCTGTTGTTGTTCAAGCAGAAGAATCCATTCGGAACGAGCACCTTACCGATTATACAATCCGGTCTAGTGAATCCTCGCTGGAACCGGGATATCCAGCAGAGCTTGCTGAACAATTGCAGCAAATTCATGGAGTTGAATCCATCGCAGTTCCAACGTCCTTGTTTGGTCTTACGTTAAACTTAAACCAAGAATATGCTGCAAAGAATTGGAATGGTCAATTTCATCAAATCAATGGGCATAAGCAAGCACAAATCAGTCTGGGCGCAATCGATATGGAGACAGCCAATCGTTTTAAGCCAATCAAGGTATTGGAAGGCACAATTAGCCAAAACGCTTTGCGGGATAACGGAGTCGTCATAACCAAAGAAGTCAAGGATATTGGATATAAGCTGGGAGATACAATTCAAATCGGGAGATTTGATGATGTGCAAAAAGGAGCTAAAGGTCATTCCTTTAAAGTCGTCGGCGTTATCGAGAACATCCCTATTTTGCCTACAGAAGAGTTTAAGATTTATACGGATGCTTCTAATTTGGAAAAATATTTTGGCATAAACAAGCTTCAGCAAATTCAGTACAATATCACCCTAAAAGATCAAACGGAAACCATTCAAAATCAGGTTGAGACCCTTTTAAAGGATCCACGTTTCTCCACCACCATGCTATACGATAAGACCAAAGAACTTGAACAATTAAGGACGGAAGCAACTCAACGTATGCTGATCCTTCTCATTGTCGTCGTCTTAATGACATGCATCGCCATCATCGGGTTGATGAACAGCATGGCCAGCAGCCTGCAAGAGCGCAAACGTGAATTCGCTGTATTAAGAGCCATTGGCAGCAGAAGAAAACAAGTCATACGTTTAGCTCTATTCGAAGGAATGATCATTACGATATCCGGCGGGGTAATCGGTATTATTTCCGGAGTTGGTTTAGGCTATCAAATTTTGGCCGCTTTAGAAGCGGAGTATTATATCTTCCCTCTATCGCTTATTGTTATCGGATTATGTGCAAGTCCAATCATCGGTATATTGGCAGCTTTATCGCCTTCTCTATGGCTGGCAAAGTTGAAATTGATGCAAACTTTACGAGCGGATTAATGCAAGCATCTACATCTAGCCCGTCGCAGCTGAGCTTAGTTCAGCGCGGCGGGGTTTAACTTTTGGGCAGTGATGTATTGTCGAGTTACACTATGGATTACAGGGTTGCCGTTTCTTGTGATACGGTTCTTCGCGCTATCTGTAAGGGTAAGTTTTAAGGCCATCCTTTTGAAGGATAGCCCCGTTCCTTAGAATAGTGAATGAAAACCTGTCAGTTTTTTTGTGATAAGATACATTTCGAAACTATATTTCCAAAGGTTTGGATGTCTCTTAAATAATCATAACCTGCTGGATTTCGCTCGGTTTGATTCAACATTCGTACCGCCACTGCATTAAATTCAGGTATAACTAATACAGCATTCCCAAATATGCCAAGGGATTGGAAAGACCCCTTTGGAAGTTGTCCCCCTAGTTCTGACATATTGCGAGATCTATCCTGTACCCACCAAAAGAATCCATTGCGCGGCAATGTTTCATCAAGCGTCGTTGGAGTAATGATTTTCACTACCTCTTCGAAGATTGATTCGGGCAGTATTTGTTTCCCTTGAAAGTACCCTTTAGTTAGATGTAAATATCCCCAAAGCCCCAATTCTCGTGTACTAACAAAAAGGTTCGCTTCTCCCCCTTGTTCTCCCGCGTAGGTTTCGTTAACCCAGACGAGGTTTTCTCTATTTTCCTTTCTCCAACCAGTTTCTGAGAGGCCATACGGCGCTAGAACCTTCTCTTCAATAACCGCAGCAAGGGGGCGACCAAATGCTTTTTGAACAATCCTGATTAGCAAGTTGACGCCAGCGTTATTATATTTCCAGTCAGTCCCTGCTGGGAACATTCTCCTCGAAGGGCTATATAAACCGTGTGTATGTGTTAACAGATGACGAATGGTTGTGCCCGTTATTATTTCTTCGTCCAGATCATCAAGATAATCAGAAACAAAATCGTTGAGACTTTTAATCCTTCCTTCAAAAAGAGCAAGACTTATAGCTAATCCTAAATATGTCTTTCGGATCGATCCAATATTAAATTGTGACCTTTCATCAATTTTTCGGCTATTTTCTGTGTTGTCATGATAGCCACAGTACCATTCGTTAACGATAATGTCGTTTTGAATAATCAACACAGCTGCAGCCGATGCGGAAATCACATTCATTGTTTCAAATACGTATTGATTAAGGCTTTCAAATATGTTTTCTTTAATTGCTACTCCTAAATCCATATCTATCCACCTCTCCCCATTTGCACCTTAATCTTTGCACTTAATACCAAAGCGTATTAAGTAAATTTTCGGACATATATCATATTTTTGACCCAGTACCAAGACCCCTTTTTCGAGGGGTCATTTTCATTTTTAGGAGGGATGTATGAATGAGGATCATCAAGAGACAGCAGGACCTTGTCATTCTGCGCCGGGTTGGGGCACTTCCAGCGGCACTCCTTGATCAGGGCTACTTGTTCCAACTGAGGGATGAGCTTGAAGACGAGATTGAGAGCGAGTTTTGTTTGGGAAGCCACGGTTACATCGTCGTTCTTGAAACGGGAGACAACGTCCGTAACTTAAGCAACGTAGGGCTGAACCCTGAGGATGGTGGGATTCTAGGGAGCCACCCCGAGTACGTCGAATTTCACTCAGGCCGGAGCGCACGACGAGGAGGTGGAACAATGAATACATGAGAATTTTTCGCCGTCACTTATGGTACGGTTCCCCCCGATTGATCTTCACCGCGCGATAAATCTGCTCGGTAAGCACCAGCCGCATCAGCTGATAAAAAGGGAAATTAGAAAGTAGTAAAAATGCAAAAACCCTTATTTTATAAGGGTTTTTCTTTATAAATTGTAAGTCAATATTAGTGAATATTTGTGGCCAAAAGTAGCTTTTGTCCCCAATTCGTCCCCAATATAAAGGCTCCGCCAGTGAATAACCGGCGAAGGACTTGCCCGATCAACCTATGCCTCGGCGGTCTCTTTGTCGTTTGGTACGTGTTCAATAATATCATTAGGTTGTACTCCGAAATGGGAACATATTTTATCCAATGTCTCCATTGAAATGTATTCACCCTTCCCCATCTTAGCCAATTGATTTGTCCCGATCCCCAGTGCTTCTCTGAACTCCGTTTTTGATAAACCCTTATCAACCAACAATAACCAAAGCGGTTTGTATGAAAACCCCATACTCATATCTCCTTTGTGATACTTTATATATCTATAATACAAAAAAATATTCCAAAGGGCAAATAAAACTATTGCTTCTATGTATCACTTATGATATATTATATACAGGAAGTGAAATTAATGCTTCCGGAAAGGAGATGAATATGAAAGATTGGGTAACGCTCCTCACGGCAATCATCCAATGTGCAACAGCAATCATGATACTTAAGAAGACAAAACGTGAGGAAAACAAAAAAGGAACCCCCAAACGACGCTTCCGGCGCAAACGTTAAAAGGTTCCACGGAGGGAGTTAGAGGCTCCCTCCTCCCAATCTTAACATAAACGGTTTGACATATACAATATGGCGGCGGCCTTACGCGCGAGGGACGAGAGATGAAAATGGTTAAACATCAACGGGTTTCAATCGGATTTTTTAAACCGCTGGATGAAGAAGGTGGAGAAGCGCGGGAAAGATTTACAGATGTTTACGAAGGTGATTGGAACTTTGACGAATCCAAACCTTACGATCTCGTCCCGGACCCATCGCATGATTACGACTATGCCTTTGATGAGGCGGGGGCAATCGAACGGATGTATGAAGCTGCATATCATCGGTCTAACCCAATGGATTAAACAAGGGGCTTCGGCCCCTCTAAGGAGGAATGAAACGTGGAAACATTAACTTTGACCATTAGTATTGCAGCACTGGTTTTGTCCGTTATTGCTTTAGTAAGAGTATTGAAACGCAAATAACAATCAGAGCATGTAAAAGGATATAATAAACGAACGTGGAATATTAAACCAAGGATGCGTATTGCGATGAAGTTCGGAATGCGTAAACCAAGTATTAAAAAACGAATAGCGGCCCGTACAAGCATCAAGAGACAACTTGTACATCGTGCTGGGATCAAGATGCCACGCGGTTACGGATGGCTCAGAAAACCGAAGAAAGCAGCATACAACAAAGTGTATAACCGGACTACATTTGATATTTTCAAACTGATTAAAAAACTGTTTAAGTAAAGGGGTGGTTGCCGTTTGTTGAATCCAGCCGTAATATTTGTATCATTATTTGCCCCTCTGTCATTCTATAAGTTTTACAAATATTTCAAAGGCAGTGACAAAAGAGACTTGCGCACTGCTATATATTCACTGATTGTTACTGGTGCATTTTGTACGTGGTTCTTCATCCCAAATGATCAGCTATATTAAACCATATTATGACCGCATGGCGGTCTTTTTTTTATTGGGTCCAGTAGTCCGTAAACACCAAAAAGGCACATCCCACATGATTGTAAGATGAGCCTTTTTTGTACCGATGCCATCGGATTGCACAGCGGCGCGTCCGCATGCGTTACCAATATTATACTTAATATTGGATAATTTGTAAATATTGATATTCTACTTATTTAGAGGTCAGGAAATTATTCCTTATCCTATTTATTATCCTATGGATATATATTCCTATGTTTGTTAGACTGATTTTAGATAATCTTACAAATATATGGATGGTGGATGGTGACTGCCGAATGAAGAAATGTCCGTTTTGTGCTGAAGAGATTCAGGATGAAGCTATTAAATGTAAACATTGTGGGAGTATGCTTGGAAAAAGTAATGCAGAAGAAACACCAATACCAGCATCAACATCAAACAAACCATCAAAACAAAATAAAACAAACCCTACAGCTATCGGGTGTGCAGCTTTGATATTGATAGCACTTATTATTGGTGTATCTTTTTGTTCCAGCAATGGAACCAAGGGTAGTTCAGATTCTAGACCAAAACAAGCATCTGTACAAACGGGAGATCGAGGGTACTTAAATGTGAAATCATATGTTGCACTTACAAAAAAGGACCTTGATCTTATGCTAGATTACATTAACGCTAAAAATGATAACGGACTAACCGAAATGTTATTATCGGGTAGAATTTTTATCCTTGAAAAGAATACAGAAGTAAATGTAGTTGATAGAGGCTTCGCAACGGTGAAAATAAGCTCTTCTGATGGAGCTGGTTGGGTTCCTGTCGAATTTGTTTCTAAGAAATAAAGGTATATGAAAGTACATAATCAAATTAAGATATGACCCCGCTGGCTTTGTGCTGGCAGGGTCTTCGTTTTTCCATGCGTTTAGAAATTTACCCTTTTTGAATAATTACCTTACATTCCTTCCCGATCCAGTCAATGACTTTTCCGCCCGCTGCTTCTGCTACTTCTCTAACCGGCGCAAAAGCTGTATCACCATTAAGCTCACTGCCGATAATCAGTTTACCATTGACGGTAGCACGTTTTCCATCCCACCCAACATTTGCTCCGAGCGCTTCCGCAACCTTCCGAACCGGGGCCGAAACAAGCCCATTGATAAAGATGCCAGAACAGATTTGTTTTCCATCTATCTCAACAGTTGCCGCCTCTCCGGTATTTCCGCTTGCAGGCTTATCCCTTACTGTTCCTGGTTCGTCATATTGGTATAGGTTGTATTCGTTCATCAGAGCAATCAATTTTTGCGCATATTTTGGGTCAGTCGCATAGCCGGCTTCCGCTATTGCTCGGGCGGCATCTGCTCCACGCTTGCCGATTACACCTTTATATTTATTACGGTCCCAGCTCACACCGTCCATGATCAGTTTAGAGTGGTCATTGATCGACTCTCCCCAATTGTGATATGCTCGGAAGGCTGCATTTACCTTGACTGGCTTACCCTTTACATATTCGGTAGTGGGCATTGTGCAGCTACCTGCAGGACCCTTGCCTTTAATGCCAAACAAGTTATTGGCCTTAACGGTCAGACCGCTGCCGCCCCAAGCTGACTCAAGCGCAGCCTGGGCAATGGTAAGGGATGCGGCCACATTTGTTTCCTGCATGTCTTTGGCAGCATGCGGCGCTATCTTGGTGATAAACTCCTTTTTAGTCATTACTATCGCCCGCCTTTTTAACCTGTTTTACAAGCTGGTTCCCGTACACGGCAAATGCACCAGCTAGCACGCCTTGAATAAGCGCCTCTGGCCCAAAACCGATCATCCATACAGTCACAAAGACCGCGACGACCGTCACGACGTATACAATCGTCCAGTCCGGCACTTTAGGTGTACTCTTGAGGATGTATCCGATCACCCAGCACAACGCGACAACCACCAGCAGCCTAACATCAATAAGTCCGTAAATTGTATCCCAATTCATGTATGATTCCGCCCTTCTTATTTAAGTCCGCCGGAGATGATAAACCCGGCGATTGCCAAAAGAATAGCCCCGGCGAATGTACGCCAGAGCCATTTCTGATTATCTTCGATTTTGTCGAGCCTGTGATGCGCCGATTTAGCAGACTGCAAAGCCTCCACGGCCGTTTCATTTGCAGCAATAGCCCGGTCCAGCTTTTCGTCCATGTTATCTACTTTCGTTTCAACCCTCGTTATCCGCTGAAGCATTTCAGTCTGTACCCCATCCATCCCATTCACCCCTTGAATCCAAAAAAGTAATGCCCCCGGATCGGCTCCGAGGGCATAAAAAAACGCCTATGCGGCGTTGTCTGTTTTATTCGGCTAGGAATCCCAGGCCACTTTCATCCAAAATATCCTTAACTCCTGGTTGCAGAGTTACAGGGACCTCAACGAATTTGGTTTTATTCAAGATCACTCTTTGAGCAAAAAACATCGCCATCATGTCACCATCACCTCCTTTCCAGAGAAGCCAATAAAGAAAGCGGCGAATCATTGGTATATTTTCTGAGCCATTTCAGCCATGCAGTCCTCTATGAAGTCAGCACGGTCAGAAAGAGCAGAGTTCTGCGCTTTAAGCAACGTGTTTTCCTCCTGCAGCTTCTTGACCTGCTCTGTCAGCGGCGGTTGTGGCACTGGTACCGGATTGTCCGGATCGTCGGGATCAGGGTATAAAAACTGAATTTGCTTCGTTTCCGGATCAAAACACCATCCCTTCGCCTTTGCAAAGTCATCGGCGTATTGACCTGGTTCGAAGGTTGTCATCTCGATTGCATCCGGGTCCAGACCTTGCAACAACTGATACACAGCAAAATCCTCTTCTTTCGTAGATTCAATACCAGCGCTCATCTCGCCGCGCTGAGCTACGATATTTCCGGTAATCTTAACCCAGAAGAATCTCCTGCCTAGCGGTTTTATTTCTCGCATTGCCAACCCTCCCTATGTCCCTAATACGTAATAATCATGTTGACCATAAATACCGTCAGAAAATGTGTAATTTATAAAATTCACACCAAAATTAACTGATTTAAGGCTGACCTCTTTTCTGAATCTTAATTCTTTTTCTATTGTATTGATGAGACTTCCTGATACAACTGCATCATTTTCCGATGCCTTAAAGGCGAATATATGACCATAAGCATCTGAACGGGCATAAATACCATCACCATTCTTTTCCCATCCAATCATCTCGTTTAGGTATACATTCATCTGAATTAATAGCATAGCTGGTTTAAATGGCAAATTAGCAATTGTACCCGACAAATCGGCACCAATTGTTCCTTTTACAACCTGGATATCCCCCCCTTCACCCTGTAAGATAAAATTTCCTTTGCCATCGTACACCAGGGTATATATCCCGTTCTTTTTAAAGATTCCGGGGTTCTGATTAGGTTTCAGAACAGGTTTTGCTCCTAAGTTGTTAGGGTTGAACGTTGGCGCTCCGGTGCTATCTGCATTTACCAATATGGTAAATCTCCGCCCCGCAACAAGCGCAGTAGGCGCTGGATTAAATGTAGCCGAGTAGGCATTGCCTGAGTTAGTTGCTACGCTGAAATCACCTGTTGCGACACGTTGATTGACAAACGATGGAGTTGCAAATCCTTGATCTTCAACGCTTTTAATAAACTCGTCCCATTTTTTTTGAAACTCTGAAGTATCCACTGCGACAAGAGAGTTAACCAGCCCACAGACATTTTGGTCAAGGCGTTCATCCTTTATGTTTCCGGGTTTCACTATTGAAGTATTCGCGGCGACACGGACCTGAGCCAAAGAAATATCGTACACTGAGCCGGAGCGTGTTAAATTAGGCGGTGATGGGTTGGTCGCTGGCGTCCCCTGTATAACTGTTGCTCGAATCCTACGGACCTGCGATGATGTGTCTAGTCGCAATACAATCCGATCAATCCGATCTTGTGTCGTGGCCGGGGCAATCGGCAACGTCAGAGGAGTATCGTACACCGAATAGGCGTATCCATTGATCCATGCCGCTCCGGTACTCAAAGATACATTTGCGTCGCTTCCGGATGCAGAAACATTGAGATATTTGCCGCCATTAAAAACGCCATTAGATATTATTCTGCCAAAATACTCCGCAAAATCGCGGGCCGGGTATTCCCGAGGATCGTCGGGGGCGTCATCAAAAAATCCTGATTTTTCTGGCATTGCTTAGTCACTCCTTTTTACATTGGCTTTGAGTTGCTTAACATACTGTGTTATTGTTGGGATTTCATCACCAAGTGCTATTTCCAACTTTGATGCGGGCTCGTATATTTCCTTAATCTCGATAATCCGGCTGTCCATGGTCAGGCCCCAGCGTTTATTTTGGAGCGTTACACAGTCACCCAAGTCCCAGTCCTTTCCGTATACAAAGCTGCCGGTGCTAAGGATTAGGCCGTTAAACGTTTGTATCCTCTTGTGCTGGGCAAGAGCCTGTTCCCCCATGCTTACCAACTCATCAGCATCTTTGGCAGATGAGCAGTCCAAGAAAGTCTCCCTGCGATCAAACCCAGTTCCGGCCCCGACCATTTGGATTAGTCGATCCTCGTCCATCCCCTTGCCGCCGGCGTACCCTATGTTTTTGTATTGTAGCCAGTCATCCACATAGTCCTGAGATTGTACATTGTCAAAGTCATGCGAAAATATGACCGGCGGGTGTGTCCGCTGCTTTGTTGTCAGGTCCCGACCCGGCAGAACATCAAACACCCACTTTTTGCGCTGGATATCCAAGACCACATGCCAGCCAATATCGCAAAATTCGGCTACCTCTTGCACAACCGCGTCAAGCTGCTCAAACCTGGTCTGCCATGGTGTTTCCTTGCCTCGCCCTAAATCAGCGGCAACAGTAAGAAACGGCACCTGACGCGCTGCATAAATGCCTGTCGCGTAAGTACCGTTTACAAGATGGTTATCTACATAATGCTTGATTACCTTCTCTGCTGGCCCTTTTATCCGATCGTAGTTGTTGGTCAACGTTACCCGCTGATCGAGTATCCCTCCTAAGGTCGGACCTTTTACGATGAGAGTTTCAATCCCCTTTTCATCCTCAGTGACCTGCCTATAGCGGATGATTCCCGCCTTGTGAGGTTGGTTGCCCACCATAACAACACGGTTATATAACAATTGGTCTGTATGCTGTTTGCCGATCTGGATGTGCATCTCAAACTCTCCAGTACGGTAAAAGCGGCGGACATACTGAAGGCTTTCATAGTTATCAATTTCACCATACAAATTGAATTTAGTGTCCAGTATCCGTACAGATGGCGCTGCCATGTCATCAACCTCCCAGGTACCGGTTGTTGTAGTAGATTGTTACTGTAGCAGCCTGCTGATCGGAGTCTTTATCGCTGCCGTATTTTAGTACATTCTGACCGGGGGTGAGTTGAAAAAAAGTACTACCCAGGTCTATCCAGTGGAACACATTCTTCCGAGTGCCGTCGTTGTTCAGGATTTCAACTCGTTTGTTACCAAAGGCCGTGTTAATGATAAGGGTATCACCCTCCTTCAGCTCATAATTAATCTTGATATATTCGCCCGTCGTTTCGTTTTCAACAACTGGATTTGTTGCAGGGCCTGTATACCATATTTCCACAGGAGTATCCACATCACCGGAATTGTAAAAGTTCCCACGATAGGAAGCGCTGGCGAATTTGGTTGGCAAGCGAAGAGGAAATGTAAACCCGCCATCCTCAAACTTCAACGCCTTTACAATCTGGATTTCATCACGCCAGTAGGGATCATTGGCGATAAAGTTTACAGTAAACAAATTTGCATTCACATACCGCTCACCAAGCAGCGCCCCTTCCTCTGCGATCGCATCAATCACATAGCTGCGATGAGAGTTGGTATAGAGCAATTTTCCCGGTCCAAGTTTGTTGTTAAGGATTCGGGCCAGCTCACGCCGCCGCTCATATAAATCCTGCTGGCTCTTTGCATTGATAAAGCCTTCAATCGGAATCTGCCGATCAGCAAGCTGCAGATCAACGAAGGTGCTGCCATCCTGATAAGGCGATTTTGTGCTTTTAATATCAGATGGTACGTTTACAGTACCGTCGATTTTTTGCAATACAAATACCCCATCCTTGGAGTTGCCGAATACAACGGACTCACCCCGAGGATTAACATACGTGACTTTTTGCAATTCGGCACCTCCTTATAATTGCCTTGCGAGTTGTTGAGCTGCTTTTGTAGTCGCCCTCGACACATCGCTTGGGGATGTCACTGGCGAATTAAACGTGTTGTTGACGATTACGCCAGTCGTTTCAAAGACTTTACGACCATTACCTGAGGTTGAACCTGCCATCGCATCTTTAACTGATGGCGGTGGTACTGCGGCAGCGGCCTGTGCTTTCATCTGCAACGCAGCAGCGGACGCTGCATTGATTTGAGCCACTACATCAGCAATCATTCTTGATATTTCATCGACCTTTGGTTTCATTCCATCAACAAGGTTTTGACCAAGCGTAGTCCCCGCGTCCTTGTAGCCGTCCCCGAATTCATTGAGCAAGACCAAAATATCTTGCTGCTGCTTGTTAATGATCATTTTCTCAGCTTCGGCTTGAAGGTTCTTGGCTTCGAGTAACTTCGCATAATGATTTTGTTTATCCAGCATTTGTTGATCGAGAGATGTCTTTTGGGCGGTGTAAATGGCGTTGATGTTGGCTTGCTGGGCTTCATACTCCTGCTGCATTATTTCTTTTTTCTGAGCGAGTTGATCCTTTACTGCCTGAGTCTCTTGAGCAAGCCTGTCCTTTAACACCTGTTGTTCAGCTTTCAGGGCGTCTTTTTTATCCTGCAGCTGCTCCTGGCGGTGTCGCTCGTTCATATCGGTAGTTACCCTGTTTAATTCGTCCTGTAGTTGTTTCTTGTTGTATTCATCATGCGAGTATTCGATATTATCCTGGAGTCGCTTGATCTTCTTCTCGTCCTCGGCATCCATTTCAGCCCGGCTACGCTGCTTCTCAGCCTGATCCAGAGCATCAAGTTCCCTTTGAATGGCATCGATCCGCGCGTTATAAACAGCGTTAATTCGCTCAATTTCAGCGTCCGCCGCCTTTTGTGCAGCTTCTACACGGGCATTATAAACGGACTTAATGGCGTCGAGTTCATTGTTCTTCCATTTCTCATTCGTGTTCTGAGACTCTTTCAGCGCTTCCTCAGCTGCTTGTTTTTCAGCAGAGTACTTTGCTTTGAGAGCGTCCTGAATGGATCTGGCCATATTGTTGATGCTGTCAATCTGCTGCTTCCGGACCTGTTCGGCATAATCCCTTTGGAGTATCAGCCGGTCATTCGTTTGCTTCCGGATCTCTTCGGTGATTTCCCGTTCAAGCTTCTTTTTCTCGGCAGCGGTGTATCTGTCGTCGGCAAGCACCTTTTTAAGGTAGTCCTTGTTGACGTATATCTGCTCATTGTACAGCTTGTCTTTGAGCTTAAATGCCTCTTCGTCGGATAGCTTTTCCCGCGCAAGCCGATCCTCGTAAGCAGCTTGAAGCTGTTTATTGGTGTATTGCACTGCTTCGGCACGTCGTTGCTTGTCAGCCTCAATCTTGCGTTGTGTGGCCTCGAAAATCTTATCATCAAGATCGGCGCGCTGTTCGGCGGTGGTGGCATAGAGCTTTTTAATCCGCTGGAGCCGTGCAATTTCACCGTCCTCAGTCAGTTTGCCAAGCTGCTTGGATCGCTCATAATCCTTTAGCGCATTTTCAAGAGACGTCTCGCCCAACTGCTTTTTGACCGCATGAATTTTTTCCTCCACGGTCATACGTTCTTCGGCCGTTTTAACGTACTTGGCTTTGATGGTTTCAAGCATTTTAAGCTCTTGCTCGGATGTCAACTCATCCATTGCCTTAAGATGCTCGAGCTTTCTGTAAGCATCGTCCAAAGCCTTATTCTCATAGGCTTCTTTCTTGGGCTTTTTCTCCTTCTTTTTCTTCCCTTTCTTTTTCTTTTCTTCATCATCCAAGTTGATGACTGGCACCTTTGGCGGCGGCGGAAGCTTAAAGTCATCAGGCTTCATATTGACGAGATGCTGCAGACTCGCAGCTTCCCCTCGCAGCACATCAAGCTGCGCATTCATTTTTGCAAGCGCGATCTCAGCAAGACCGCCGGCTCCAGTAATCTGAGCGATAGATTTAGCGATGGAGATTGCTGCTTCTTGCTTAGCAATCGCTGTTCGTTTTTCTTGCAACGCCTCCTGCGCCTTGAGTTGGATGTTTGCCCATTCTGTTGCAATCTCCTGCTTTTTCATCAGGACCAGGCCTTTGATGGCCTCTGTATTGACTCCAGTCGCAGAAGCAAATTGCGGAAACTGATTAATCAGTTCTCTTTGGGCGGCGCTCCATTCCTTTGATCCTTGCTTTGCTGACGTATATCTCTTAAGCAGATTTTCAGTGCTGATGGCTTCTTGATTTTTGATAGCAATCGCTTTGGCTTTTTCGCTTATTTCAGCAGCTGTTTCACGTTTTGCGTCTTTGACAGCTTTGCTATAGGTATTCACCCTGTTTTGCAAGTCCTTCATGGACAATGCTGCTATCTTCCCGTTTTCATCAATAAACTTAAGTTCAACGCCAAGATCATTAGCATCATTTGCTACTTTTTCAAGCGTTGTTCCTAGTTCTTTCGCTGCATAGTCTAGCGCCCCTACATTATTGCCCATTTGTGCAGCCCCAGAAGCGGATGCTATATCGATGAGCTTCTGATAGGTGGTGATCAACTCATTGAGCTTGTCAACCTTCTCTTGAGTTGCCTGTATCTCATCACGAGTAATGCCGTTTTGTTGTACTTCTTGTAGATCTGCCTGCGCCTGGGCTAATCTCTCTGTTGCTTCCTTGGCCTCGTCCATGCTGTTTTTGATTGCCATAAAGGCCGTCACAGCTGCAGCAATACCTGTGAGAACCAAACCAATTGGATTAGTTGCCAGGAACATAAGAGCGGTACCGAGTCCTTTTACCACCGGAATCAATGCCGCAATGCTCGTAACCAGCTTTCCTGCGATTATAAGCAGCGGACCAGCGGCTGCTGCCATAGCTGCAATTGTAATGATGGTCTTTTGTGACTCGACATCCAGTTTCGAGAACCACTCTGCGCCTTTTTCTGCGGCTTTAAAGAGCGGATCCATAGCATCAAGAGCTGACATCAACACTGGCACAAGAGAATCACCGAGCGTAATCGCAGTATCCTTTAACCGGTTACCTAAAACCTTCATTTGGTTTGCAGTGGTTTCGTAAAACGTACCGCTAGTCTTAGCTAACTCGGTGTTGTCATCCCAGGCCTTCGTACCAACTTCCAAGGCCTGTCTAAAGAGATCACCTGCACCGGCTGCACGAAGGAGAGCATCTCGAAGTCTTATTTCAGATAATCCCAATTTGTCGATAACGCCAAACGTATTCCCGCCGGCAGCAGAAATTCGGCCAAGGCCTTCAATGAACGATGTGATGGTCCCCGCTGCATCTACCTGGAATGATTTCTTGAATTGCGCGGTTGTCATCCCCGCAACAGCGGCAAAATCATCTAGTTTTTTGCCGCCAGATGCTACTTCAGAGGCTATGTTGATCATGAGTTTAGATATTGCTGTACCCCCAGCCTCAGCCTCAATACCGACAGCGGCAAGTGCAGCCGAAAAGCTCATGATCTGCGCTTCGGACATTCCGACCTGGTGACCGGCGCCAGCGATCCTCATGCCAAACTCCGCCATTTCCGATTCCATCGCAGCAAAGTTATTACCGAGACCTACAATCGTGGAACCGAGTTTTTCAAAATTTTCTTGCGGCATCTGTGTGATATTTGCAAAACGGGCCAAAGCTATAGCAGCGTCATCAGCAGCCAAGTTGGAGGAAACACCGATGTCAAGCATTGCCTTCGAAAACGAAAGGATGTTTTCTTTTTTAATACCTAACTGTGTCGCTGAAGCTGCGACCTTAGAAATCTCTGTCGCGGCGAAAGGTGACTCCTTTGCCATGTCTCGAATCGAATTGCTCAGCTTTTCAAACTCTTCCTCGGTGCCGGACATGTACTTTTTGACGTTGGCAAAGGCGGTCTCGTAGTCGATACTCGCTTTGGTTGCATACCCGCCGATTGCAGCAAGTGGACCCGTAACCATCAATGATAGGCTTTGCCCTGCTTGAGTCATTTGTTTCGCGAGAGACTCCATCTTTTTGCCTACAGCATCTAGCTGTGCAGCGGCCTTTTCCCATGCCGATGTTTGCTTGTTAAGTTCGGCTGTCGTCGCCTTCAACTCGTTGTCCATCTTGTTGTATTCCGCTACAGCTCTATTGAGTTTAGCTTCAAGGTTTTGGGTCTCACGCGCATCCGCGCCTTTTGCGGCAACTGCTTCCTGGTGCTGCTGCTTTAACTTGGCGATACGTTGGGCCTGAATCTCCATTTGCTTGTTAAGGGAATCCGATTTCACCCTCAATGCCTCTTGAGCATCAGCGTGTTCGCCAAGTTTTGCGGAGGCGGCCTGAAACTCCGTCTGTACAATTTTCATCTGCCTGGCAAGCTCGGCCATCGTCCTCTCAACGCCCGTATCATCCATAGATATCTTGGTGACTAGATTGGCAACTTCCATTTCATCTGACAAGTTTCCTCACCTCCCTTGCTTTGTGGCTTAAATGTATTGATCAAGCCATGCTTCCGTAGCGCGTGATACTTCCTGGCCATCACTTGTTTCTAATCCGTTATATTTCTTGTGGACCGCCCATAAGGCAAATAGCTTTCTTGGCGATGAACGCCAAAAGACCGCCTCGCTCATATTCAGCAGGACGGTCCCCATGTAATAAAGCCAATCCCAGTCCCAAACAGCGTCTTCATCAGCTGTAGGCTTCGGAATTTGGTTTTCATTAAATTTATTTGAATCAGGCAGCGAAAACATGAGCGCCTGAATTGTCTGCAAAGTTAAGTAATCGATATTGCTTACGTCAACCAATAATCCAAGTTCGATCAGTGGAATCTCTTCTTCATGAGCAAATCCGCATTGTAAAATCTCAGGCATGCTGTCAACGGACTTGCGTTGAATCTCATCCACCAACTTTTGTAACGTTATATATTTCTTGCTCAGCTCGTAATGGGCGTTCAAATCAAAAACAAGATTTCTCACAACGCCATTTAGAACAACAGGGACTTTTTCGATTTTTAGATTCAAACGTTCCTCTCCCCTTTACAAATAGCAAAAAGAGAGGGGAAGCCCCTCTCCTTACTTCAATACAACAAACTCAACTATGTCCTCCCAAAATGCAACATCAGGTTCATAGCCTCCTTGTCGGCCCGTCCAGAGTTCAATTGGAGTTACCCCATCCCAGTAGAATGAAGTTTCAACAAATGTCCAATCCAATCCGATATCTTTAGCTGAAAACATTTTATCTGATGTTTCTGTGCTACCTTTGGCTATCGGGAACGGTTCGAACGTTTTAGAGTCTTGAACGGAAAGAGCGAATAATGGCCGCGTGGATGTGCTGATGTTTGCTTTCACTCTCGCTCGTGCAGTGTATTGCCCTGCTTTGTTGCCTAATATCCCCTCAATAACTCCGCCGCTGATTGTGGCTTTGCCGTTCCCTTTGTCGCTGAATTCAAACTTAGCGCAAGATCCACCTGTAGCACCTGCTTGCGTTGTATCCAGACTGGCTCCAAAACCAGTATTTAAAACAAGATCAGTCCCCGCCTTCAAAGTACCGAGAATGCGGGGACCTACGGGTTTGGGTTTTCACTTGGGACAGCTTCAAACCAGTTTTTTACTAAATCCGCGCTCTTTGCATTGCTACTATCCACGCGGAATCTCCAGTTATCGTCATATGCGCGTTTCAAAAATGTCCCCTCAATCGTTGGAGTTTGAAAAGATGGGGTCCCTTCCTTCGTTTTTGCCTCCTCCTTGTCCTTCCTGAATTTACCTTTTAGCAGCCAAGTAAACCGCGAGGTACCGTCACTCATTGTTCTTTGGTAACCTAGCGCGACCTCTGGTGCTTGATCATTGGCGTTGTCAATTAACAGTCCTGTATCGGGATTTATCTTTGATCCTAACAATTCAGCTTGGATTTCAAAAGGAATATCAGATACTCCGATCTCAACTTTGATCTCCCCTAAAGCATCTGCCACCAGGACCGGTCCGTCATCGCCGTTGAGTACTGCAGAGTTAATAGTTGGTTCAACGTTTGCAGTCAACGCAGGCGCAATTTTCTTAGGTGTGCCATACTTTACCCCAGTTTTATCGTCCTTTTCACAAATCGCATAATGAATATTTTTAAGGCCGACTGCAGCCCGTTCTCTTTTTGCTTCTTCTGGCAAATTAATCAACTCCCATAATTAATAATTTTGTATCGTAGAATTTTGTGAAAAGTCCCAGTGTTTTTTTCGTTTTGATCAACTGCTGCTGTACGAATAAACCCAAGGTCCTCCATTGCTTGATTCACGGCAACAGCTATGGGTCCGGTGTTCCAAGCGGAAAAGACATCAATATGAAAATGAATATCCGAACTTACCGGGACATCGTCCAAGTACTTGTTATCAAAGTTGACTAGCTCAAAGATCGTTACATATGGCAGGTCAACTTCTTTAGCAGTTTCCGCATACACCTTCACATTTCCCTTTGTGTCTCTCCCTAGCAAAGAAATAAGCGCTGCATTAGATCGCAGCGCTTGAGTGATTTTTGGTTTAAGATCAATCATCATCCTTCAGCCATCCCCCTTCGCATTGTATTTGCAAGAAGTTGGGCGACTTTGACCTTATTTTCATGGAACGCTGGGTAGATGAACGGCTGCGCAGGCTGATTTCTCGTTCCAAACTCCGAAAAATGCGCCCGCCATGCAGTTTTTTTACCAGGTCCAATCGTTACAGACCGCAAACCGTCTTGGCGGCGTACAGGACTGACCTTAATATCATCCCGCATGTGAACATGTTCGATGGTACTCACCGGGACCTTTTCCCGTTGAGCTTGGGCTAATATTTCGCCGGCTTCCTTGAGCCCCTGGTTCTCCATTTTGATAACCCCTGCCTCAAGTTTCCGACGAATGGCCGCCTGCATCTGATCCACGCCTTGTAGTTCAATACTCATGATATCACCAGCTTGTCAGAACAGGTCAATTCCAGAGTTTCGTCATTAGTCCCGTAGGTCCTGATGACTGCATACCGTTTGCCTTCATATTCAAGCAGCTTCTCGCCCTCATATTCAAAGGCGTGTACTTCAAATATGCAATCCGCCTTCATTCCAGTTTGGTTAGCAGCATAAAACTCGATTCCCTTAACATTTAATTTGTTGGCCAAAACCTCCCGCGGAAACTCTTTTGGCGGTGTCGGATAACCCGCTTCATCCTCGCCAGGGGCAATGGCAATTAATGTTACAACTTCGTCCCATGATCTGCGCTTCATTTTTTGCCACCTCCGACATGTATTATTAGGTTGTGCAAACGGAATTGAAGGTGCCGCGGCATTGATATCGGCTGACCGGTAAAATTCGTCTCGCTGTTACTGACGCTTTGATACCGCCATGTTACAAAGTCACAAACGAAAAGAAGATGAGAGAAGTTGTCGGCCTCAAGCTTCAAACCCTGCTCATCTTCTAATTCAGTTATAACGCCCTGCACAATGGCGGTAATGTATGAATCCCTAACATTCGAGCGGATGCCGAGCCTTTCTTTAACCAATCCTAACACTTGTTCTACGTCCATCCCATCGCCCCCTTGATGGCCGTAATAATATCAGCTTTCAACTTAGTTGATTCAACCTCGATTCCCTGTTCCGCCGCATAGGCTAATAGCTGCGGCTTCTTCATGGCTTCTAGATCAGGAATCACGGGGCTGCTGAAAGCGTTTATTCCCCCGTTTCACCGCCAGTGGTGCCAGAGATATCAACAAGTACAAAAGATTCAGGCTTTACTGGTTTGCCGTCATAGCGACCAAGTCCTCGAATGGCTGTTTGATCTTCACGGAATTTGTAGTGAGCGGACATGTCAATCCTTGTTCCTTCGCGCTCAATAAGAGTGTACTTATCGAACACACCGAACAATAAATTATCCTTTGGCAAGTAGTTGTTGAACTCTACGCGCAATCCCAGGAAGTTCGGCTGCGCCAAATTCGGCAACATCACCACATCTTTACCTTCAGAGTTAACGTGCAGGGACAAAGTAGCGAGTTTTGCATAATACGTCTGACGGTGGACAACGCAAATGATTTCGCCAGTAGCATCCTCACCTGTGTCGATCAAACCAAGCAGCGGAATAAGTTCTTTATAATCTGCTTTAGCCTTTTTCTTATTCGCGGCTGGGATGGCTGGCAGAATACCTTCAGGCTGCTTATCTTTGCTGCCCGTACCAACCAAGATGGCCTTATCGAGAGCTTTCGCAATCGATCGTGCAATCCGCTTGGTCAGGTAATCATCCAAGTTGATAATGCTGTCTTCCAGCAAAGAGTTATCAATGTATACGACGCGGCCAACCTTGAAACCATCAAATTCGACTGCTGTCAGTTTCGAGTCGTCTTCCTCTTTAAGAGCGCCGCGCATCTCAACCCATTCAGCTTCTTTTGTATCTACATCAAGAATCAGTTTTACTCGGCCGCCTGCGCGAACAATATCAACAAGCGGATACAGCGTTGTATAATCGCCGATCCGTTCACGGATACGGTTAACAATGATGTCCGGAATGATCAATTCCGCTCCGGATTCTCCTGCCGGCAGCACGTTTCCATTCGCCCGCGTCTTCAACCGGGAACGTAGTTCAGAGTAAAAGTCCTCGACCTCACGTGTGAAGTAATCCTGATTAGTCGTTCTTTTGTTCATCTCTTGTCCACCTCTTTCATTTTCTTGAGCTTTGCTTCGGGTATCATTACTAGGAGCTTTGCTATTGAGTTGTTCCAATTCTCCCTCAAGCTCCGCAATTTCACCTTCTAGCTTTGATTTCTTTTCTGCCAGCTCCGACTTTTCACCGTCAAGCTTGCCGACTTCTTCCTCGACTGCTGCAATTTCTTCGTCGTTCTGAGCCTCGTCTATGGCCGATTCCAGTTCTGCTGATCTGGTATTAAACCCCTCCTCCTGTGTGACTAGTTCGGCCAGAGCCGCCTTGCGTTGTTCGATTTTCTTAGCCAGCATCAGTTGTCTTAGTGCCATTTCGTTTCAACCTCTCTTTCAATTGGTGTTTTCGTTGCTGCAGCTGCCGCTGACGGTGCTGCTCGACTTCGGCTTTTCGTGCTTGGACGCCGGTAGCCTCGTAGGCAGGGAATGTTACAACGCTAACCTCGTGGAGCTCAACCTCTTGGATCGTCCATTTAACGGTTCCGTCATCGCGCCAATCAGTCAGCTCGCGGACGATGTTAAATCCGAACGAGCATTGATCTACGTCTCCGCGCTTCACTCGCTCATATAGGTTAACAGCGTCGGTATCATTGGGGTTGATCTTAACGCTGCCCCATAGGCCGTAGGAGTCAGCCCGAAGATCTAATGTGCCGGATTTGTTTCGCCCAAGAACAAGTCTTGTCTCGTGGTTGATGAGCGCCCGAATGTCATTCGTGAGTGTGTTGTTGAATGCACCGGGTGCAATTTCCTCATAAGCGCCATCCCAGAGCTCCGTTTCACGGCCACATACAGCCCAATAACCTTCGATCACCATATCGCCAGCATTATCACTGGACCGCGTTTTGAGCTCGCTTTTCAAACTGCGTGTCTGCCGTGTGTCCCTCAATCTCATTCACCACCTTTCCCCTAGCCGCCGCATTATCTATTAGATTTGCACCTGCCCGTAGAATCTTCTGATACTCCGGGTTTTCTGGATCATTGGACCAGCCGAGCCAGTCCTTCGGATCAGTGTTCAGTGCACGCTTGTACATATCGAAGGAGTTTTTCAACTTCATATCTCGAAGAAAAAGAGGCTGGGGTTTATCTCGCATCAATTCTTCTCTGAGTTGACGATGCTCTATATTGAACATCGAAGCGTATGCAAGAAGGGCATAGAGCAATTCTTCATACTCTGGTTTGTTGCCGTGTTTAACCTCTTCCAGGATTTCGACTAAATTACGCACCTTCGTCACCTCCTTGCTTTAATTTCTTTTGGTCACCGATCATGCCCGCGGGGATGTAGTTTTCAAGGATTACAAGTTCATTCAAGCTATCTTTCGGCGACATACCAACCAAATCTCGTACCTCATTTCCCTCCGCCAACCCGCGTGTGTACATATTCATCCCGATCTCAGCCAATTCTTTGATGGAATAGGCGTAAAGTGAGCGCGGATTGAATTTGACGTACATCTCGCTAGAATAGATAAGCTTCCGAGTCATTTCCTGCTCTATGCCCTTTGCCATTGGGAGGATCACAGTGTCAATGAAGTTGTTATATTCTTCACGATCAAATTCTCCGACACCAACAAAAAAAGGCGGCGCTCCGAAGATGCCGGCCACTGTTCGCTTATCAATTTGTACTGCATCATTTAGCGCGAGATCGTTTAAGGATAGTGGTTTTACTTGATCGATTTTAAGTAAGTCCCCCGGAATAACCCACGGCTTTCCTCCACTTGTTTCATCGATGTACTTCTGAAGTATTTCGTCACGGCCATCTTGCGTAGCGAGGTCGCCGGTCAAGGCATCGACAGTGATAACAAGCGACGGCTTCCACTTGTCTGACATGAAGCTATTTTTCGTTTTCGCCGCTTGCTTGAGATTGTCAGTGATATCCTTGAGAACCACTTTATAACCAGTGCCGATATATGGACGCTCTGGATCCGGATTGATTATAAAATGCAGCACTTCATCATGATCGTATGGGACACCTTGATAAACAACCTTGTAGGCTGTATCAGTGTCCATAAAACCAATACTTGATGGCTTAAGCGGAATCAACTCATCAATCAGCCCGCTTTTGATCCTTGGGTATACAACACAGTTACCGCGTCCAGACAACATCATTGTATAGACGATATTGTATACCCACGCTTTGCGCGTCATCAGTGAGTACGGATTGACATCAAGCTTACGAGATAATTCATTCCGGACCCGCACATCCCCGTGATCGGTATTTTGCATCAAGTGAATGGTCATTGACGAAATAAGCTCTGCTATTCTATGGACACACATCTTTACCTCTGGATTGTCACTCAGCCGCGTATACCCGCAGGCTAATAATGAGTCATCACCTTGTAAAAATAGCCCTGGTGCGGCTGGGGCAGCTCGCACTTGTTTACTCCGCCGCATTAGAAATCCCATTATCAATCACCGCCTTCTGTCAAGTAAGCCAAGCCCGCCAACATTGCCCCTGTTACAACAAACCCAATTGGAACTGACCATATGAACATTCCTATGGATATTGAAACTACGCCAGCCGCGAGCATCATATCGCTAATGTTCCTTTTGATCCATTGCATTTTATCAACCCCTCAACCATTGTTCAGCATTCGTTCTCTTTTCCATGTTCTCAAGCATTTGCACAGCCGCAAATACAGAAGCGTCAAAAATATCAATCCGCTGCTCTGGCATGATTTTTTCAAACTGAATCATATCATCCGTTTTTTCAATGGCATGAACATTCTGAATACAATATTCAAAAGCCTGTGAATGTAGATAATACAGATTCCCGTCCTTAGCTTGCTTCTCGATCCTGCGGAACCCTTCTGATTTTTTATAGAAATACTGCGGCTGATCAACGATCTTAAACCCTTTTTTCTTCATGCCCAAGAAAAATTCACGGCCAAACTTGCGGTCAAAACCAACTTGCTTAATCTTGAACCCCTTTAATTTCATGTCTACAAACCACTTAATGATGTCATCATAATTCACGGTCGGAGTATTACACATCGTTAGCAAGCCTTCATCTTTCCAACCAAACAAAGGTATATTATCTTCCTCTGCTTTTCGTGCGGCAGCAACAACCGGGAAAAAGGCATGAGAAATAATAATGTCTACTCCGTTATAATTGCCATACAGTGCTGCAGCCGTTAAATCGTGAAGCTTAGATAAGTCAGCACCGCCAAACCAATCAATAGGTAACTTCGCTAAATCTTCAATTCTCCATTTGTATTTACGGTCGCTAGCTTTGAACTCGTCAATATTGAAGTATGACTTCATGGCTGACGTGTAAATGTTCAGCGACTTAGCCAGGTATGATTTGCGCTGCTGCGGATCGTTTTGAGCTTGCATTGCATCGTTCATCAGTTCTTGACCGGACACGGACACATTGTAATTTGGGTTCGCCTTTTCGTGTTCGATTGGATTCGTGTAGTCTACCTCTCCAGTCTCAGGATCTTGATCAGCTTTTGCGATAAACACAAATAGTTGCTCGTCCGTCACCGTACCTTCCAATACCTTTTGGCAATAAACCATACGGTTGTAGCAGAAACTATTCATGTTGTCACCCGCTGTCGTGATGCCGATACACAAGCTATTCCGATACGCTTTTCCTGATTCTTTAATCGTGTTGTACTGACTCGCGTTCCGGTATAAATGAAGCTCATCAAGGATCTGAATGAGCGTGTTTAATGAGTCCATCCGGTCACTATTGCCGGCTATTGTTTCAATGCGTAGGTATCCATCGCCTAATTCGCCACTTATACTGTGCTCCTGGTTATTGTCCAGGATGCGAAAGTTCTTTTCCTCCCCCATATTCTTCAGGTTGAAGTGTAGGAAGTTGAAACTCTGCAGCGCTTGTTTGAGTTGAGCACCAACGATTACTATTTCAGCGCCAGAACGTCTTTCGAGCAAGCCTAATCCCCATGCCAACGCTGATTTAAAAGGCGTCTTACCTTGTTTTCGCGGCAACATCTCAAATGTTTCCTTGTATTTCCTTAACTTAGTTCCTTTATGAAAGAAACCGCAGATGTTGTAAACGATGAACTTCTGCCACGGCTGTAACAAAAAAGGCCTACCTCGTAATGGGTAACCCTCCATATCTTCACCCTTTTGGTGAACGAATGTCTTTTCAATTATTCCTATGACAAATTCAGCATCTTTGGGGTTAAAATCATATGCCTGGTTTTCTAAATCCCTCAAAAACCTCTTACATGCTTGGATGATCTCTTTGTTAGCTACCTTCCTGCCCTCTATGATGCTGTTGGCATACTCCATCACGATGTCATAGTTTTTGAATTTACTCATCCATCTCAGCCAAGGCTGCTGCTAAAGCTGACTTGCCTTTCTTCTCCACTGTTACGTTTTCAAGGGATTTCGGATTGAGACACAAGCGGTCGGAGTATGCCAATATATCCTTACGTAACGACTCTAGGGTTGCAACAATAGGTGACTTTTTTGCACCTCCTGCAGCGGTAAAACTTTCGTATTTATATCCTTCATCTTCAAATTTTTTATTCAGTGTTAGGAACTGAAAAACAAGTTCGGCATACAAGTCAACCACGCGATTATACTGAGGTTTATGCACTCCGAGACTTTTCATATCTTCTATCGTTCTGCGCTTAATTGTTTCCTTCGTCGGCACGTTCGCCATGCTCTCACCTCCCCGAAAAAAAGTTTTATGAAGTTCGCTCTATTGGAAATGGCTCCCCGCCCCGGTCCCCTACGCCCATCTCTCACTTTTCGAAGGGAGGGGGGCTTCATCTCACTAAAGCGTTTTGAAAATTCCATGAAAACGGATGAATATCAATTTTTTCTCTGAACAAAACGGAATGCAATAACTCCACCAAAATCTAATAGCATTGCATCATTCCGTTGTGCCATTTGTTTTGATGGCCGACATGCGCTGTCAACTAACTATGCTGCGTATCGCCTCTCTTGTTGTTCTCCATCCATTCCTCAAATTGTGGCCTCACTCTTTCTTGCCATTGCCTGCCAAGCTCTGTGATTTCATGCGTTACTCTGTCATGCATGGCATTATGCTGCTTTTCGCAGAGTGATATGAGGTTCCAATCTTCTAGCGCAAGCTCTGGATAAAACTCCAAAGGATAAATGTGATGTACCGTTGTAGCCGGTTCAGTCTTACCGTACCTTCTGCTCTCTCGGCACACGTAGACATCTCTACGAAGTATCTTCTTTCTTTTGCGCTTCCAACTTGTGGACTTATAGAAGTCATTCACCATCATCGTGTGTACCTTCTATCCGCGCCCGTAACGCTTCCATCTTCTCCTTGATCTGCGTCTGGATCTCAGCCTCACGTTGCGCAGCTTTGACCCTATCAGCCCGTGGATTAGCAAACCGTTTCTGCACCCTTCTGATTCTTATTTGTAGGTCCCTAATTTCCGGATCAGTGTATGAAGCCACATATTCACGATGGCAATGCGGGCAAACGATGTACACTTTTTCTACGCCGCCCCCGATCCGCGCGCTCATGAACCTATCAACCACAAACTTATTCTGACATCCGGCATCACAAATGATCATCGTTGCACCCATTACTCACCAAATCCTTTCCTCTCACTGCTTGCTATCTCTGATCAGGTAATACGTGAACAAGACCACAAATACCAGAATCGTAATCGCAGAGTAACCCCAAAACGGAACTGTCACCCACCACCATGACCAATCAATCGCGCCTGTTAGTTTAAGCACGATAAAAGCTATGCCCAGCATCCCAACTACTCCAATGCCGCCACTACTCACGTATTCAGTTTGTTTGTTCATTGGCCGTCATCCTTTCCTAAGAAAATAAAAATGGCCGCACTCTGTTATGAATGCGACCTATCTAAAAGGTTAGAAGTACCAAAAATCAAGAGGCGGACAATGATCCGCCTGTACCACCCTCCATCATATGAGTTGCCATCTGCATATTGATGAGAGGTGCATAAGATACTCTTACACTTCTGGTACACTATCATATTAACACGGGATTTCCGGTTTGTGTTCTCGTTCTGTTCGCATTTAATTCGCTAATTTTTCGTACTCTTTTAAAGCACTCTTTCTCCAGCGGTAAAAAACATCCTTGGAGATGTTCAACTCCTTTGCAGCTTTATTCCATGATTCGCCATTGATCAGGTGCACCCGCAACAATCTCACGTAATCCGGTTTATACTGTTCAAGTGCATTCAGCACAGTATCGATTCGGTTAATCTCAGCCTGCAAGTCTTGAAGTTCAGAAAGGCGGTCCAGAACCTCGTCAATTTTATCTGGGCTATCTTCATACCCTCTTGCTTCGATTACCCTCTGAATCTTCCTGCGGATCTCCCGCAGCAGCTGACTGTCCTCTCCATCAACTCCACGCGGCGGAATGGCTCTCTTTTGCGCCCTTACTCCTGCCGGATACTGTTCAAGATATGCATGTGCCGTTTGCTCCAGCCTTTGCTCGTAAGCTGACAGGTACATGTAACTTGGCAGCCTCCGTAGCCTGGCGTGCAGTTCCTGCAGCTGATCATCCTCGTTTAGCCGGGACACCGTAATTCCGGCCCCTACATCATAGGACGATAATACTTTGATGCGCGCCTGAATCTGCCTATATTGTTTTAGCTGCTCGATCACTCTCTGCTCGGCGGTCGCCGCTGCATTTGACATCTGACTTCACCTCGGATTCGCATTTATGTCTTGGAAAATAAGCTAATCTGTAACGTTTATGGCATTCGGTGCAAACTTTAAACCGTAAATTAAATGGCCTTGTATTATTAGTCATGCCGTTTTCACCCTCTCTATTCTTGCTTTAACTGCCTCCATCAAGGCATCTTGTCCAGCTGCCTTACGTTCCAGTGCAGCTACCACGTCCTCGTCCATTGTCCCCTCAGCTACCAACCGGATCACAACAATGTTGTGCCGTACTCCCTGCCGATGTACCCTGGCGTTAGCCTGCTGATCTTCTTCTAGGCTCCAAATTTGGTCAAACCAGACAACCATCCGGCAGCTCGACTCCTGGAGGTTAAGTCCATGGCCTGCTGACTTCGGATGTAGCAGCAGCAGCGGTATTTCGTCATTGTTCCAAGCCCTGATATCCTCGATACCGTCTTTCCCCTTTCTCAGGATCCGCGCTTGCGGGAATCGCTCTTGGATTCGGGATAAGCTGTGTTTGAAATTATAGAAAACCATCACCGGTTTACCGTTCGCCGCCTCGATCACATCCTCCAAAGCATCCAGCTTGGCGTCGTGGATCAGCTTTACACCTTTATCCTCGTCGTAGACAGCACCGCTGGCCAGCTGCAGCAGCTTGTTACTCAAGACGGCTGCTGTCTGCGCGACGACATCCGCGTCCAGGAAAGGAAGCAGCAGTTCCTTTTCCAACTTCCTATACTGTTCTTGGGCTTTCGGACTCAAGGACACTGGAATGGTTCGGTCAATCCGTTCAGGTAGCTCCAGCCAATCCTCGGCTTTCATGCTGACAGCGATATCCGATATCGCTTCGTACACCCTTTCCTCGGCTTCCTGTTTGGCTTTCCACTCGTAAACGACATGGCCGCTGCGGGCACCGGGATTAAAGTATTTGTCCCGGTAGCCGGTTATTGTCTTGCCCAGGCGTTCGCCCTGATCGATCAGATACATGGGCGCCCAGAGATCCATAAGACTGTTCGGCGCTGGCGTGCCGGTCAAGCCAATCACTCGTTTCATCATCGGCCGAACCCGGCGAAGAGCCCGGAACCGCTTGGAATTGCTATTCTTAAAGCTGGAAAGCTCATCAATCACCACCGTATCAAACGGCCATTTGCTGCCGTACTCGCTAACAAGCCACTCCACATTCTCCCGGTTGACCACGTAAATGTCGGCATCGGCTTTCAGTGCTTTCCGGCGTGCGGTTGCACTTCCTAAAACTTTGCTGATCCGAAGGTGTTGCAGATGATCCCATTTCTCAATCTCGCGGGCCCAGGTATCCTCCGCCACTCGAAGCGGCGCAATCACCAATACTTTACAAGCATCAAAGTAGTCATTCAGCAATTGGTCTATGGCCGTCAAAGTAGTTACCGTTTTGCTAACCCAAGCCCATCTCCAGCAATAAGGCAATAAAATTCGTATCTATGATCCGCTTTCTTGCATAGTCCTGATAAACGTGTGGGATGAACTTCATTTCGGCATCACCTCCTGAATGAACCGGTCAATGTCCTCGTTCGAATCTATTTTGTAATGCCTGTGCCCCATTTTCAGTAGCTTCCGTTTCCAGCGCTCCTGCAAAGGGGACAGATGCTTCCCGGGAGCTTTCATCTCGACGTATATCGTTTGACCATTCGGTAAGAGTACAATCCGGTCTGGTACTCCCCGGTTTCCTGGGCTCACCCATTTGGGTGCCTCTCCGCCAATATCTTTTACTTCCCGAACCAAGCGACGCTCCAGTGCTGATTCTCTCATCTCGATAACTCCTTTCTAAGGTTGCCGAATTGCCGTCTATACGCGCGTACTGCGTTTTTACGCGTTTAAGTTATATATGCCTATGTGCTATATGGGTTAATTTATATTTTTATTAAAATAGTAGAATTTACGGCAACCATGGCAACTTAAATCTGTGAAGCCTTGATGCTATTAGGGTTCCGGCGGTTGCCGTTGATGCGATTTCTCGGCAATCTTCGGCAACGTCGGCAACCGTTTACGGCAACCACGGCAACCCTTCGGCAACCTTCTACGGCAACCGTTCAAAAACACGTTGAACACCGTATCCGGGTACCTTTGCTTTGCCCTTTCTTTCACCCCAACCAGGTATGCGTCTCATGATATCCGTGATTTCTTTTGACTCCCAGGTACGGAGATCACCGCGTTTCTTGCCAAGACATTCCGTCCAAATTTGGGCCGCACACACCCGTTACGTAAATCATCCGTAGGCCGTCCATTTCATCTTCTAGCGGCGTATCCAACCATTCCTGAATAAGCCCTTCTCTCGGATCCGTCTCCATATGTGAAGCCTGCTGCCGCTCTGCCTCCATGCGGCCTCGCTGTCCAGCTCCAAGGTTTCCCCGCCTTAAACCAGCTCAAAACCTCAGCCCAGATTTGGCTAACCTCTTCATCGTTCAGATCGTCCAATGGCTTCTCTCAGCACGATCAGGGAAAACCTCAATTGGCCAAAAACGACGGTTCCGTCGCGTCCCGTAAGAAATCACGGGTATTTGTCGTCCCGAAAAAGACGCACTTCCGCGGGAACTCCGATACTGCCGATCGTACGCTACCCGGTAGCGGTCCTCAGTCTTGGACAAGAACGCCTTAACCTCTTCAACCTCCGTCTTTTTCATGGCCGACAGCTCGCCGATCTCGAAGATCCAGCCGCTCTGCAAATGCTCACCGGCTTCTTTGTTCTCAAACGTCCGTAAGCTGTCACTGAACCATTCCGGCCAAGCTTCGCCAGAAGTGAGCTCTTCCGGCACCCTGCGGGCCAACCAAGACCAACATCTGGTCAAATTTGCAGCCAGGACGATAAAGCCGCGTGACAGCTGCCAGCAGCATCTTCCGAGTCACCTGCCGAGTGTAATGCGTATCCGCCGCTCCAGGTAATCTATAAATGTCCGTTCTGCACGCGGCACACCGTCCCATGCTGCGCTCTCAACATAGGCTTTAATAGGATGGAACGTGTTTCGGTGAACAACCTCCGTAAAGCATTTTGAATCGTCTTGGCCGAACTGATTCCGTGTACTTTGGCGAACCAATGCTGCAGCCGTTTGTCATCAGCCCAAGCCAAGGTTCGTATGACCGTCCTGGGCGTTCCGGATCCCGCCAAGGTAAAGCCTTCCGGATAACCTCCGTATTACCGAATGCGTCATAGGCCAGTACGTCCGCCATACTCCATTAGTCAGAAAAAGCTCGACATTACCCGCCGTCGGCAGCGGCATACCCGTTTTATGGTGCAGCTCAAGATTGGTTTTCCAGTCTTCTTTCTCTGGTTCCTCGTCATCAACGTCAAAGTCGTCGGCCATCTCCGCGAAGTCTGCCTGCCGTTCAGCAAAGGAGAGTTTTTTTACTTCTGGCAGCTGGGCGGCCACTGCTCCATGGCCATATGACTCGGCTTCTTGGCATCCGGCGTGTGCTCCTTGACTCGTTCGTCCAGATGGCCGAATTTATGAACCCGGACAAGATCAAATAAGTTATAAGTGCGGCCATCCGCTACCGGATCGCTATCCTGGTGCGAATAAGCAAGATCCTGATCGGGGTAAACTCCAGCCCGTTCCCGCTGCTTCCACGGTGTATGTGTAGCGGTTCGGCATCGAACCGGGAGCATAAACATCGGACAAGAACCTTTCGATTCCTTCCTCGATCGTGAATGCCCGGCAAAACAGACCAATCGTGCCAAACTTCTCCCGCGGATCCTGTGCGCGCTTCGCTGCAAGCTGCGCAGGCGATTTTGCTTCTGGATGTCGGGGCCAGGACATCACATCTGTCCAGTCCTCATATTCATCCAGCACGCGGTCAACGTTCAGCGGCGCCCTTCATAAACTTCCAGTACCGGCTCCGCATCCTTACTGCAACTGGGAAGATACATCAGCCTGTGAACGTCAAAAGTCGTCTTATCGAAGTTGTTCATGCCGATCTGCTCCGCCAGTTTGCGGCTGACCGCTGCATACTCGTCAGGGCTCATGTTCCGATCAGCTGGTATAATTAGGCGGTATTTTGGCTTCTGTGGCCGGTGGCTGTGTGTGGAGTAGACGGCATATGCCGTCCTCCAGCACCAGCTCAGCGGAAAATAGGAAATCGTCATCTCCGCGATCGATATCAAGTGTGACCAGGCTCCGGCTGTCGACATTCTCCTTCTTTCGCCGCCCGTGCGAACAAGCCCGCCGACGAAAGCCGGACCGTCTTTCACCTTGCCACGGGCGACGTTGTTCATGGCGTCGTATTGTGCCATTGTCTCCGCTGTCCGCCGGACCTTCCGCAGCCGGTCCACGAACTCATCCAGGTTAGATATTCAGTTTTCCAGTTCGTATCGGCCCGGTGCTTGCCACATGAAATATCAAGCAAGTATCCTCCTTGGTCGTCAACCATCGACAAAACCTCCAAAGCTTTCATATGAATCTTTTAGTATACGTATAAGTAACAAGGTTGGTATAATATTCCTATATAAATTATCCTGGAGGCACATTATGACAGATAAAAAGAACTAAAAGTTGGTCTTGTAATGCCTATTTCTCCAATCGAGGATTGTTCCGCAGACCACTGGTCAGAAGTTAAAACAATATTAGTTGAAGCTGTAACCGATATTGAGCAATACGACGTCTCAGTAACACTTGTAAGTGATGCAGATGACATTGGAGTAATTCAAAAAAGGATAATTCATAATATTTATAGTTCGGACGTCATCATTTGCGACGTTAGCTGCAAAAACGCAAATGTTATGTTTGAATTGGGAATGAGATTAGCTTTTGATAGACGACAGTGATAATAAAAGATGACCGAACATCGTATTCTTTGATACACAAGTCATAGAGCATCTTTCTTATCCAAGAGATTTACGTTTAGTAAAATGGTCGAATTCAAAGCTCAGCTTGCAAGAAGAGTTTGGCTACATATGAGAAAGCTCAAAAGAACCTGACTCCTCTGTATTTTAAAGAATTTGGCCAATTTAAAGTTGCTGAACTCAATGAAACCTCGGTAACATCAGACAAACTACTGATAGAAATGGTAGCTGACTTACAGAATCAGGTCACGAGAATCAATAACAAAATCAACCGACTAACTCACGAAGAAATGCTGTTACCATGATGTTGATCTTCGAGATGAATATTATGTTGCTATTGATTCGATAGTTTCTAATTTGGCTTCGACCTTTTAGATCTAAACCGAATGAGTATGATGAAATACTCAATTCTTTGATCGACCATAGTAGAACTTTAGTGTTACCCTAAACCAAGATCAATTCTTAAAGCCAACCTTGATTCTTACATCAATATCAAAAGTATAAAAGAGCTCAAAAGATAAAAAGAAGTAGAACGCCAAATTTAACAAGAGATGTGGCTGGATTAACCAGCCACTTTTTTCGGTTTAATACAGTTCATTCTCTGATCAAGCGCTTAATGTACATGCAGCTTTCTGTAGATCCTCTCTGCCGTTCTTCCACTTCCAGCGCCAGAGGTATTTGATTGCGGCTCCGGTATTGTACGCCTCTGGCCCAGATAGCCGTTGTCGCTGCCTCAATTGCATCGATGCACTCGATCCCGCCTCGCGTATAATGTCCGGGATGATTGACTGGATCAGATGGCTTCTGCAGCACGCCAAGCTCGACAAGGTTTCATAGGTACTGTTTGGATCCTTTTTAATTGTTTCTGCAGCTGCACTGAGTTGTTCATTCTGATCACCAGATCGGCATGCTCCTTTCCAACTCACTCAAGCGGCTTTTCGTCTTGTTCAGTAAGCCAAGGAGCTCGTCATGACAGCCACCTGTTCGGATAATTCATCAACTGCCATCGATATTCGTCACGTCGCGGAGCAGGCCGGTCGCATTCTGATTGAATTGTCTTATTTGCTAAACGGAGTTTATCGACTTCTGCCTGCAGTTCAATGCCACTCGGTACGTCACTTTCTCGTAATAGAGGTTGCTCAGTCTTCGAATTACCTGGCTGTGTCGATTCGCTCAACAAGTCCTGTGCTATTTCTGGAGTGATACCTTTAAGGCCCCACTTCTTAATCCAATAGTGAATGGCGTTATACTTCATCCCCCAAGCTTTCTCAATGCTGGAGAACGTTTCTCCCTTTGCTACTTGCTCGATCAGGATCTCCTTGGTTAAGCCACAAGTGGGCCCTTCTTTAGGTAATGGCATGCCGTTCTCCTCCTTCATTTGATCCCTGCGCCGCTGCAGTTGAGTTTCTGTGTGAACAATCCGGACACCAACGGGCATTTTTTCCTTTTTATCCGGAACCGGCAAAGCCCGATACTTTGCCAGTTCCTCGTCTGATAACTGATAGGTGACTACTTCTCCATGACCAAAAGCTTTCAGTTCATTCTCCCGCCTGGGTACCGGCGTTGTGGGTTTATCACTTACACGCGGAGCCATGTCACCTGTCACCTCCTGTTAATCCTTCTGATAGAAGTCACATTCAAATCCTGCAGCTTGTAGCGGCAGCCCTGGCGCCCAGTCGATAGGTTGGCTCATGATCTCCGTCATTTCCTCTACTGATCCCCAGCCGATTGGTGCGTCGGCGATAGCCTCGTCATGTACATGCAGGACAATCTCATATCCGTGAGCATCGAGCCGCATCAAGCTCTCAGCCAGACAGTCTCTCGCGATCGCTTGCACCAAATTTTCGACGAGAGTTCCGCCCCAAGTGCGTTGTGCAATCATTTTGCCACTCTTATCCGGAGCCCTAAAGGTTAAACCATCTTTATTGAATTTAGAATCTTGCTTGATTTCTGGACTTGGGTAGGCCAGACTATGCCCGCTTGGAAGATCGGCAAACAGAACGCCGGATGAATAGCGGTAACGAACACCGTGAGCCAGTTTTACTGTTGTTTTCGAACGAACTGCTTCCAAAGCAGCCTCTTCGGCGGAGTACCAAAGCTTCCTAATCTTCGGGTTTGCGTCACGCCATTGCTTAACGAGCCTATCGTATTGGTCCTTCGGGATCTCTTTCTTCTTATCCATCTTTTCGAGCGCTGAGACACCTCCACCGAATCCGCAAGCAAGCTCACCAACTTTACCAAAAGGACGATACTTATAATTCTCGTGACCTTTAACGATCGTCTCGAAAGAAACACCAAACATTTGCGCAGCCGTTGCTTCGTAGATCTTTCCATGCGTCCTGAAAACCTCAAGCTTCCAACTTTCGTCAGCCAGCCAGGAGATAACCCGGCCCTCGATCGCTGCAAAGTCCGCAACGATGAATCTATGACCAGGCGACGGGATAAGCCCGGTTCGCACGAGCTGCGAGAGAATGAACGGTGGAGCGCCGTAAAGAATTTCCAAAAGTTCATAGTCACCGGATCGTAACGTCTCCCTCGCCCGTGCTAAATCATCAATCTCGTTTTTAGGCAAGTTATGCATTTGCACGTTTCGGCCAGCCCAACGCCAAGTCCGGTTAGCTCCACAAAATTGAAGGATTCCACGGACGCGGTCATCATCACATATACAGCGAGCCATAGCGTCATATTTACTATTACTCGTTTTCCCCATCTCCTGCCGAAGTTCCAGGGCTCGAAATGCTTCCTCGTTTGGTGCAGCGTCAAGTAGAGCGGGCATATAATCTTTGGCGAGACTTTCTACTTCTAAACCGTTCTCTTTAAGCCAGCCCTTGAGCTGGGCATCACTGTTTGGATTCTCCAACCCCGTCAGTTCCTTGGCCTCGATCATCAGTCGTTCTGAGTACTGTTTCGCGCACGTGATAGCCTGATTAACGAATTCCCTATCTATCCGGACACCTCGATCATTAATTCGTTGATCGAGAGCCCACAGCTTCCATTCACTCTCTGGAACTGGGAAGCGTTCTAGTTGCCGCCGGACATCTCGTTCCACTACAACATCCTGGCGATTGTACTCGATATACTGCTGCCATTTTTCAGGATCATGATACGGGTGGTTTCGTGTACGTTGGCCGTTAACTTTACTCGGCCTGCACGGGACTGAGAAATACTTGATGAGCGCTTTACCCCGCGCGTCCTTCTGGGCATCGATTTTGAGCGCTTTAGCAACACCTTCCAGGCTGCCAGGCAGCCCTAAAGTGAGTGCCCATACGGCTGTGCACATCCATTGCGACGGATCACAAGTTATGCCGAAATGCTTGGCGATGGCTGTCCGTTCAAAAGCGGCGTTAAAAGCGGTCTTGGTAACATCCATCCGGAGCGCGTCCATGACGTCCTTTGGAACGGATTGAAAATCGGTTAAATCGATCACTTGGACCGGGTCATCATCAAAGGCAAAGCCGAATAGAAGAATTTCAAAGTCCGGCGCCTCAACGTAACGATGGACGCCGCATGTTTTAAGATCGATGGATGAATAAGTTTCAAGGTCAATCTGGAGAAGTGTCATTCGTCATCCCGTCCATATCGCCGGTCAAGAGCTTCAATGAAAGATATTGCCACCGCGGCAACCTGAACGGCCTCTTCTCGCATATTCTCATAGCCACCCTTTTTCCGTGCCTCTGGACCATTATCAAAGTGGGTTTCGTTCACTGCCTGGCACAGCTCCCCAAATTCCTCTCCGAGAATTCCCATCCACATCATTGGTTCATGATCTTGCTGTCCCCATTTTTCCTCTTGACGTTGACGTTCCTTAGCCACACTCACCCATGGGTTCATTTGTACTTCCTCCGATTCTGAAAATTTTGTGGTATAAAAAGGGGCCTCCTGCGGAAACCCCTAAGCTGTAAAAATTAGTTCATGAAATCATCGTCATCTTCAAAATCGTCCGTATCGAAATCCTCATCGGCAAAATCATCGTTCAGGCTGCTGCGGCCGCCAAGGAAGTCACCATCCTGCACTTTAACGATGTTGTTGAGGCCAGCAGCGATCCCCTTATTACCCTTAGTGTCAAAGAGGTAGAAGTTAACACTAACCTTGGAGTAGCATCCGGAGTAAACTTCCGTCGTGTCTGTAATTTCAGCAAATTTGGTCTTTCCTGTTGATGGATCTTTACCGATCGGCTTTGCGATCCCAGGCTTGTTCTTACTGCTTGCGTTAAAGAAGTAGTGGTTCGCGTACGCTTCATCGTCCGGTCTCTCTTCATCACCATCACGAAGCGGAGTATGAAATTTCGCGGGCAGCTTCCCGTTATATTTGGCTTTTGCTTGCTCCTTAAGCAAATCTACAATCGCCTTGATCTTACGAAGGGTTTCCTTGTCGTCCTTCGGGATCAAAATTGACGTACTGTACTTGAGATCCCCGCTATCGTTCTCTTGCGGCTCCCACACGTTCGCATAACTAAGACGGACCTTACCTGTCACCAATTTTGTAGTTTGATTATCGATTGCCATATTTGTTCGTGCTCCTTTAATGTTTTATTTTTGCGCGGGCAGTGTGCATAGAACCAACTTGCCCTTTTTGAACTCAATTTCGTGATGGTCAACATTGCCATACTCATCAACCGAAAAGATGCGATCAATTTCGATATTGTCTTCAAGTCCGCTACGTGATGAAAGTATCCCTGCATACTGAATAACTTCTTTTTCAGAGTTTCGAGTAACCATTTGTTGATCACCGTAACTACTTTTGTTTGTTTCAACGATTACGTACAACCTCATCAAACTTCAAACTCCTCTCCAGCAAAGTCATTATCAACACTGTTCAGCTCCGGCCGCTTGTCGGTCTCCGGCACGAGTACCGGCTTTCCTGGGGGCTTCATGATCAAACCGTCCAGAAGTGCGGCGAGTTCCTTCTTACCGATCTTCTTCTCCAAGTCACCAATTCCTAGCAGCTCGCGAGGCTTATAGATCGAAGATTCGTCGAACCCCTCAACAATCAAAATATCCACTGCAGCAGGTTTATCAGTAATGGTCCGGTTGCTTCTACCTTCGACAAGCTTCCATGACGGGATCCGGACGCCTTTCTTGGCCTGCTCAAAGGCGTAATCCTCAACATCCTTGGCCCAGACTTTAAGCTGTTCAGCCACGTACAGAACGTTTCCGATTTCATCAAGAGATAACAGAGCAGGGTCCTGGAACTCGTAAGCCAGAGCCTTCATATTCTCGTCTGCGCGTGCCCGGCAGCTGCCTTTCACCTTGCACCAGCGGCAATGGCTCCCGGATTTGAATTCCCCTTCCCCCGCATCAGCCAGCGCGGCTGCGGGCTTGACAACCGTTTCGGCCCACTCAATGAGCTCACCCAGCGGCAAAGTGTCTGCGCTGACGCTATCCAGCCGAGGCTGCACGATCGTCATGCGTACCTCGTTGATTGAGTAAAGATAATTCCAATTGGACCAGGCACCCAGGCCATACAGCCGAAGTTGCGGGTTTCCGATTGCACTGACCGGAACGCCCTTACCGTATTTCAAGTCAATGACTTCAAGTACACCGTCGGATATAAGCACAACGTCACCGGTGCCGTATCCATCAGGCACCCATTCCGTAAAGTCCAGCCGTTCTTCCAGCAGGATAATTGCGTCCGCTGATCTGGCTTTTGCAGCCATGAAATGCTCTTCGACCACCTCAACATAGGCAGTCACGGCATCCTCCATCTCCGGACCGTAATACTGGTTACTAGCCTTGAAATCAGAAATAGCCTTATCCAGCCGATTGCGCTCTGCTGAATTGCATGGTGTCAGCCGCCGACGCAGGATCAATTCGGATAGCTCATGCGCTCCCGTCCCCTCATCGGCATACTCACTCCGTTTTTCTGGGATGTTCTCCTGCAGTCTGGCACTCGGCGGACAGTTTATCCATTGATCTGCCTTTGACGCCCCCAGGAGCGCATGGGCCCGTTCAGCGTGTGCCAGCTGCGTCATAGAAGTTTCTCCAGCTCGGTCATAAAGGCGATCCGTTGATCTTCGGGAACGTCGGAAACTGATGGGCTTTCAAACTTATCAAGCAAAGCTTTAACAGCCTTTTTCCCGTCTTTAGCGTTTTTCCCAACCTCTTGAGCCTTGGCCCGAAGGTCGACAACGCTCGGAATCTCTACGTCATCACCCTCTGACTGCTCCTTTGCTTTCATTTCTTCCTCGATTTCCTTCGAAAGGGCGTCAAGATCAACTTCCTGGCCAACATCATCGTTTTTGCTTTCATCTTTTTTAGTGGATGTTCTCCGCTGACGTGGTTTCGGTTCTTCCGTTACTGCAGGGGCAGCAGCAGCCGCAGCTTTCCCAGAAGAGATGGCCGCAGCCAAAACGGACAATTCCTGAATAGATTCAGCTGCGTCAGCTCCGTTGATCGTAATTTGTACTGGCATGTATAAGTCCTCCTATAAGAAAAATTGGTTATTTAGCAGTAGGTGAAAATGAAGCTTTGATCTTTTCCGCGTGCTTGCCGATCTCCTTGATGCATTTCAAGCAAATAGGACGATCGTAAAAAGTCTCCAGCTCCCCGTCGACATCGCCACAGATATAGCAACCTGGCTGATACTTTTTAAGAATGATGCGCTCTCCATCCACGAAAATTTCTAGTGGGTCCTTTTCTCCGATGCCCAAAGTGCGACGCAGCTCCATTGGGATAACGACACGACCCAGGCCATCAAGATATCGAACAATTCCAGTAGCTTTCATACGATTACGCCTCCCGATATTCAGATTCGATTTTTGACCAATTTCGGGCTACGGTGTACAGCGTTTCCTTAGATGCTGTTTCCCGCATCCTGGCTTCTTCCAGTAAATCCATGTCGCAAAGATCAGTTACAGCATCCCGAATTAAGTTGTCGATGACATCCGGCCGAAGAGCATCTAACTCCCAGCATTCATGTCCGTATTCGGCAATGTATCCAGACACCCGGCTGTCTGAAAGCTTCGTAGGGTTTGGCGGCGGGCTGTACTCCTCAATTTGGTCATAGTTCAGAGCAATTCGCTGAAACTGAATAGATACTCCGAATAACTCTAGCCGATCCACAATGTCGCGGCTCATGTCCTTTCCGCTTGGATCGTGGTCGCCAAGGTGAATGATGTGAATATCCTTTTGCTCGGCGAAGTCCTGCAGCCGTTGAGCCGCCGACCACATTTCAGACTGTGAAACATAACCCCGGCATGAGAAATACGGGACGTCTAATTCTCCGCAGACCTGGCCGACAATGTTGACCAAGGCATCCTTTTCGACCCATACTTCAACGTAGTTATCCTGATCCGCCCATTTATCAATGGCATAACTGTAGGCAGCGGAATGAATGATAGAGCCAGGAGAATCCCAATGACTGTTACTCCGAAGGTTTCTCGTTCGATCCTCAATGGCCGACCAATCGATCATGCCGGACATGCGGCCATCGGATATCAGATTGCCAAGATTTTTATAGCTTCGTTCGCTGTTCGGAATCACATCTCGCGCGACAAGCTGATAGTAGACCTGGCGAAGCGTTAACGAATAACCCATTTGCTGATATTCATCGATAATGCCGTTGACTTGTTCAATTAAACGAAGGCTATCAGGTCGAAATTTGATTTCCCGATAACAGATTTTCATTTGTCTTTCCTTTCCGCCAGTGATACACTGACTTTAGAATTGCTGATTTTGCAGCTTCCCGGGCTCCTACCCCGCGAGAAGCTGTTTTTCTTTTTCAATCCTATCAATCTCGCCATTCAGCCAATCCAGCGCAGCCGGCAGCACTTCCGGATCACACTGGCAACGGCCGTTTAACAACCTCCAGCGCATGCGCTTAAGCTCAAGTTTCCGCCAAATCAGATCGTTCACTTTCCTCTTTCACCTCCATATTTTGATATTCCGCCCCCTTTCTGATCTGTTAAAATAGAAATGATTAGACTGTAATATCTTAAGAAAGGAGGGCTAACCATGAATTATTTATGGCCACCCAGCGAACCTATACCTTGGACATTTAAAACTTGGATTAAAAATTTTAAGGGCGTAGATCTTCCAATAGGTGATCTTGCTGAAGACATTTCAAAAGATACTTTCTTTCCCGATGGCGATGATTTTAGCGATATCCATGCGTACATCTGTGAAAGAGCAAATGACCCCGCGGTTATTGAAACTTTTGTGTTAGTATGGAATTTCTATCAGGCATCTAAATGAGTTAAATCCTTGATAATAAGCAGAACATCTGCCTGAACCTCCTCAGTGTTTGGAGTAACATATTTAGCCCTCAAACTATAGGGGGCATATAGTCCAGCAGCTGATTTTTCTATACCCGGTCTGCTTACTAACTCATTGAGCAGATCGGCTGTTTTCACAGTTTTTAGATCCATTCCCGTTTTCCACCTCCTTCCCAGCGATAACTACCACCGCCCCAAGCTTTTTCATCAGACAAGCTCCGGAACAAACCAGTTCATGACCGATTTTGGTCACCGGCTGACCGAAGTAAATCTCCGCCCCGCATTCCTCATTGGCGCAGTAATCGATCACATCGGGAGCAACCATATCAAGCACTTTACTCATTTGGATTCACCACCACTTTTGTAATTCCGAGCTTCTTCATCTCTCTTCCATCGATCCAAGCTGATAGAGCTAAAGAGATACCTCGGATTTTTGCTTCCAGGAGATCCAACAACACGATGCGGAATGCTCTTCGATAAGCAAAGTTTCCTCAGCGAATAGGAAGACATATTGAGATAATCGCAAGCTTCTGAAAAAGAAAGTGTCCGATCTGATGCAGCGGATAAGCGTTCCATTATCCGCTTCTCTGCTTCGGCCACTTGTAAAGCCACGATATCAGCAATGGCTTTTTCGAGAGCAGTCATGGAGCATCGATCCTTTCCAACCCTACGAGGTTGAGAAGTTCTTTAAATCTCTCGGGGTAATAGTGAGGAACTGTTTCTCTCGGATTGTTAGGGCTAATGATGTTCTTTCCGTACTCTAATCCAGTATCAGTTAGGGATTTGTACGTTTTAGTCCCACCTTTACTTGAAGGTCGCTCCTTCTCTTCCAATATTCCGCGACTTAGAAGCAAGACATTGAACGCCTTCGTTTGAATACCAACCCCGTGCTTTTTAAGTAACTCTGTGGCCGATTCCGTTATCGGCTCGTCTGCGTACCCTGGTAGCGGTATTGATAAACCATGTTGGCGGTTGAAATCACCTAACAGTTTCAAACGTCCGCTTTCTGGAAGTCGTAGAACATTGGCCGCGATTTCTACCATGTACGCCTCTTTCTTGAAGTGGAGTAATTCAGATTCAACGCCGGGTAGAGCGTAGTGCCCTGTCTTTTGTACCGATGGAAGCATATCTTCATAAAGCCAGTCTTGAAACGGGATTGCTTTGGGCTGCTCCGATTGACCGAGCACTCGGTTTAGGGATAAGTTCGATATAAATTTTTCGCCGGCATTGTTAAGTTTTCGGACCTTCCGATTCAGAAGGTCTGAATTTGTCACGTTATATATGTGATCCTCTTTACAGAATTTCAATACGTTCGTCGTGGCTTTCTCTCCTCGATAATCAAGAACCGCTGCCACATCTTTTGCGCTGATAATGAAGTCACCTTTAAAGGGGACGGTCACGTCTTCCGGCATCAGCACTAAAATTGAATGTCGCCCTTCAAATTGGAGCATCTGCTTCATGGATTACATACCTCGCTTTCCATTCCAAGCATTTTTGCGATTAGCGGTTTTTGCTTCTCTCCAGGTCGAGTCCCTTTGAAAATTTCAGAAACGTAAGTAACGGACACGCCAAGCTCCTGTGCAACATCTTTCATTTTGATGTTTTTCTGGAACATGATTTTTCTGGCTTCGGCTCCGAATTCGGTGTAATGGGTCATCATTCAAGACCTCCCTCCTAAAGTTTGTAAATTTTACAGCTTAATTATTGACACTCGACTGAAAATAATCTAATATCAGTACAGAAGGCATAACCAAATAAACGTCGTTGGGGAACGATTTTTTAAAATGGGACACAGTCCCTCTGGTTTTTTGTTGCCTTTTTTGCCTTGAATTAAGCTGTTGACACCATGATAACTGAATATTTTCATGAAGTCAACGTTTTTTAGAATAAAAAATGAATACTTTCAGTTACTATGTTTAGAAATGGGGTTTTGTATAATGGGGTTGTTGGAAAATATTCAGCATCTCTGCGAAGAGATAGGAACTTCTGTGCCAAAATTAGAGCAGGAGCTTGGTTTTGGAAAAGGATCAATATATAAATGGGCTAAAAGTTCACCGACTCTCGATAAATTGGAGAAGGTTGCGAATTACCTAAAAGTTTCACTTGATTACCTCCTTGATAGAGGATCAATTTTTGATCTCGGCCCCTATATCGAAGAGGAGCGGCATGAACAAGGGCTTTCTGCTGAAGAATTTAGCTCCTTGTTAGGAATTAGTCCTTCCGAATTAGACCGATATGAAAATCAAGAAATTCCTCTAACTGACAAATTAGAGGACAAGATTATGAGTATTTTCGGTATGACATCTGCTGAATTTCGCGACAAATACGGGTTGTTTGATGAAAAGATTCCAGACGAGTTCGACGGCGATATAAATAGTTATATCTCTTATGAAAAAATAAAAGAGAAAGAAGCGTCGCAGGATTTCGGACCTACACTCGAAACCATTGCGGCCCATCACGATGAAGATGAGTGGACTGAGGAGGATCTGGAAGACATAGAACAATTCAAAGAATTCATTAGAATGAGAAGAGAAAAGCGCAACAAGGAGTGACTTGGATGCTATATGAAGAGCTTCAAAAGGAGGCCATGTCTTTAGGTATTGATGTTTTTGAGATGTCCTTTCGCGGGAGCTCAAAAGGGTTATATAAGAATAAATCTATCGGAATTCGGTTTGATCTCAATGACCGTACAGAAAAAGCTTGCATACTCGCCGAGGAACTCGGGCACTATCATACATCGTCTGGAAACATTCTGGATCAACGTGATATACGAAATCGAAAACAGGAGCTGCGTGCAAGACAATGGGCTTATGAAAGGCTTGTACCCCTTTCGTCGATTGTACAAGCCTACAAGTCCAATGCTAACGGCAGATTTGAAATAGCGGAATACTTAGGAGTAACAGAAGAGTTTCTTCAAGATTCAATTGACCGATATAGAGATAAATATGGCATTCTAACATCTATTGATAACTACATAATTTTTCTCGATCCGCTTCGAGTAGTAGAAGTGGTTGCATAACCTTTGCGCTTTCCAGCCGCAAGGCTGTTAATCATACACAAAAATAGAACGTACGTTTGAGGTGAAGGGAATGAAAGGAAGTATTGAGAAGCGCGGGGAACGTTCCTGGCGGCTTACTGTTGACGTAGGGGAGTTACCGGACGGTACCCGGGATCGTCGCCGAAAAACGATTACTGTCGAGGACAAGTCATTGCTGAAAACTACTAAAAAGCTGAAAGATCACTTAGATGCCGAACTAGCAGCTTTCAAGGTCGAGGTAGAGTCAGGGGAATATATTCAGCCTGGTCAATTTAAGTTTAAAGAATTTATTGAAACCAAATATGTTAGATATTTGAATAAGCTCTCTCCGAATACGATCGACACTTATAACGGCCATTTGAAAAAACACATTGTACCGTATTTTGAAAACAAACGGTTACAAGACATCAAGACCATGCATTGTGTCGATTTCATGGAGACTCTCGTCAATTATTCGATCAGCATGCAGCTTTGTATTTACACGATCTTGAAAAGTGTTTTTGGCAGAGCACAGCAATGGAAATCGATCAAGGTAGACCCCATGGAAGGCGTAGATCGGCCTAAAGGTGACACGCGGTCAAAACGATATTATAATGCTGAACAGGCCGCTGAAGTTTTGAAGGAGCTTCAGAAGGAGCCAAATAACTGGAGACTATTCTTCACGGCCTGCATGTTTGGAGGATTTAGACGCGGCGAAATGTTGGCCCTGGAATGGGATGATATTGATTTTAATGCTCAGACAATTCGTATCAATAAATCCTTGGCTGCAGGTCAGGTAATCAAAAAGCCGAAGTCTGAAAACTCTGAAAGATTCGTAAAGATGCCCAAATGGTTCATGGATGAGCTAACCACATTTAAAGAAGAATGGGAACGTGATAAAGAAGAGAACATCTCCATTTGGCAAGGCGGAGAATCTAAGTTCATCTTTCACAACGGAGTCGGGCAACCCTATTACCGGGCCGTCCCCTCTCAC